>JAXGPL010000005.1:0-141606 GCA_040766985.1 Bacillota bacterium
GTTAAGCCGGGTCAGAAACGACGCGTCATACGAGTACGTAAGCAATTCCTGCTCGCGCGCCATTACCCGGTCGGCGCCGGCGATTGCGCGCAGCGTCTGGATGATCGACTCCGTCACCCGGCCAGCTTGCGGCGCTGTACCGGTCTTGGCAGTATTCAGCACTCGGACGACACTCCCCGCTACTCTCGCTGGGTCACCGGCCGCCGCGGCGAGCCGTGGCGAGCCGCAGCGTCTGACGTCATTCTCAACCGATTCGGGTTGCGGTCGCCCCTTCCCTGCCCCGCGCCCCGGGCGCTACGGCGGGGTCGCCGCGAGGCAGGAATATGCGGTCTGTCAACATAACTTAGGTCTGCCGGCCACGGAGAAACCGCGCCCCTACGTACCTTCCGGGTTTCCCATCCGCCGTGCCCACCACATATCGCGGGGTGAGGGCCAGAGCATGCTAACAGCGGACGCGAGGGCGAGAACAGCCTTGCCGGGTCTACCCGGTCTGGCCCTCTCAATCCTCCAGGACCTGATCCGGATCGACACGTCCAACCCGCCGGGCAACGAGCTCGCCGCGGCGCAATATCTTGCGGCGCGCCTTACCTGCGAAGGGCTCACGTGCCAGATCGTCGAGCCCGCTCCGGGGCGTGGCAATCTCATCGCGCGCCTGCCCGCAACGACAAAGCCAAGCGCAGGGCCGTTGCTGCTGATCGGGCACCTCGACTGCGCCCCGTTCGATCCGAGCGAGTGGGCGTACAGGCCCCTCGATGCCAGCATCGCTGACGGGGCCGTCTGGGGACGAGGCGCCATCAACTGCAAGGGACCGCTCGCGGTGTGGTCGGCCATCCTTGCCCAGCTGGCCCGCCTGGACCGCCCCCGCCACAGGGATGCCGTGCTGGTTGCCGGGGCAGATGCATTTGGCCGCTGGACGCATGGGATGAGCTGGATCCGCGAAAACATGGCGGATTGCCTGGCCGGAGATGCGGCTCTGGGAGAGGGAGGCGGATGGCCCCTGCACGCCTTCGGCAAGACCTACTACACTTACCAGTGCTCCGAGAAAGGCGTCGTGAAGGCCCGCCTGGCGGCCTCCGGACAGGTCAGTGCTGTTCCCACGAGGTACAACCGAAGCGTTGCCGGCGGAAACCCGCTGTTTCTTCTTGGGCGGGCTCTGGGCGTCGTAGAGCGTCTTGACCTGCCGCTGCACGTGACGCCGTGCTTCCAGGCTTTTGTTGAGGCGCTTGCGGCACCACAACCACTCCCCGCGTCTTCGCACATCCGCAGCCTGCTCAGCCCGTTGCTCGCCGGCGAGGCCCTAAGCCGGGTTGCTGCGGACACAGTGGAGCGTTCGGTGTTGCTCGCCCTGGCGCGCAACACAGTCGCTCCGGCGGCGGTCACGGGAAGCAGCAGGCATTCCAGCACCCCGGCACCCGTCGAGATCGTCCTCGACTGCAGGATGCTGCCCGGCCAGACTGTCTCAAGCCTGTGCGCGGAGCTTGAGGCGGCCTTGGAGGAAGGCGGATTGCCCGTCAACGCGGGCGATGCGGGACTGAGTATCGAGGTATTGGCTGAGGAAATTGTGCCGCCCTCTGAATCGCCGCCCGACGCCGACATCGTTGCGCTCATGGGGCAGGCGGTTTCAGTACACCATCCGGGGTCGCACCTTGTCCCCCTGATGGCACCCGGGCCGAGCAGCAGCCGTTTTACGCGCATGGCGGGCACCCCTACCTACGGGTTCTTCCCGACGCTGCCCGAAGTGGACCTGAGCGGCGGCTATGGCGCGAACGAGCGAATTCCGCTCGCGAGCCTCAAGTTTGCCGTTGACGTGCTGTGGGATGTCATGGGCGGCTATGTGTGCGGCCCGGCCCATGTTCCCCTGGCGAGCGCGTAGAACCCGACCGGCCGGGGTCCAATACCCTGAAACCGAGACTCCGCAACAGCCTCGACGACGGCGCGTCCTCGGGGTGGATCCTCACCGCTCATAGACCAGTACGCCGCCCACGAAGGTCATCAAAACCGCGGCATCTCTGATTTCCTCGGGTGAAGCCTGTCCCAGGTCGCCCTCGACGACGGTCAGATCGGCCAGCTTGCCCGGCTCGATGCTCCCCTTAACCCGCTCCTCGTAACTCGCATAGGCCCCGTTGATCGTGTAGGCGCGGAGGGCTTCCGCGAAGCCGATCGAGTGCTCCGCCCCCACCACGTTTCCGCGCATCGTCCGCCTGGTCATCGCGCAGTAGAAGCCGAGGAAGGGGTTGACATAAGTCACCGGAGAATCGGAACCGGCTGCCACCGGTATTCCCGCGTCCATCAGGGCGCGCATTGGAAACATCCAGCCTCCCCGCTCCGGCCCGTAGTCCCGCACATACCCGTCGCCGAATTCCCAGGAAAACAAGGGTTGGCGACCGGGACGATGCCCAGTTGCCTGATCTGCCTGACGTAGTCCGGGTTGAGCATCGCACAGTGCTCGATGCGGTGTCGGCGCGCCGGGGCGTCCGCACCCGATCGCCTGATGGCGTCCAGCATCATGCCGACCGCTCTGTCGCCGACGCAGTGGGCCGTGACCTGGAAACCTGCCGCCGCGCCGTACGCGACCAATGCGTCGAGTTGTTCGGCAGAAAAATACAGGATACCGCTGCGGTCCGGCTCGCTCGCGTTGGGCGAGCGCGTGGCGGCTGTTGGACCACTGCTTGATCCGTCGACCATGGCCTTGAGCGGGCCCATGCGGATCACGGCCCCGCCCAGTCCGGTCACTGCACCGGCCTGCACAGCCGCATCGCCGGCCGAACCCTCGGCCCCAAACCGCATCATCATATAGGTCCTCAGGTGGGCGGCTCCGGCGTTGTGGGCTTCGATCATCGTGCGGATCTGAAGCGGGCTCATCCCGCTGGCATCGTGCGAACTTGTGATCCCGTGGCGGTTGTAGTCCCGGCAAGCCTCGATGTATGCTTCGCGCAGGGCGTCCAACGCGGGCGCGAGCAGCAGATGGACGGGTCGGCAGGCCGACTCCCTGAGCACTCCCGTCGGCACACCCGCCGCGTCACGGTCGATTTCGCCGCCGACCGGGTCCGGCGTCCCCGCGTCGATCCCGGCAAGATGGAGCGCCGCCGAGTTGCAGGCGAGGATATGCCCGCATGTCCGAGTCAGGGCCACCGGGTGGTCGGGCGCCGCCTGGTCGAGGTCGGCGCGCAGTGGGTGTCGGCCTTCAGCGAGCTTTTTCTGATCGTATCCTCGCCCGACGATCCACGTATCCTTCGGCGCGGCAGCTGCCGCCGCCCGGACCTTGGCTACGATATCCGCCACCGAGGCCACGCCGTGCTTGCAGTCCAGCGCCGCCATATCCTGGCCGTGCCCTGTGATGTGGCTATGTGCGTCGATCAGGCCCGGCAGTAGGCACTTGCCCTGGAGGTCGATGACCTTTGTCCCGGGCCCCACGAGATGCAGCAAATCTGGCACGCCACCGGTCCCGATGATCCGCCCGTCGCGGACGGCGCAGGCGCCGACGACGCTATCCCCGGAATCGACGGTGTAAACCGGACCTCCGCGCAAAAGGAGGTCGGCGAAGTGCCGCTGATCGGTTCTGATCCCATCCGTCACGGCAGTGCCCTCCCCCGGACTATGCCCGGCCCTTTACATCGCGGCCTGGCCGGGAAGCGGCCGCGCCCTCAGGACGCCCGCGTCGAGCAGGAGCGTGGACCATGATTCCATCGCGTGCCGGTACGTCATGACCAGGTCAAGGGGAAACAGATCGCCGACCTGTGACGTCCCGGCCTCCTTGCGCAGCCGGATCGACGACCGCCTCCCACCGCGGACCAGAGCCAACCGGCCGCCCCGCCGCCGCCTGCGCCGGACCTGCACGCTGGGCGGCACTTCCAGCAAGAAAGCGATCCCGAAGTGTACGCGGCCGACGGCGCTCTGGTCGTCGTTGATCACTCCCAGCAGCAGAGCTGTGCGCCCGGTGGAACCGCGACTTCCTCGCGCAGCTCGCGCCTGATGCCATGAAACAGGGGATGCTCGTGAGAGCGTGGGCCCGCCAGCGGCTCCACGAGGGCGCGCAGGTCCGGGGCAAACTTGAGCCTGCGGATGACCCGCCGGGTTGGACGGTCGGTCTCCCCGGGCGACGTGCCTGCCGGACGCCCCTGCTGACGCAACGGCGCGCCCCCTGGCGAACCAGCCTGACCGCCGCTCCACCGGGTGACTGCCGGGCGCCCGCCGCGCTGCGAACGTTGCGGCAAGGACGCAGCAACCACCCTCCGGGCCGCCGCATGGTCTTGAGCCGAATGCGCCGGCAGCGCCGCCGCTGCCGCCCGTGGCGCCTGCCTGCCGCGTGACGGTCCGGCTGCCCCCTCCGCGGACCGTTCGCCGCGTCTCGCCGCGGGAGCGCGCACAACGGGAGGGACCAGAACGTCGGAGGAATTGACGTGCCCGCCAAGCCCGATCGAGTAAAGGCGTCCCAACCGCGGGTCGCCGCCCCGGGTGCGCTGGAAAATCATGTACTGGTAACGCTGGTCCGGACCGGGACAGGTCTGCAGGACGACATACGGGATGATCTGTTTGTACCGCTCGTCGGACTCCGCACGCCGGCGTGGCATGAACAGGTGCTCCTCCAGGCAGCGGCCGAAGTAGCCTTCCGCGTTAGGACTGAAGCCCTGGAAGACGGGGCTCCGGCCGAACAGGGCCTGCCGCGGGACGACCATCACCAGTTCGTCGGTCACTTGGCCTGGGCCTCGCTCTGGACCTCGTCGAGGATAACCCCGACGTTGAGCTGATGCATCCGCTCGTACCCCTCGGCCGCGAACCGCGGGAACTCCCCCGCCCTGGCGAGGATCTCGTCGCGGCCAAGGCCGCGGGCGAGCATGTCCTCGCACTTACCGCGGGTTTCGCGGAAGTAGCTGATGTGGTGGTCGCACTGGCGCAGGGTCTCTGCCGCGTCGCAGACTGGCCCGTGGCCGGGAACCAGAACCTCCGGCCCGAGCCGCTTGATATGCTCGAGGGCCGCGACCCAGCTTGGCGTATGGGCCTGCCTGACGAAGGGATACCGTCCGACGAAGAACAGGTCGCCCCCGAAGAGGACGCCTTGATCGGGGACGAAAACCATGGAATGGCCCGGCGTATGGCCGGCCGTCAACCGGATGTCGATGCGCCGGTCCTGAGCCGCCGCGCCAGAGCCCGCCGCTTTGCCGACGTGGAGGGTAAGGCCGCTCGCAAAGGTCACTGAGGGAAGGACGATCCGCAGCCCCTCAAGGCGCTCGCCCAGAGTCTGCCGGAAATTGCGCAGTTCCGCCGGCGACCAGGAGCTTTGGAGGTTATCGGCCATCCGTTTGCGGCACGCCTCACTGGCCACCACCGGCGCGCCGAACACCTGGTTGCCGAAGGTGTGGTCCGCGTGCTGGTGGGTGTTGACAACAGCCAGAACCGGCGCCGTAGTATGCTTGCCCACAAAGGCTGCGATGTCCCTGCCGTCCGCCGGGGAGTACATCGTATCGACGATCACAACGCTCTCCTCGCCGGCAATGAAACCCGCGTTGACCCGCCCGTGCAGCGCGCCGATACCCGGTCGGACAATGATTTCGTCCACGGGCTATTCCCCCAGCATCTCGCGAAGCCGCTTCAGTTCGGCGGCCGGAATTCCGTAGCAGTGTTCCTTGGCCGGGAATGCACCCGACTCCACTTCCTGCTTGAACTGTGATATCGCCTCGAGGATGACGCGGTTGAGGTCGGCGTATTTCTTGACGAACCGTGGCGTAAAACGATCGAAAAAGCCCAGCATGTCGTGGACGATGAGCAGGTTGCCGTGGCACTTGCCGCCCGAACCGATGCTGATCACCGGCACCGAACTCCGCTTGGCGATAATCTCGCAGACCTGCTCGGGCACCGCTTCGACGAGGAGGGAGCAGATACCGGCTTCCTCCAGGACCTTGGCGTCCTGGATCAGGCGCTGGGCCGTCTCGGCCGAGCGGCCCTGTGATTTGAAACCGCCCAACTGGGCCAGCGACTGTGGTGTAAGGCCGATGTGGCCCATCACGGGGATCGTCGCCTTGACGAGCCCTCGCACGACGTCGGCGACGTTGGCGCCGCCCTCCAGCTTGACGCAATCGCATTCAGCCTCGGCCATGAACCGGCCGGCGTTGCGGATGGCGGTTTCCACGCTTGGCTGGTAGGTCATGTAGGGCATGTCGCCGATCAGGAACGCCGTCGGGGCCGCCCGCCGCACCGCCGCAGCGTGGTTGACCATCTCGTCCATCGTGACCGGCAGGGTAGTCTCGTAACCCAGCACGGTCATGCCCATGGAGTCGCCGACGAGGATGATGTCGATCCCCGCACGCTCCTCCAACAATCCCAACGGGTAATCGTAGGCCGTGAGCATCGTGATCTGCTCACCGCGATGCATCTTTTCGTGAAGAGTGTGGATCGTGACCTTTTGTCTCTGGCTCTCCGCCACACCGTATCCCTCCCTTAGGTCAAGCCGGGGCTGCTCCCCCTTGAGCCGCAAGTTCCCGACCTGTGGGCGGTTCCCCTGCCCGCCCGCCGGCCGCCGCGCTTCGCTATCCCCCCGGAATCGGGGGGATCAGGTAGAGGGGACCCGGGCCGACGGGACGGCGCAGCCCGTCCGGAAAGCTGACCTGCTCTCCGTCCAGCAGCACCATCACGGCGCCGAGTTGCGGGTCCTCGCCCCGCCCGGCCGGCAGAGTCGCAAACCAGGGGTGACAGTCTTTGCCCAGGCGGACCAGAAGTTCACCGACCACTTCGCCAGGCCTGGCAGTCACCTGAAACCGCCCGCGGCCGACAATCGTCACCAACTCGCCGGTGAGTACGATGTCCAGAACCTGCGGCCCGCCGGGAGCGCCGGAGTCACGGTCGTTCACCGCCACCTATGCTCCATCCCCGGGGTATATCTCCGCGGCGACGTCGGCGAGCCCGGCTTCGCGGAGTGTTGTGGCCGTCGGCCGGCCGGAGCGGTCCCAGCCCTGGGCGGCGTAGTACTCAGCCGTCAGGGCTGGCAGGTCGATCGTGATGCCTTGGAGCGGCCCCTTGTCGAGCGGCGGGACGCCCATGGCTCGCGGCGGCAAATGGAAGTGGGTGGCCGGGGCGATCCCTTCGCGGATGTTGAAGGCTCCGCGCAGCGCTGCAACCCGGCGGCCGATCCGCTCGAAGTCGTCCAAAGTGTACTCCTCTCCCGTTGCGGCCGTCAGGAACTCCGGCCAACCGTAGACGTTCATCCGCTGGATGGCGAACATGCACAGGCCGCAGCAGTAGGCCGCGTGCATGATGTTCTGGATCCTGGCGGCGTATTCGCCCTTGCCGGCGTATCGGTGGCGTTCGATCTTCACCGGCAGTTCGAGCCCTGGCAGGCCGGGCCCGTTCTCATACGCGACGAGGCCGAGTTGCGTGTGCCGGCCCGGCGTTGCGTCACTGACGTAGTACGTTCCCCAGGACGGCGCGTACTTGGGGTCGTGCGCCGGAAGTTCCTGGCCCCCCACGTGGATGGCAAACTTCTCCGAACCACGCCCGATCTTTCGCGCCGCGGCGGCCGAGCCCATCTGCAGGAGTCCGCCGAAACCCTCGCCGGAAGCCATCAGCTCTGTCAGCCTGACGATGGTCTCGTGGTCGCCCCAGCGAAGCTCCAAACCGCCTGTGACTTCGGTCGTGAGCAGTCCGTTCTCAAAGCACTCAATCGCCCACGCGACGGTCGCCCCGGCGGAAATCGTGTCGAGGCCGTTGCGATTACAGATGTCGTTGATCTTGATCAGCGACTCGACGTTGGAATTCAGCAGGTTGTTGCCGAACATGGCGCAGGTTTCGTATTCGGGCTTGTGGGCCTCCTCTGTCCGGTAGGGTCCCTTCTCAACGCGGTAGAGGCCGCCGCACGCGATGTTACAGTGCCAACACCCGTATTTGCGGAACTGGTACGAGAGGAGCGTGTCGTCGCTGATCTTCGTGGCGTCCGGGAAATCGACGCCGGCCATCGACCAGTTGCGAACCGGCGAGTCGTTGCTGAAGGCCGAACTAGCTACGTGATCGATCGTGCCGTACTTGTTGAAGTGCTTGACCCGCGGGTTCGCCGCCATCTCCGCAACGTATTTGCGGCGCAGGGTAGCCATCCCCTCGGGATCGGCAATCGGGACGGGCCCGGCTCCTCTGGCGGCGACGGCCTTCAGCCGTTTGCTTCCCATGACCGCGCCAAGGCCGGACCTGCCGGCCGCGCGACCGTAGTCGTTGATGATCGCGGCGATCAGGCTCCCCTGCTCCCCTGCCCGGCCGATGCACGCCACTCGCGTGTCCTTGCCGTGCCTGTTGCGCAGCTCATCCTCGGTGGCGAAAGCGTCGCTGGCGCCCCATAGATCGCCCGCAGGGAGCAATTGGGGACCGTCGGGCCCAACGAACAGGGATACCGGCTCGGGGGCGATACCGGAGAAGAAGACGGCATCGTACCCGGCCATCTTGAGGGCGGGGCCGAAGTAGCCGCCGCAGTTTGAGTCGCCCCAGGTCCCCGTTAGCGGCGACTTGCCGCACACCGTAAAGCGGCAGCCGGTGATCGCGGGAGTGCCGACGAGCGGCCCCGTTGTAAACGCGAGGATGTTCTCGGGCCCAAGAGGATCCATACCGCCCGCTGCCGCGAGAAGATGATCCGGCGCGCCCAGGCCGTACCCACCGAGAAGGTCGCGGTAGATGGCCGGGTCAAGGTGTTCGGTCGCAAGAGCGCCGGTTTCAAGGTCGACATTGAGGATCCTGCCGGTGTTGCCGCCGCGCATGTCGTCGCCCTCAAATCAAAGCGAATCGTGAATGTCGTTCGCAGCAGGGCCGCCGGGCTCGTCTAGGCACGGAGATCGTGGCGGAACGAGCCGACCTGACGGCGATGTCGCCGCAGAGCCAGGCAAGGCACGCGACTAGGCCCAGGCCGAGGGACCACGCGGACTATCGTGCCCAGGGGCCGATGCTGAACGCCGCAGCCTCGGCCAACAGGACTGAATCGGTCTCCGTCCGGACGTCCCAGTGTAGCGCACCACCCGCTCTCGCAGGGGCGTTGGTGCTGATCACGCGCCCGGGAAGCTCAAGACGCACCGCGGCGTCGAGGCCGGTGCGGCCCAGCCGCTCGAGGATCCGGCGAAGGAAACCGTCCGGCCCGCCGAGCGACATGAACGCCCTGTAGATCGTGACCGGCCCCCATCGCTGCGCCTCGCACCGCACGACGACCCCGTCGGCAAGGAAGCCCGGAACCTCGGCCAGCGGCTCGGCAGTGGCGAGGCTGAGGACCCACCCGGAGTTGCCCCTGGCCTCACTGGCCACAAGGCCGGTGGCCTGCAGTTGGTCGACTTTCAGGGGCCGGACTGGTGCGGGTTCGGGGCCCGCCCCGGCCAGTTCGATGAGACACGACGACATTATCCGCGTCTGGGAGCACCCGGATCAGGAGTTCAAGGCTCCCCGCCTGCTCGGTCGCTGGCGAAGCCCATGCCGGGCGGGCCGCGATTGCCATGCCGCCGGCCTGCGCGCTGTGCGTCGTTGAAGCCACCGCGGCGGGCGTTGCTGCGGCGGGCCGTGCAGATGCCGTTGGTGCGGCGGATACTGCAAAAGGCGGCGAGTGTCGGTGAGGCGGGTGCGGCTGCGGCAGCGCCGGGCGCAAGCCCGGTCCCGGCCACGCCCGTGAACAGACCGGTCACCAGAACCAGCACCAACGGCGCTTGCTTAGCCTTGCCCGCGGCCGTACAACCGGGTGTCCTCAAGCGCAATACCTACATCACCAGGGCCATCAGGGCGTTCTGGGCGTGGAGCCGGTTCTCCGCCTCGTCGAACACGACGGAACGCGGCCCATCGATGACGGCCGCCTCGACCTCCTCGCCGCGGTGGGCGGGCAGGCAATGCATAAAGATCGCGCCCGGATTGGCCTGGGCCATCAGTTCGGGGGTCACCCGGTACGGCGCCAACGTGGCAAGCTTGCGCTCGCGGTCGGCATCCTGGCCCATGCTTACGAAAACGTCGGTGTAGACGATGTCGGCGCCGGCCACGGCCTGTGCGGCCGACTCGACGACGCCAACCTCCGCGCCGCTCGCCTTGCCGGCGGTGCGGGCGTAGGCCACGATCCCCTCGTCCGGCCTGAACCCGGCAGGGCTGGCGCAGACGACGGACATGCCGAGCTTGGCTCCGCCAATCATGAGCGAATGGGTCATATTATTGCCGTCGCCGATGTATGCCAGCTTAAGGCCAGCGACACGGCCGAATTTCTCGTACACAGTCAGGAGGTCGGCCAAGACCTGGCACGGATGATACGCGTCGGTCAGGCCGTTGATCACCGGCACGGCGGCCCCGGCGGCGAGTTGTTCGACGTCGCTCTGCTTATACGTCCGGATCATAATCCCGTCCACAAAGCGTGAGAGGACCCTGCCGGTGTCCTCGATGGTCTCGCCGCGGCCGAGTTGGAGATCGCTTGCCGAAAGGTACAGGGCATGGCCGCCGAGGTAGAACATCCCCGCCTCAAAGGAAACCCGCGTCCGAGTCGAAGGTTTGGTAAAGATCATCGCCAGCGTCCTGCCCTGAAGCGGCCGGTAGTCCTGGCCCATCTTGCGCACCATCTTGAGCTGCTCGGCGGTCTTGATCACCTGCCAGATCTGCTCTGGTGTCCAGTCCCTGAGGGTCAGAAGGTCCTTGCCCTTGAGATTGACTGCCACTCCAATTCCTCCCTGGAGGCCGCTCGGGAGAGCCCGCCCGGCGCGGCCTGTTGGTACATCATAACCAAGTTTACCCTGCGGCGGCCCTTCCCCTGCTGTCTTCCCGCAGGGGCGGCCCGTTCGCATGAAGGTTTGGCTTAAGATGTGTGGTAGTAATGACGACACCAGCCGTATCAATGACCCGTCGCGGGAGGTGTCCAGATGTTGACCGAGGTCGTGCGCGATGCCCTCACCGGCCTCCCTAACCTGATCGCCCTCGTCGACGAGATCCGCGAACTGCCCCCAGCGGGCCTGCTGGCGATGGCCGACCTTGTGGGTGTGGAGAAGATCAACCAGACCGAGGGCCGGCGCTGTGGCGACCGTGTCGTCCAGGCGTTCGCCGACTCGCTGCGCGAACTCGCCGCCAACTGCGATGACCGGTGCCAGCCCTACCGGCTCGGCGGCGACGAGTTCCTCATTCACTTTCCGGAAACCGAAATCACCCACGCCCGTCACCACCACGCATTTCTCAAGCAGGCATTCAGTGCGAGGCTCGCAGCGGAGGAGTTACCGCCGGTCTCGTTCCGGTGGCAAACCTGCCGCTATCCGGCGCACGGGCAAACCCTCGCCCAACTCCTGTCGCGGCTGGAGATGGGGGCTTCCACCGGCGGAGAGGCCGGCGGCCCCGGCGAGGCCAACCGCTGGATCGAGGGGCTGCTGGGATGGTTCATCAGCCGCCTTGCCGAAACCGTCGACGCTCTCCGGCTGACCCGCGAGATGGCCTACACCGACCCGGTGTCGGGGATGCCCAACCACCGGGCGGCGGAGGAACGCATCGACCGGCTGCTGGCGGAATACCAGGCCACGGGACAGCAGTTTTCGGTCCTGTTCATCGACGGCGACAATCTCAAGAGCTACAACGAACGGCTGGGATATGAACAGGGCAACGAGATGATCCGGATGCTCGGCGCCACGCTGGCCGGGCGCATTCGGTCGTCGGACCACATCAGCCGCTGGCTGTCGGGCGATGAATTCGTGGCCATCCTGCCAGATGTCGGCGCTGAGGACGCCTACGCCGTTGGCGACCGGTTACGCCAGGCGGTAGCAGTGGCGAGTGCAGCCTGGCCCCTTCCGGTTACGGTTTCCGTGGGGGTTGCCAACTGCCCCGCCGACGGCTGCCAGTTGACACAACTGCTGGCTGCCGCAACCGAGGCCAACTCCGTCGCCAAGCGGCGCGGCAAGAACCGGGTGGTGCGGGGGAGAGGAACCAAGGACTCAGGATGACGCAGGTTACGCTCCCTTAGCCCCGGAGCGTGGCGGGCCGGCGCCGGGCGTAGCTTGCCCCGGTCTATTGCCGCGAAGCACGGCCAGCATAGCACCCACATCGTTGCCGAGGATGAAGTCCGCCCCTGCGTCAATCAGGCACTGCGTTGACCGCTCGTAGTCCCCCGACAGGTATGACCCATGGACAAGCTTGCCCGCCGCATGGATCGAGTCGGCCATGCTCTCGACCTCGGCCTCAGAGCAACAAGCGTCGATGCTAACACAATCGTGTCCGCCCTTGACGGCTTCGTTAAGCGCTCGCTCGTATTCACCAGGGCCCGGCATGCCGTCGTTGAGGGTAAAGCAGGTTGGGGAACACCGCTTAATGTGGTTGATGGCCGACAAGGGGCCGAAGAAGTGGCACTGGCCGGTCATCCCCCGGCGATCCACTTCATTGAGCAGCGCATCGAGGTCCGGCACCGCCAGCCCCTTGAGGTGCAGGACGATGATGACCGGCCGACGGGCGAAGCGGTCCAGCAACATGCCGAGCGACGGCAGCCTGCAATCGGTACGGCCGGCGAAGGTTTGGCCGAACCGGTGCTTGGACGCCGCCTCTAGCGTCGCGACCTCGGGCCAGGTCAGTTCGGCGATTACTCCGTGCCCGTTGGTCGTCCGGTCAAGTATCGGGTCGTGGCACAGCACGAATATCCCGTCGTGGGTCCGGCGAACGTCGGCCTCGATACCGCCAGCCCCTTCGGCGAAGGCCATCTCAAAGCCGAGCATCGTGTTCTCTGGGAACCTGTCAGAGTAGCCCCTGTGCCCCTCGACCACACACCAGGCCGGCATATTCCGGCTCATGCCAGCTAACCGATCACCGGGAGCCTGCCCTCGGCATGCTGCCGCATCAGCAGCAGTACCCGGCAGACTGATTCCAGGGAAAGCAGCGTGTTGGCGGCAGCCCGCAGAGTCGGCCCGGTTGCGAAGACGCCGTGGTGGGCAAGCAAAGCAATGTCGCTGCATGAGAGCGCCTTGCGCACCGCCTCACAAAGCCCCTCGGAACCGGCGGCGTAGTAGCCGATCCTCGGCACTGAGGCGAATGGTACAGCCTCTTCGGTCACGGGCTCGATCGGTAGCCCGAGAGTGGCGACGCCGATCGCGTGGGGCGGGTGGGCGTGGATGACCGTGCCAACATCGGTCCTTGATCGATAGACCGCAGCGTGCGCGGCCGCTTCCACCGAGGGGGTGAACCCCGCCGCACCCGCGATCATCCGCCCGGTAAGGTCGATGCAGACCATGTCCTCGGGGAAAAGCCCGCCTTTGAACTTCCCTCCCGGCGTGATCCATGTCGCCTCGACGCCGGGAATGCGTAGACTAAGGTTGCCGCCGAGTGCCGGAGGACGCCCGCAGCGTAGAGCTCGCGGGCCATGTTCGCGAGCCGCCCGCGCGGGTCGGTCGCGTCGAAGCTGATTGAGGTAGGCACGCAAATCGCCTCCTGCTCCCTGGGGTCGGGGGTCTGCCTTCGGCTCAGGGCGGCGCAAGTCCTGCGCCAAGCAGCCCTCCCTGCCGCCGCGTGCGACATCGCCGCAGTTCCGGCCCCGGGTAAAGATAGGACATCGCCTGCTGACGTCGAAAGTTTTGAGGTGCGAACCGCGCCGCGGATGCGGCGGGTTTGCGCCACGTGCAACAGTGCCGGGGCAAATGCCCCGATGGATGGAGGTCTGTTGATGCTGGAGAACGTACGCCGTATCGACCCGGAACTCGCCGACGCTCTGGCGGGCGAGCTTAACCGGCAGAGAGAGAAGATCGAGCTGATCGCATCGGAGAACTTCGTGAGCCGCGCCGTGCTCGAGGCGCAGGGATCGGTCCTGACCAACAAGTACGCTGAGGGGTACCCCGGCAAGCGCTACTACGGCGGTTGCGAGTGGGTAGACGTCGCCGAACGGCTGGCGATCGACCGCGCCAAGCAGTTGTTTGGGGCTGAACACGTCAATGTCCAGCCGCACGCCGGGGCGCCTGCCAACACTGCGGTATACTTCGCATTTCTAAAGCCCGGCGACACGGTCCTGGGCATGAACCTGAGCCACGGTGGCCACTTAACCCACGGCCACCCGCTCAACTACTCGGGCATCTACTACAACTTCGTGCCCTACGGCGTCCGTCAAGACACCGAGCGCATCGACTACGACGCGCTGGCGCAGTTGGCCGGCGAGCACAAGCCCAAGATGATCGTCGTCGGCGCGAGCGCTTACCCGCGGACCATCGACTTTGAGCGGATGGGGCGGATCGCAGCGGAAACCGGCGCGATGCTGATGGTTGACATGGCCCACATCGCGGGCCTCGTTGCAGCGGGACTGCATCCCAACCCGGTGCCGTACGCGGATTTCGTGACCACGACAACCCACAAGACCCTGCGGGGCCCCCGCGGCGGCATGATCCTGTGCAGGGAGAAGTACGCCAAAGAGATCGACCGCGCCGTCTTTCCCGGTCTCCAAGGCGGCCCGCTGATGCACATCATCGCGGCCAAGGCGGTGGCGTTTAGGGAGGCTCTGTCGCCCGAATTCAAGGCCTACCAGGGGCAGATCGTCAAAAACGCGGCTGCGCTTGCGGCGGCGTTGGAGACCGAGGGTTTCCGGTTGGTGTCCGGTGGCACGGACAACCACCTGATGCTGGTCGACCTGCGCGGTCGCGGCATGAATGGCCGTCAGGCCGAAAAGCTGCTCGACAAGTGCAGCATCACGGTCAACAAGAACACAATCCCGTTCGACCCGGAGCCGCCCATGAGGACCAGCGGCTTGCGCCTCGGCACCCCGGCCGTCACCACGCGCGGCATGAAAGAGCCGGCGATTGCGGAGATCGCTCGCCTGATCGCAGGCGCGATCGGCGGCAAGCCCAAAGAGGAGATCCAGGCGGGGGTTGCGGCGCTGCTGCAGCAATACCCGCTGTATCCGGGGCTGGAGTACTAGGTCTACTGGGCCACAGCTACGCTGGGTGATCACGCCCGGCCCGTCGCATGATGCGGTGGGCCGGGCTTCGTTGTGGCCGCCGCGACCAGAGGGCCGGGCTCGATGCGGCGCCCGCGGGGACCAGAGGGCCGGGCTCGATGCGGCACCCGCGGGACCTATGTGGCAATGTGCTACATGGCTTGGCGGCCTGCGATGCAGAAAGAGCCGCAGCCGCCGCGGCCTGTGTGGCATTATGCACCATAGCCGGCCCCACACACGGGCCTACGTGGCAAGATGCCTCATATCCCGCCCCGGGTATGTGGCAGAAGAAGCCGCAGCCGCCGCGGCCTGTGTGGCATTCTGCACCATAGCCGGCCCGCAACACCGGCCCCGCCTATCCCCCTTCCCCCCAAGACCCTGCACGCCGGCCGCACCGGGTTTCTTCGTTGCCCGAAAGGGAACCACTACCGGCGGAGCGAACCCAAAAAACCAAATGAGGTCGATTTTCCCACCTGAAACCGCGACAACGGAGGAGTGTGAGTACGTGCCAATCCCAACCCCGCAGGAGCATTACGGTTTCCAGCTAGGGTCGGACCGCAAACTCGCGCGGTGGCCGGCCATCGTGGATTACTTCGACAAGCTCGGCGCCGCTGGCACAGGCCGCATAAAGGTCGATCGACTCGGCGAGACGACCGAGGGCCGACCGTTCATCAGCGCGGTGATCACATCCGAGGCCAACATGGCCCGCCTGGAGGAGTTGCGGCAGATCCACTGCCGGCTCGCGGACCCGCGCGGGCTAGCCGAAGACGAGGCCGCCCGCCTTCTTGCCGAAGCCAGGTCGGTCGTGATGATCTCCTGCAGCATCCACGCTTCGGAGGTCGGCGGTACGCAGATGTCGTCCGAACTGGCCTACGAGCTCGTGACGGGCACCGACGAAGTCACCAAACAGGTCCTTGACAACGTGATCTTCGTTTTCGTCCCGTCCCTCACCCCGGACGGCCTGGAGATGGTCGCCGATTACTACGAGTCGACGCTCGGCAAGCCCTGGGAGGGCGGGCAGATGCCGTGGCTTTATCACAAGTACGTCGGCCACGACAACAACCGCGACTGGTTCATGCTCACCCAGGTCGAAAACCAGTTGGCCATCGAAAAGGTCCAGAACGTCTGGCACCCGATGATCGTGTTTGACCAGCACCAGATGTGGTCGAATAGCTTCCGGTTCTTTCTGCCGCCGTACATCGACCCCTTCGATCCCAACGTCGACCCGCTGATGCAGCATGAGACCACAGTCGTCGGCTCCGCGATGATCATGGACCTGCTCGCTGCTGGCAAGTACGGTGTAACGCACAGCATCATCTTTGACTGCTTCTCCCCGTCGCGCGCCTATCAGCACTACCACGGCGGCATCCGGATCCTGTCGGAATGCGCATCGGTCAAGACGGCGACGCCGATTGAGGTGGCCTTCAACGAGATGGAGGGGGCCCGCGACGGCTCCGACCCCAAGGTCGCGTCGCTCGCGCACCCCATCCCGTGGCCGGGCGGCACCTGGCGGCTGCGCGACATCGTCGAGTACGACAAGATTTCGGCGTGGGCGTGCCTCAAACACGCCGCCCGCTACCGCGACATGTGGGTGGGCAACTTTTATAAGGTGAGCAAGAACGGGCTCGCCCTGCGCAAACCCTATGCTTACGTCGTCCCGGCCACCCAGATTGACCCCGTTACTGCGTACGAGATGCT
Source organism: Bacillota bacterium (assembly GCA_040766985.1). GTDB lineage: Bacteria > Bacillota > Sulfobacillia > JAUYEG01 > JAUYEG01 > JAXGPL01. Next base: position 16,565 of record JAXGPL010000005.1, read on the forward strand.
TGACACGCTGCACAAGGGTATGGTGGAGATCCACCGCGCGAAAGCCCCGTTCACAGCCGACGGTGTGACGTACCCTGCCGGAACCTACGTCATTCCGATGGCCCAACCGTACGCGCGATACGCCAAGACGCTGCTTGAGCGGCAGACGTATCCGGATCTCCGGCAATTTCCGGGCGGCCCGCCGAAGCCGCCGTACGACATCACAGCCCAGACCCTGCCACTGCAGATGAACGTCACGTGCGTCGAGGTCGCGCAGCCCTTCGACGCTGAACTCGAGGACGCCGCCCCGCCCAAGATGCCCGTGGCGCTTGAGCCGGGCGCCGTGAAGAAGCTCTCCGCCGAGCACGGCTACGTTATGTGTCCGGCGATGAATGCGTCGTTCAAAGCGGTATTCCAGTTGCTCGACGCCGGTTTCGAGGTTCTTCGGACCTGCGGCCCCGCCGGCCCCGAGGGCCATGAGCTGGCCGGCGTATTCTATATGCCGCAGCAAGAAGGGCTCGCCGAGGCGCTCGACGAGTTGGCCCAGCGGTACGGGTTGCGTATCGGGGATGCCCTTGAAGATCAGGTCACGGACACCACGATGATGCTCCTGCGCCAGCCCAGGGTTGGTATGTACCGCAGCTATGCCGCGACGGCCGACGAAGGCTGGACGAGGTTCATCTTCGACGACTACGGGGTCCCCTACTCCACTCTCTACGACCACGATGTTAGAGCGGGGGATTTGCGGTCGCGCTTCGACACAATCATCCTGCCAGGCCAGAGTGCGTCGCAGATTTCAACGGGCATGCCGGCAGGGAGCGCCGCCCCCAAGTACACGGGCGGCCTTGGCGAAACCGGCCGCGCCGCACTACGCGACTTCGTCGAGGGTGGCGGTACGCTGGTCTGCCTCGGCCCCGCGTGTGACTGGGCAATCGAATCGCTCGGCCTCAGAGTCAAGAACGTCCTCAAGGACCTCAGACCGGAAGAGTTCTATCTGCCCGGGTCGATGCTCAAGGCGATGATGGACACGACGCACCCGGTGGCTTACGGCATGGCCCAGGAATCGGTGGTCCTGCACGTCGCCTCGCCGGCGTTCGCGGTGGACGACGGTTTCGTCGTCGGCCGTTACGCCCCGGCCGATGTCCTCCAGTCCGGCTGGGTGTTGGGCGAAAAGCATATCCAGGACCGCGCCTGTGTCGTCGAGGTGCCGCACGGCAACGGCAGCGTTATCCTGCTGGGCCCAAGGGTCCAGTTCCGGGCGCAGACAAGGGGCGCGTACAAGCTGCTGTTCAACTCGATCCTGCTTGGATCGTCAGACGAGGTGATTGTGGAGTGACTCCAAGAGACCTAGCGAAGGAATATGACGCGAAGGCTAAGCACCTGCTGGAGCTGCCCGAGGTAAAGAGGGCGTTCGCCGCCCTTGAGGCTTCGGTGGGAAAAGTGGTGGCCGACACCATCAGAATCACCGAGGTCGAGGCGCCGCCGTTCAAGGAAGACGAGCGGGCAACCCTGGTGGCCGCGATGATGCGCGAAGTCGGGCTCCAAGAAGTGCATGTCGATAGCGCCAAGAACGCAGTCGGGATCATCAAAGGCAAGGGCACAAAGGAGAAGGCGGTTATCCTCGCTGCGCACATCGATACTGTGTTCCCTGCCGGGACCAACGTCAAGGTGAGCCGCGAGGGCAACATCCTTCGCGCCCCCGGGTGTGGAGACAATTCTTCGAGCGTCGCGGCCCTGCTCAACGTCGCACGCGTCCTGATCGAAGGCGGCTTTACGCTGCCACGTGACGTAATCATCGCCGGCGACGCCGGCGAGGAGGGGTTGGGCGACCTATCGGGGATGAAGGCGCTGATGAACGCCTACCGGGATCGGGTCGAGTACGCCCTCCCGGTTGACGGGGGCCTCGGCGCGGTGATTCACGCGGGCGTAGGCAGCCGGCGGATCAAAGTGACCACGCACAGCCCCGGCGGCCACAGCTATGGCGCGTTTGGCGTCCCCAGCGCGGTCCACGGTCTCGGCAGGATGATCGCCAACATCGCGGATATCGAGGTCCCCAGCAGACCCAGGACCACTTACACCGTCGGCGTCATCGGCGGCGGCACTTCGGTGAACACGATCGCCGGCGAGGCGTGGATGCTGGTCGATATGCGGTCGGAGTCCGCCGAAGAGCTGGCTAAGCTCGAAGCCAAGGTGCGCGCGGGCATCGATGACGGGGCCAAGCGCGGCGACGTCACCTACGAGATCCAGGTCGTCGGCGACCGCCCGGCCGGTTCGATTCCGATCGAGAGCGAACTGCCGCAGATGGTGCTCGCAGTCAACCGTGCCCTCGGCATCGAATCCTACGCCGAGGCAAGCAGCACCGACGCCAACGTCCCGCTGGGGATGGGCATCCAGGCGGTAACCGTCGGTATCAAGCGCGGAGGCGACGCCCACCGCCTGACCGACTACTGCGAGATCGATTCGTTCCTGCCCGGCATGAAAACCGTCCTGCTGAGCATCCTGATGGCCGCAGGCTACGGCGGGCAATAGAGGACCGGAGGCGTACAACGTACGGGCGGGTTCCGGCAACCCGGAGCCCGCCCGCTTGGAACCCGCCTGCATGGAGCCCGCCCGCTTGGAACCCGCCTGCATGGAGCCCGCCCGCTTGGAGCCCGCCCGCTCTGTGCGCCAGCCCCCTGCCATCTCCGGAGCAGGATAGGTGTCGCTAGGCCTCCCGGACGCCACCGCCGGGGAATCGAATCTTCTAAGAAGACCCTTGACTAATTTCAAGTTGGTACTTAGAGTTTATAATATACCACGTTAACCGGAGGAGTGCTGCGACCATGAATGCCCCGATCGAAACCACCGCCGCCTGGATCCCCATGCCCGATGGAATCTCCCTGGCCGCCGACGTGCATCGCCCGGCAGGCTGGGAAGGCGGTCTCCCCGTGCTCCTGGCGATGACCCCTTACGGGCGGGCGGGACTCGGCGGATTTATCGCGCAATACTTCGTGCCACGGGGGTACGCTCTTGTCGTGGTCGATGTACGGGGCAGATATGACTCGCCGGGCACCTTCGCGCCTGTCGTCCAGGAGCGGCAGGACGCACCCTCCGTTGTCGACTGGATCGCCAGGCAACCCTGGTTCGATCCGGATGCGGGCATCGGGGTGATCGGCCTCTCGTACCTGGCGACGGCCGGGATCATGGCGGCGGCGGCGCGCCCGCATGTCAAGGCCGCCAGTTGCATCACCATCGTCGTCGACCCGCTGGAGTCATTCTACCGGGGTGGGGTGCTTGATCTGCATCATGCGTTTCCATGGTGTATGATCACCGGCTTTTCGCCGCAGCCCGACCTCCGCAAGTGGGACTGGGGCGCCTTGTTCGGCCATGTGCCGCTCGCGACGATGGATCAGGCGGCAGGGGTGGATCTCCCGTCTGGCAGCAAAACCTCGTGGAAGCCTACGACAACCCCGCCCTGTTGCGCGAGATGTGCATCCAAGCCGAACTCGCCCAATGCCGCGCTCAATCCTGCATATGGCCGGATGGTACGACTTCATCCTCGGGGAATCGCTCCGGGCGTGGCAGATCGCCAACGCGGCCGGTAACGCCCCTCAGGCCTTGGTGATCGGGCCGTGGTCGCACACAGCGATCGTTAGCGGCGAGACCGTCCTCGGCGGGCACGACTTCGGCCGCGTGTCGAGCAGGATCTCTGAGCGCCTGCTGCAGCTGGTTCGATAGGTGGCTCAAAGGCAAGGACACGGAATCCGGGACTGGCGGCCCCATCGAGCTCCCCGAACCCGGCGGCGTCCACGCATTCGTGACCGGCGAGGGAGGCGGATGGCGGACGCTCGGCTCCTGGCCGTCGCCGGACGGGCCCTGCCTAAGGCTTCACCTCAGTGGTGCCGCAACGGACGGCAGGGGCCTTCAACTGGGGACGGGCGCCGTTCCCTATCGCGGCAACGGCATCTACACGCTGTCCGACGTCGCAGACCAGGATGGCTGGCTGAGCTATGACTACGACCCGGCCAGTCCGGTCCCAACGATGGGCGGCTCGGTTTGGCCATTCCCCGCTGCAGGACTCCACCCGGGACCGCAGGACCAACGCCCGCTGGTGGGGCGAAGCGACGGCCTTTTGTTCCTGAGCCCGCCGCTCGAACGGGACATGGAGGTCCTCGGGCCGGTCGGAGTGCACTTGGTGGCTGCGCTGAACACACCAGACACGGACTTCGCGGCGCGGCTGTTCGACGTTACCCCGGAGGGGCCGTGGCGGCTGATTCAGGACGGGATTCAGCGGGCCCGCTTCCGCTGCGGCTGGGGAACGGGAACCAGGAACGAGCGCTTGCTCGAGCCGGGACAGCCGTTCACCTTGGACATCGACATGTGGGCGGCGGGACACCGGTTCGCACGCGGGCACCGCATCGGCCTGCACATCTCAAGCTCCAACTTCCCCAAGTACGCCCGCAATCTGAACACCGGCGGCCACCCGCTTTGGGAAGATGCGTTCCGGGAGGCGTCGCCGCGCATCAGGATGGGTGCGTCGCACCTCAGGCTGACGCTTGCGGAGTAGCCGATGAGACACCGAGACGGGGAGGCGGCCACGCGCATCGCTTACGGCGAGGTCGAGTGCGAGCCCTCTACGAACCGCCCGGTCACCTTGTAGAACAACAGCGGCAGCGAACCCGTGGTGCCATTGCGGTTCTTGAGGATCTCAAGGACCATCCGGGAGGGATCCTGGGCCATCTCGGCGATCGCGACGTCCGGCCCCGTCCGGCTTCCTGCCACACGCAACAAGGCCACGACGTCGGCGATGTGTTCGACGTCCACCAACTCGGCCGCGAGACCTGAGGGACCGCTGTCACGCGACTCCCGGTTGAGCGAGACGGTGGCCACTACGGCGCAACCCAGCCGGCGGGCCATGTGCTTGAGCGCCAGGCACACCTCCACCTCGCGCCCGGCGGCCGGCCGGATCGCTGCCCCGGGGCCGGAGTCCGACAGGGGGAGGCGCTGTAGTCCGTCAATCACGACAACCGGGTTCATCCCGGTCTGGTTGTGGACTTCCATGGCCCGTTCGCTGAGGCTGGCAACGGTGGTGGCTTCGTTGCCCTCCATCGTCCAAACCCGTTTGAGCACCTCGGCATAGCGCAAGGTCACCTTCCGGAACTCCGCCGCGTCGATCCTGCCGTTGAGGATGTCAACAGCAGGCAACTCCATCTCGCGGGCGATGCTCTTGGCCCACAGCTCAAACGCCGACATCTCCATCGATAGGAAGAGCACAGGGATACCGGCGGTGGCCGCGACCTGGTCGGCAAGCTGCCGCAACAGCGTGGTCTTGCCCATGCCCGGGGTGCTCGCCAACAAGTACAACCCCTCGCGTAGCCCGCCGAGCAATTGCCTGTCCAGCGCCGGGAAACCCGTAGTGATCCCCTGCGACTGGCCTTCCTTGCGCTCAAGGACCTCCTCAACGAACGCGTCAACGTTGCGGGTGTCAGGCGCGAAACGCTCGAACCGCCGCTCCCGCCGGGCCTGGTCGACCAGCCCCGCGAGCACCAGTTGGGCGTCCTCGTCCAGAGCGAACAGATCGGCTGCTCCCCGGACTCCTTCTGGCAGTGTCACGACGTACACCGCCCGCGCCGTGCCCGCGACCATGCCCGCCACGGCCATGGCGTTGCGGCGGCCGGCGTAGTTGCCGCTGAACACGAGGAAGACTTCCTTGCCCGCGAAGTCGGGATCATCTCGGGCTGGAAGTTGGCCCTCCAGCACCGCTGCCGCAGCGTGCCCGTGTTGCGTCAGCAGGACCGCGTCGAGGACGCCGTCACAGAGGAAGACCGGGTCCGACGGCTCGATGATCCCCCGGTTGTACATGATCCTCGTCGAGCCGCTGAGCGTCTTGTACTTGGGCCGGAGTTGGGGCGAATAGCCGATCAGGTCGACAACCCGGTCCTCCAGGTCGCGCACCGGGAACACCAGCCGCCCCGTGAAGTCGCCCCCGAGATCATCCTCGTCACACGAAAACCCAATGCGCCCGCCCGGTTCGTCGGCGCCGATCTGGAACAGCTCAATCGTTTCCTCGGTAACTCCGGTATGCAAGAGGTATGACCGGAACGCCGGCGTCAGCCGGTCGTGGTAGTACTCAGCGAGTTGGGCGATGTCGGTAAAGGTTTCCTCGGTCATGCCGTTACCTCCAGCGTGGGGCTGCGCTCATGTTCTCCGTCTTTTCGACTCGCGGCGCATGGAAACCTACCACCAACCGCAAGCCCGCCGGGTCTGCAGGTCCAGCATTCCTGGGTGTATAACCATGTTGTGGTACAAGAAGCCGGAAGGCGATTACTGCAACAGATCAGGAGGAGCGATTGCAGTGAGCAAAGCATCGGAACTGGCAGGCAAGCTGATGGCGCAACGGATCGAGACGATCGAGGCCCTAAAGGGGATTGAAGCAGGCAGGCTCAACGTCAGGAACCAGGACGGCCGGCCACTGCGGGGCGTGATGCGCGTGATGCACGACCACGAGATGAGCCACGTGGTCCAGGTCGCGAAGACAAAGCAGGCAATCGGGGCGGCCCCAACGGAGGCCCAGATGATCCTGAGCCAGACTCTCCAGGCCCGGGCGGCGCTGGCCGCGGCGCTGGTCGGCATGACCGACGAGCAGATCGAGCACAAACCCGCCCCCGACCAATGGTCGGTCCGCGAGATCGTCGAGCACGTTCTCCGGTACGACCCGGTGCTGCTGGAGCGGATCAACACGCAATTTGAAGGGCCAAAGTAAGATGCGAGTCTTCGGTCTCGCCGCAAGCCCGCGCCACGGGGGCAACTCCGAGTCGCTCCTGGACGTGGTCCTGGCAGAGCTGAAGGCAGCAGGGCACGACGTGGTCAAACAACGGCTCACGGAGCACAAGGTCGAGCCCTGCGGCGGTCATAGCGGATGCCGCAAGCTTCCGCAGTGCATCATTGAAGACGATTTCCCGGCCCTTTCCGAAGGGGCAATGGCCGCGGACGTAGTGGTCTTCGCCATCCCTGTGTACTACTGGGGGGTGCCGGCGCAGTTCAAGGCATTCATCGACCGCCACGTCCACTATTACAGCCGGCGGAAATACGCCGCCCGCGCCATCGGGCTGATCGTCGTCGCGGGCGACGACGGCATCGAGGAAACCCTGGACCAGATGCACAGCTTCCTCTGCAAGGGCGGGCACGGGGCACTCCCCTGGTCGGAGGTCAACATCCTGCAGGCCTACGCCTCCGAACGCGGGGAGGCTCTCGCCAACCCCGAACTCGTTGAGAAGGCGCGGTCCCTGGGCAGGCGGATTGCCGGCAAGCTTGCGTGACGGGGGGCGCGGGCAACCTGGTTGCCGGGTTTCGCCCACCTCCAATGATGCTGAGGCCCGCCCGGCGGTGTCCGCCGGGCGGGCTCTCTCATTTCAGTGCGGGTTGGGACAACAGCGCCGATCTACGGCTTGAGCTCGCCCGACCGCCACTTCTTGCCGATCGGGAAGATGTCTTCCGGGGCGTTCGCGTAGGACAGGAGCGACAGGTCCGCGAGGCCCAGCCCCGGGGCATCCATGGGGAAGTCGACTTTGGCGACCGACTCCCAGAACGCACGGTGGTGCACCCTGTCCTTGAGGATGACGATATCGAGCGTTTCGACGTCGACGCCCACCGAAGTCAGACCCGCGCTGTCGTTTGAGCCACGCATCCGGTCGGCCACGACGACGTGGCGGTTGTCGCCGAGGTTGAGCCTGGCCACGAACCCGTCCTGCACCGGCTGGCCGCGGCGCATCGGGCCGACGAGCGTGTAGGAAGGCCTGCCCATGTACTCGATGGTCCCCGTCACCTCGGCGGGGGTCCCGGAAAGCTCGTTGTACCAGCCCCCGATGCTGATGGTCACCCGGTCGCCGACCTTATGGTTCTTCTCAAGGTCGGCTGCCGCGACGGGGTCGGCTATGCCGGGGATTGCCCAGTTCTTCGCGCCCTGGGCCAGCAGTTCTTTGAGCACCCACGTGCTGTCGCCGATGCGGTCGGCGCCGTCGGCGATGACGACAGGTTTGCGGCCTTCCGCCACGAGACGCATGACCTCACGGACACCTTCCTTGGGCTTGGGCAGCGGCCTTGCCAGCGCTTCTTTCATGCTCCAGGCCAGATCGGAAACCTCCTGCGCGATCTTCTCCGCCAACTCCCGGTCGCCGTTGGTGATGGCAATGACCGACATCCCGATATCGGGCACGTCCGCGTAGGCGTACCCCGGGGCGCAGGAAACGCAGATGACCTCGGGGCGCTTCTCCCACTCGCGGCACCGGTCGTAGATGACCTTCATCGGGTACTGGTCGGAGGCCTGGTAGATGCTCGCGGAGACGATGCCCGGCCGGCGGATGGCCTGGACGGGCCGGTATTCGCCGCGGACCGTCTTGACCATGCACTCGGCGGCGGCTTCGCCGGTTTCCTCGGAGTCCACGTGCGGGTAAGTCTTGAGTACGAATACAGCGTCGGCGGCGTCCGTCAACTCGTGGTCCTCATTGGCGTGGAGGTCAAGGGTGACCATGATCGGAACGGCGCCGACGGCCTTGCGGCAGCGCCGGACCAGTTCGGCTTCCGGTTTGGGCACGTCTTTCACGGCCATGGCGCCGTGCAGCGAGAGGAGCACTCCGTCAAGCCGGCCGGCACTTGCCAGCCCGGCAGCGATCTCGTCGGCGTACCTGTCAAAGCACTCGGTCGTCAGCCAGCTGGCAAAGGGCCCCGGAGTCTTCTGGGCGTAGAGGATGGGAACGATCTCCGCGCCCTCGCGCTCGAGCACGTTGATGTACCCGTTGATGTAGGTTGGAATCCCGCGCTGAGTCGTCAGGACGGCGGGGCCGCGCGCAACGGCAGGTTCGTAGCGGTCGATGGTGGTCGGGTCCTTGCAGAAAGTGCAGGTCTCGTCGGAAAACCCGGCAACCGCGATACGCAAGCAGATCCCTCCTTTGGTCGATCCGGTGTCGTAAAAGTGCCCTGATGGGCTCACCGACAAGGGTATTTGACCCTGGGCCGCTGGGAATCCTTCTGTTCTCGAGGTAAATCCAGGCGCTCGTCTCTGCCGGCGTGTGCCGACACGCGAACGCGCGGCGGAGTGTTCTCCGCCGCGCCCGTCACGCCCGCGCCCGATTGGGCCGGGCCCATAACCTGACCCCGCCTACTCGGCCTTTAACCCCCGCACCGCGTCGATGCGCTGTTTGAGGTCGAGCGAACGGATTTTGTAGCAGGCACACGGCTCACACTGTTCCAGGATCGCCTTCCAATAGTCCCACTTCTCGGCGGGAAGGGCCTCGACGAAAGCCTTCCAGTCGAATTCCCAGCACGAATACCCCTTGCGGTAAGCCGGGCAGGAGGCACCGCTTCTCGGTTGACCGCGCATCGGGCAGCTCTCGTTGACCTCCCAGCACTTGCGATCGGGTGCCTTGTCCGTCAATGACATAACCCCCTTGGCCTCAGAAAGGACCACAACAGCTTTCTCCACGGGGGGATTGTATCCTTCGCGGGCTGTCATTCGCCACCCGCCCCGCTCCGGCCGGGGACCGGCGCGGCCCGACCCGTGTGAATGGGAGGCTGGCGGAGGGTGCGCGAAGCAATTCCGGCCATGAGCGCGCTCCCGGCGATTAGCATTCCAGCCGAGGCGTAGAAATAGGCGGAAAGCCCCCAGAGGGTGACGGCCCAACCGGTGATTACCGGCGAAAGCAGCAGGCCCGCGCGGTTTCCGGTGAGCCGAAGGGCCATCGCGACCCCGCGCATGTCTTTGGGCGCGGCATCCGCCACGCACGCCATCGACGGCGGCTGATTGGCGCCCATCGCTACGCCCGCAAACGCGATCGCCGCGGCCATCGGCCAGAAGCCCCGGACCAACGGGACGGCGATATGGCCGATGAAACCGCACAGCATCGCGGCCGACAGGACCCGCGTCCTGCCCCACGCCGCGGCGAGCGAGCCCGCGAACGGCTGGACGAGAATGGAAAACAGCGCGTGCAGCGACAAGAGCGCCCCGACCGCCACTTCGTCAAATCCCACGGAACTGGCGTAGAGCGGATAGAACGACTCGCGCGCTCCTTCGGCCAGGAGCATGATCAGGCTTGCGCCGACACCCAACTGCACCCCGGGAATCCGGAGCAGCCGGCCGATGGCGGCAAGGTCGAGCCGTGTCCCGGCAGCGCGCCCTTCGCGGGAGCCGGAAGCGCCGCTGGATCGGGCACTGGTGTGGGCGCCACCAGGCGCATCGTCAACCGCAGCTGCAGCTTGGCCCTGCGGCCTCGACACACCCGTTCCAGCACGTGCCCGCGCCGGCTCCAGCGCCGGCAGGACGGCGGCGAGCCCGAGCGGGAGGATAGCGATCGCGGCTGCGGTCCAGAACGAAAACCGCATGCCGACCTCACGGGCCAGAAACCCAGCCATGAGCGGCCCGACGAGCTGGCCGATGCCTGTGAAGAAGAAGATCGTCGCGAAGTTCTTGTCCTGCTGGCCGCCACGTCCCAGCTCAGCAACGTATGCCTGCAGCGCGACGAGGACAACGACCTGAGCCAGGCCATTGAGCACTCTGGCTGCGGCGATCATCGCAAAGCCACCGGCGACGGCATAGGCCACGTTGCCGGCAAGCAGACAGATCGAACCGAATACCGCCAGGGACTTAATGCCGACCCTGTCGATCAACATCCCGGCGGGCAATGCAACGACTAGCGGCAGGAGATACGACGCCGATGTGAGCAGCCCGATCAGCGCATCGCTCGCGCCCATGTCGGCGGCAAGGAGCGGAAACAAGGGGCGGCTGAACGTCAGCGATAGGAAGTGCAACCCCGTGATGACTGAGGCCATGAGCAGGGCGGCCGATGGGCCCTGTGGCATGGAGCCCCTGTTGCGGCCGGCATTGAGCATTGGTGTCTCACCTTCGTCGCATTAGATGACCTTGCGCAATTCGGCCGCGCCCCAATCGCGGGGGATAGCAGCCTAACCCTGGTCTATTTCGCTACGCGAGAGATTTCGCCTGCCGGGTGGTTGATGTGCGGCGATGAAGGCTGCTGCGGCGCGTCGGCGAATCAATCTCTAGCTCACACGGAGAGGGGACATGACCATGCCGCACATCATCGTCCAGATGCTCGAAGGCCGGACCAGCGAACAGAAAAAAGCCCTGATCGAGGGCTTGACCAGGGTCGTGACAGAGACCTGCAAGACGGCTCCGGAGGCGGTTTCGGTCGCCATCTTCGAGACGCCGAGGCAGAACTGGGGCAAAGCCGGCGTCCCGATGTCGGAACGTAAGTAGAGCAGGATCGGATCAGCGCCGCCGCGGATACAGCCGGCGCCCCGGCAGTTAGCCCGGCGGGGGGCCGCTGAGGACGGCCTCTCGCCGGGTCACAACGCTGCCGTCCGGAGCCGCCGCTTACTACCGCGTAAGCCTTGGCCGGTGAGCGCCTTACACGATCGGATCAGCGACCGCCACCCCGAACTGCTCCGCCAACCGCCGCATATCGGCTTCGATCTCGTCCGGCACCGGAATCCCACCGGCCAGCCGGGCGGCCATCTCGGCGCGCTCCGGGTCGCCGGCGACCAGCACTCCCTTGCTGCCGGGCGCGGGTGGCTGGCTGCGTAATTCGCGGAGAAAGGTATCCATATCGGCCCGGAAACCGGCCAGGTCCCGGAACGCCTCGATTTTGAGGGCAAGGAAGAAATGACCTACCCGCTGCGGCCCGGCCACAGCGCCGAGCACTCCGATGTACTGCCCGAACGGACCTCCCGCAAGCACACCAGACAGGATGTCGACGGCTGCCGCCAGGTCGTACCCCTTGTATCCGCCGAGCGGGCTGAGCGCTACCACGTCCCCGGGTTTGTCCGTGGGGTGGCCTTGGGCGTCGACGCCCCAGTCGAGCGGGATCTTGGCCCCCATCTTCGCGGCGACGGTGATCTTGCCCCGCGCGACAACCGTAGTCGCCCCGTCGAACACAAAAGGCGGCTCTTCGCCCGCCGGCGCGCAGACGCAGATCGGGTTGGTCCCGAGATAGGGCTGGATGCCGCCATGGGGGATCATCAGGGAGGTGGCGTTGGTCATGACCATGCCGATCATGTTGCGCCGGAGGCCATCTCGCCGTAGTAGGCCGCGTACCCGAAATGGTTGGAGTTGATCACAGTCACGGCCCCTACCCCGGTCGTGCCGGCCATGTCCATGGCCATCTGCATGCCGCGCGTGCCGACGACGGCACCCCAACCGTTGCCGCCGTCGAGCAGCGCCGCCGCCCGCATGCTCCTTACGACCCGCATTCTTGCCGGGGTAGCGATGACGCCCTTTGACAGGCGCTGCACGTAGACCGGCAGCACGCGCTCCGTGTAATCGATGCCCCGCAGGTTGGCGGACACGAGGTTGTCGGCGACGACGGCGGCTTCGGTTTGCGCGGAACCGGCGTTAGACCTGTTCGGTGAAACTTTGAGGGAGGAGAACTCGTACCTATTCATGTTTGTCTTGGGCCTCCTAGCTCGGACCTGCCAGAGTGGTTCTGAACCCGGCCCCGGCGCTCCTTCCTGCGGGCGCCGCCGGCGGTGAAGACTATCGCCCAGAGAATCGTCATAAATACGGCTGTAATGTGGAGGCGCTGTTCTTTGCGGGGCTTTGACTCGAGACGGCTGGTCCGCACTCGTCCAACAGCATAGCCAGGGCTTTACAGCATCGCACGGCACATGCTGGGCGACCGCTCCGAGGCCGAAGACGTGGTCCAGGAGACCTTCCTCCGGGCATACGTCGCCACGGAGCGCCGCGGGATCGGTGCAGCACCTCGACCAGGGCAACGGCGAGGATCGCAGTCAACCTCTGCTACGACCGGCTGCGCCGCAAGGGCTGGTACGAGACCCCCACAGAAGCCGACGACCTGGCGATAATCCACGAGATCGGCCGGCATGCGGGCACCACGCCCGAGGCCGGTCCCGAGGATACGGCCATCCAAGCCGACACTTCGCGCGAGCTGCGCGAGGCGATCCTGCGACTGCAGCCCAACTATCGCGCCGCCGTGGTCCTGCGTTACGCGCACGACCTCTCGTACCGCGAGATCTCCGACAGCCTCGGCGTGCCGGAGAACACGGTAGCCACCTGGTTGCGGCGCGCTCACATCAACCTTCGCCGGATGTTGGAGCCGAAGCCCGAGGAGGAACCTGCTCTATGCCGTGCAACAGCACACGCCTAGACCTTTTGGCGTATATCCACGGCGAGCTGGACGCGAGCCGGAGTGCCGAGATCGAGAGGCACCTCGCCGAATGCGCGTTGTGTGCCGACGAGCTTTCACAACTGCGAGAAGAGATCGACCGGCTCAAGCGGATGATGTCCCTTCCCCTGCCAGAGGGGCTCGAGGCAACCTGCCTCAGCCGTCTCCGGCGCGAGGGGGCGAGCGGTCGAACCGGCCCGGTATTCGCCGCCCGGTCCAGGCCCTTGCGGGCCGTCGCCCTGATCGCCGCCTCGTTGATCCTGGCGTTCATGGGGCTAAGCATGATTTCACCGCCTGCCTACGCCATGGTTGTGAGCGGCGTAGCCCGGATCGGCTCCCAGATGACCGACCTGGCCAGCGAGCACATACCGGCTTACGGCACAGTAATTCGCATCCTGGCCGGGCTCAAGGCGTTTGTCGGGTTCTAAGGATCGGGGGAGAGGATTTCCATGCGCAGAAGACGCGTTGGCATGTGGACCCTGGGGCTCACCCTGGTGCTCCTGGGAGGGGCCCTTCTCTATCGTGAGTTGACGGGCATCTCGATCGACATCGGCAGGTACTGGCCGCTGGCGATCGTCGGCCTGGGGATCGAGCTGCTAATCGCCCAGACGCAGGTTAGCGCCGAGGGCGGGGGCGGCGTCAGGGTGTCCGGACTTGCGGTCGTCGGGCTGGTGATCCTGCTACTGGCTGCCCCGTTGACAGGAGGGCCGTGGGGCGTCAGCTGCTCACCCGTCGGGCCGTCGTGCAACGGCACGAATGTCGGCGCCAACCAGGAGTTCCGCGAAGACCGCGGGGCTCTCCAGATGGATTGGACCGGCGTCGAGGCCCTTGAGGTGAACATCAGGTTCGGGTCGGTCGACATCCGGCCGGTGGGCGTGGACGAGGCGCCGTCGGTTCGCCTCGAAGTCGTCGGACACGGCTACACATCCGCCTCGGCGCGCAGGGTGGCGCAAGCCGCCGAACTCCGGCACGATCGGGAGGGCGGTCGGCTGGTGCTGCGAGGTTTCAACGAAAGCGTTGGCAACGGCTCGGAGCACGCCGACCTCAACCTGACGCTACGGGTTCCCTCCGAGACGATCTTGGCGGTAGACGACGAGTTCGGTCCCGTGAGCATCGACGGGATAAAGGCCGCTGTGGCAGTGACGACGCGGTTCTCGCCTGCATCGGTGACGGGCGTGACAGGCGAGGTGTCCGTTACGGGCGAACACGGGCGGGTCGACGTCAGCCGGGTGACCGGACCGGTAACGGTACGGGCGACCTACGGCGGAGTTAGCGTTACTGATGTCACCGGCCCTGTGGATGTCGAGTCCAAACACGGCGGGGTGGACCTCCGCGACCTGCAGAGCGGACTGGTCTGCAGGGCGACATACGGGCGGGTGAGCGTCACGCATGCAGCTGGCGACGTGGAAATCGACTCCAAACACGGCAACGTCGACCTGCGGTATCCCGGCGGGGCGGTTTCAGTCGAGGCGACGTACGGTGGCGTGACCGTGACTTACGACGTACCCGTGCCCGCCCAGTGCGAGCTGGAAAACACGTACGGTGGCATCAGCCTTGACCTGCCCAAAGATAGCAAAATCGAACTCGACGTCTCCTCCCAGCGCACCCGGATCACGAGCAATCTTGAGGGCATCGCTGTGACCGCGGTCGGTTCGGGGTCAACGCTCAAAGCAACGTACAACGGCGGCGGTCCACTGGTCGATGTAAGCAACGACTTCGGGCGCGTGGATATCAGAGGGCACTAGCGTCCTACCCCGCCCGCTCGACAATCACGCTGAGGCCCATGCCGCCATTGACACACAGGGTCGCAAGGCCAAAGCGCCCGTCCACGCGCGGCAGCGCGTGGGCCAACGCCACGAGCAGCCGCACACCGGTCATGCCGATCGGGTGGCCGAGGGCGATCGCTCCACCGTCGATGTTTGCCCTGGCCGGATCGTAGCCAAGCTCGCGTTGGCAGGCGAGAACCTGCGGTGCGAATGCTTCGTTGATCTCGATCAGGTCGATATCTCCGATCCCGAGGCCGGCCCTTGCGAGCGCCTTCCGCGTCGCCGGCACCGGCCCGATTCCCATGACGTTGGGGTCGACCCCGGCCCCAGCCCAGTCACGCAAGCGCAGTAGCGGCTTCACAGCATGAGCAAGCGCGTACTCCTCGGCGACGAGGACCATGCCCGCCGCACCATCGGTGATCCCCGAAGCACTGGCGGCCGTCACTATGCCGTCGTCCCGGAATACGGGCTTAAGCCGGGCGATGCCTTCCAGCGTCGTGCCGGACCGGGGGTGCTCGTCCCTGTCAAATACCTTTGGCGCCCCTTTTCGCTGCGGGATGGCGATGGGCACGATCTGCTCCCGGAAGGCCCCTGCCGCGATCGCGGCTTCGGCGCGGTTCTGTGAGATTACCGCGTATTCGTCCGACTCACGGCGCGAGATGCCGTACCGCTCGGCAAGGTTCTCGGCGGTCAAGCCCATGTGCTGGTGTGTAAGCGCGCAGATGAAACCGTCCTTGTGCAGGCCGTCAACTATCTCGCTTGAGCCCAGGCGGTAGCCCCAGCGCGCGCCCGGCAGGAGGTACGGGATCTGGCTCATCGCCTCGACTCCGACGACAAGGGCGGCATCGGCGTCGCCGGCAGCTATCGCCTGCCACGCCGTCGTCACGGCTTTGAGACCTGAGCCGCAAGCCATGTTGATAGTCGATCCCGGCACTGTTTCCGGTAAGCCGCATCCGGGAATGATCGCCCGGCCCGGGTTGGGTCCGACACCTGCCTGGCGCGCATTGCTCACGATGACCTCGTCGATTGCCTCCGGGGCCACGCCCGAGCGGGCGATCGCCGCGATCCCCGCCTGGGTCCCCAGCTCAACCGCAGTCATACCCGCGAGCGAGCCCCCGAACTTGCCGATGGCCGTCCGGACGGCCGACGCGATCACAACGGGGCGGCCGGCGGTCACCTTACACGACCCCCTTTGCACGAAGCTCTTCCAGTTGCTCCGCGGAAATGCCGATCCGTCCGTAGACCCCGGCGTTGTGCTGGCCGAGCCCGGGAGCGGACCGGCCCTCGACTTCGGCGGCCCCGACAGCCGCGGAGCCGTGCGCGCAAATCTGAGCGTGCCCAATTGGGGATCGTCCACGTCAACCAGCATCCGCCGCGCCGCCACCTGCGGGCACGAGAACAGATCCTCCGAGGTCTGGACCGGTCCCGCCGGAACTCCGGCCTCAAGCAGGATACGCACGACGTCGTCCTTGCTCTTGCCGGCCATCCAGCTCTCGATGACCGGGCGGAGGAAGGTTTCGCAGTTGTTCGCCCGGGCCGGCCCGTTGGCGGAGCGCGGGTCGGTCAGAAGGTCCTCCCGCCCGAGGACACCGGTCAGCCGCTGCCACATGTCGTCGGTGGGGATGTTCAAGGCGACGTACCCGTCGTGTGCCCTGAACGCGCCGCGCGGCCCTTGGATGGCCTCCCTGCCGCGCATGGAAACCTCGCCCGTCAGCGTGTATGCTGCGATCGCGCGCTCGTTTAGCGCCAGCATGGCGTCATACATCGAGGTGTCAATGAATTGCCCCTCCCCCGTCCGAGCCCGCGCGTATAGGGCGAACATGATGCCGAGCGCCGTCACCATACCCGAATACGTATCAGCGAGGCCGTAGATGGACGTGGTCGGCGGGCGGTCCGCAAAGCCGATCATGTGCATGACACCGGACATGGCCTCGGCGACGATGTCGAAGGCAGGCCACGAGCTGTACGGGCCGGCGTATTCCTTCAGCTGGCCAAAGCCGCTCACGGCGGCGTAGATCAGGCGTGGATTGACCGCGCGTAGCGTGTCGTAGCCCAGTCCAAGCTTATCCATTGTCCCGGGCCTGAAGTTCTCGACCAGTACGTCGGCTCCGGCGGCGAGCTTTCGCAGGAGGTCCTTGCCCTCGGGCTTCTGCATGTTCAGGGTAACGCTCTTCTTATTGCGGTTATACTCGAGGAATCCGCCGCTGACCCTGGTCTTGCCGTCACGCGCCGTGACGTATGGGCCGATCGTCCGGCGGGGGTCTCCCACGCCGGGGCGCTCCACCTTGATCACCTCGGCGCCAGCATCGGCGAGCAACATTGTGCAGTACGGTCCAGCGATGAATTGCTCGACTCCGAGCACCACGAGTCCTTCAAGCGGCTTGATCTTGTCGGTCACGTCGTATCCCCCTGGCTATGCTATTTCAGCCGTTACAGGACCTCGATCCGGCCCGGGCCCGGGTCGCGATCGCCCTTGGTCCAAAACAGGCTCCGTTCGATTTCGACAACCTGCGTCGCAAACCCCCGCTCGCGCAGCCGCCGTTCACCGCAGGCGGTCGTGACGATCGTCGCCCCGGTACCGAGAACGGCGCCGTCTAGCATGACCACCTTTCCGCCCACGATGGTGGCGTAAGCCTTGAGCCCCTCGCTGTCGAGGACGCTGACGTCACCGTCGGCGCCCACGCCGAGATGCCCCTTGGCGAGCATGCCGTAGAGCCGCGCGGGAACAAGTGACACCTTGGCCACAAACTCGTCGAGCGTTAACCCCCCGAATGCGACAAGGGCCAGGCCGTTTTGAGCCAACAGGTTTCGCCACGCTCCACCGTCCGTCGAAATGGCGTCGATGACAAACTCGGGCTCTCGCGGAGCGCTCTCGCGGCGGACCTTTGCCGTTGCACACAGCAGGGCCGTCGAGCGCAGATTGACCGGAAAGCTAAGGGCCGTTCGGGTTCCCGCCGCCTCCCACAGAGCGACGCCTTCGGCCCCCGTGACCTGGTTGACTCGTCCAGCGGAGTAATCCATTACGGCGGCGTAACCGCCGGCGATTGCCGCCCGCAGGCCCTCGCGCGTCAGTGGATAGCTGCCCATTCGCAGGCAATTGCGCGTCACCCAGTCGACGGGAACTCCGTCCGGGCCGATACCGCCACCCGTTCCGTTGCGGGGACCCAGGTGCGACTCGGAAACCCTCCAATATGCCTCCGCAAGCCGCTCGAACGCCTCCATGTTCTCCTCCAGCGCAGGCCGAACCATTCCGCGCAGGTAGGCGTTGATATGGGCAAGGTGAAGGCGGTTGCGGCCGGCAAGCTCGAATGCCTCACGCAGGCCGTGCAGTTGGCTTCCGGTTGCGGTCGTGCCGCAGTGGTAGGCAACGTAGGCGTGGCGCCTGTTGGCCGCCTCGATTATCATTGCCGTCGCCGCCGGCGACGACGGGCTGTGGCCGCCCATGATCTTGGTCCCGAGGGCGCCGTCGGCCATGACCTCGTCGGTCAGGCGCTCGACCTCCGTCAGAGTCGGAGGATCGGTCGGCCAGGGCCCGACAGTCTCCAGGCCCGACACACAGGCCCGCGCCGGAAGCCGGCAGTTCGTCCAGCATCGCGCGAAAGCGCCCGTAGTCGACTGCGCGGTCACGCCCGCCCGGGCCATCTCGCGGTGGGCGGTGCCACGGCCGAGGATGTGCACGTGCGGTGCAGCCGGGAGTCACGAGCCGACCCCCCGCGTCGACGACGGCGGCTGCACTCCTCTCCGCGAGCGAGGGCTCAACGGCCAGCACTCTGCCTCCAGCGATACCGATGTCAAACCGACCGTTCCGGCCATGCGCCGGATCGACCAGCCACCCGTTTGCGACGACGAGGTCGAATTCAGCCATCTGCCAGGCCTCCTATGCCGTATCGCCTGTGCCGCGCTTCCGGGAGCGCGGCTCGACGATGGTGTTTGCCTAACGGGATGACGGGCGGCTACGGGGTTCCGGCACCCCGGCAGTCCGCTACACCCAGCTCTTCCTCCAGGTCAGCCACCGCCAGGCTGAGGCGGTGAACCATCTCCTCAACTTCGTCCGCGGTGATGGTCAGCGGGGGGCCGATCAGGATGTGGTCGCCCGCGCGTCCCTCGGCGTGGCCGCTTCCCGGGTACACGACCAGCCCGCGGTCCATGCACTTCTGGGTGAGGCGTTCGCCCATCGCTGCTTCGGGGGCGAAGGGGCGCCTGGTCTGCCTGTCCTCGACGAGTTCGATTCCGCAGAACAGGCCCCGGCCGCGGATGTCGCCGATGATCGGGCTCTCGGCAAGGGGTTCGAGCAGGCCAAACATCAGCTCACCCATCCGCCGTGAGTTTTCGGCCAGGTTGTGCCGCTCGTAGTAATCGAGGACTGCGACGCCCGCGGCGGCGGAAAGCGGGTTGCCGCCGTAAGTGTGGCCGTGCGTGAACTTGCCCGACCCCTTGCGCAGCGCTTCGTGTAGTTCGGCTCTCACCACCATCGCTCCCAGAGGCGAATAACCTGCGCTCATCCCTTTGGCGCACGAAATGACGTCCGGCACGACGCCGTAGTGGTCGACCGCGAAGTGGGCCCCGGTCCGTCCGAATCCCGTCATGACCTCATCGGCGATCAGCAGTACGTCGTGACGGGTGCAGATTTCGCGGACCTTCGGCCAGTACTCGGGGACGGGAGGCACTGCTCCCGAGGCTGCGCCGACGAACGGCTCGGCGATGAACGCGGCGACGGTGTCCGCCCCTTCGGCCTCGATCGCCTCCGACAGGGCCTGCGCGCACTTCACGCCGCACTCCGGATAACTCAGGCCGTAGTGGCACCGGTAACAGTAGCAGGCTGGAATGTGCGGGAAGTCGACCAGCATGGGGGCGTACTTTCGGCGCCGCGGCATGTGCCCGGTCGCAGACAGGGCACCCAAAGTGTTTCCGTGGAAACCGTGCCACCGCGCGATGACTTTGTGCTTTCGGGTCCCGGCTCCGTCACGTTCAATAAAGTACGTGCGGACGAATTTGAGCGCGGCCTCGACCGCTTCCGACCCGCCGGACACGAAATAGACCCTGTCCAACCCGGGCGGGGCCAGCTTGACGACCTTCTGTGCCAGTTCCATCAGCGGCAGGCTGACAAACCGGGAAAGGTGAGTGAATGCGACGGTCCGCGCCTGAGCGGCGATGGCGTCGGCGATCTCCGCGATGCCGTGGCCGATGTTGGAAACCTGAGACCCCGAACAACCATCGATGTACTCCTTGCCCTGGTCGTCGTAGAGGTAGATGCCTTTCCCGCGCACGATGACGGTCATGTCCTTGCGCACGTCACGGTAAAACACGTGGTCTCCGTACCTGTCGAAGTACTCCTCCTGCACTCTCGGCCCCCCAATCCGATATCCCCGGCTCCTCGGCAAGACTGCTCAAGCTTCAAAGAGGCGGCATGTATGCAAGTTTCCCTGCACCCTATTCGGTCTTCAGCCGGGCGTTCCTGCGGGCCCGGACCCCTCTTTTCCGGGGTGCCAGCGACATGCAGGGCCGGAATGGCGCATAGAACCGATATTTGCCTTGCTCTGACACTAGTGCTAGAATAAAGACAACTGCAGCGATAGGCATGCCGTCCCGTCATCATCGTTGTTGTGGGTCAAGCAGGGGAGGTACGGTTCATGGATGCAGGCGACAAGATCAAACGGCTGCGGGTCAGCGCGGGGATCACGGTTTCCGAACTCGCGCGGCGCGCCGGGCTCTCGCAAGGGTACCTGTCACAAATCGAGATGGGCCGCGCAACCCCAAGCGTGCGCGCGCTCGCAATGACCGCCAAGGCCCTGGACGTCCCGCTCACTTCGCTGCTCGGGGAACGCGACCGGGCCCTGCTCGAGGGCACCATGGCCGCACCAATGACAGGCTTTGCCGACGACCCCGAGGACGCGGTGATCATCCGCTCGCTCGGCAGGCTCAACCGCCACAGCAAACAGGCGTTGATCCTGATCATCAGGGGCATTCTCGAGGCCAGCGTGATTGAGGGGGACACAGTCCCGGGCATCTAAGGCCGCGAGCGCCGGACCAGACGCGGCCGGACCGCCATAGGATGGTGTAAAACGGCCGGCCCGTTGCCGTGGGCTCTGGCCGCGCCGAGGCTGGTGGTTTTGACCTTTGCCCACTACCACATCGTATTCGGCGTCCCCCGCCAAGGATGCACCGGCAATCATCGCCCACTGGCCGGTAGATGTCCTTGCCATCGAGCCACTGGCCTCGGTGTTCAAGATCTCCACTCCCGAGGGCTCCTTCTCCCTTAAGCCCGTGACCAAATCCCAGGGCCGTCTTGCCCTCTTGCATCAGGTCCAAAAGCACGTCCGCAAACGGGGTTTTTCTGACCTCAGTTTCCTTGAACCCACGGTTAGCGGCGCGGTGGCCGTGTGGGAACGCGGCGTCGCGTGGACGCTTTCCCGGTGGGTCGAAGGACGCGAGCTGCGGTACAGCCGCACCGATGAGATCGCAGCGGGGGCGGATGTGCTGGCGCGGTTTCACGTGGCGACGGCGGACTTCTCGCCCCCCGGCAGGCGGCACGCCCGGTCCAACGTGGGGAAGTGGCCGTCAAAAGTGGCCAGCCGGTGCGGCGAACTCCTTACCGCCGCGCGAGCGGCGCAGGGGCGGGAACGCGAGCGCGGGCGCGACTCTCTCGACGGGCTGGACGTGGAACTCGTCGCTCAGGCCGATGCCTTGCGAACACACGCCCAACAATCAATTCAACTGCTCAGCGAGTCGTCCTATACGGAGCTGTCGCGCTCGCTCGGCGGGGCAACGCCTGGAGCTCGATGGGGCTGGCGCAATGCCGGTCTGCCACGGCGACCCGGCCGCGCACAACCTGATCCTGCGCCCAGACGGCCGGGTACAAATGATCGACCTCAATTCGCTCCGCGTGGACCTACCCTGCGTCGACCTATGGAAGCTGACCCACCGCATGGCCTTCTGGCGCGGGTGGTCGCCCGAACCCGTCGTCGAAGTCCTGACGGCCTACAACCGGGCGCACGCTGTCGCCGACGAAGCCACGGTCCTGTTGGGTTTGTTGTGGTTTCCGGAAAAACAATGGCGCCTGGTCTACAACGCCGGCCGCCACATCGAGCGCTCGAGCGCGGACGGCGAGGGGCTTTTGGCGCCGGAAGGCGTCATCGACGAGATGGCGATGGCGGGGGCGTTACTCAAGGCCAAAGAGCAGTGCCTCGCCGTGGTCGAACGGGTGCTCCTGGGCCGGGCCCGCGGTTACTCGTAGCGCAACGACTGGATGGGATCAAGCCTGGCCGGCGGCAAGCCGCTCGATCCGCTGCAGTTCGTCTGCTGCGGAAAGCGGGTCGGTGTTTGGCTCGTCGTAAACGATACGGCCGTCGAACAGCTGGATCATCCGGCGCGCATGCCTTGCGATCCGGTCGTCGTGCGTCACCAGCAGGACGGTCATCCCATCGCGGTTGAGTTGTTCGAAGAGGACCATGATGCTCTGCCCGGAACGGCTGTCGAGGTTGCCGGTAGGTTCGTCCGCGAGCAGGAACGACGGCATCGCGACGAGCGCCCGCGCGATGGCGACCCGTTGCTGTTGCCCGCCGGAGAGTTGGTTGGGCTTGTGCCCAGCCCATTCCGTAAGACCGACGCGCTCAAGCACCTCGGCGGCGCGCCGCCGCCGCTCAGCCGGGCCCACGCCGCGGTAGACAAGGGGAAGTTCGACATTGTGGTGCGCGGTTTGTCTGGGCAGGAGGTTGAACGTTTGGAAGACGAAGCCGACCAACTGATTGCGTACCGTCGCCAACTGGTCGTCGGTCATCGTCCCGACGTCCCGCCCCTGCAACCGGTAGGCGCCTGACGTGGGGCGGTCCAGGCAGCCAAGGATGTTCATCAACGTTGATTTGCCCGAGCCCGACGGGCCCATAATCGCAACGTACTCGCCCCGGTTCACCTCCAGGTCGATCCCCGCAGAGCGTGGACCGGTCGCGCCATGCCATAGGTCTTGCCTACTCCCGCCAGACTGATCATGCTGCCGCTCGACGCATCGCTCACGGGGATCACCTCGGTTGTTGAATCGTACCGGGCCGTGTCTGGCGCCACGACGGGAACATGCCGCCGTCCTGGATCTCGCCGGTAACCACCTTGTCGCCCGCGCCCAGGAACGTCACCGCCTCGGCCGACCGGTTTGGATATGAACTGGCTTACCAAAGAAGCTTAGCCAAGATGAGCTCGGTGGCGGGATCCGGGCCGTAGCTAGCGCCGGACGGGCAGCGATGAACCGGGTTGGGCAAGTTCGGAGACGGTTTGGATATAGAAGGCGGCCTCCATGATGTACCAGGGCCACGGGCGATCCTTCTTGATGTAGCGGTTCCAGACGGTTTCGACGTAGGACAAGGCCCTGCTCTCATCGCCTGACATCAACGCCCCATATGCGGCCAAGGCCCAGGGAAAATCGTCGCTCCGGTCCAGTTGGGGCCAGCCGGGGAATTTCCGGTTGACTGTGCGCAACAGTCCGTGGGCACGCTCGCCCCCGGGGTCGATAACGCCGAACAGCGCCGGGTACAGCTGGCACACGGTATCCGGGTACCAGCGCCGCCGCTCAGCCCTGACACCGTAGGCCGCCTTCCCCCAGGAATACACCTGTGCGTCAGCCAGCCAGAGTTCGCGCTCGATAGCCTCGCGGATGCGTGCGGCGGCTTTGGCGTATCCCCTGCTCTCCGACCAATAGCCGAGGGTCCGCAGGGTCTCGGCCCACAGGTCGAGGCCCAGTTGGACCTCGCTGTTGTCCATCAGGAATTTGTAGCGGTGATCGGCCTTCGCCCATACGAGCCCGTCCTCGGGGTCCTGCAGCTCAAGGCATACACCGGCTACCCAACTGATGCGGTCAAGGTTGGCTACAATGAACCCCGCGTCCCCGGTGGCGAAGAGATAGCGTGACACCGCCGTCAGGAACGTGGCGGCATAGCTGTCGGCGGAGTCGTAGTTGCGGGTGCTGACCACATCGCCCCCGCGGACGGCGTAGTCGTACACCGTCCCGCGCAACCCGTTCCGGTCCTCGGCGTTGAGGTGGCCGAGGTACCACTCAAGATGTCGCCGGGCTGCGGCCGTGTCCCACCGCAGCATGACTATCGAGGCGTAGTTGCCGAAATACGGCACCACGCTCGGGTGGCCGGGGGCAAGAGCAAATGCACCGGAGTCGACCTGGCACGCGGCGACCCACTCGTATTCCTGGACGAGCACCGATGGGACGGCGCTTTCTCCATGGACAATGGCGTGCCCTGAGTCATTGCCAAAGATGCCGGCCATCCTTACTCCGGCGGGCGTCTCGGATGTCATTGCAGTTGGTATATTACCCGTCTCCTGCAGGGAGTCGCGGGCCGCGGACGCTGGCGGCGCCGCAGGCTGCAGACCCATGCTCGCGACCGCGAGCCCCAGGCAGACTAATACGCAAAGGGCCGCCAACGGTCGTTTGAGTCTCGGTGCTTGCCGACGGTCGCAGATAGCCATACGCAGTAATTCGCGATCAAGGTAACATAATCCTTGACTTGTTCCAGCGTGGTAGCTTTCGCCATTCGAAAGATTTCCGGTCCGGAGCCTGCTCAGGTGCAGGGAAAAGCGTAGGAATGTTTGAAGTTTAACCAAGCCCTGCAATAGGGTCAGTCGACGTGCGCGCAACCTCATCAGTCGACCATCCAACGAGGGGGAATGGCTTTTGGCCAATAGCAAATCGCCCGCAAACGTAGCACGACTCAAGCAAGCGGTGATGGACGCGATCGAGAGGCGCAAGGACGAGATCATCGCCATCGGTGAGGACATCTTCGCCCACCCCGAACTCGGCTACAAGGAGTTCCGAACCTCCAAGATCGTGCAGGACTACTTCACCAGACTGGGCATCCCGTTCAAGGCCGGCATCGGTATCACAGGCGTTAAGGGCTGGCTCAAGGGCGGCGAGAGCAACGTCAAGCTGTGCATCATGGGTGAGCTCGACTCCGTCCTGTGTCCCGAGCACCCGCATGCCGATCCGCAAACTGGCGCCGCGCATTCCTGCGGCCACCACGGCCAGATCGCAGGCATGCTCGGTGTGGCCATGGGCCTCGTGGACTCCGGTATCATGGCCGAGCTCGGCGGCGACATCGCCCTGGTAGCGGTGCCTGCTGAGGAGTACGTAGAGATCGAATACCGCTCCAAGCTTCGCCGCGAAGGCAAGATCCAGTTCCTAGGCGGCAAACAGCAGTTCATCGTTGAAGGCGAGTTCGATGACATTGACCTCGCCATGATGGTTCACATGGGCGCAACCGAGAACGGCAAGACCGTGGCCGTCGGCGGCACCAGCAACGGTTTCGTAGGCAAGTTCATCAAGTACAAGGGCAAGGAAGCGCACTCCGGCGGCGCACCGCACATGGGAGTCAACGCCCTCAACGCGGCGCTGCTGGGCCTGATGGGGATCCACGCTCAGCGCGAGACCCTCAAGGACGACGACCACATCCGCATCCACCCGATCATCAACAAGGGCGGCGACCTGGTCAACATCGTCCCGGCGGACGTCCGGATGGAGACCTACGTGCGCGGCAAGACGATGGAAGCTGTCGTCGACGCCTCCAAGAAGGTCAACCGGGCGCTGCGGGCCGGCGCCATGGCTATCGGCGCCGAGGTGGAGATCGAGGAAATCCCCGGTTACATGCCACAGATATCCGAGCAGCGGATGACCGATCTGTTCCAGGCCAATGCCGTTGGGCTGGTCGGCGAGGAATCCGTCAAGGTGAGCGGGCATGGAACCGGCTCTTCAGACATGGGCGACATCACCCAGATCATGCCGGGAATTCAGCCTAGCGTCGCCGGAGCCGGGGGGACATTCCACTCCAAAACCTTCGAGATGGTCGACCAGTATCTGGCCTACGTGGTTCAGGCCAAGCTGCTCGCCGCGACTGCCGTGGACCTTCTGGTCAACGGGGCTGCCGAAGCGGCGGCCATCAAGTCGGCCTACAAGCCAAACTACACCAAGGCCAGCTACCTCGAAATGTGGCAGAAGCTGTTCGAGGCATAAGGAGGGCGCCCGAGGTTGACCAAAGACGAACTCAAACGCAAGGTATGCGAAGCCATCCAAAAGCGCGCGGACGAGATCATCGGGTTGGGCGAAGACATCTTCGCGCATCCGGAACTGGGATATAAGGAGTTCCGGACCTCCGCGGAGGTCGAGAAGAAGTTCAAGGCCCTCGGCCTCAAGTACGAGAAGGGCATCGCTGTAACCGGGCTCAAGGCGCGGCTCAAGGGCGGCAAGGGAAGTGGTGTGTCGTTCTGCGTCATGGGCGAACTCGATTCCGTGCTCTGCCCCGGCCACCCTCACGCGGACCCGAAGACGGGGGCGGCCCATTCATGCGGCCACAACGCTCAGGCTGCGTCGATGGTCGGTGTAGGCATGGGCCTGGTCGACGCGGGGCAATGGAGTACTTGGGAGGCGACGTCGTCCTCGTCGGCATGCCGGCCGAGGAATATGTCGAGATCGAGTACCGCTCCAAGCTCCGCCAGGAGGGCAAAATCCAGTTCCTCGGCGGAAAGCAGCAGTTTATCGTCGAGGGCGGCTTCGACGACATCGACATGGCGATGATGGTTCACGCCGGTACGATGGAGCAGTACAAGATGGGCATCGGCGGCTCCAACAACGGCTTCGTGGGCAAATTCGTGCGGTATAAGGGCAAGGAAGCGCACTCGGGCGGCGCGCCGCACGCGGGAGTAAACGCCCTCAACGCGGCGATGCTCGGCCTGATGGGTATTCACGCGCAGCGCGAAACCCTCAAGGATGACGATACGATCCGGATTCACCCGATCATCACCAAGGGCGGCGACCTCGTCAATATCGTCCCTGCCGACGTACGTATAGAAACGTACGTGCGCGGTAAGACGATGCCCGGCGTCATCGATGCGGCGAAGAAGGTCGACCGGGCGCTCAAGGCCGGAGCGATGGCCGTCGGCGCCGAGGTCGAGATCGAGACCCTGCCGGGATATCTGCCCCGGTTCAGTGAGCCGAAGATGGACGCCTACTATGCGGACAACGCGGAGGCCATTCTGGGCAAGGAATTCGTGAACCGCACCGGCGAGCACACGACGGGCTCCACGGACATGGGCGATGTCGCGCACATCATGCCGGCGATCCACCCGCGCGTCGGCGGCGTAGTCGGCCGCGGCCACTCCGAGGAGTACGAGATCGTCGATAAGCAACTGACCTACGTCGATACGGCAAAGGTCATGGCGATGACGGTCATCGACATGCTCTGGGGGGATGCGGCGCCGGCGAAGGAAGTCGTCGCATCGTACAAGCCGATATACACCAAGGAAACGTACCTGAAGATGTGGGAGGATCTGCTCAAGTAGCTCCGGGGCAAGGCCCGGCGAACTGACTGGAGCACCGGCAGACCTACCGCAACTTGTCGCACCGCGTTGGTATTGCGGTGTCAAGGAGGCAACAACAAGTGCAGAAGACAATGAAAGCGCTCGCCAAGACCCGGCCGGCTCCGGGAGCCGAGTTGATTGAGGTCCCGGTCCCGCAACCCAAGGCCGGCGAAGCCCTGATCAAGGTGCGCGCGGCCAGCATTTGCGGCACAGACCAGCACATTTACGAGTGGAACGAATGGGCCCAGGGGCGGATCAAGCCGCCGCTGATCTTCGGCCACGAGCTGGCCGGCGAGGTTGTGGCCCTTGGGGATGGCACCAAACGGGTCAAGGTTGGCGACATGGTTTCCGCGGAAACCCATGTGGTCTGCGACTCGTGCTATCTCTGCCGGACGGGCAAGGCGCACATCTGCCAGAACTTGACGATCCTCGGCGTCGACATCCCCGGGGTGTTTGCCGAGTACGTCACCGTCCCGGCTCAGAACCTGCTGATCAACGACCCGTCAATCCCTGCGGACTGGGCTTCGGTTCAGGAACCCATGGGCAATGCGATCCATACGTCGCTCGCCGACGACATTGTCGGCAAGACGGTCGCGCTGTTCGGAACGGGCCCGATCGGCCTCATCGCCGTCGCGGTCTGCATGTCCTGCGGCGCCGAACGGGTCATCGCCATCGATATCAACGACTACAGGCTCAACATCGCCAAAAAGATGGGCGCCTACATGACGGTCAACGCGAAGGAGAAGAATCCCGTCGAGGCGATCCTTGAGGTCACGAACGGCGAAGGCGCAGACGTGTTCCTGGAGATGTCGGGCGCGGCGTCGGCGCTGCAGCAGGGATTCCAGGCGCTGCGGTTTGGAGGCTGGGCGGGGCTTCTCGGCCTGCCGGCCAAGCCGGTCACCCTGGACGTCACCAACGGCATCGTCTTCAAGGGCGCCACCGTCTACGGCATCTCGGGGCGCCGGATGTACGATACCTGGTACAAGACGACGGCCCTGCTGCGCGGCAAACGGGTTGACCTCGGCCCGGTGATCACCCACTCCTTCCCGCTGGAGGAGTACGAAAAGGGCTTCGAGCTCATGCACAGCGGGCAGTGCGGGAAGGTCATCCTGCGGCCATAGAGCCTGCAACTATAACTGAAAAAGAGGGCGGCCCCTTCATCGGGGGCCGTCCTTGGCCTATCTACCCTAGTCCAGCTTTGCTCGACCGGTTGGCGGCCCGCCGCAAATAGGCCAGTCTGACCTGACCGTATACCAAGATGCCGTCCACCGCCCGCGTGGCTTGGAAGGGGAAGCGGGGGCCACAATGGAAAGGGATACCGATACGGCACAACGCCCCGCGGGGCGCCAAGGAGGAAGGGGCATATTGGAGTATAACGACGAGAAGCGCAACTTCACGCTGACCGCCACGGGCGACCTGTTTATCACCCGCAGGCTGTCGCCCTACACCGAGCCGGCATATCTCAAGCTGTGGGACATCGTGCGGGATGCGGCGATCCGGCATACCAACCTTGAGATGCTCATCCACGAGTACGTCGGCCACCCCGTCGCAGAATCCGGCGGCACTTACGCCCAGGTTGACCCGGCCATCATCGACGACCTGTTGTGGTCAGGTTTCAACCTCTTCGCCAGGGCCAACAACCACTCGCTCGATTACTCCACCGAGGGCCTACGGCGGACAAGCGAACTGCTGGACGAGGCAGGCCTTTGCCACGCCGGCGTAGGGGAGAACCTCTCTGAAGCCCGGGCAGCAAGCTACCTGGATCTGGATGAGGGGCGGGTCGGTTTCCTTTCGGCTTCGTCGAGCTTTGCCTCGTCCGGCAGGGCAGGCGAGCAGCGGCGGGACCTGCACGGTCGGCCGGGACTGAACCCTGTGCGCTATAGCACCTACTATGTTGTCAAACCCGAAGACATGGAGCGCCTGCGGGAGGTCAGCCGCAATTGCGGGATGGAGGAGGCCAAAAAGGCCGCCATCGCCCACGGTTGGCTGAAGCCGGACACGGATAAGGAGCTCAACTTCGGGGGCCTTCGTATCGTCGTCGGGGACAACCCGGGCATATACACCGAGGTCAACAAGTCGGACCTTGAGGGCAACTGCAAGTGGATCAGCGACGCGGCCAGGATGTCGGACTTCGTCGTCTTCAGCTTCCACGCCCACGAGGGAGCCGTGGACAGCTGGCAGCCGGCGACGTTCCACCAGCCGTTCGCGCGGGCGTGCATCGACGCCGGCACGGACGCCTTCATCGGCCACGGTCCGCACTACATCCGCGGTATTGAGATCTACAAGAACAAGCCGATCTTCTACAGCCTCGGCAACTTCGTCTTCCAGAACGAAACCGTCCGCATCATGCCCGCCGACAACTACGAGCGCGTCGGGCTCGGTGACACGAACACGCCCGCGGACTACTACGATAAGCGCAGCGACAACGACAAACGGGGATTCCCGGCCGACCCGAAGTTCTGGGAAAGCTTCATGCCCTGGTGCCGTTTCGAGGCCGGCAATCTGGTCGAGATGAAGCTCTTCCCGGTGACGCTCGGCTTTGGCAAGCGGCGGACCGTCCGCGGCCGGCCCATGTTGGCGTCCGGCGAACTCGCCGAGAGAATTTTGGCCAAGGTCGTTGAGTTATCCAAGCCCTTCGGTACGCACATCGAGATCAAGGGCGAAGTGGGGATCGTCAAGCTTTAGGCTAGTCTCGCGAAGAGGAGGGCAGCCCCCCGGCGATTGCACGGCGCGCATCACCGGGGGGCTGTTTCTCCCTTCCCTTGCCCTATTCGACGGCGGGGTATCCCGCCGCAGCCAAGGCCTTCGCCAACACATCGGGGCTGATCGCCGAATCGTGGTACTTCACGGTGACCTTCTTGGTGTTGAGGTCGACGCCGACATCTTCGACTCCGTTGAGCCGCTCCAGCGCAGACTTGATGGCCTTTTCACAGTGCATGCAGGACATTGCCGGCACGGTGAACATCGTTTGGGTTTCCGCCACGGTGCTCATCCTTTCGGTGGTGGCTTCCGGTGGGCAGCCGGGGTTGCCATTGGGTTTCATTGTAGTAGTCTTTGCCGCCGGGCGGTATTGACACGGACCACCAAACAGCCCCTGCAGGCAATCCGGCCTTAACCGCGAACCATGAGCCTTTAAGCCGAAACCATCGGAGGCGCAAAGAGTTGACGTTCCGCGGCATCGGGACAATCGCCAATCTTGCGACGGTGCTGGCAGGCGGGTTGGTCGGTTGGCTACTCGGAAACCGCCTGCCTCAGCGCATGGTCGACATCACAATGCAGACTGTGGGTTTGGCGACGCTGCTGATCGGATTGCAGATGGCGTGGGAAGCCAGCTCCGGATCACGCCTCATCGCCGTGCTGATCTCGGTCGTGATCGGCTCCTGGATCGGCGAAGCGCTGAAGCTCGACGACCGCCTCAACAGCCTGGGCGACCGCCTCAAACAGCGCTTCGGCAGGCACGGAGGCGGAGACTTCACACGCGGATTCGTTACCGCAAGCCTGCTCTTCTGCGTGGGCCCGATGACGGTGCTCGGCGCGCTACAGGACGGCCTGCGCGGCGACCCAACGCTGCTGTTCACCAAGTCGACGCTCGACGGGATTTCGGCTATCGCGCTCACGGCAGGCCTCGGCCCCGGAGTCCTGTTGTCATCAGTCACAATCGTCGTCTACCAGGGCGGATTGACGCTCGGCGCGGGCCTTGCCCGGCAGTTCCTGACGGACCCGGTCGTCGCCCTGCTCACCGCAGCCGGCGGGTTGATGATCCTCGGCCTCGGGCTGAACATACTGCAGGTGGCGCGCCTCCGGGTCGCCAACATGCTGCCCGGCCTGGTCATCGCCACCTGCGCAGGGCTTCTGTTCGGCGGACTGCTGGCCTAGCTTTCTAGGGCACGACGAGCACGGGCTTCTTGCTCAGGTGCAGCACCCGGTTCGTCACGCTTCCGAGCAGCAGGCCCTCAATCTGGCTCATCCCACGGCTGCCCATCACGACCATGTCTGCTCCCTCGCCCGCCGCGACCTCGGCGATTTGCGCGCCAGGGTCGCCCTCGGCGAGCAGGCCGCGCACGTTGCAGCCTGGGAACATCGCTACGAACCGGCTGACAATGGCCTTGCCCTCTTCCCGGGCGGTTTCAAGCAGCTGTGTCATGATCTCGCCGCTGGCCATCAACCCGGCCTCGCTGGGCATCAGCCACTGGGTTAGCGGGCGTACGACATGCAGAACCACGATTTCGCATCCAGTCTGCTCGGCCAAACCAAGCAGGAATTTCGCCGCTCGCTCCGACCCCTCGGAGCCGTCGGTAGCCAACAGGGTCTTTGTCTTCATTTGATCCGCTCCCTCTGGTGGGTATCGGCCGGGAGCGGGCCCCCGGCCCAGGCCAATCTTCCATGGATACGCCACCGTTAGCGTTTCCCCTGCGTAAGGTAGACTGACCCTCTGAACCGCCTCAACGGGGAAGAGCCTGTACGCTGGACGGGCGGAGGGCGCGCCTGGGCTGGGCGGGCGGAGGCTGGGTCTGCGCCGGGTGGGCGGCGGAGGGCGCGCCTGCGATCGAGACCGGGCCTCCTGGTCGCCGCAGGTCCATATCCCCTGGAAACCCGGCCTCCTGGTCGCCGCCGGTCCATATCCCCTGGAAACCCGGCCGCCGGAGAACCGGGTTTCCAGGAATGCGGATCTCAAACGTCCTTGACAGGGCTTCGTGGACCCGGAACGACCCAATTCCGCGAAATGCGGGCTCGCCGCGACCGCATCGCGCCCAGATTAGGACTTCAAACGCCCACCTTACTCTCTGCTCCCCGCTCCCGATCCCCGCTCCCGATCCCCGCTCCCGCTTCCCACTCCCGCTCCCGCTTCCTCCCACTCCCGCTCCCGCTCCTGCTCCCACTCCCGCTCCTGCTCCCGCTCCCGCTCCCGCTCCCCCCACCCCCTCGCCGCCGCCCGCCGCGCTGCCCGGTCGCCAGCCCGCGCCTGTCAAGCAGGACGGACCGGGGTATCCGGCGAACCGCTGGACTTGTTTTTGCGTTAACGGCCTATGCTCTATGCTAGCTGCTGGCGACCAGCGGCTGGCGAGCAGCAGCACCGATGCGGAGGATCGCGCGATTGGCAGACCTGATACTCTTGACCGATGTGGGCAGTACCACGACCAAAGCAGTTCTGCTCGCCCCGAACGGCGCAGGGCCGCTACCGCCTGGCTGGGCGGGCGGACGCGGCGACAACTGTCGAGGCCCCGGACGAGAACGTCGTCGTCGGTGTCAGGCGCGCAATCGCCGAGTTGGGCCGGCGGGCGGGCACAGGCCTCGGGGCAGACGACACGGGCGGAAGCGGCAGGTTCGGGCTGGATCGCGAAAAGGTAGACATCTACCTCTCTACAAGCAGCGCGGGCGGCGGACTGCAGGTCATGGTCTGTGGCGTCATGAGGCAACTGACGGCGAAGTCGGCGGAGCAGGCCGCGCTGGGCGCCGGGGCGATCGTCCTCGACGTCCTGGCGGTGGACGACGAACGCACCCCGCTGCAACGGTTCAGGGCGATCTCGGCGGCGCGGCCGGACATGGTCCTGGTCGCCGGTGGTATGGAGGGCGGCACGCCCCGCTTCGTCCTCGAAACCTGCGACTTCCTCAACCTTTCGGAGATGCGCCCGCGCTTTGGAGACGGTTACCGGCTGCCAATCGTATTCGCCGGGGCCGAGAACGTCCGCGAACTAGTCGCCGAAATGCTCAGCAGGCGTTACGATGTCTTGCTGGCCCCGAACCTGCGGCCGGATGTTTCCCGGGAAAACCTGGAGCCCGTTCGCCAAGCCATTGTTGAGATTTTCGAGAGCCATGTCATGAAGCAGGCCCCCGGCTACGAGGAGCTTCTGACATGGGTCGACGGCCCCGTGCTTCCCACCCCCGTCGCCGTGGGCAAGATCCTGGGCCTGCTCAGCGAACGTGAGGGTAAGAACATCCTGTGCATGGACCTCGGCGGCGCAACGACCGACGTGTTTTCGTTCGTTGACCGCCGGTTCACGCGCAGCGTCAGCGCCAACCTCGGCGTAAGCTACAGCGCGACCAATGTCATGGCTCAGGCGGGCGCCGCGCGAATTGCGTCTTGGCTCCCGTTCGAGGTTTCCGAGAACGACCTGCGGGACCAGATCGGCGCCAAGACGCTGCACCCAACGACGATCCCGGAAACCCTCGAAGAGCTGTTTGTCGAACAGGCTCTCGCCACCGAGGCCATACGCCTTGCCGTGGACCAGCACCTTACCGTTTACCAACCGGAAACCGGTCCCCGCGAGCTCGAATTCGGGCGGCAACAACTGAGGCTGATCAGGGAGGACGGCCGGCAGGCTGCCACGCTCGCCGACCTCGACGCGCGGGTGATCATCGGCAGCGGCGGGCTGCTGGCCAGCGCCCCGCTGCGCGCCCAGGCGGCGATGGTCCTGCTCAACTCGTGCCGCGCCCCGGGGGTGAACACACTCTTCGTGGACTCCGTTTTCATGCTCCCTCACCTCGGCATACTCAGCGACACCCAGCCCGACATCGCCGCGGAGGTCCTATACGCGGACTGCCTGATCCCCCTTGGGACCGCGGTGCAGGTCAAGCCGGCGCAGCAACGGCGCTCGCTGCTGGGGCGGACGACCGGGGGCGCCGGGAGGGGCGAAGTGACCGCCATGCTGGCGGCGGAAGGCGGCGCGAGCGCCGAAATCCGTATCGGCCCCGACGCCCTGGGCGTCCTACCGCTCGCGCGGGGACTGACCGGCGAGCTTACCGTGTGCCCCCACGGCGGCCAGGATTTCGGGGCAGGTCCCGGGGTAGCGTTCACGGCCAAGGTCAGCGGCGGCGAGGTCGGCGTGATCGTCGACAACCGCCCTGATCCGTCGGCGAACGGTGGCGCCGCCGGCGCCTGGCCCGGCCCCGCCCGCGCCGAAGCCGTCCGCGGGTGGCTCAAGGCCTTGGGTGCATGGCCGGAGGGCTTCGAACCGGACCCTGCGGGACTGGCGTGTGGGGAGGTGGCGCAGTGATGGCGGGAGAGCCTGCGAAAGCAAGGGGCGAGACAGTGAAGCCGGCTCCGGGCCCGATATCGTTCACGCGCCGCCTGTCTGTCGACGGCCATCCTCTGGTTGAGGTCGGACAATGGGTCGAGGCCGACACCGCCCTGCTCGCAATGGACACCTTTCCGGGCAGGGTGCTGCGAAACCAGGTGGCGCGCGAACTGCGGATCGACCCCGCGGCCACGGAAGACGCAGTCGTGCCGGGGCCCGGGCAGATGGTCGGGGAGGGCGATATCCTGGCGCGAAGCAGCGTTCTGGAGCCACCGCATCGCCCGGAGCATACATGAAGGAAGCGTCGCGGGGTCTCGCCCTCGCTGGGCGTCGTCTACATGCGGGAGCACATCCCCACCCAAGTCGCCGAGACGGTCCGCATCGACGTGATCGACCAGCTCAAGGGCGACAAGAACCAGTTCTACTCCTACCTCAAGGTCAAAGAGGGCGACAAAGTTGAGAAGGGCCAGCTAATCGCCACGGCGCACGATGGCCGCAACTACCGCAACATCTTCTCCCCCGTCTTCGGAACGGTAGTCAACGTGGTGCCGCTGCTCGGAGCCTTGAGCATCGTGCCGGATCAGGTTTCTTCGGTTGTTACCGCGCACATCCCCGGACTGGTCAAAGCCATCCGGCGCGGCCGCGAAGTCGATCTTGTGGGGTACGGCGTGGTCTTCAGCGGACTCGTCGGGCTGGGCGGCGAATCGCGCGGGACGCTGTGTATCGCCGGAAACACAACCGAGCCGTGGCGTCCGGACCCAGAAGCCGGCGAACTCGGCGGCAGGGTCCTGGTCGCCGGCCACGTCGATGAAACCTCCTCCGCGAGGCCGCCGTACGAGGGGCCGCCGGCGTCATCGCCGGCCGTGCGCACGAGCGGGACATCTGCGGGTTTCTGGGCGCGGAACTGGGTGTCATTGCGACAGGCGACGAGGAAATCCCCCTGGTTCTGATCCTGACCGGAGGGTTCGGCCGCGGCCCGATCAACCCCCGGTTGTGGAGCACGCTGACGGCGCTTGAGGGCAAGCTGGCATCCCTCAGTGGGACCACGCACATCCGGGCCGGAGTAATCCGGCCGCGGATGGTGGTTTCGATGGCGCCGCCCGCCGGTTTCGCAGATGGTATGAACGGAAAGGCTCCTGCCGGCAGCGGAACCGCACATATCGGCCTCGTTGAAATCCCAACCGGGTTGGAGGTGGGCCTGCGCGCCCGGGTGTTGCGTGGCCGTTACGCGGGTCGTTCGGGCCTGATCGTCGAGTTGCCGCCGATGGCGCAGCCGGTGGCGACAGGTGCCGCTGTTCTCGTCGCCCGGGTTTGTCTGGATGTCCCGCCGACCGGTGGGATCCGCGGTGGCGCGTGCACGGGCAGCGGCGCGCCCCGCGCTGCGGATGCCCGTGAGGCGGAGGTTGTGACCGTGCCCCAAGCAAATCTCAAGCTGGAAGGGGGCGAGCCCGGCGCTGCGTGACCGCCTGCTGGCCCACCTCAACCTTCGCGACCAGGCGAGACCGGGACGCGAGGAAATTGAGTTGTTCATCGACGCGGATGACATAGCGGCGTTGTGGGATCGGTTTCCAGGACTGGACCCTGCCGCGAGCCGTGACGGACTGCCGCACAATCTGCTGATCCTCCTGCCGCGGCACCTTGAGGCAATCGCAGAGCGCCTCGAGGGGGCAGCGCGGCATGTCGCCGATGCGGCCGCGCCCCCGCTCGCCGGGCTCAAGGAGGCATGGGACGGCCAAAGCCGGCCCGTTTCGTGGCCTGCCGTCGGCGAAGTGCTCGCCGCCGCGATCGGGCTGGGTTGCGCCGTGCCGCGACAGGTCGCATGGCGCGCGCCCGCAGCCTTTGCGGTCGATTGGGCCGGCAGCGGCAGAGGCGGAGGAGGCGAGGGCGCCCTTGGCAGCGGCGGGAGCCCGGCGTTCTTGCGGCTTCGGTTCCTGCCCGGGTCCGGCGCGGCAGGACTTGCACTGCTCAGCTCGCGACGCTGGACTGGAGCGCCGGCACTGGCCGCGCACGCCAGCCTGGCGGAATGGGGACAGACGTTCGCCGGCTACGCAGGCAAGGACGAGGAAATCATCGCCTACGGCCTGGCCGGCCTGGCCTTGACTGCAGCGGGAGTATTGCGGCGACAGGGAATCTCGTTCCAGGTCAGGCACTTCCTCAACGTCCCCGTCCTGTCGGTACACGATCTTCAACCTATCGAAACCCGGTGGCGCGCGTTCGTCGCCGCAACCGCGGCTGCGGTAGATCAGGTCCAGGATCAACTTGAAGGGGCCGCGGCCGAAGCCCTGGGATGCGACGGGGATAGCAGCGGACGCCCAGCGCCGGACGGGGACCCCCTGCCTTGCGATCTCCTGGACGCTGCTTATTTCACGCTGGCGGATATGGTTTACGAGCGGTGGCTTGCCGCGGGCCTGTTAGGTCAGGCCGCAAAGTCGCGCAACCTCAAGATCCGGGCAGCGGTCATCGAGCGGCCGGGGGACGTTTGGCGATGGCTGGCCTTGGCAGACGAACTCCGTACGGGTTATTCTATAGATGTATAGCTTAGTCTATAGACCGCAAGGCTCCCGACGGGACCAGACTACCTGTCAAGGGGTGGTTGAATGTGTCGGCGAAGGAGAAGAAGCCGCCGATCCGCACGATGCCGGAGTCCGCATTCTTCGAAGACAAGGGCCAGATCGCCGGCGACAAACGGCGCTGGCGGCCGGTCCCTGCCATCATCGCCGCATGCTGCATTCTTGCGGTCTTCGTGGGGCTCGGGTACGCGAGCACCTACTCAGTAGCCGGCGACGACATCACGCAGACCATCAGCGGCCTGACGCAGGTTCCCCCTCCCCTGCTCGTCCTCTCCCAATGGCGGCCGAACGGCCGGCAGCTGGTGGTGATGCCGGCAGACCCGGGGCCCCTGCCGACGGTCGAGCAGTGGGTCATTACCGGCGACGGTGAGGCGACGTTAGTCGGAAAGCTGCTCGGCGATCCCCGCCCATCGCAACGAGTCAGCAGGGCGATCGGGTACGGGGGAGCAGTCCTGACCGGGATTGCGCTTGTCGGGATGGTCGTGTCGAGGCGCGGCCTCCGCCCACCGCGCCGGAAGGGGCGTTACGTACCCCCCGAGTTCAGGCAGGACTAGCTTCGCGCGGGTCAGGCGAGGTTCCGGTCGACGAACAAGCCGTCGCGGACAATGGTCGTGCCGCCGATGCTGATCGTCGGCTCGCGGAGGCAGAGGTCGCTGTGGAACGGCCCCGCGAGGGCGCCTCCGAAAGCGGTGTTCGCTCCCAGGCCGAAGTGGCACGATCCCATGACCGTCTCGTCCTCCATGATGCAGCCCGAAAAACGCGACGCCGCATTGGTGCCAACGCCGAACTCGCCGATCTGAAGCGCGCCCGGCCAATCCTCAGCTGCCGCGCGCAGTTCCGTGAGGTACTGGTCAAGCACGGGATCCGGTCTGGCCCTGCTATCCTGTGGGCGTCCGCTCCGCGCAATGCCCACGATCGAGCCTCCGCGCACCTCCAGCACCAAATCTTCGCTGATTGGGCCGCGGTGCACCGCCCAGTCGACGACGATCCTGCCCTCCGCGCTGCCCTCCTTGACCGCCGCGGTCACCTCGCCCGGTATGCCGAACATGAACTTGTCAGGGCTGCGGGCCGAGAAGGAGTGTGCGACGAACGGTCGCGCCGCGAAGCGAAGGTCCGTCCCGCCCGGAGCGGTCACCCGAACGAGTGCAGCGTCTCGCAAGGTGACCATAAGGCGGTCGTGGAACGCGACGTGCACGCGGTACGGCATGCTTCCGGCGCGGTGAAGGGCTTCAGCGGGCATCGGCGGGAGAAAGATCCCCCGGCAACGCCACTTCGGGCCACCAGGCAGAGCAACCTCGCGCCGCAGCGCGGGATTTGTCCACTCCCTGGCTGACGGCGCGATGACGACCGCGTCCTTGTCACCGAGCCCGGCAAGGGCCCGGCCGTCGGCGGGCCGCACTTCAAAGGAGGCTCCGGTTTCCATGGCCGCACCGCGGAGCAAGCCGGCCACATCCTCCTCCGGCCTGCCCGTGATCGCTACCAACCGCTCACCAGGCCGCAGGGCAAGGCAGTGTTCGACGATATTGTGGACGAAGGCTTCGCCGGGCCCTTTTGAAGGCCTGCCACTGCCTCCGCAGCCAGATCAGCCAACTCCTCATCACCGCAAGCTTGTCGGCGTATGGGATGGTGCTCTGCCGCTCGGCGATGGAGCGACGAAATCCACGGCTCCCGGGAAGACGGAGTACGGCTGCCGGCCGTATTCCAGTTCGGCTGACCTGGCGCCCCTTAGCGCAGCGTAGATCCCTTGCCGAGGCAACAGATGATCCGCGGGCCACAGACCTCGACCTTGCGCTTGAGTTCGGTTGCGCCCTCGCGGTACTCGTGGGCGCGCAGTTCGCTCGCCTGCGGTGTCGTACGCGTGACGATGTTGGTGATGCCATAGCCCCCAGCCAGGACCAGGCGGTCCTCGTCGGGATGGAGGAGTTGATGTGTCAGGCCGCTTTCGTGCAGGAGGGCCAGAACCGGCTTGCGGCCCGCGAAATGTCGCCCTGTGAGGCCTGACCTATGGCCGGGATTGAAGCCGACGAAAAGGACGGTGAGGTTGGGTCCGAGCACGTCGCGCGTGCCGGTATACGCCCGGCCCCCGTCCGGGGTTCCCCCTGCCGCGCCTCTCGTCGCCACCCCTCTAGCCCAACTCCTCCCACTTACCGTCGATGCGGTCGGCGAGCATGTCCGCGAGGACCTCGAAGACCACCCTGCCCTGTTCGGCCGATGCCTTGCGGGGATCGCCCCAACTGCCATGCGCGGAGTAGCGGGGCAGGTCAAACGTCACGATCCAGGTGTAGGGGTCGCGCGTCCGCTTCACATACTCCCCGATCCCCGTGGCCGCAGGGGGCGCTTGATCCAGGTGGACGAGCCTCTCGTCGCGGGCCATGGCCGCGGAGGTCTCCCTGCTCGCCGCCGTGGGCTTCCCAGATGCCCCCTCGAACTTGACGCCGAGAGATGCCTCGACGCGCGCCCTGAAGTCAGGGGCCGTCTGAAGGGCCAGCAAGTTGAGGACCATGACCTGCAAAAGGTTGCCGTGACGGGCCTTGAGTTCGCGTGCGGCGACGTCGATTGCAGTGCGATTTCCGCCATGCCCGGAGAACAACACAAACCGTCGAAACCCTTGACCAGTCAACGACTCCACCACTTCGCACAGGACCTGCACGAGCGTATCGATAGACAGGCTGATCGACCCGGCGAACGTCAGGTGTTGATGGGAAAAGCTGAACGGCAGCGATGGCGCCACCAGGGCGTCGATCTTGGCCGCCAACCTGATGGCCACTTCTTCGGCCACAATGGTGTCGGTCGACATGGGAGCGTGAGGTCCGTGGTTCTCGTTGGCTCCCACGGGGACAATGACGGTGTCAACTCCGCGCGTCATCTCCGCACGCACGGCGGCAGTCGTCATTAGCGGGATATACCGGTCATACGCCGCGTCGGCCAACCGCCGCGGGTCCAGCGGGCCGGCGAAATGCTCTGAAGTCAGGGGGATCTCCTCCCTATTGCATGCTCATCACCAACTACCATTCCCCCGTGGTGGTTCCCCGCCTGGCCGCAGGCTGTCCGAACGAATCACTGATCTCGCGCGAACGCCTCGCTGCCGATAGGACGCCGTGCAGCACGGCTTCGTCGAGGCGCAGGGCGGCCATCGCCGCCAGGGCGGCCTCCGTGGTACCGCGGGCCGATGTCACCTGCGAACGCAGATCGGCCGGGTTGGCGCCCGTCTCCTCGAGCATCGCGGCCGCCCCTTTGATGGTCTGAACTGCAAGCGCCCTGGCCAGTCCTTCTTCAGTCCCGCCGCCGGCCGGCCGCGATCAGCGACTCCGTGAAGTAATAGAAGTACGCAGGC
Organism: Bacillota bacterium; assembly: GCA_040766985.1. Lineage (GTDB taxonomy): Bacteria > Bacillota > Sulfobacillia > JAUYEG01 > JAUYEG01 > JAXGPL01. Next base: position 56,747 of record JAXGPL010000005.1, read on the forward strand.
CCTGAACCGCTTACAGCCGTTACAGCGTCAAGCTGGTCTTCACGCACGAAATGTACAGAGCCGACCGCCGAAAACAGCCGAGCGGCCCAGCCGGTCATCCCGTCCGGTGTCCGGGTCGGACGCCAACGCCGAGGCCGCCTGACCCACCTGCGATGAGGTGTTGGGCATCACGCGGACCAGGCGCGGCCCGTGCCGAGAGCTGAACGAAGGCGGCCTAGCGGCAGCCCCGCGACTGCCGATACGACGAGCTGCCGTGGCGTAAGGTACGGGGCGAGGGCATTGAGTGCGGTGGCGGCGTCCTGCGGTTTCGTCGCCAGAATAACCGTCCCGGCCCCTTCCGTCAGTTCGGCCAGGTCACGCCCCGTCCGCAGCCCCAAGGCAGCGAATCGCCCAAGGCGGCCCGGGTCCTCGGTTAGTGACCCGGATCTGTGACCCTGCCAGCAATCCCCGGCCAACAGACCATTGACCAGGCTCCAGGCGAGGTTGCCTGCGCCGACGAAGAGCACCGGGCGCAACTCGATGTCCATTTCTTGAGCTGCGGTTGCTTTTATCTCCACGATCTTTCCCTGCTTTCCGGGCCCAAAGGAAACCAAAACGCCGCCCCTCCGAAAAGGGCGGCGTACGCGGTACCACCTTTTGCCTCCGCCCGGGCGGCGGCCGTGCTCGTTGCCCGGTGCGGACTTGGGCCACAACGTGATGGCTTGCCGCGGTAACGGGCGGACCCGCTAGTCTCGTCGACTCTCGCTCAGGGGTGGGTTAGCGGCTGCCGGCGGCTGCCCTCGCACCACTGGGCTGCTCTCTTGGCGCCGGTGACTGCCGTTACTAGTCCCCGTCATTGCGTGCTGCTATGTGTTGTTAAAGGATACTTTACGGCTCGGAGCCCTCGGCGTCAAGGGTAATCTGGCGGGTCATCTGTGCGGAGAGCGGGCACGGCACCGGTTCCAGCGGCCAAAGAAGGGTTGCATCTCCTCTGGAGGGAATTGACTTAGTAATCACCCCACCTCGGTGGGTGCCAAGTCGGGAGGGGATGAGCTGAACGCAACTATGACCCGTGTACTGTGTCTCGTGCTATGCGCGGGGCTGCTGTGCTCGATAGCTTCCTGCAGGCCGAAGACCCTGACCGAGGACGACTACCTGCGCCTTGGCAACCAGTTTGCCGGCTATTTCACCGGCGGCAAGGCGGCGGACGCGGTCAAGATGATGAGTGCGAAGCTGCGCGGGGCGATGCCCGAGGCAACAACGGCCGAGTACTTCACCGGCCTGACAGAACAACTCGGGGTCTACGAGTCAATTCAGCGCAGCAGGTATGCGATGGAAGACGGCTACAACATCGTCTATGTGACCTTGGCCTTCGCCAATGCGGAGATCGACATGAAGGTGGTCTTCGACACCGGCGGCAAGGTTGCCGGCCTCTGGTTCGGCGCGCCGCAGATTCCCGGCAGCGAGAACTACAGCCCGCCGGCGTATGCGGATCCAGCCACGTTCACCGAAACCGAAATAACCGTGACCACCGGCCAATGGCAGCTTCCCGGCACTCTGACCATGCCCAATGGAGCGGGCCCCTTCCCCGGGGTGGTGCTGGTCCATGGCTCGGGTCCCAACGACCGCGACGAAACGCTCGGCCCCAACAAACCCTTCAAGGACCTTGCCTGGGGGCTGGCGACACAGGGCATCGCCGTGCTCCGATACGAAAAGCGCACCAAGCACTACCAGACAGAGATGGCGGCTGAGACCGGTTTCACGGTCGACCACGAAACCGTCGACGACGCCGCTTCCGCACTCAACCTTCTGCGGGCAACCCAGGGGATCGATCCGGCCAGGGTATTCGTGCTCGGCCATAGCCTGGGCGCGCATCTCGCGCCCAGAATCGCGACCAAGCTAACCGCGGGCGGCGGCGACGGGCCGAGCGGCCTGGTCATGATGGCCGCACCGGCCCGCGACATGCTGAACCTTGTGGTCGAGCAGAGCGAATACCTGGTGAACCTCGACGGCCAGGTCACTGAAACCGAGGCTGGGCAGATCGCCGCATTGCAGCAGCAGGTTTCCGTGATCCGGCAGGGCGGCCTCAAGGCAGGCGAGGCAGCGCTCGGCTCGTACCAGGCATACTGGACGGACATCCTGGGGTATGACCAGGTCGCGGCTGCCAAAGCCCTGTCCCTCCCGCTCCTCCTCCTGCAGGGTGAGCGAGACTATCAGGTGACGATGACGGACTACGCGCTGTGGGACGAAGAGATCGGCGGGCGGCCCAACGTCACCATGAAGTCATACCCGGGCCTCAACCATCTGTTTGCGCGTGGAGAAGGCAAGCCGGACCCGGCTGAGTACGAAAACCCGGGCAATGTGGAAAAAGAGGTCATCGACGACGTCGCGCGGTGGATCAAGGCGCAATAACGACCTTGGTGGGCCCTTGTTCCTCGGCCGCCGCCAAGCGGTCCTTGTCCTTTCGGCTTAGGACGCGGTGGGCGACCCAGGCCATCAGAACGATACCGGCCACGTTAACTATCCATCGGGTCACGGAGAAGCGGGCGCCGAGGGCGGAGGTTTCAAAAAGGAACATCGGAATCTTGAGCGTCGACCAGGCGCCCAGGAACACGACGATGTTGAAATAGCTTGCCCCCTTGCGGGCCATGGTCTGCGCGATCGGGAAGGCGCCGTAGAGCGGACCCGCGGCGGCAGCCCCGAGGACGATGCTCAGAGCTGTGCCGAGAATACCCGAACGTTCGCCGACGAAGCGGATCACGGTTTCCCGGGGCACCCAGGCGTCCATCAGGCCCAGCAGCAGAAACACGGGCGGTAGCACCGCGAGCATCTGGGCGACGACGTTCCACGAGTGACGGAACAAGGTGAGTCCGGTCTGTGGACGCACCAATAGAACAATCAGGTCAAAACCAAGGACCAGGAGAGACCACCGGTACCGGCGAACCAGCGCTACCATGCCATCACCGCCATAATGGCGAGGGCTGCGACAAACGACCAGACGTACGCCATCCCGTTCCTAAGCACCGCCGCGCGCTGCCCGAAGTAGCGCTTCTCCAGTGGGAAGGTGACAATGCCGACCATCATCAGGGTCGAGATGAATACGGCCATCTGCCCGGTACCGGCGCCCTGCGCCAGCAGCGATGCCGCCAGCGGGAACGCCACGAACCCGGGGATCAGCGTGAGCGACCCGACGAGCGACGCCAGCATCCACCCCGCGACCCCGGATTCCGCTCCCACCATCCGGCCGATCGTAGCCGGGGAGAGGAAGGTGAGCATGACGCCGACGAGACCGAGCACGGCGGCGAATTCGGGTAGAACGTTAAGGAAGGCGGCCGTGGCCTTGCGGACCGCCTGTCTGGTCCGGCTGCGGTCGGCGACAAAAGACGCGCCGAGCCCAATAACGGCAACTGAGTAGAGAACAATGGTGCCCAACTGGACCGATCACCCCACCGGCCGGGGGCGCGCAGCCGGGATGGCTGCGCTGCCCCGGGCTGCCTGAAGAATGCTACTCCGCGTCCCCCGCTTGACCCCGGTAACTGCGAAGAAAAGCCTGCAGCGTCTGAACGTTACGCTGAATCACGCCTGCCCAGGCATGAAGCAAGTCCTTGCCCTCCAACGTTACCTCGTAGAGGCGCCTTGCCGGGCCGCCTGATTCGGTGTCCCACGAGGACGTCAGATAGCCGTCACGCTCCAACCTGCGCAGTGTGCGATACATAAGGCCGGGATCCTGCTGGTCTGGGTCAAACCCGAACTCCTGCAGCTGTCGAAGCAACTCATAGCCGTGCGCCTGGCCCCTGAGCAACAGCAGCAAGAGGCATGGCTCCAGGAACCGCTTCATCCTGCCGCCACCGCAGCCGCACGTCGCGCCCTCGCTGCCGCCGGCCCCAGCGTCGCCGCGACGGCATCCGGCCGCCACGTGATGGCTACACATCGAACGCCCTCCTCCATCGCGATACTGCTGTAATGACGCCACTATATGACTTATGCATTTACATGAAGGTATCATAGTGCGGCTATGCCGCAACGTCAATAGCCTTGTCGGGCCATCTCACCGGCCGGCCGGGAGACCTGAATCAACCGCCGTGCAAATGCACATTGACGCATGTGTCAGCATAGGCCTATGCTGGAGATGACATTGGTGTCACCTCGGAGGGAAGCCATGCCGACGCGACGTTTCTGCAACCTGCCGGAAGAGAAGCGTGACCGCATCATCGCAGCCGCTGTGGATGAGTATGTCGCCAACGGCATCGATGCGGCGGAGGTGGCGGGCGTGGTGAGACGGGCGGGCATTCCGCGCGGGAGCTTTTACCAGTACTTCAGGGACAAAGACGACCTGTTCACACAAGTGTTCAGCCACCTCACGGCAGCGAAGCTCGACTCCATTAAGGATGTGCTCGGCCGGGCAGACGAGATCCCGTTCGTTGATTATGTGGAGCAAACGTTCCACGCCGGCCTCTGCTTCGCGCAGACCTACCCACAGGGTGTCACCTTCACAAGGCGCGTGATGTCATCGACCAACCCGGTGGTCTCGGCCCAGGTCCAAGCGGCGATGCGGATGGGCGTGGAGCACTACCGGCCCCTCATCGACCGGGACAAGGCCAAGGGCCTGATCCGCAGTTCGGTCGACTCCGAGGCGTTGGCCAAACTGGTGATGACCGTGTTCCTGGACATCGCGGGCGCCCTGCTGTTGAGCGGGACCGACCGCGAGCCTGATCCGTGGGCCGCGGCCGGCGTGTTGTTCGACATCCTGCGGCACGGCATTGAGGTCAAGAAGGGGGATGGATAGATGTTCGAGGTCGTGGACCTGAGCTATCGCTACCCAACGGGCAGGCACGATGTGATCCGCGGCATCTCGTTCGCCTTCGAGCGGGGCGAGATCTTCGGTTTCCTGGGGCCGTCGGGCGCCGGAAAATCCACGACTCAGAAACTGCTCATCGGCATCCTCAGGGATTTCCGGGGAAGGATCGTCTACCAGGGAAAAGACCTGGCTTCCTACGGTCGGAAGATCTACCGGGATATTGGGGTCGGTTTCGAGGTGCCGGTCCATTTCTCCAAGCTGACAGCGATGGAGAACCTCGGGTTCTACGGCCGCCTGTACCCCGAGCGCATCGACGTGGAGCCTTTGATGCGGCGGGTGGGGCTCTGGGACGATCGCAACAAGCGGATCGCCGAGTACTCCAAGGGCATGAAGGTGCGCCTCAACTTCGTCCGGGCGATGCTCAACAACCCTAAGATCCTGTTCCTGGATGAGCCCACGAACGGCCTCGACCCGCAGAATGCCCGGATCATCAAAGACATCATCCTGGAGTACCGCCGGGCCGGCGGCACCGTGTTCCTCACGACGCATGCCATGCACGACGCGGATGAACTGTGCGACCGGGTGGCGTTCATCGCCGACGGCGAGATCCGCGAGATCGACTCGCCGATGTCCCTCAAGCTCCGGTTTGGAAACCGTCTCGTGTCCGTCGAATACGGTGACGGTGAGCTAAGGCGTGCGGATTACCCGCTCGATGGACTCGCCGACAACCAGGACTTCCTCAACCTGCTCCGGACCAAGGAGATCGTTACCATCCACAGCGGGGAGACCACCCTCGACGACATCTTCATCAAGGTCACCGGGGTGAGGCTCCATGCGTAACCTGGGGTTGCTGTTCCGAGGCGAGATGCTGCGGATGCAGCGCTACTACGTGATGGCGGCAAGCCTCTTGGTTGTGGTGGTCTGGGTTCTGCTCCTGCACTTGGCCGGCGCCTCGAACATCGGGATATCGCTGCCGCTGGTCCTGTTCGTCGATGCGACAATGATGTCCATCTTGCTGGTCGGCGTGATTATGCTGTTCGAGAAACAGGAGGGCGCCACCAAGTCGATGCTCGTCCTTCCGATCGGCAAGGGCGAGTATCTCGCAGCGAAAATCCTTGCCGCGATCTCCTCAAGCGTCCTAACGCTCGTGCTGGTGCTCATCTACGCCGTCGGCTTTCGGGAGGTCAGGGTCAACATCCCCGGCGTCGTTGCGGCGGTTGTTCTGGTTGCCGGCGCCTTCACCCTGCTCGGAGTGGTCATCACGTACCGGGCGCGCGACTTCACGGGGCTGCTGATGTGGACGGTCGGCCTGATCTTCCTGCTGGCCGTGCCAACGGTACTGGAGGCGCTGGAGATGATCGAGGGCGAGTGGCTTACCCGGCTCCAGTACCTCAATCCAACCAAGAGCGCATTCATCATCCTGGTAGCCGGTGTGGAGAAGGTTCCTGGGGATGAGCTGTGGCGATCGGTAGTCTACCTCGCCCTGATGGGCTTGGTGACGGGTTGGCTCGCTTGGCGGGGCTTCGACACGTACGCGGCCCGGGAGATAGGAGGCTAGGACGATGGAATCCGCTGCCTACGCCGGCTACGAGGCCCGCAAATGGCTACGCGACCCCTTCTCGTTGTTCATGCTGACATTCTTTGTCCTGTTTGGCTCCTTGGGCAGATTCCTTGTGCCCGCGATCGAGCGGCAGTGGCATCTCAACCTGGCCCCCACTACCACATCATCCTGGCCGGACTGGTACTGACCGCCGCCCGGATCGCGGGGGCAATCGCCGGATTCTCAATCCTCGACGACCGGGACGATAACATCATGCTCGCGGTCAAGGTCGCTCCCATGACGCTCGAAGCGTTCATCGGCATCAAGATGGTCATGGTCTGCCTTCTCAGCTTCCTGGGCAGCGTCTTTGTGCTGTGGTTTGCGCGGCTTCTGCCGCTTTCGTGGAGCGCGGTCCTGGGGGTCTCGGCAGTCGGCGCCCTCGGCGCGCCCCTCGCGGCGATGCAGATCAACTGTCTTTCGAGCAACAAGATCGAGGGCTTCGCGATGGTCAAAGGGCTCAACATGCTCACCGTTGTACCGATTGTGGCGCTGTTCATGCATGGCCCCAAGGAGTTCCTGTTCGCGTTTGAGCCAGGCTTCTGGCCGGCCAAGGCTCTCGCGGTGGCGGCACTGGGCCCGCCGGGAGGGCAACTCACGTATGGCGCTTTCATGGCGATCGGCATTCTATACGGCATCGCCGCCAACATCGGGCTGTATGGGCTGTTCAAACGGCGGGTGTAGCGCAGGTACGACAGGGCTCGCGGCCTAGACGTTCTCTCCGGCACGCAGGGCCGCAATGTACCCGGTTGCCCACGGGAAACCGCGCTCCGCCGCCAGGCGCCCCGTTGCGTCGATGTTGTAGGGTACGCGCCGCAGGCTGACACCTGTACGTGGTCCATCCAGGTGCAGTATCGCGTACGAAGACCGCGGGTCGCCGTCCATCGGCCGGCCCGTGCTGCCGGTGTTGAAGACGACCGCACGGCCGATCCGCCGGAGGTACGGCATGTGAATGTGCGCGCAGGCGATGTAATCGAACTCATCGGCGGGCATGGCGCCGCGGAACTCGTCATCCGCGGCCCACGGCCGGAGCACGTCCTCCGGTCCGCGCGCGGTCGCGTGCACGCCTAGCATGCGGTATCCGCCGAGATCCAGCGCAAGGCTCGACGGCAGCGCCTTAACCCACGCCAGGTCGTCGCTGCCAAGGCGGCGGATGGTCCACTCCCACCACTTGCGGATGGCAGCCCGCCTGGCAGGATCGGGGCTCTCCGCATCGGGGGGCCGACTGGAAGCCACTCCTCGGTGTTGCCCTTGAGCGCGACGCCGTCGCCAAGCGCGCGTACGAGCGCCGTGCATTCCCCGGGCGCGGGACCGCGGAACGCCAGGTCCCCAAGACAGAGCCAGCGTTCGACGCCGTTTCGCTTCCCGTCTTCGAGGACTGCCTCAAGGGCGGGAAGGTTTCCGTGGACATCAGCAAAGATACCGATAGTCAATGAAGTCACCCCTCAGGCCGCAACGCCGCGGCCCCCAGCATGTCCGCGCAACTGCGCAAGGGAGGCGGCCACAGCCGCCTCCCCGCACGGGTTTCGCATCATCGGCTATTTGTCCTGTCGGAAACCCCTACTTGGCAACGCGCCCCGCGAACAGGATCGAACCGGTCTCGACATCGCGGACCAGGAAGACGAACGGACGGTCGACCGTTACTTCCACCGGCTCGGCCGGCATGGCGGTCAGGCGCATCACCACCGCGGTCGCGGCGGCGGCTTCGGTGCCGACCTCGTCGACGCTTACGAACCCCTTATGCAGGACTTCGGAGATCTGAAGGTCGCGGCCGCCGGTAATTCCAGAGAAGTCGGCGGCATCGGAGAACGCCGAGGGCATGCCCATCTCCTGGAGCGTATCACCGAGGGGAAGCTCGCTCTCGAACTCGAATTTGGGCATCGTCAGCTTGACCTGCCGGTACTGGACATCATTGATCAGCGACTCGACCATGGTTGCATCAAGGGCTCCCTCGAACTCGAGAAGGCACCCAGCATCAGGCAACATGACCACCATTGACAACTCGCCACCGTCGTAGGGCAGCTCAACCGCGACATATCCATCGCCCGCGGCATAGCCGTACTGCTCCGTCTGGCACATCATCGGCTTGGTCACCGTGGTGCCGTCGGCGAGGTGGAACTGCCCGTCGGTGGTCGCTTCCTCACTGAACGGATGCGCCCACGCGGCGTTGAAGTAAACGGCGTTGGTCAGGACGAGCCGTGTCAGTTGATCGATCATCCCGGCGGGGATGAGGTCCTTGATGCGGTCCTCGGTCTGGTCCTCAACCCAACGGTTGATGGCCAGACGGCTCTTTTCGGGGTCCTTGACATAGTCAAGCAGCCGGATACCTGCGCCATAGTTTTGCGCGATGGTATCGAGGTAGGCTTGTTCAAAATGGTAATCCTGCTGGCCCCAAATGGCGTTGACGACGTTGAGGCGGAAGCCCTCCCCGTCTTTACCCTTGGCGCCCTTGCCCCGCGAAGCCAGGAGTTGATCCAAGCCGTTGAATGCGGCGTGCAGCGGTGCCCGTTCAAGGGTGTAATGCATTGTCTCGGCCATCTGCGTTGCGGTCTCACCGCGCGCGCCCGCATAGGTCATCGCCAGGGCGAGCGAGATGCTCAGCGGCGAATAGAAGAGGTTGCCCTCCTTGCTCCGGATGGCCCTATAGAGGTCAAAGGCGAAGGCGGAGTTGTCGCCCGCGAGCCGGGCCATATCGTCCGCGCCAACCTCCGGGTCCTTGATGCGTGGCAACTCGGATGCCGCGGCGGTCTTCGTCTCGGCCAACCGGCAGGCGACACCCGCCAACCCAATCACCACGACAAGTAAGAGGAGCATCAGTTTGCGCAATCGATCACCTTCTATCTGGTTTGATGCAGACACTCACTTAGACGTCCGGCACCCGCCGGAGGTTCGATTGGTGATGGACGCACCTGCATCGCGCGCTGGCAGTCCTTCCTTGGGCCGCTGCTATAGCGCCCCTTCTCGCCGCAATTCCGCAACCTGCTCCAGGGAGAGGCCAAGCAACTCCCCGAGCGCATACGCCGTATGCTCCCCAAGCCCCGGCGCAGATCTGAACTCCCGATCCACCGGCGTCCGCGACATCTTGACGGGCGACGTCGTGACCGCCACCGGGCCGGCTACGGGGTGCTCTACCGACTGGATCATCCCGCGGGCATTGACCTGAGGGTCGCTGATTACCTGTGCGACGTCGTTGATCGGCCCGGACGGGATTCCCGCCCCCTCACGGGCGGCCAACCATTCGGCAGTCGTGCGCGCTCCAAAGGCCTCCGTCAACAGCGGCTCGAGTTCGCTCCAGTGCGCCGTGCGGTCGCCGTTGGTCGCAAAACGCGGGTCCGCGGCGAGGTCCGGCCTGCCGATGACGCCGCACAACCTGGCCCAAAGGCTGTCGTTCCCGGCGGCGACGATCACCCAACCGTCGGCCGTCGCGAGCGACGAGAATGGGGTGATGGATGGGTGCCGGTTTCCAATGCGCCCCGGGACTTCGCCGCCGGTGAGGTACCTTGAGACGGCGTTCTCGAGGATGGCGACCTGGCAGTCGAGCATCGCCACATCGATCTTCTGGCCCTGGCCGGATCCGTCGCGTTCACGCAACGCAGCAAGGATGCCGATCGTTGCGAAGAGCGCGGCGGTGATATCGCCGACCGAGGCGCCGACCCGGGTGGGCGGCCCGTCCGGATGGCCGGTGATGCTCATCAGGCCGCCCATGGCCTGCGCCACGATGTCGTAACAGGGCTTAAGCATGTAAGGCCCGCTGTGGCCGAACCCTGAGACAGCAGCGTAGACGATGCGGGGGTTGACATCGCGAAGGGTCTCGTAGCCGAGCCCGAGGCGCTCCATGGCCCCCGGGCGAAAGTTCTCAACCACGACGTCGGCGTGGCGGACCATGGCGAGGAACAATTGTTTGGCGCGGGGGTGTTTAAGGTTCATCGTCATGCTCAGCTTGTTGCGGTTCAGACTCATGAAGTAAGCGCTCTCGCCGCCGACGAACGGGCCGAAGGCCCGGCTGTCGTCGCCGCCTTCCGGGTGTTCGATCTTGAACACCCGCGCACCCATGTCCGCCAGAACCATCGTGCAGTAAGGCCCGGCCAGAACGCGTGACAGGTCTAGGACAACCAGGTTTTTGAGCGGCAGATTTGATTCCATCCGGGTTCAGTCCATCCTCTCCGTAAGAAAGCGTGTCCCCGCTAACCAAGGACCTCAGTCGCAGCTTCGCATGAACCGTCCGTTGCACCTGCCGGTGCGGAGTGGTCGGGCTTCGCCACCCGCGTCGCGGTGCCGCCGGCCGGGCGGAAGGAACAGGCCTCCGGCGCGACAAAGATACGGCCAGGCGCAAGAGAGTGGCGCGCCTGCGAGGGAGGATCAGCCATGTCGGGCTGGATCAGACGACTTTCCGACGACCCGGGGCTATCGGTCGTGATCGAGCTTCCTCACCTGCATGTCAGCTTGCTGAGGATTCAGTCGGGCGAGCGCACCCTTCTCAGCTCCGGCCCGGCGGAGGAAACCGCCGTCGTCTTCGCCTCCGGACGCTGCGCTGCGACGGCCGGCGGGCGGTTCTGGGCCAACGCCGGGACTACGGTCGCGTCGGCGCCGTGGACGCGCTTTGCCCAGACAACAACGGGGCGTGGTAGTGGCGCCGGGGGCGGCACCCAGGCGGACGGGCAGCTTGCGGCGGTCAGGCCGCGCCGGCGCATCTCGGCTGAGTTCAGGCCGCTTACCTCAACGACGCCGTGGCCCGTCCACCAAGCCCTCTGGCTCCCTCCGGACACGCAGCTTGAGCTTCAGGCTTTGGAGCCGGCGGAAGTCGTCTTGTTCGGCGCGGCTCTCGATGAAGAGAAGTCGGCGGTGGGCAGGGCAGTCACCGGACGACAGCCGGAGATGTACGGCGGCGACCCGGCACGCTCGCGTGAAACCGGCAGCGGCGCGTTCCGGCGCCTGGTCACCCCGCTGCTTAGCGCCGGGACCGAGTCAATCGGCCTGGCCGTCGGCGAGACCTATAACCCCCCGGGGGGCTGGTCGACCTACCCGCCCCACCGGCACGACAGGCGGGCCAGACGGTATGATGGTGGAGACGGGGAGGGCGAGACGCAGCATCAGGAAGTCTACGTGTTTCGCTTTGCACCCGCAGGGGGGTTCGGATTGGCCAGGCTGTATGAGGAGCGGCCGGGTGGCGCATCAGGCAACGACCAGGCCCTGGTCTTCCGCCACGGGGACGCGCTCGTGATTCCGCAGGGATATCATACCGTCTGTGGAGCGCCGGGATACCACCTCCACTACCTGTGGGCCCTGGCCGGACCGCGTGCGGCCACGCCGCAGTCGCGCATCGACCCCGAACACAGGTGGGTGGAGGATGAGGTTTGATTCGTTTTGTCTCCCTGGCCAGTTCCAGCGCTTTCGGCAGCTGCTACCTTGTGGAAGGCCCTGACGGCACCCGCGTTCTTGTTGATTACGGCGCGCGTCAGCGACGCCTCGAGGCTGACCTGCGATCGCTCGCCGTCGACCCCGCCACAATCCAGGCAGTGCTCCTAACCCATGAGCACTCCGACCACACCTATTGCCTAAACCTGCGGCGCCCCCTGGCGGCGCGGCACGGGATCCGGCTGCTGGCCCACCGCCTGGTGTGGGAAACCTGCCCCGCCGCCCTCAACTACGCCACGTGTGCCGGCCGCCCATGGAGCGCCGCGGATTGCCTCGAGCCGGGGCGGACAACGCAGATCGGCAGTCTCGCGGTGACGCCGTTCGCGACGCCTCACGACGCGGTGGCGCCGATGGGCTTCGTGTTCGCGTCCGATGGCGCAAGGCTCGGCCTGGCAACCGACCTCGGCCACATGCCTGCGGCAGTGGGCGCACAGCTTCTCGGCTGCACCCACCTGATTATCGAAAGCAACCACGACCGGGCGATGGAGATCGCCTCCGGCCGCCCATGGCACCTCATCCAGCGCGTGCTCGGGGCCCAGGGCCACCTGTCAAATGATCAGGCTGCGGATGCATTGCGGGACCTGGTCTCCGGCAACACAAGGACGGTCATGCTGGCACACCTCAGCATCGACTGCAACATCCCGGAGATCGCCGTAACGACCGCGCGCGCCGGCCTTGACCGCAACAAGTGGCGCGGTCATGTCGTGGCCGCGCCAGCAGGCTCGCCGTCGGGGTGGTTGGGAGACCTCTAGGACCTCGATTCAGCGCACGCGGATTTCAAGACTTCTTCTCTTCCGGCGTCCGCCGCATGCCGGTCGGCGGACGGCGCCCCTCTCGCAGCCCCTTCCTCGTTGCCTCTACTAAGTCTCTAGCTGGACTGTTGGTGTGGACAGGATGTACACATGTCGGTTAGAATGGCGATGTAAGGTAACATAACTGTAATGATTACGTAAACTCCAGACACAGATTGCCGAATCCACGGGTCGCGGGTGTGACATGTTCGCGCTTAATGGCCCGGGTACGGGGGACCATAGACCGGAGCGCCATCCGGCAGCGGTGAAGGGCCACGAGCCCAGGGCTGACCTTTCCGCCCCAACCGTTCAACTAACCCCGGAGGTACGCGAAAGGGGGAGCGATATGTTCTATCAGGCCAGTAAGACCCCGCCGAGAACGGCGGTGATCGTGATCTTGGCGGTGGCGATGATCCTGAGTTGCACGGCAGGCGTCTTTGCGGCTACGACCTATACGGTGCGCAGCGGCGACTCGCTTTGGGCGATCGCCAACCGGTACGGCACCACTGTATCCGCCCTGCGTTCGGCCAACGGGTTGAGCGGCAGCACCATTTACGCCGGCCAGAAACTCCTCATTCCCACCGGCGACGGCAAGTACACCGTCCGAAGCGGCGACTCGCTCTGGGCGATCGCCAACCGGCACGGGACCACTGTCAACGCTCTGATGTCGGCCAACGGGCTCAGTTCTTCTCGCATCTACCCAGGACAAACGCTGCGCATTCCGGCCGGCGGCTCTGTGATGACCGCGTCGCGCGGCTCAGGCAGCCTGTCCAGCACCGACGCCGACCTGCTCGCCCGACTGGTACGGGCGGAGGCCGGCGGCGAGCCGTACAGCGGCCAGGTCGCAGTTGCCGCGGTCGTGCTCAACCGGGCCGCGAGCTCGCGGTTCCCGAACACGGTCCGGGGCGTAATCTACCAGCAGTATCAGTTTGAGCCGGTCGCCAACGGGCGGATCAACGTCGCCGCCACGGAAACCCAGCGCCGCGCCGTGCGCGATGCGTTGTCCGGGTGGGACCCCTCCGGCGGGGCGCTCTACTTCTACAACCCGCGCGGGACGTCCAACCGCTACCTGTTAAACCGCCCCGTGACCACGGCCATCGGGGGGCACGTGTTCGCCCGCTAGACCTTACGCCGGATGCGCCGGAAGCGGGCAGCAGGAAGATAGCCAGCACTCAACCTACCAAAAACGGGACCGCCGGATCCGGCGGTCCTTTTCCTTGTCCCTCCGAGATTGGCAATCGCCTGGAGGAGCGGGCGTCTCTTCGCTGCAGTGGAACAATAACTGCGGCAAATCCGTATCTTGGTTATCTATGCCCAAAGACGCTGCGCGTTTACGAGCAGATCCGGCAGGCGGCCGCCGCCCTTCGGCTGGCCCGCGCCTAATGGGTATTGCAGTGCAGTAATATCCACTGGTAATATTACATTTGTAATAGCAATGGTCCAGAAGGGAGCGCGGTTTCGTTGCTGTCCATCAAGAACCTCTCCAAGACCTACCGGGGGTCGAAAGACAAAGCCGTCGATGATCTGTCGCTGGAGGTGCGCCCGGGCGAGATTTTCGGTTTCCTTGGCCCGAACGGCGCAGGCAAGACCACCACGATCAAAGCCGTCGTCGGGCTCCTCCAGCCGGACGCCGGGCACATCACAGTGGACGACGTGGATGTATGGGCATCGCCGATGGAGGCCAAACGACGGATCGGATTTGTGCCGGACACCCCCGACCTCTACGATCGGCTCACCGGCCGCGAGTACCTGTCGTTTATCGCAGACGTGTTCGAGGTTCCGCCAGGCGAGCGAGAACAGAGGGCTAGCGAGCTCCTGGAGATGTTCGAACTCAAAGACGCTATCCCGGACCTCGTCCAGAGCTACTCACACGGCATGAAACAAAAACTGGCAGTCACCGCTGCCCTGATACACCGGCCGGCGCTCCTGATTCTCGACGAGCCGATGACGGGCCTCGATCCGAAGTCCTCACACCTGTTCAAGGAGCTGATGCGGGAGCATTGCGACGAAGGCAAGAGCGTCTTCTTCTCGACACACGTCCTCGACGTCGCCGAGCGCCTCTGCGACCGGATCGGCATTATCAACCGCGGCCGTCTGATCGCTATCGGCACCATGGATGAGTTGCGCTCCAAGGCTGCGGGCGAGTCCACGCTCGAGAACATCTTCTTGGAGTTGACCAGGGAATGAAGACCTTCGCCGCCGTACTACGGGTGACGATTCGCTCCACCTTCGGCATTTCTGCGATGGGCTGGCGGTACTTCCGCCGCCGGGAGCGGATATGGGAGCCCCTCGTCACGCTGCTCGGCATTGGGGTTGGCAGCGCGGTCCTCGGCTACAGCATCTACCGGTTTGCGCTGGCGGTCTGCGCCAACGGGCTCGTGCTCGGCCAGCCCGAGCTAGGCCTGGGGATTGCGGTCGTGGCCGCCCAGGTCCTGGTGCTGTTCATGGGGTTCTTCATGGTGGTGTCCGCCTTTTACTTCTCCACCGACCTCACGATGCTGGTGCCCCTTCCGGTGAGGTCGGGGATGATCGTCACCGCCAAGTTCCTGACGGTGTTGCTCGGCGAATACGCGACCATCGCCATCATTTACTGGCCGTCCGTTTTCGCCTATGCCCAGTACGTGCCCTTCGGTCTGGGCAAGGCCTTGCTGTCGATCCTGGTGTTCCTGGCTCTGCCCGTCGTGCCGCTTGCCATCGGCGCCGCCGCTTCGCTCCTGATGATGCGTGGCATCAACCGGCGCCAGCGTGACCGGCTGTTTTACGTCGGCAGCATCCTGTTCCTGGTGCTAATCATGTGGTGGCAGATGACGATCGCACGGGTACCCGAGCCTGGGGACATGCAGAAGTACCTCGAAGAGCTGATCCGGACACGCCTCGGCTTGGTCCGCTCGATAGCCGGCCGCTTCCCGCCCGCTCTCTGGGCGACGGGCGCCGTTCATGAGTTTCCGACGCTGGCCGGCCTCAAG
This sequence comes from Bacillota bacterium, assembly GCA_040766985.1. Taxonomy (GTDB): domain Bacteria; phylum Bacillota; class Sulfobacillia; order JAUYEG01; family JAUYEG01; genus JAXGPL01. Next base: position 72,293 of record JAXGPL010000005.1, read on the forward strand.
TACCTCTTGCTGACCATCGGCTCGGGCGTGCTGGCCATCTTGCGATGAGCGGCCTCGGCAACATCCTCTTCATGCGTGGCCTGTTGGGCTCCGCGGAGGAGTCGCGCGGGCGGCGCAGCGCTCCGGCCACCAGGCGGAGGCGTGGGCTTGCCGGCCGCGGCGCCGTTGCCGGAGTAGGCGCGGGGGCGGCCGAGGAAACATTGCTCAAACCGGCAGCGGACCCGGTCCGGGCCCTGGTGGTCCGGGAATGGATGCTGTTGTCGCGCACGCCCATCTGGATGCTCAACAACGTCTTGCCCGGGCTGATCATGCCAGTGGCGATGTTCATGCCGTTGCTTGCCCAGGGCCAGTTGCGGCAGTTGATTGACCAGATGGCGGGCTAACCCCCAGTGGACGACTATCGCGGGCACGGCGCTCGCCGCGTTCCTGACCTTCGTCGGTGCGGTGAGCGGAGTAGCGCCGACGGCGATTTCGCGCGAAGGTGGCCGCCTCTGGATCTCCCGGATGATACCGCAGAGTGCTGCGACTCAGGTCAAAGCTAAAGTCGTGCTTGCCTCGGTCGTCGTGGGGTTTTCAGCAGCGCCCACGATAGTGGGTTTCTGGCTGGCATTGCCGCCGGCGGTCCACATCCTCCTCCCGGCTGCGGTGGGCCTCCTCGCGAGCTTCACCGTCACATGCTTCGGGCTGTGGTTGGACACGGGCCGAGTCGATGCTCAAGTGGACCCATCCCCAAGAACCTGTCAAGCGCAACCTTAACGCCATGATCCCGCTGGTCCTCGCCCTCGGACTGATTGCGGCGGAGCGGCAGTAACGGCCGCCGCGCGGACTCTGGGCCTTGACGGCTTGGTGGTGTACGCTCTGCTGCTCGCTCTCTCGGGGGTGTCGGCGGTCACCGCCTATCGCATCCTCCTTAGCAGTGCGGAGTCAAGGCTCGGCAGGTTGGAGCTATAGGGCGCAACTCGATCACGAACAGCAGGCAACCAGACAATAGCAGCAGCGCACGATCGCCGGTCAGGTCCGGCGATATCCGGGGCGGCGGTCCGGAACGCAGACGGGCCGCCGCCGCGACTCCTCCTTCGCCCGAGCCGGCAGGTAGTCCACGCGGTGTTGCCGAAAACGTAGCCAGACGGGGCTTACGCAAGATTCGCCTGTCCGCAGTCCCTGCTGGGGATACTCAACCACGGCACTCCGCAATCCGCACTCCGCAAGCTTTGTGTGCCTCTGCGGGCTGCCATGCACCCCGAACGAGCCAACCATACCACCTGAAAGGAGCCTGACCATGCAATACCGCACCATGGGCAAGCTGGATTTTCGGCCTTCCGCACTGGGGTTTGGGTGCATGCGCCTGCCTGTACTCAACAACGATTCAAAACAGATCAACGAGCCGGAGGCCATTGCGATGATCCGCAGGGCGATCGACTCCGGCGTCAACTATGTGGACACCGCCTACGGGTACCACGGCGGCAACAGTGAGCCACTGGTGGGCAAGGCGCTACGGGACGGGTACCGCGATAAGGTCCGCCTCGCCACCAAGCTGCCGATGTGGCTGATGAAGGAGCCGGGCGACGCCGATCGCTGCTTCGAAGAACAACGCGAGCGGCTGGGGACGGAGCGGATTGACTTCTACCTCTTGCACGCCCTGGACGGCGACCGCTGGCAGACGGCAAAGCGCCTCAAGCTTATGGACTGGGCCGAGAACCGCAAAGCCAAGGGGCATATCGGCCACTTCGGGTTTTCGTTTCACGCCAGCCTGGAATGCTTCAGGGAGATCATCCACGGATACGACGGATGGGAGTTCTGCCAGGTCCAATACAACTACCTCGACGTTGAGTACCAGGCCGGCACGGCCGGCGTCAAGGAGGCGGCGGATCTGGGCCTCGGCGTCGTCGTCATGGAGCCGCTCCGCGGCGGCATGCTGGCGATCACGCCGCCGGGTGCCGTACAGGCGGTCTGGAACAAGGCGCCGGCCACGCGAACTCCCGCCGACTGGGCCCTGCAGTGGCTCTGGAGCCAGCCGGAGGTATCGCTGGTCCTGAGCGGCATGAGCACCATGCAGCACGTGCTGGAGAACGTCGCGAGCGCGGAGGTTTCCAGTGTCGGGAGCATGGCCCGCCCCGAGCTTGCTCTGGTTGACCAGGTCCGGGACGCGTACTGTGGGTTACGGCCCATCAATTGCACACACTGCGAGTATTGCCTCCCCTGCCCGCAGGGGGTCAACATCCCACAGTTCTTTGCATCGTACAATGACGCCAATATGTTCGGGTCCCTCGACCGTTACCGGCGCTCATACGCAAGGCGTGAGGAAAAAGACAGAGCGTCGGCGTGCGTCAGATGCGGCGAGTGCGTGCTTAAGTGCCCGCAGGGACTTGAGATACCAGATCTGCTGGAAAAGGTGCACCGGGAGGCGACCGAGGCGGCCTCGCGGCAGGAGTGATCTTTGGTGCGGCTGGGAGTTACTCCGCCAGGAACAGCATCCAGACCAGCGGGGCGAAGGATACCAAGGCCACGATGAAGGCCAACGGCATATAGCGCCGGGTGCCGCCGCTCGCGCCGTCGCCGCCGAGCGCGGCTCCAACGGCAAGGGCCAGGCCGGTCTGCGAGAGGGCCAGTGCGACCTCGATCCACGGGACGATCATCACCCGGCCCGCGATAACCGCCACGAACGTACCTAGGCCGCCGAGCCCCGCGACCAGTGATACCCGTGCGAGGGCGGACCCGATGGCCGTAGTTGCGGCCTGATCGTCGGGGCCTGGCGGTACCCCCACCCTGCCCGTCAGGGCGGAAAAGCCCGCCACCATACCGGCGGCGGCGAGCGAGAGAGACAGGGCGGCAGCCTGCCGGCCCCAGGCCGGCAGGCCGGTGACCGCCATGAGCAGCGCCGCTGCCGCCAGCGACACGAGCGATCCCCGGTAGGGCCACACCAGAGCAAGGGCCGAGGTCACGGCGAGGGGAAATCCCCACCAGAGGCCGAGCGTCGGGTTGAGGGCGGCGAGCGTAGCGGCAACCAGAGCTCCGAGGGCGCCGATGCGGCCCCGCAGTGACGCGGAAACGGCAAGCCCGGGGCGCCATCTCCGGCGTCCGTCACTGACCTGGTTTCCGGAACCGATCCGCTCCGTGCCCGGCGCCCCCATCCATGCGAACCAACTCACATGGCCTATCTTGCCCGCTATTCGAGCGGCACTTGTCTTATCGTCCGCGGGGTCAGGAGAACCAGGTGTGCGGCCAGGACCGGCTTGCCATATGCTTCGGCGATCGCTCGCGCGTACAGCTTCAACTGCAGGCGGTAGCGGTCGACGGCGACGTCCTCGTGGCCGGCTTGGATGCGGTCGGTCTTGAACTCCAAGAGCTCCGGCCCGCCGGCCCCCCAGAGCACGCAGTCGATGATCCCCTGGACCACAACTCGGTCCGGGTCCGCCGCAACAACGGACGGCCCGTCAGGCGGGAGGGGGCCACGCTCGCCGGCCGGGACGATCAGCGGCCATAGCTCGCTGACCGGTGCGGCCATGGTGAACGGGAGTTCGCGGGCGACGCGGGCGCCCTCTCCGGTGAGGCGCGTGCCCAGGTCAGTCCGGAAGAGCCATGCCACAGAGTCCAGCTCAGCGGCCGGCAACTCGCCGGCTTCAGGCGGCAGGACCCCGCGATCAACCATGGCCGCCACCTGCATGCGCACGGCGGCGATATCCAATCCGGGCCGGAGTTCGAGCCGGCGGATGATTTCGTGCACCAGACTCCCGCGTCGCACCGGGGCCAGCGTTGAGGAGTGCAGGCCCCACCCGGAGAGTGTGGGCGACGGCCAGCCGGCTCCGGCACGCAAACCAGCCGCCGGTCCGGTGGCGATGGGCCGCCCGGCCTCGTCGTCGACCAACTCCTCTTCAATGCGGCGCAGTTCGGTCACAGAAATCTTGGCCGGGATCGAAGGCCGCCATGCCGCAGGGTATATCCAGCCGTACCGTTCATCGAGCGCGGAAAACAGGTCGGCGTCCGGGGCCGGGGCGATCGGCTGCAGACGCAAGGCCCTTTCCACCAGGTCGCCGCCTATCCCGACGTCGGCAGCAGGAGCACGGCCCGAGACCAACTGCAGGTCATCCGAGCAGGTCTCCCCTTCCGGCTCCGATACCCACCCGAGTTTGCCGTTCTGATCGATCAGGGTGATTAGCCAACGCGAGGACTCAGCAGAATGCGCGGCAGCGGACCGCTCGCCCGGCGGGACCAGGGCGGCGCCGGCCGAGGGATGCCGGGCGAGGGCACGGCAGATCCAATCGAGGTAGGTGCGGTCGGTTCCGACGACGTACGCTGGAATCGGCCCTTCGTGGGCTTCGTCCGATGCCGTGGCGCCCCAACGCTCGATGGCCCTGCCGAGGTTTCTGACCGATCCGCTCAATACCAGCCGCTCACGTGCGCGGGTCAAGGCAACATAAAGCACCCGCATTTCCTCTGCTATGGCCTCTGCCGACAGCTTATGGTCAATTACCTGCCAGGCGACTGTCGGGTATTTGACCCCGAGGTTACGGTTGGCGACACGTGGGCCGACTCCGAGGTCACGGTGCCACAGAACGTCGCCGTGGTCGCCGGGGTGAAACTGCTTGCCCAGATCCGGCAGGCAGACGACCGGGAACTCCAGCCCTTTGGCTTTGTGCACCGAGGTCAGCAGGACGCAGTCAAGGCCCTGTCCGGGATCGCTGATCGCGCCAAGGTCGCGGTCGGCCTCGTGGAGTTGTTCGATGAACCACAGAAAACGCGATAGCCCCTGGCGCGCGAACCGGTCGAACTGCCTTGCGCGCTCGTGCAACGCAACGAGATTGGCCTGACGCTGGCCTCCACCGGGAAGGCCCGCGACAAAGGCGAGGTAGCCTGTGTGCTCGATCAGCCGCCACACAAGGTCCCCCAGCGGCCCGCGCCGGGCATCGGTCCGCCAGCCCTCGAGCCGGTGGAGGAAGGCCGCCAATCGCTCGCCCAACGGGTCCGAAGACCTGGCGCGCTCGACAAGGGCATCGTAGAAGTCGCCTTCGCCTCTGGCAAGGCGGATATCCGCAAGGGCAGGCTCGTCCAGTCCGACGACCGGCGACCGGAGCACGGCGGCGAGCGGGATATCCTGGCGCGGGTTGTCGATCACCCGCAGCAGGCTGAGAATGGTCTCGACCTCGATGGCGCTGAAATAGCCTGTTGAGAGCTCCGCCCGCACAGGAATGCCCAGAGCGGACAACCGTTCGAGGTAGCGGTTGGCCCTGCCGTGCACGGCGCGCATCAGGATGGCGATGTCCCGGAACGCGACCGGACGGTGGCGCCCGGCCGATTTGTCGTAGACACAGAACGCAGGCTTGCCGTCCTTGCCCCGGACCATCGCCAGGATGCGCCGGCCGACGAGCTCGGCCTCTCGCTCGGCGTCGTCAAGGTCCGCGGCCTCTTCACCCCAGCGGGGAAAACCCTCGGTATCGGCCGGCCCTGCATCCTCGCCGCCAGAGCCCCTGGAGTCCTCGTCAGGCGCCCCGCCTCCGGCTGCAGTCGCTCGACCTCGACGCTCGAGCACGAACAACTCCACGGGCGCATCGGGGTCGGGCGCATCATCGTATTCGCATGAGCCGCTTACCAACCCGGCCTCCTCGTCGTAGTCGATCTCCGCAGCCTCCTGCCCCATCAGGTTGGCGAAGATGAAGTTGGCGGCATCGAGGATTGAGCGCCGGCTGCGGAAGTTGCTCCGTAGCGTGAGCCGCAATCCGTCGGACGGTGGGGAGTCCCCCGCGGGACCGGGACCTTCCGCCGCGGCCGGATGGGACCAGCCGCCCGCCTCCGGGGGTGCGTAGTGCTGGAAAAGGCGCAGGAACGCCGTCGGGTCGGTCCCCCGGAAGCGGTAGATGCTCTGCTTGACGTCCCCCACGCAGAACAGGTTGCGATCGGAAACCAACCTCAGCAGCAACTCCTGCGCCGGGTTGATGTCCTGGTACTCGTCGACGAGGACTGCCGCGAAGCGCTCTCTCAAGGCCAGCGCCGTCGCCGACGGCGTCGCGCGCCCGCCCAGGCCCGGGGATCCGCCCGCGCAGAGCAGGCGGAGAGCGTAGTACTCAAAGTCCGCAAAGTCGAGCAACCCGGCCGCCGCCCGGCGGGCGCGCGACACCGTATCCAGTTCGTGGACAAGCTGGACCAATGCGCGCACATGCGGCGCAGCAGCGTTAAGGTCCGTCGCCATCTCCGCGATCGAACGGTCGCCGAGCATCGTCCTGGCAGACTCGACTGCATCCCAGCCGGCCTTGCGCAGAGCCTGGGCCCGCAGGCGGCATACCTCGCTGATGCCCCTTGCCGGAGGCAGCCTGCCCTGTTGAGCCAACCCGCCGAGGGCCGCCCGGGTCGCGTCCCAGTCAAGCCTGTCCAAAGGCACGCGCGCGGCCCGCCCGAGATCAGCGGCAACGCGACGGACGTTCTCGGCTTCCGCGGCAATCAGCGGCGTGTAGACCGCGGGCCCGTCCGAACGCAGGCACGCCTCCAACGCAGAGGTGAGTTGGGCTGCGGCATATTCAAGGCGCCCGGCGAGAATCCGCACCAGCTGCTTTGCCCAGGGAAGGGCCGAACTCCCTGAGGCCAGGGCGGTTTCGAGTTGCCTGGTCCAGTAGTCCAGCCATGCGTCCGCATCCGGCTGCCCGCGCGCAAAGGCGAGCAGACCGAGCGCGAGGCCGCGAACCGCGTCGTCGCCGCGGTCTCCCCCGTAGGCGTCGACGAGTGCCAGGAACGATTCGTCGCCGCCTTCGTACCGCTGCTCGCACAGATCGTCCAGGATCTCCTCAAGCAGCAGTCCGGCTTCGTGCTCGTCCATCACCTCCATCGCCGGGTCGAGCCCGAGCAAGTGAAAATGCTGTCTGATGATGGCCAGGCAGAACGAGTGCACGGTGGAGATCTGCGCCCCCGGCAACAGCGCGGCTTGGCGGGCGAGGTTGGCGTCCCCGGGCGCCTCGGCTGATCCGGCCAGGAGTTGCTCAAGGATTCGCGAGCGCATCTCCGCGGCGGCAGCATCAGTGAAGGTCACGACAAGCAGGCGGTTCACGTCCACAGGCCGCTCCCGCCGCGTGATCAGATGCATCACGCGGTCCACCAGGAGCTTGGTCTTTCCGGTGCCGGCCGACGCGGAAACCAGGATGTTCACACCGTCCGCCGTTACGGCGAGGCGGCGTGCCGGCTCGTCGAGGAGAACGGTTTCCATGCCCACCAAGCTCTCCTCACCGCTCATGCCTGCCCCACCTCTTCTCCCGCGGCTGCGGCGATCCGCGCCCAGGCCTCCTCATTCTTGAGCCCGGACAGATCCCGGTACGCGTTGCCGGCAAGCCGGGGATCGAAAGCACAGACGGCATGAAAGTCGCAGTATTCGCAGGCTCTTCCCCCGCCGCCCGGCTGCCGCCACGGGCGAATGGATTCGTCGCCGCCCAGCAGGCGCCTGCCGGCGGCCTTGGCCTTGGCCCGGACGAACCGGGCGAGCATCCTCATCGGGTCCCTGGATACGGCGCTCGTTCCGGAGACGTTGCCGGCTTTGTTGACGGTAACCGGGAGGATCGGCGGCGCTTCGCGGTCCCCCGCCGACCGGTCAAGCAACGTAACGACTTCGGGATCGTTGAGCACGAGGCCGGAGGGCCGCCACCGTTTGCCGGCTTCCTTGCCGAGCAGCTGTGGGTCCCACCGCGGCAGGGTGATCATGGGATCCTGGACCGGATACAGCAATAGGGCGACGACCGCGGCGTCGTCGAGGCCGAGTTGCGAGGCGTATTCCGTCACGGCCAGCAGGTATACCGGGAGTTGCAGGCTAATCCCGTGGGCCACGGACGAGAGCTTGAACTGCGGCCTCCCGCTCTTATAGTCCATCACGCAGAGCATCGTACGTCCGCGATGGGCGGCGGAATCGATCCGGTCGACGATGCCCCGGACCTTCATCTCGCCCAGGTCCAGAGCGCTCCACGTGGCGCCGGGGAGCCCGAAGCCGACCTCCATTTCCAGAGGCGTAAACGCGGATCGCCTGGCGTGCTCGCGCAGCCGGCCGATGGTCCTCCTTGTCGTCCGCTGGAGGACGGCGGCGAGATGCCGGAGGCGGCCCGAGTCAACCCAAACGCCCCCGGCCATGGTCTCCTCGATACCTGCAAAGAGGCCGTCGAGCCTGCGTTCCAGGCTGGCATCGTCCAGGTCGGAGAGGGCTACTCCCTCCCGCTTTAGCTCACCAAAGAACCTTTGCAGTACTGCGTGGTAGAACACCCCGATCTCCGGCGCTTTGACCTGCCGGCGGGGCCTGACCGCGAGGCGGAGGCCGTGGGCCGCGAAGTGAGCGAAGGGACACTTCTCGTACATCTCGAGGCGCGAGGCGCTGCCCCGCACCGGCGAACCGTAGAGCCCCAAGGCCTGCTCGCGGACCAAAGGCCGGGCCTCGTTCGTCCAGCTCAACCCGGCCAGGCGCAGCCGGGCCGCTTCGCCCCGGGCGGGGTCAGACAAAAGCCAGTCGAAAGCCTGCTGCCACCGGAGCGGGGGCGCGATGCCCTGCCGGATGCCGGCTAGGCGGGCTGCGGCCTCACTTGCCAGCGCCGCGGGCGAGGGAGCCAGATCGAAGTCGTCGACCGCCGCCTCGCGGAGGTCCGGAAACAGCCTTTTGAGGCGGGCAACCGCCGGCGACGGACCGGTCGTCGCAGCGCCCGCGGAACGCTGAGGGTAGCTGATCCAGAGATACTCGGACGAACGCGTCAGGGCGATGTAGGTCAGGTATTCCTCGTGAAACACCCGCTCGCAGGCCGGGGCAGCCAGCTTGAGACCCCGCTCGCCAAGCGCCAGCCGCTCGGTGTCGTTGAACACAAGGTCCTCTCCTGGCGCACCGGGCATGGTGCCAAGACAGGCCCCCAACAGGAACATCGCCTTGAGTTCGGGTTGCCTGCTTCGCTCGATGGTCCCGCACACCACCTGATCCAGGCTGGGCGGAACGAGGCCAAGATTGAGCGACTCAAGGCCTGCGCCGAGGATTGCCGCGAATTCGGCGAGCCTCACGGGTTGGCTTCCGAGCGCCGAGTACAGCTGCTCCAACACCCGCACCACGCCGTCCCAGACCTCACGGTGTTCCTGTGCCGAGTCGTACTCCCCACTAAGCCGCGCCTCTTCGGCCCACCGTTCAAGTTTGCCGGGCAACCCGGCCGCCGCGAGCAGGCCGGTGAGCGCCCGGACCAGTTCTCCAGCGCGCCGCGGCCCCGAACGCGCCTCGCGAAGAGCCCGGACGGTTGGCCCCAGCACAGCAGCCACCTTGCGACGCATGGCGTCAACCATCTCTACACCGTCCGGTTCCCCGCCGGTCCCGGGACGAGCTTCCGCGTGGGCGTCGTCGTCCGCGTGACCGCTTGGCGGACCGAGGCGCCACGGCTCTTCGCTCAACCACCGGTCTCCTCGCACGCCGCGCGCGAGCACGTAGTTTTCCAGCAGGTCAACCTCCCGCCGGTCAAGCGGCCCAAGGTCCGTCTTCAGCCACCGGAACACGGCCTCGACCCGCCAATTGCCTTCGGCGACTTCGACTGCCGAACGTATCAATTCCACCAGGGGATGGTATGGCACAGGGCGGCGGCGGTCGACGAACAGGGGGATACCGTAACCGGCAAAAGTCACGCGAAGCAGGTCGTGATAGGTTTCAAGGTCAGGCACAACCACAGCCATGTCCCGCCAGGCATAGCCCCGCTCCCTGGCCAACCTGACGATGCCGGCCGCCGCCGCCGCCACCTCCCGTCTCTGATCGGGAGCAGCTACGAGAGCAATTGTCCCCGTGGCTGCAGGCGGGGTAACTCCGGCAGAGGGCCTGTCCGGGCGGGCCCAATGGCTCTCAAGAAGCGCGAGCGCCCCCTGCCCCGAAAACCTCGTCGGGCCTCCCGGAGCCGGCAGGTTTACGGGCGCCCCCAGCCTCACGCGCCGCTGGGCGGCGACGGTCTTCAGTTGCCAATACGTCTTGAGGGTCGGGGCAAACAGGCGCGGCTCGTCGCGTCCGGGCACCCTCGCGCCCGCCCCGGCCACCTCGGCCGGGTCCAGGCACAGGGCAATGTACACATCGGCGGCCACGGACATGATCGCGCCGAGCATCTCGTACTCCTGAGCGGTGAAACCTGCGAAGCCGTCGACCCACACCTGGGCGCCAAGCAACGCCTGCGAAGCGAAAAGCCGGTCCGATGCCAGGTCCAAGGCCTGATGGGGGTCAAGGTGGACGTCACTTATCGCCTCGTGGTAGTCGGCGAGCAGCAGAGCAACGTCATGCATCTTGCCTACCAGGAGTTCGTCCGTGCCGCCTGCGGCAACCAGCGCCTGGGCATGCGCTTTGAGTTGGTCCGAGCCGATCCGCTGCGCGGCGCACTCCGCCACGGTCCCGGCGAGGCGGCCGACGAACCCGGGGCGGCGCGCCGAGTCTCGAAACGCCTTGAGTTGGGACCGGCGCCGCTCAACAAGCGACGCCAACAACATGTGCCTTCCTACACCGTCCAGCACCGGCCGGCCCGTGCCCCCGGTCAGATCGAGCACACGCAGGGCGAGCCGCCTGAAGCTGAGCACGCTTGCCCGGAATGCGACGGAGGGCGCATCTGGGCCCGTGAGCAACGCTCGTTCGGTCTGGTGCGTGGCCTGCTCAGGGACCAGCATCAGGAGCGGTGGCCCCGCAGGATCCTCCTGCATTAGGCGGCGGATCGCACTGAGGCAATACTGGGTCTTGCCCGCGCCGGCGCGGCCGAGAACGAAGGTCAGCGCCACCTCATCCGGCCTCCACGGCTGGCCACTCAGAAAGCCGCTCGATACACGCCTCGGTGCCCCATTCCAGAAATTCGGGGCGGTGGGACATCACCCAGACCTGGCGTCCCGCGGCGACATGAGCGATGGTTTGGCGCATGCGCAGGAGCCGCTCCTCATCAAACGTCAGGAACGGGTCGTCGAACAGCAACGGCAGCCCGACTCTCCCCGCAACCAGGTCGGCGATGGCCAACCGCAACGCCACGTACAACTGGTCTCTGGCTCCCTGGCTGAGCTGGCCGGGCAACACGGTCGCGCCGGCCGGCATCCGGACCGCGACACGGAACCCCTCATCCAAAACGACCCTCCTGCCCCGCCCCCCGGAAAGGGAGTCGAAGTACTCGCTCGCTGCGCCTGCCAGTTGTTCGCGGTAGGCGTTCTGGTAATCGAACACTGCTGTCTTTAGTTCGGAATGCGCGAGGGCGATCGCCTCGGCCTCAAAACGCAGCCTGGCTTCACGCTCCCGCAGTTCGGCTAGCTCCGAGGCAGCCTGAGCAAGGTTGAGCGGGGGGCCGGCTCCCTCCAGGCGGGCGATTTCCGCGTTAAGTGACAGCTGTTCCTGGGATGCCTGGTCGAGCCGGGCCTGACCGGCGGCCCGTTTAGCGGTGAGCAGGTCCATCTGGGCCTGCAGGGGCGCAGGATCGGCATCTCCGGCAGCGGACCGCGGCAGCAACACCGGGTACTGCTCCAAGAGGGCGTCCCATTTGCCAAGGACGGCGGCAATTTCCGCGTCGATCTCCACGCGTTTGGCCTCGAGCTCCAGTGCGTCCTCGACTCCCTGGCCCCGCAGGATTCCCGCCAGGTGCTTGACTGCTCCATCGAGAGCGGCGGCCGTACGGCCCGCCTCCTCAAGCCGGCGCCCGGCCGCTTCGAGGTCGCCACCCGCCGCTTCGAGCAGGGGCCCAAGCTCGGTTACGAGGCCCGCCTGCTCACGCGCCAGGGAGCCCAGGCCCTCGTCCAGGCGTGCCAGTTCACTACGGTCTCGCTGCAACTCGGCCGTCTGGCGGGCAACTCTCTCCCGCGCCTCCGCCAGGCCCTTCTGTAACGCGATCAGGTGCTCGCGGCCCGTCGTCTCGTCGAAGGGCAGCAGCGCCTTGCGCAGGGCGGCCGCCTCAGCCTCAAGCGAGGCCAGCAATCCCGGTGGGCCTTGGTCCGGCGAGCCGTCGACTTGGTCGCCTCCAAGTACTGCGAGCTCGCGCCGCGCGGAATCGCGCTGCGCCGCCAGTGAGGCCCAGCTCGTCGCCCGCTCGACCGCATCGGTCCACCAGTGCTCGTTAAGCTCCGCAAGCCAATCCACCAGTTCACCACACGAGCGGGGGCAGTCCCCGTGACGCGCGCCAGGGCAGCGAGTTCCAGCCAACTGCCCGCAGGGGAAGCGGCGTCAGGCGGAGCAGGTTGATTGCCTCTCCGGATCCGAGGCCGGGAGGGACACCGGGCAGCCCCAGGCCTCGAATGCCCTCCGCGATGCGTTCGTGCAGGGCCGCAGCCTGACCCGCTGTCTCGTGCCACTCATCCACGGCCGAGCCCGGGTCGGCAAGCGGCGCGAGTACCGGGCCAAGCCCCTCTTCAAGGCGCGCCTGCGCCGCGGCAATCTCTTCCATTCGCTCCGCCAGCGCCTGCATGTAGCCGGCGTGTCCGGCTGCGTGGGGCTCGGCTCCGGCAATCCCGGCCGGCACAGCTTCGGCACGGCCCTCCGGCGGCGCGCTTACGGTTACGTCAGGAACGGGAGGCAGCAGGTCGACGCCGTGGTCGGCGAGGCTGTCTGCCACGCTGCGAATGCCCAGCCAGCGTCCCGCAGCGCCCGCGGCTGCCGCGAGGGCTACGGCGAGGCCGGCAAGGCCGCCCGGCCCTCCCGGGCGTGCTGCCAGCAGCCATATCGCCAAGCCGGCCAGGCCGCCTGCGACGAGCCCGCCGGCGAGCCAGGCCAGACCGCGCTTTTGGGCTTGGGCTTGCGTATCGCGCTCCCGCTCCAGTAGGTCTTGTGTCTGGGCCGCCAGTTCACGTAGCTTGCTGCGCGCGGCGGCGGCACCGCCGGCCAGTGCTAGTTGCCCGGGCGTAATTGAGCCAAAAGCGGCGTACCCACTCGAGAGCTCTGCGTCAAGGGCGGCCAGAGCCTCGTTGTCGCGGGCCAAGGCCTGCCACCGGTCCAGCAGCCGGAGCGCCTCCACCCGCAGGCGGCGGACGGCGTGCTGCGGTCCATCGCCAACCGGGGACCAGTCCCAGCCCCCCGCCTCGAGGGCTGCGGCTGCTTCACGCTGAGCCTGCACAAGGGCTTGTATGCGTTCACGGGCTTCCGCACCGCGCCGCAACACCCCGGTGAGGCGATCGTAATCGGACAGCAGCCCCGGCCGGTCGGCGACGGATGCGTACCGCTCTTGGATCTCCGCCGCGAGTGCGGCACACTGCTCCTCCTGTAGGGCGATCGCGGATGCCAGGGCTGAACGTCGCTGCTCGTCGGCCTTCTGCTGCCCCCTGAGGTGGCGCAGCCGCGCCAGCAGGCCCCCCGCGTCCGCGGGCAGCAGGGAATACTCCCTGAACTCGGCCATGCGCTCCTGCCCCCGGCGCCTCTCGTCTTCGGCCTGTGTAGCCTGTTTGACGGCACGATCAAGCGAAGCTCTGGCCTCGACGAGCGACCTCCGTTCGTCGCGGTATCCCAGCCACTTCTGCCATGCCGCTTCGAGTTGCTGCGCCGTGCTGAGGGCCTGGCGCGCAGCCTGGACTTCGGCACGGGCTGCCGCAAGCGCGCGCTGGGATCGCTCCAGCGAGTCCACATTCGTGCGTTGGCGTTCGATTTCGGTCTCTAGTGCAGCTATGGCACGGCTGACTTGCTCAAGCTCACGGTCTTCCCGTGCGTCAACGCGGGTGACCCCGAGCCCTGCGGAATGGCGCGTGACCTCGCGCAACTGCTCCTCCAACCGCTTCAGAGCCGTATCAAACCCGCCGCCGGCTCCCGACAGGAGGCCCTGCACGTCGGAGTCAAGCTTGTCTACCTCGGGCAGCGGTTGGCGCAGATAAAAGGTGCTCTCGAACAACTCCCTTGAGCTCACGCCGGTCAGGTCGGATAACGCAGCCTCGAAACCTCCGGCCGCGCGCCTCGCGCTAGCGTGGTGCTTGCCGCCCACCACGCGGCGCCAGCCGTCGCAGTCCCAGGCCAGGAGCGATACGTTGCGGCCGGCGAAGTCGCGCCGGATCATGTACCTTGCGCCGTCAACAGAGAAGGCCAGCTCGCCTCGAAACGTCTCACCGGAGTCCCAGTTGCGGAAACGCCCCTCGCTGAACCCGGTGGGGCTCTCGCCGCCGTCAAGGCCGAACAGCACCGCGCACAGTCCCGCCAGGAGGGTGGACTTGCCCTCTTCGTTCGGCGCCACAAGCACGTTGGCCCCCGGCCTAAGCGAGACAGAAACGGGAAGGTCAAACCGCCCGAAACCCTGCAGGGTCAACCGGTCCCACGTTACGCCCGCCACCTCGCCGCCTCCTAGCGTCCCCGGCCGCCCAAGGCGGCCAGCCCGTACCGCAAGGCCCGTTCGACAAGCTCGGGGTTACGGCCCTCGTCCTCCGTCGCGCCGTCGGGGCTCTCCGTCGTACCGCAAGGCTTGCCCCCGGCGAGCAGCCGCCGGACGAAGAAGCCCCGCACCGTCGGCTCTGCCGACCAGCGGCGGATCTGTTCCGGGCCGAGGATCGACGTCAGGTCGCTGATCTCGACATGCAGAAACCCGCCGCGCGCCGAGACCGCGGCGGCCAGCGATTCGAGATCGACAGGCGCGTCGGTCTGCCCGGAAAGCTCAAGCCGCACCAGGGATCCGGCAGGAACGTCGGCCGTCGCGTTGGCGCATGCCGTTGCCAGTTGCTCCACCGAGGCCAGGCCTGTCACGTCTGCCTTGGCCTCTACAACCCGCCTCAACTCCAGCGGCACACGGTGGATTACCGGAGCGTTGCTCCCCGGCTCCAACTCGGAAACCACGAAGAACCCGCACCCCGGATCGTCGAAGCCGCGCGAAGCTGCCAGCCCGGCGTAACAGGCCCTTGCGCCGGCTCCCCCCGCCGGGCCGTGACGGTGGATGTGGCCGAGGGCGACGTAATCGTAACCGGCTGCGGCAAGGGCCCTCGCATCGAGGGGCAGGCTGCGTTCAGCGAGGGCCCATTGTGGCGCTCCTGCGCCAGCCAACCGGCCGGGACCGCCGCCGTAACCCTCAGCGCTCCCGACGACTGTGCCGTGAATGACGGCGACATGGACGCCCGGGCTGTCGAGCCGGGGAAAGGACGCAACGGGCCTGGCCACATCGGTTATGCCGCCGGTGTAGGCCATACCATAGAAGTGGATTGCCTGGTCCCCATGCCCGGCGGTACCAAGGTGCGCCATGTGTGGCGATGTGGCGAGGATCCCCGGCCACCGCTCGGCGTACTGGCGAAACACCGAATCGGGGTAGGTCAGCTCGTCATGGTTGCCCGGAACGACAACCGTAGCGATACCCCTTGCGGCAAGGCTCCGGAGCCCTGCGATAACCCTCTCTACCAACCCGGGAGCCGGCCGGTGGTCGTCGAACAGGTCGCCGGCCACCACAACGGCCGAAACGCGGTTGGCCGGGTCGAGGCCAAAATCCATGGCCGCGCTGAAGACGCCGAACCGTTCTTCCGCATACTTCTGCGCGGCGGACCGTTCGGCAAGAAATCGCGGTTGCCACCCCAGGTGCAAATCGGCAAGATGGATCAGGCGGATCACTGCGGAAACCCCCTGGCAAAGCTGGGTTGAGTTGGCGATGGAGTCGGGTTGCCCCACTGGTTTCTACGAGCGGTCGGCGGCCCCCTGCCCGCCGCCGGAAGGACGGGGACCCAGGACCTGGGTAGGCCGTGAAGTAAGCAACATTAGGGCGGGGAACACAAAAAAATGCGCGGGTACGCCTCCCGATGCGACAGAAGGCGGCGTCGATCCATTGCCCGAGGTGAAGCTGTGCGACTCAACGGTTCCGCAACAAACAGGGCCGGTACCCGACCGCCAGTCAGTCCGCAGATCGCCGCCCTGCGCCGGCGCGTCTGGGCCGTCCGCATCTCGTTCGTTCTCGTAGTCGCCGCGGTGCTTTGCGGCTACAACGTGATGATGGCCGCACGGAGCGCGAGCCTCCGCGAGCCCGGGGTTGCACTCGCCCCTTCAAGCCAGGTATTCAGCGACGCTATCACCTGGATCAACTCGCACACGGGTCAGCTGTTCCTGCAGGCCACCGGGACCGAATACCGCGGGATCAAGACCGGCCCACTCACGCCTTCCGAATCCAACGTGCAGAACCTGAGTGGCCGCTGGTACCTTCGCATCTCCAACACTCTCTCGGTGTCCGAATATGGCCAGCCGGTCATCACGCCAGTCCAGGCCACGGTAACCGGCCATCGCCTCGACGCACGCGGGCGGGTCTCGGAAATCACGATCGAAAGCGCCTACTCAGTATGCTGGGACAGGGCGGCCAAAAAGCCTCGGCAGCTCGAAGACGGCGAGGATTTGCCCAAACCGGATTCGAGCGAGAAGATCGCGATTGCCGGCGGCATGGTCAGGCACTCCGAGGCGTTGGACGTGGTGGACCGCGTGGTGTTGAGGATGAACCACCGCAAGCTGCAATGGGAGCCAAGCCGGGTCGAGCGCCTCCAGCACGAGATCCGGGCCGACTAACGCAACCGGATCGTAATCCCACCGCCCTCGATTTTGCAGGATGTGCCTAGGGCCCGGCAGCGCTGGGCCATGGTTTCCATGAACCCCGCAGCGAGAAGATCCGGCGTCCGCACGGTCCGGCCCCCCTCGTTGTACAGGGGGTGCAATCTTACCGAAATCACTTCGGCCTTACCGCCGCTATTGCCCGGAACCTCCACCTGCACTTCCGCGGCCATCATGTGCCTGGCCGGTTCCTGGAACGGATGGAAGGCGAGGTTCCCAAGGCTATAGATGATTGGCCGCCCGTTGTGAACTTCGACGGGCTGCGGTACGTGCGGGTGGTGGCCGAAGACGATGTCTGCGCCCGCGTCGATGGCCGCCATGCCAAGGGACCGCTGCTGCCGTGTAACGTCGTGGTATTCGAGGCCCCAGTGGAGCGAGACGATCACGATGTCGGCGTCTGCTTTGGCCGCCCGGACTGCGTCGAGCAACCGCGACTCGGGGGCGAGCGGCGCAATGCCGGGACTCGCATCGCCGGCCCCCCACCACGCCTGGTACTGCGCGGGCATGTACTCGGTGCCGCCGAAGGCCAGAAACGCGACGCGGATGCCGCGGTGTTCGATGATCGCGGGCCTCATGGCACGGTCAATGTCCGGTCCGGCACCCGCCGCAGCAATGCCGTAGCGGGAAAGCGTGTCCAGAGTGTCTTCAAGGGCGTCGACGCCGAAGTCGAGCACGTGGTTGTTGGCAAGGGATAGTCCGTCGAAACCCAGCCAGCGCAACCCCTCCCCGGCGTCTTCCGGATCGCCGCGGAAAGTATACGCCTTACCCGGGAGCGCCTCACCACGTGTGCTCAGTGCGCACTCAAGGTTGGCGAACCCAAGGTCGACATCGCCCAGCCAGCGGAGTTCAGCCCAACCGCGGAGGAGGGCCGTTGGGCCCTCGGCGCGCAGGATCCTGCCCGGTTCGAGGTCGAGGAGCACATCGCCGCCGAGAAGAATGCCGAGCCTGGCCGGCGACGACGGGTTCGGCCAGAGTGCGCCCGTCCCAGAGCCGTGACCGGCGCCCCCGGCGCTCGCTTCTCCGGGGTACTCCCCAGTCGTGCCGGCTAGATTCGCAACACCGACAAACGCTTTGCTCGTGAAGGCCGCCGCGACCAAACCGCAAGTCAACAGCACCACCAGAAGAAGGAGGCGGGTGAAGATGGCGCCGCGCTGCCGGCTAAGGCTTCGGCACCGGCACGTCAAGAGGCAGGTCGAGAACCGGATAGCTGTCCCACTCCTTGTCCGAGAAATGCCACCACTCCGACGAGTTGTACGTGAACCCCGCGTCCAGCATGGCTCGGCGCAGGAGCAGGGCGCGCGCCTTCAGGTCAGGTGGATGGCCCGGCCAATCCGCGCTCGCCTGCGGCGAGAAATCGTCGAAGCCGGTCGGCATTTCCAAGGGCCGCCCATCCTGGTCGGCCAGCGTAAGGTCAATGGCGCACGCGCGGGCGTGCCTCGCAGTGCCTTTGGACGGATCCCCGATGTACCGGGGGTCCTGGATCAAATCCCACATGCGTTGTTGCACTGAAACCGGCCGGTACGCGTCCCAGATGATCAGCCGGTATCCCTGTGCGGCAAGTGCCTCCTTTGCCGCGGCAAGCTTTTCGGCTGTGCCGCGCGCGCAAAGGGCCCGCGCTACCGGGTAAAGGGTTTCACCAGTGAAGTTGTCGGGCCTCGCGTACCTGATATCCAGGACTAAGTCGGGCAAAAACTCGGCCAGATCGACCAAATGCTCCGCAGCGGGCGGTACCGGGGGCCTGGGCGGTTCGGGCGGCGCACCAGGCGCGTGGGTGACGCCGCTCAGGTGCAGGGTGACCAGGACACCTGAGAGCAGGAATGCAATGACCAATCTGCGCAAGCGACCACCCCCACCCCGTCCGGATGAACCCGCAGCCGTCTTCACGCTGCGGCGGCCGGGCGCCTGGGCGCGAGTCCTGTCGTTCAGCCTCGCTGGCCTCCACCAGCCGCATCCCGCTTATCGTAGGGCACGGGGACGTATTGAATGCTCGGCCTGCGTTGAGCCGGTTGAGGATAGAGGTCCATCAACTGGTACACCTCGCGCGGCATGGGATGGCAGACGGTGAGGCCCATGTCGCGGAGTTGCTCAGCGGTGATGGGGTAATCGTGCGTCCAGCGCCCCTCAGTGAGCACGTCCGCGAGGTGCTCTGCCTGCTCCTCGCCGATCCGGTCGGCCAAAATCGAACGTACGCGCTCGCGCACCTGCGTCTGGGCCTTCTCGGCGACGTCGGCAAGGATCAGGGTCTGGTCGTCGATCTCGTTGCGGTCTTTGGTTGCGAGAACGCGCAGAATCGACGCCGCCGGGTATTGCCCGACCTGCGGGTCGACCGGCCCCAACACGGCGTTCTCATCCATGCAGATCTCGTCCGCCGAAAGGGCGACCATCGTCCCGCCTGACATGGCGTAGTGCGGGACGAACACCGTGACCTTGGCCGGATGCCGCTTGATCGCGTGGGCGATTTGCTCGGCGGCGAGAACCAGGCCGCCCGGGGTGTGGAGGAGGATGTCGATCGGCATGTCGTCGGGCGTCATCCGGATCGCCCGCAGCACCTGTTCAGAATCCTCGATGTTGATGAACCGCGATATGGGTACGCCTAAGAACGCCAAGGCCTCCTGGCGGTAGATCATCGTGATCAGGCGCGAACCCCTTTTGGCCTCAAATCGCCGCATGATCTTGAGCCGCTCCATCTCCAGCCAGCGCTGGCGGATGGTCGGCGTCAGAAACGAGACCAAGAAGAACACCCAAATGATGTCCGAGAAACTCAAAACCGGAAATCCTCCCTTCAGGAGGCATACGATTGACCCTACATAATTGACCCTACTTAACGGTTAGGCTTGCCCAGAGCGTGGTGAATTGTCAACGCGCAATCCGCGTGCAGTGAGCCGGGGCCTACCGGACCATCCCCCGCAGCGCCTCGCACATCCGGTCGATTTCGTCCGCGGTGTTGTAGTAGTGCACCGAAGCCCGCACCATGTCGATGAGGCCGCGCTGCTCCATATCGATGCGCGTGGAGCCGCGGCTGGAAACCGTCACGTTGATGCGCTCGTATGCTAAGGTTTCCTTGATTGACCCGGGGTCTAGCCCTTCAACAGTGAACGACACGATGCCGCAACGTTCCGCCCCGAGGTCACGTACCGTCGCGCCCGGAAACTCGCTCAGCCTGGCCCTCAGGTATCCGGCGAGGTGCTTGACCCGCTCTTCGATCGCCGCGAGGCCCCAGCCCAGGGCATAGTCGACGGCCGCGCCGAGGCCTATTCTGCCTGCAACGTAGTACTCCCAGTTCTCGAAGCGCCGCGCGTCAGGCCGCACCTCGTACGTGTCCCGGCCGGTCCAGCTTGCAGCGAGTACGTCGATGAACGGCGGTTCGAGGTGGTCGAGCAGCGATTTGCGGACACAAAGGAAACCCGTCCCCCGCGGCCCGCGCAGGTACTTGCGCCCCGTGGCCGCCAGCATGTCGCAGCCGATGGCTTTGACATCGATTGGCATCTGGCCGACCGACTGGCACGCGTCGAGAAGGTATGGAATCCCCGCCTCGCGCGCGATTCGGCCGACCCCGGCCGCCGGGTTGATTAGGCCGCCGTTGGTCGGAACATGCGTGATGGCGATAAGCCGCACCCGGTCGTCGATCATCGCCCGCAGTGCGTCAAGCGACAGCTGACCGTGTTCGTTGTTGGGGATGACCTCGACGTGGGCGCCGGTGCGTCTGGCGACCTGCAGAAAGGCCAGGTAATTGCTGCCGTACTCAGAGACAGCCGTGAGGATCCGGTCGCCGGGGCTAAAGGGTATTGAGTAAAACGCCATATCCCAGGCGCGGGTGGCGTTTTCGACGATGGCTATCTCGTCGCGCGAGCACCCGATGAGGTTGGCGATTGCATCGTAGGTGTGCTCGATAGTGTCTGCGGCGTGCGCGGCCGCCTCGTAACCGCCGATGCGCGCTTCGAGACGCAGGTGGCCGGTCACGGCTTCGAGTACTGGGGCCGGCATTAATCCCGCCCCGGCATTGTTGAGGTGGATCACTTCGGCGCAGCCGGGGGTCTCTGACCGGGCCCGCGCGACATCGATCGCCAAGTCGCAGATGCCTCCTAATACCTTCCGGGAGGGGCTCGGCGCCCCTCCCTAACTGCCCTGCACCATACTGAACTTACTTGCCCGAGACCGAGACTCCTTCGAGCAACATGTGCGGCATGTGGAGAGCGCTGCCGTGGGAGCTCCACGTGCGGTTCTCAAGCCCGACGATGCCATCGCGCATTACCTCGTAGCTGTTGCCCGAGATGGCCACATCCTTGACCCTGCCCGCGAGCCTGCCGTCCTTGACCAGATACCCGACGCCCACGGGGTGTGAGAACGCTCCCGCCAACGCCCCGGCAACCCCGCCGATCACGGAAACCACGTATAGGCCGCCCTCCGCCTCCGCCAGCAGCGCGGCAAGAGTCATCGCACCGGGCTCGACCACCATGGCGTGCGGACCGATCCGCGGCGGCTGACCCCGCCCCGCACGCCGTTGCCCGTCGAATTGCCACCGCCCAGTGCGGCCGACCGGAGGTCGTGCATGAACCCGCCGAACACCCCGCGGTTGAAGATGTGTTTGCGCATCGCGGGCGTGCCTTCGCCGTCATACCTGGTGGCTGCGGGCGACCAGTCGAGCCACGGGTCGTCGACCAGGGTCAAGCTCTCGGCCAGGACCCGGCTTCCAACTTTGCCGAGCAACGGGCTGACGCCGCGGTTGGCGTTCATGCCGTCGATCCCGTACAGCAGGGGCACCAGCGGCACGTAGGCGACTTCCGGCGCAAGCACAACGCGGGGCTTGCCCGGCGGCGAGGAAACCCGCTCCCCGGCTCCCTGATACAGTTCACCGAATCGTGGCGCCAGTTCGTCGAACACGGGGTCGGCAAGGCGGACCGAGCCGCGGCCGCCCCAAAACACCAGAACATCCTCCGCGGAGCATCGCGCGACCTGCGCCCCTAAGCTGAACCTGCTGCCGAGCCGCCGCTGGGCCGCACCCGAGGTGTTGAGCAGCAAGGTTTCCTCGACTTCGCAAGCGCCGTCGACCTCGACTTCGGCCCCGGGGTCACCTCACGGGTCAACTCGCAAAGCGCCCGAACACGGTCGGCCAACGCCGGCGGGGCTAGATCGGCAACGGCCGGATCGTAGGTACAGAGTTCATCCGGGGGCTTGACGGCGACCGAAGGGCCGGGGAACTCGAGATCGACTTGCTCCCCCGCCGTTGCCGCAAGCAGCGCCCGCTGCACTGCCGCGTTGAGGTCGGTCGTGTCAGTGGTTGTGTAGAACCCGGCTCTCCCGTCCCTGACCACCCGCAGGGATAAGTGCAGGCGCCCGCTTGAGCTGCAGTTGCGGAGCTTGCCGGCTGCGTACTCGGCGGCAAGGCCCCGTACTCCCGTTACGTGGACTTCGCCTCTGGCGCCACTCCCGCGGATGGCATCAAGAGCCTGTTCCGCGAGGTTTGAGGGCACCAGTCCGACGCCACCGCTTCTATCTGCCACCGATCAGCACCCCCTGTACCCGAACGTGCGGCGCGCCCATGCCGACAGGGAGCCAGGTTTCCTGGCCCTTGCCGCAGCCGCCTCCCGATGTACTCCAGGCAAAATCGTTTGCGATGGCGTCGATGCTCTCCAGCGTGTGAAAGAGGTTGCCACCGAAGTTGACGTCACGTACAGGCTCGGCGACCTTGCCGTTGCGGATCATGTACGCGCCCGGGCAGGCAAAGGCGAAGTTCTCCAGCATGGTCTGGCCGCCGCCCGGGACCTTGGCGTACACGCCCAGCTTGATGTCGCAGATCATTTCCTCGAACGAGGTTTGCCCCGGCGCGATCATCGTGTTCGTCATGCGGACGATCGGCGGGTAGCGGTAGAAGGTCGCCCTGGCGTTGCCGGTTAGTTGCTCGCCCATCTTGGCGGCGGTTTCACGCTGGTGCAGGCGCCCGGCGAGAATTCCTTCGCTGACCAGCGGGGTTCTGTGGGTCGCCACCCCTTCGTCATCGTACTTGAGCCAGCCGCGCAGCCCGGCCAGAGAGCCGTCGTCGATGATGTTGAGGATCGGGCGGCCGAAGCGCCTGCCGACGCGCATCATCTCCTGTGCCTGCTTGTTGTCGGCCTGGAAGTCCGCCTCCGACAGATGGCCGAACGCCTCGTGCACGAACAGACCGGCCATGCGCGGGCTGAGGATGACCGTATAGCGGCCTCCCTTGACCGGTTCGGCGGCCAGAAGCTCATGCGCCCTGTTCGTAGCCTCAAGCGCCTCCGCGTTGCGGCCGTGCAACTGCCGGTGGTCGTAGCGCGTGGCCACGCTGTTGCCGGCCTGTTGCACCTCGCCACCATCGCGGGCCGTGGCGGCAAATGACAACACCGCGTAGGGCTTCTCCTGGTAAATCAGGGCGCCCTCGCTGCTGGCATAGTAGAGCTCGCTGAACCGCTCGTCGAGCGACACGCGCGCATCCTGGACCTTGGGCCGGCTCATCATCAAATCGCTGTAGCCTTGGACGAGATCCTGCTTTTCGGCCAGGGAAACCGTCCGCCAATCGTTGACCATCGGCGCAGGCACGTCATCCTGGTACACCTCGGTCGGAGCCAGGCGCACGTTCCCCGGCTCGGCTGACGCATTCGCGCAGGCACGTGCTTCGACGACCCGGGCCGGGAGATCGTCGAGACCGTTAAACGATGCGACCCCCCAGCGACCATGGTTGAGCACCCGCACAATGCCGCCGACATCGCGCTGCATCGTCACAGACTCCAGGCGTCCCCCACGGTACGACACCTGGCTGTTGTCCAAGAACTCGACCCGGATGTCGGCGTAGTCCGCACCGTGCCCGGCAAGCGCCGAGGCCATCCGGTCCTTGAGGTTG
Source organism: Bacillota bacterium (assembly GCA_040766985.1). GTDB lineage: Bacteria > Bacillota > Sulfobacillia > JAUYEG01 > JAUYEG01 > JAXGPL01. The sequence continues at coordinate 95,617 of JAXGPL010000005.1, forward strand.
GGATCCAAGTGCATTCCTCCTCGGTGGGCTAGTGGACCTTCAGGGAAGGAAATGGTAGCCGGGTCAGGGTTCGGGGCGTCCGGGGCGTGGTCCTGCCGTGGTAGCTTCACCCAGCCGCGCATATGTTCCAGGCAGAAGAACGAAGGGAGGCGGTTCGCGGGGAGATGTGACATAGCGAGCCGGTTGGGGTTTCCACAAACACGGTGGATTCTTTGGCGTCCTTAAGGATGCGGGAAACGGAGGTGTGGCGGAATTGTTCGTGGCAGGCAGAATATCGAGCCTTCTGGCTCTCGTCCTCGTCCTGATCAGCATCCACTACGGAATGAGGCGGGCCAGGGAGAAACTCCCCGGGGTCCGGCGGATCGCCGGCCTCGAGGCTATCGAGGAAGCCGTGGGCAGGGCGACCGAGATGGGCAAGACCGTCTTTACTACGCCGGGCTGGGCCGATGTTACCGGCTCCAGCGCAGGACCGACATTTGCCGCGCTAGATATCATTTCGTATCTGGCAAGGCTTACGGCACGCTACGACACCCGGCTTGTCGTGGCCGTCGCCTACCCCAACGTGTATCCGCTGGTGCAGCAGACCGTGCAGCAGGCGTACCTCGTTGAGGGCAAGGCGCAAGAATTCAGCGACGACATGATCCGGTTCACATCACAGGAGCAATACGCCTATGCCGCGGCGTGCTTAGGCAGGATCCAACGCGCGACCGTCGCCGCTACGGTATTTGTGGGCCAGTTTGCTTCCGAGGCCATCAACTTCGCGGAGGCGTCAGTAGCCGCCGGTGCCATCTCGATTGCCGGCACCACCAGCCCATACCAGCTCCCGTTCTTCGCCGCCGCCTGCGACTACACTATGATCGGTGAAGAGTTGCTTGCTGCCGGCGCCTACCTGTCGCGGGACCCTGCCCGCCTGGGAAGTGTCCTGGGACAGGATCTTGCCAAACTGGCCTCCCTGATCGTGCTCATCCTTGGCGTGCTGATCAAGACCCTGGGCTCCAATCTGGTTGCGGACCTGCTCAAGCAGTAGCCGCGGCAAAGAGGGGGTGGCATCTTCGTGAAGAGGCAGCTTCCTATCGCCATCGCGGGCCTGATGGGTCTGCTGATGCTCGTTGAGTATTTCTTTGAATGGCCGGCGGCCAAAGACGCAGCAGCCGAAATGCAGAACTGGGTCATCGTCGTCGCGGCGTTCGCGCTTGCCCTGGCGGCCATCAACCTGTTCCTGAGCCATGTCCGCAGCGTCGAACGAAGAGGTCCGGGCGCGATCCACAGCGTCGTCCTCCTTGTAGCGATGGTCGTCACAACCATCGTCGGAGTAGCCAGGGGGCCGAACTCCGATTCGTTCCGGGTCATCTTCGACGCCATCCTTACACCGCTGGCCTCGGCGTTCTACGCCATGGCCTGTTTTCATGTCGCTTCTGCCGCATACCGGGCGTTCCGGGCTTCCAACGCCCAGTCCGCGGCGCTTTTGATCACCGGCGTCCTGATGATGCTGGGCCGGGCGCCGATCGGCGAGGCCATGTCAGCCCAATTCCCGGTCATCGCCAACTGGATAATGGAAGTGCCCAACCTCGCCGGAAACCGCGGCATCATGATGACCTCGGCGCTCGGGATGGTCAGCGTCGGCCTGCGCGTTATGCTCGGGATCGACCGCAGCCATCTCGGCATCGGTCCGGAATAGGGGGCGATGGGGATGGGTTTCATCGAAAAGCTCGGCCGGATCGACTCAAGAGTGCTCTACGTCCTGCTCGTCGTGGTGCTGCTCTACCCGCTCGTCAAGCCGATGGGCCTGCCGGTATCCCTGAGCAGCTGGACAAAGACCAGCTACGCGGTTATCGATGCGGTGCCGTCCGGGGAAACCGTTGTCATCGATATCGGCTACAATATCGACGGCGCGCCCGACGTCGAGCCTCAGCTGGAAGCGGTGCTACGGCACCTTTTCGAGAAGGGCGTCAAGATCATCTACAGGGCTACGTCCACCACGGGCCCATGATCGCCGAGAGGCTGTTTGCGCCTTGGGAGGCCAAGGGCAAGCAATACGGCGAGGACTTCGTAATCCTCGGGTACCTCGCCGGCGGAGAGACCGCTCTAGCGGCCTACAGCCGGGACTTCAAGAAGGCGTTCCCACAGGACTGGCGCCAGAACAACACCGAGCCTGCCGCTCCTCGCGGACATCACCAGCGCCGGGGATACCAAACTGTGGCTGTTCTTCACTGACTCAAGCGCGGAACCATGGGTCGACAGGTCAGCCAGTACTGATCTCATCGTCGGCGGGCTGATCACCGTGACTGCGCCGCAGGCCGAACCGTTCATCCATAGCGGTCAACTCGCGGGTATGCTCATCGGCCTGCGGGGGGCAGCCGAGTACGAGAACCTTATGCGTTCCCCAGGCCGGGCCGTCATGGTTGATGCCCAGAGCATGGGACACATGCTACTGATCCTGTTCATCCTCTTCGCCAACGTCGCGTACCTAGCCAAACGCTCGAGGGAGGCGAGACCATGAGCTCCGATCCGCTTGTCTGGATTGCCGCCCTGCTCACGCTTGCCGCCTTTTCGTACCTGTTGTTCAAGGAGAACGCGATCTACAAGGCAGTAGAGCACCTCTACGTCGGAGTAGCGGCCGGTTACGCCATTGTGATGGGCTACACCAACGTCGTAGCGAAAGCGGTCACGCCGATCTTCTCGGGTGGGCAGATGCAGATGCTCATACCGATCGTCGCCGGGCTGCTGCTGTTCTCGCCGTACCTCGGGCCGGGATTGCGGCCGCTGCGGCGCATCCCGATCTCTTTCATCACAGGCATCGGCGCGGGATCACTGTCCGGACCGCCGTCGAGCAGCAACTCGTGAGGCAAATCCAGGCCTCGGTCATCCTGCTGGCCAGTGTCAACAACATCCTCATTGTTGCAGGCACGGTCGTTACGGTGATGTACTTTTTCACCTTCAAGCCGTTCACTGTCTGCGCGTCTACCGGAGGCAGGCAAAATGGGTAATCATGGTCACGTTCGGCGCGGCGCCCGGCAACGCCATCATGGGTCGCATCTCGCTTCTGATCGGGCGCGTCCAGTTCATCTTCGGCGAGGATTCGCCTGATCAAATAGCGACAAGAGCGGCCTCGGCACCTGGAAACCGAGGTCTTGTGCAGAGCGGGGCGACCGGCCGGCTTGCCTGCCCTCCGGCGGCCCCGCTCGTGCGGGTTTCCGATAAGTGAGGGCAAAGAGGTGGCGCACGCCGGCGGCGAAGTACCACGGAGGGCGGAAGCGCCAAGCCTGGGCTGGACCTTGCCGTTCCCTACGATCGATATCCGCGGAGGTGTGTTCGATGGACCAACAACCACGCAGCATGTACCTGCATGACCTGACCTTCGCCGGAGCTTCCGGGCGCGGGAGTTGCTTCCGGAGATCAACCGTGCAATCATTCCTTGGCACGGTCGGACTGAACAGCACGGGCTGCACGGCTGCTTTGACTACGATGCCGGCTGCGCGAGTTCAGCAAACGCCTCGCACAGCGCCTTGTACCCCAAAGTCCTGGTCGCACCGGGATCCAGGACGGCGTTCCCCGGGCATCACATCCACTTCCCGGGTCGCTCACCCTGCGTCCCAGCACCCTGGTCGACGTGATCATGGACGTCGCCTGGTCGCTGCACCAGCACGGGATCAAGAAGTTCTTCATCGCCAACGGCCACGGCGGCAACGTGCCGAGCACGGCATGGCGGCTAACCGGATCAAGCAGGACGGGCGATGAAGTGGCGGGCGACGGTGCCCTACGATGCGATTGGCGATCTCCGTGCAAAGCACGCCAAGACCCTGGTCAACGGACACTCCTGCGAGATTGAGACCTCCTGCATGTTGTACCTCAAGCCCGATTCGGTGCGGCAGGACAGGTTGACCAAGGGCGAGGTCCGGCCGGAGGTGCTGGAGCGGCGTAAGGGAGGTCCGGCGATCGCGGGCGAGGCCCATTACTTCGACGAGATAACGGTCAACGGCGCGCTGGGTGACGCGCGGCTCGCCACTGTGGAGATCGGCAAGGAACTGGTCGAGACCGGGCTGGACAGGTACGCGGAGTACCTGAAGGAGTTCATGAACCGGTAGTACGTCAAGCCAGACGTGGCAACCTAGGGATTGGCGACAACGGACGTTACCGAGGGCGGGCGAGCGGGTGTCTGCGGAAGTGCCGGGTTGGTTGGCTGCTCTGCCCTGCGCTCCTGCCTCGCCTGCGGGAACGAAGCCAAGGTGAGGCCGGCGCCTGCATTGTGAGTGGACCTGCGTCCGCGGTTTGAGTATCGCTTTCGTCGAGAGTGAAGATGGCACCCACCTCAACGCCAAGCGCTCTGGCCATCAGGCAGGCAGAGGCGAATCGTCGGGTTGTACTCCTGCCGTTCGATGAGCCCGATGGTTCGCCGGGTAACGCCGACCGCGTCCGCAAGTTCCCGCTGCGTTAGTCCCCTGCTCTTCCCGGCTGGCGGACTCTGCTGCTTACCTGCGCCTTCTCGCATGCGGTCATCGATGCCTCCGATCGATACGGTCCCGCCCTATGGAATGAGGATCGCCCCTGCTTAACCCGCGGGTGGTTTGTTCTCCAACTGGTCCATCTTCCGCTCGGCCAGCCTGCGGCGGTACGCATAGTACCGGGGAGATCAGGTATGCGGTCAAGAAGTGATCCCGATCAGAGGCCACTCCCATCCACGGGCGACCACTGTAACGGTTGCCATGCCCAGGCCCCACAGCACCCACTGCGATTGAGCCTGGAATCATCCGCGTCATGCCGCCCCAGACCTCGAATAGAACGCCGGTCGAAATGTCACAGGCGCAAAGACGGCGATGAAGCGAGCCAGTCAAAGACCCGGCGGTCAGCGAAATAGCGTACTACCAGCGCTAGCCCTGAAAGGCAGAAGAGGAAGCACAATGGCGGCGCTGAGGGCCTGCCCCAGCGCATGTGCCCACCCTCGTCATGGGCGAGGCGGCCAAACCACCTGAGCCGCCATCCGGCGAGAAGGAGTCCGGCCGGCAGGGCCAAGAGCTCCTATTGCCACAGCCTGTCCGGGCGCACGCGACCGGACGTCCCGGCAGCCAAGGCGGCCCGCCAGTGCCGCCATCGCGAGCCCACCCAGGGCCGGACACGTGACATGCGGAGTCCAGCCGAAGAGCCTGCCCATCATCGTAACGAACGCGATTAGGCCGAGCACCCAAATGCCCGCCAGACCGGCCCACCGCATGGGGCTCTGCGCCGCCAGGACTGCGCGCGGGCATGGAGCAGAATCCTGGGCATCCATCGCAAAAACGCAGGGCAATGCGCGCTACGCGGCACCGAACGCATCGATCTGCTCATCCAGCGCCTTGCTGTCACGGCCGGAGCCCAGTTCGCGGCGAAATCCTAAACCCCCACAACCCAACACCTCCTGACATTATATATATTGCATCACCGTGTGGGTGGAAGTAAAACTATAAATTGCATAGAAGATAGATATTGTCTGATTCCTCCGAGGACGGTGGCGATCCAGATGGCCTCACATCTAGACCGGGAAGGGTCCGGATTTGGTGACGAGCGCACTAACCGCGGCCAGAGAGAGAGCAACCTTCATCGCTTATCCGCTGCAATACGTTGCTTTCGCGTCCGTGGTCGCGTACCGGAGCTTCGTTCTGCGGCAACCCGCGTTGTTGTGGGGGGACATGGCGCTCCTGCTCGCACTGAGCGCTGCGGAGTTGGTTCGGTTCACTCTGGAGGCACCACGGCGGTGCCGGGAGTCAATCCGACTCCCTAGCCGCAGGCGTGCGGGCGCCCCCTCGTCGTGGCAGGCCTGCGGATAGCGGGGTTTACCTGGCCGCAAGCTTGCGCCGGCGCCCTCGCCGCATGGCTGCCGTTACAGATTATCCTGGGCCTGTGCTCCGGCGGGAGGCGCTGTGGAGCGATGAGGCGTGGCGGTCAATTCTGGGCAACGCCGCCCGTCGCGCCCAGAACACTGTCCTCCTCGGCATTGCTGTCCTTGGGCTGCTCAGATACTTGTTCGCTGAAGAGACCGTCGCCGCGGCGGCGCCCCTTGCTTTCATGTACGCGTGGGTCTTTCCGGGCTTTCTGGTTTCCTTAATGCATGGCAAGTCCGCTGGATCGACGATCCGCACGGGTGTTGGCCGCCGGAGGCTGGTGACTTGGCCGTTGGTGCTCTTGATCGTGTTCACTGGTGCGGTGCTGATCAAGGGCGCGGACTGGCGCTTTGTGGCTGTTGGTGTTGTTAGCGTGGCAACCGGTGGATGGGCCGCTTGGAGCATTGACCGCAACGCTGCGGAGAGCCTGAAGGAGCATCTGCGCCGGCAGGACGGGTTGGATCAAGACCGGGGAGGGCAAGCGGGTGGCATCGGAAGCATGGCGTAGGCTGGGCGAGAAACTGCGCTTATTCTGGGGCGGACCGCAGTTCGTGGACGAGCGGATGCTCAGGATCAGCGGCATCCGCGCGAAGACCGGGTTTCCGGTGCACCTCTGCGTTCTGGGCTTGGCCCTGGCTTACCGCATCGCCGTGCCGACGGTCCCCGGCGTGATGTGGGCGGACTACGCGGCCATCTTCTTGCTCAGCTGGATGGTCTACTGCTGCACCGCCGCAGCGCGGTACGGATGGGGACGGCTGGTGCTCGGTCCGATCGCGGTGTCCGCGGCAATCGCAACCGCAGTGGGAGTGCAAGCGCATCGCACTTGGTTCCTATCGGTACCCCGTGCGATTGGAGTGGCCATCTTGGCTTGGCCAGTTTCACTGGCGCTCGCCGGTACAACAGCCGGCTGGCTGAGCGGGAGGCTCAGACGTGACGAGGCCTGGCAGTACGGCCAGGAATTGGCGATGTACCGCGGAGCAATGGTTCTCATCACAGGGGTGATGGTGTGGTCGGTGGTAAGGGCGGTGGTCTGGGCGACCGACCCCTCGTGGATTCCGATGTGGCTTGCCGGGTTCATGATTCCTGCTCTGCTATCCGGAGGAATCGGCTACGTAACCGGCAACCTGGATGCAGAGCAAATCCGGACTGCGAACCGCAAGCCGGTCAAGCCCTGGCCGGGTATTCTCTTTCTGGTTGCTTTGATAGCGGGCTATCACCTACGAGGTGGAGACTTGAAAAAGATCGTCCCGGCCGCCATCGGCATAGCCCTGTATCAAATCGTCCGGTACTGCTACCAACGCAACAGAGGGCAGGTCCAGTCGGGGTAGGCTGATGGGAGCCTGCCGGGTAGGTTGTCGTACGATCGCCCTTTGCCAAGGAAGGTCACGATGAAGAGCTCGCGGAATAACCCGAACAGACATTCGGGGGGATGATGCAGAGAAGTCCATCGAGGAGGATGGCCGCAATGGCCTCTCAGGGCGAGAAGTCTCAACTCCGATTCGAGTCGATAGGTTACTGGTCAGAGATCAAACTCGATATCTTGCGCAACTACGAGGCAGCATATTCGGCCATCCTCGCAAAGCAGCGGAGGTTTTCGCACGTCTACATTGACGCCTTCGCCGGTACCGGATACCACCTTTCACGAGAAAGCGGCAAGCTTGTTCCGGGTAGCCCAATCAACGCTTTGTGGGTCAAGCCCCCATTTTGTGAATACTTTCCACGGTGACTGCAACTCCATCTTGCTCAACGATGTGCTCCCAAAGGTCAGATACGAGGACTATCGGAGGGGGCTGTGTCTTCTTGATCCCTATGGCCTTCACCTTGACTGGCGTGTCATTGAAGCCGCGGGCAAGATGAAGTTCTTGCCACACCTTTCAGGTGTTAACAAAGCGGTCGCGTCGCCTCTCCGAGGTGGAGACAAAAGTCGAGTGGCCGCCGAACTTGTGGGTGGGTGTAAGCGTGGAGACGTCAGCCTACCGCTCCAGAATCGACGACCTTCGAGCGGTGCCTGCGGCCGTCAGATTCGTGTCGTTTGAGCCACTGCTGGGGGACATCGGCAATATCGATTTGACCGGCATCCACTGGGTTATTGTTGGCGGCGAATCAGGCCCTGGCGCACGTCCCATGGCGAAAGAGTGGGTCCTGTCCATCAAGGAACAATGCGACACGGCAGATGTGCCGTTTTCCTTCAAGCAGTGGGGCGGCACCAGCAAAAAGAAGGCCGGTCGCATCCTAGAGGGGCGGACGTGGGATGCGCTGCCGGCTGCCTCAGGCGGCTAGCGGTAGCTCAGAGGCGCAAGGACATCCGCACCCACACGGAGAAGCCCGCCTAATCCTTAATGCAGGCCACAAGAGGTGACGCTTAGTGTTTGACATCATCATCACCGCCGGCCGCGTACTGGACGGCACGGGCAACCCGTGGTTCTGGGCCGACCTCGGCATCAAGGACGGCAAGATAGAGGCGCTCGTCCGCGTCCGCCCCGGCGCCCCGAGCCCGCTGGCAGGCCAGGCACCGGTCCACATCGATGCGACGGGCAAGGTCGTAAGCCCCGGTTTCATCGACACCCACTCCCATTCCGACCTCCCGCTGTTGATTGGGCCGACTGCCGACAGCAAGATCAGGCAGGGCATCACGACCGAGGTCATCGGGCAGTGCGGGTCGACAGCCGCGCCGTTGACCGATGCATCGCTCGCGTTGTTTAGGGGCCAGCTCAAAGATCTCGAAGGCGAAGGCGTCGAGGTCACGTGGCGTTCGTACGGGCAGTACCTGGATGTAGTCGGAAAGCGCGGTACCTCCGTCAACGTGGTCGGCCTCGTCGGCCACGGCCCGGTGCGGATTGCGGCGATGGGTTTCGAGAACCGCAGACCGACTCCCGACGAACTCGACGTCATGTGCAACCTGGTCCGCCAGTCAATTCTCGAGGGCGCCGTGGGCTGGTCGACGGGGCTGATCTATACCCCCGGCTCATACTCCGAGCTGCCCGAACTCGTCGCTCTGGGCAAGGCCGCGGCTGAGGTCGGCGGGATCTACTTCACCCATATGCGCAGCGAGGGCGAGGGCATCTTCGAGGCCCTTGCGGAGGCAATCGAAATCGGTCGGCAGAGCGGTTCGCCGGTGCACATCGCCCACCTTAAAGCCGCAGGATGGGCCAACGGCAAGGCGGACCAGTTGATTGCCGCCCTGGAGGCGGCCCGTGAGAGCGGAGTTGACGTCACGGCCGACCAGTACCCCTACCCCGCGGGCAGCACGAGCCTTTCGGCGCTCCTTCCGCCATGGGCGCACGAGGGCGGCCGCGAGAAAATGGTGGCCCGCCTCAAAGACACCGAACAGCGCGCCAAGATCGAGCGTGATATGAAGGGCAGGCTGCCGGGCTGGGATAACGACTTCCGGGCCGTACCGTGGACCAAGATAGTCATCTCCCGGTGCGACGAGAAGACCTTTGAGGGCCGCACGGTCCAGGACATTTCCGAGCAACTGGACAAGGACCCCTACGCCACAGTCTTTGACCTGCTCGCCGAAACCGACCCCGGCACCGGCATGATCATCTTCATGATGCGCGAGGACGAGGTCAAGATGATGATGGCCCACGACATCGTCATGGTCGGCACCGACGGCAGCTGCATCAAGCCGGACGGGCCGCTCGGCCAGGGCAAGCCGCATCCGCGCAGCTATGGCACCTTCCCGCGGATCCTCGGCAAGTACGTGCGTGAGGAGAAAGCCCTGACGCTGCAGCAGGCGATCCGCAAGATGACTTCGGCCGCCGCCAACCGTATCGGCCTGACCGACCGCGGCCAACTGCGGACCGGCTGGTGGGCGGACGTTGTCGTCTTCGACCCGCTAACCGTCATCGACCGCGCGACCTTCGCCGACCCCCACCAGTTCCCGGCCGGCATCGAGCATGTCCTCGTCAACGGGCAGGTCGTAGTAAGCAACGGCCAACACACCGGGAAGACCCCCGGCAAGGTCCTGAGAAGTAAACACTGATCCGGGCGGTGACGGCACCGGCGGAATCCACAACAGATATCTGCGTCCACGGCAAAGGGGGCCGTGGGGCCTTACTGGATCGTTGCTGTTTTTTGGGAAGGGAATAACCGTTGACAGGAGAGAATGTAGCCTAAGTACACATTAATGTCCTGTTGTGAGGCGTTGCTGGTATGCGAGCTGAGGACTGCACGAGGGTCTCCGACTTCGTCAAGGCGCTGACCAATCCGCTGCGGCTGAAGATCCTGTGCTGCCTGCAGGAAAACGAGCATTCGGTCACCGAGATCGTCAACCTAACTGAGGCCAAACAGGCCAACGTGTCGATCCAACTGGGGATCCTCCGCTCCCGCGGCATCGTGACTGCCCGCCGGTCCGAGAACAACGTTTACTACCGGATCGCCGACACACGGGTCATACGGGTTCTCGACCTGATGCGCGAGATTACCTACAGCGCCCGAGGAAACTGAGGGGGCACGCACAATGACCACAGACGACCTCAATGGGCGGATTGTTGAGGCAGTCGAACGGCACCTTCCCGCGGCGGTAGCCCTGCGACGGGAGTTACACGCGCAGCCGGAAATCGGCTTCGAGGAGCGCGCGACTTCTGACCGGATCGCCGCTTACCTTGCCCGGCTCGCGCTATCCGGGGTACGGCGCCATGTCGCCGACTACGGGATTGTCGCCTTGCTGCGCGGCCGGGGCAACCAGGGCGGCGGCTCGGTGGTTGGGTTGCGTGCCGATATGGATGCGCTCAGCGTTCAGGAGGAGACAGGCCTCCCCTTCTCCTCATCAATTCCCGGCAAGATGCACGCCTGCGGCCACGATATACACATGGCGACCCTCGCCGTGGCTGCGGCCGCGCTGTGTGACCTGGGAGACGAGTTTCAGGGCGACATAAAGTTCATCTTCCAGCCCGCGGAGGAGTCGGGTGGCCGCGTGGCTGATGGTACGGACCCATTCAAGGAACACAAACGAGGCCTCGGCGGCGCCCAGCGGATGATCCAGGACGGTGCGCTCAAGGAACCGGACGTCGATGCCATCATCGGCCTGCACTGCTGGCCCGACCTTCCCGTCGGCACGGTCGGCGTCGACCCGCACGTGGCGATGGGGGGCAACGGCGTCCTGCGCGTAAGGATCATCGGCAAGGGCGGTCACGGCGCCACACCGCACCAGACCGTCGACCCGGTCGTAATCGCGGCGACGGCGATCCTCGCCCTGCAGACCCTCGTCAGCAGGTTCAACGACCCCGCCAACCCGTTCGTGCTCAGTATCACGACAATCCACGGCGGCACCGCGGTCAACGTCATTCCCGAGCAGGTCGAATTCCAGGCAACGTTGCGGAGCGTCAAGCCGGGTTTCCTTGAAACCGAAATCCCCGCACGCGCCGCCCGGATGGTCCGCGGCATCGCCGAGGGCTTCGGCGCGAAGTGCGACGTGGCGTGCGGCCCAGGGCTACCGGTCACGGTGAACGACCCCAGGCTGGTTGAACAGGCCCGGCAGTCCGCCGCGGCGATTCTGGGAGCCCAAAGTGTCCGGCTGCTCGACCGGGTCGCCATGACGTCCGAGGACTTCGCCTACTTCGCGCAATTGGTTCCCGCAATCTACCTAAAGGTCGGCGTAACAGGCCCCGAGGGCTGCGCGCCGCTCCACAACCCACGCTTTGCACCTGAGGAAGACGCCATCGCGGTCGGCGCCAAGACGCTGGTACGGATCGCGCTGGATCTATGCCGGGCGGGCGGGGTGTGAGCCGGGGAGCCTTGAGCCGGAGCCGGGTGTGAGCCGGGGAGCACAGGTTCGGGGCGAGATATGAGCCGAGGAGCACAACCAACTCGCCGGACATGAGTCGAGCGGCGCAACCAATCCGTGGTTGCGCCCGTGGGCACAGGTACTTCGACGCACCTGTGCAGGCGAGCACAAGCCACACATCGACCTGGGCCGAGGAGCGCATCTCGCGTCTCAACCTGCGCCCCTCAGCTCAGATCCTCACATCCCGGCACCCTCGCGCAGCCATGCAACGCCAGCGCGCCCCGTCAGCAGCTACTATTGCCAACCCCGCTGCCCGATCAACTCATCCATCTTGACGTACCCGTCCGCCGTCATCGCGGGCTTGTACTGGCTCCGGCCTCCTGGAGCGCAGCGGCGCTGTCCCACAGCAGATCCACAATTGTCGTAGCGAAGACCTTTGTGGGGGCGACGTAAGCGGCATCCTCATCAACGACCCGGAAGTCCTTTGAGTGCCCGGCACCCTCAACGCCCCCCGTCGAAATCCGCGCCGCAGGGATGATGTGGCTGACGTCGCCGAAGTCCGACGACGCGGTGGTGAACTCGTCCGCAGAACCCGGCTTGACTCGCTCCGAGCCCAGCCCTTGCACAGCGTTGGCCTCCAGCAGCAGGTCGGAGCACCACCGCACGGCGAGGTCGGGCCGTTGCGGGATAGCCGGCAGGGTGGTTATGTCAACTTCCGCGCCCAGCGCCATCGCTGCACCGCGCATCGACCTGTCTAGCTTGGCGTTGGCGTCGAAGATGCCGGCCATGGTCCGGCCGCGGACGTAGGTTTCGAGCCGGACGTCTGCCGGGACGACGTTGACCAGGTCGCCGCCCTTGGTGATGATCGGGTGGATGCGGATGGATTCGCTTTCGGGGAAGGTTTCACGCTGCGCAAACAGGGCGACCAGCCCGACCACCGCGGCGTTGAGCGCGTTGATGCCATCCTGCGGCGCAGCTCCCGAGTGCGCCTCGCGCCCGCGGAAGCGGACCATCTTGCCGATGAAACCGTTCGTCCCGCCGCGCTGCACCCCGACTGCCCTGCCGCCCAGCTGGCCCGAATGGCTCGCGAGGTACAGGCCGATGCCGTCAAGCTCGCCGAGTGCGATCCAACTGGCCTTGCCGCCGACAAACGGCACAACGCCGCGGTCCACCAGCCGCCGCCGGAAGTCCAGTTCAACGTACTCCTCCGCCGGCATTCCCAAGAACTGAACCTCGCCGTCGAGCCACTGCATCGCGCCCGACTCCACCAGCGCGATCGCGGTTCCCAAAACTGCGGCGACCTGGGCGTGGTGGCCGCAGGAGTGGGCGCCGCCGGTTTCCAGGTCCGCGTCGGGGTGTTCCGGGCAGACTACGCAGTCCATGTCTCCAGCGACCGCGATGACGCCGTCACAGCGCCGCCCCGGCAGGAATCCCTTGACGCCGGTCTGCGCGATACCGGTCCGGCAGCGCAAGCCCAGCCCCTCAAGCACTTCCTGCATCAGCCCCATGGTCTTGCGCTCTTTGTATCCGAGTTCGGGGTTGCGCCAGATGGTCCGGCCGAGCTCCTTGATGCGTGCGGCGTTGCGGTCGACCGCCTCGAGCACGGCCTTCTTGACCTCGGCGCGGTCGGGCCTGGTTTCGGTCATTGCGGGCACCTCCAGATGTGTTCGGTACGGCAGCGGGGGCCGCTAACTGGGCTCAGGCCGGCGTCCGCCGGCCTCGCCCCGCGGTCACTTCCCGGAGCAGGATCAGGGCCATCAGGGCAATCGCCGCGAAGGTCATCACGTACGGGGTCAGCCGCCCAAGAGCCCCCGCCAGCCAGCTTGCCACAGGCGGCCCGAGTGCTGCGATAGCTCCGGTTATCGCCCCCAGAATGCCCAGCGCGAGTCCCCTGCCCTGTCCTTCGACGAGTTCGGTGCGCAACGTGTCGTACGCGATAATGGAAACCTGCAGGAACACATACCCCACGGTGAACAGGGCGAGACCAGCCGCAAACCCGCTCGATCCGAGCCACAGGCCTAGCAGCGGCGCGAACCCGGCCATCCCCGCGAGGAGGACCCGCCGCGGCCCGAGGGTGCCGATCAGCCGCCCGCCGACGAGGCTGACGGCGATGGCGACCAGGGGACCTGCCGAGAACAGCAGGTTAACCTCTGCCTTGCTGTATCCCAGCGCATCCTGCGCATAGATCGGAATGAACGGCCCCTGCGTTGTCATCGTGGTGGTCAGGACGAACAGCGTCCCCACGGCCAGGATGGCGCGTCCGCCGGGCCGCCAGACGTGCTGCCAGACCACCCGGGACTGCTCAAGCACCCCACGCAGGGTCAGCCGCCCCTGTCCGGCAGGCCGGGGTCCGCCGCCCCAAACGGTTTCGGACATCATGAACCAACGCATCGCGGTCGCCACCGCGAGCGCGACGCCGTTGACCGCCATCAGTTGGTGGATGGCGGCTGATTCCATCAGGAAGGCGCCGATTACCGGCCCAACCGTGTAGCCGAGGCCCGAGGCCACCTGGAACACGGCAAATGCCATGCCGCGCTTTTCCCTGCTCACGGACTCCGCAAGGATTGCGGCGAACGACGGCGACTGAATGGCCCCCATCGCCCGGTTGGCGATGACCAGCGCCGCCAACACAACCCAGCTACGGGTCAGCGACATCCCGAAGTACATTCCGACGGCCAGGACACCTGGGACGACAATGGCGACCTTGCGGCCCCAGCGGTCGGCGATAACCCCGCCGAGAATCTGCGGGACCGACTGCGCCACGCCGATCAGGAAGAACACGACGCTTACGGCAAATTCCCGTAGCGCCGTAATCGCGAAGGATCAGCGGGATCAGCCGCTGCCGGGTGAAGCTGGCGCTTAGCAGGATCAGAAGGCTCGACGAAAGGATGACGACATTGCGCTCCAGCGCCAGCGCCTGAGCCCACCGGGGCAAGCCGTGTGCGGCGGCTGCTCCCGGGTTCAGCAGTGTGGCCGTATGCGGCGGCCCAGACTGCCGGGGGGCACGGAGTGATTACGGCGGCATCTGCCGATTGCCGGCTTGGGCAACGGCTTCGGCGTTTGTTCGTTAGGGACGTATAAATCACCTGGAAATATCGCTTTGTGATTCCCTTCGAAAGGCGGGATACCTGCTACAAAGCTAGCTACCGGCGCGGATTTCCGGCCTTCGCAGGGAATCACGGCGGTCCGCGTCGTAAGGGTCGAGGGGAAGGAATAGCTACGCAATTAGCCTTCTCCGGTCGAATAACCCAGGCGTAGCGCCGCGGCAGAGGCGCAAGCAGAAGGAGGAGGCACGGAAGAAGCGAACGCTCCGTCAAACCGTCAGATCGCATTCGCCGCACTTGCCGTCGTTGTCGCGCTCAGTCTCTGCGCGAACCTTTGGCTCAGCATGCGCGTCAACGAGCTGCAGCGCGATACGGCCGCCATACGCGGCGACCTCGAACAGGCCGAACGCGCCCTGCAGGACCAGATAGGCGGCCCGCGGCACAGATCGCGGCGTTCCGGGTCGCAGGGTCACAGCCAGCTACCTCACTGGCGAAACCTGGGCTAGAAGCGCTGCCGCATCCGCCGACGAGGAAGGCGACAGCTGGAGGCTAGTCATCGCCCCGAGGCAGAGGTTTTGCGGCTGCGGTTTGTCCTGGCCAACGGGGCTGCCGTCGAGACACAACTCGACCCGATCCCCAGGCCGAAACAGTGCTGGAGGTGGGATTGCGGAAGGTTTCCGTCCTCAAGTAGCGGGGCGCGCACGCCGCGCGCAGCATCTTACGCCTTGATCGCCTCGGCGACCGTCCTTCCCCACTCTCGGCAGGCGGCGATTTCCCCGGTCGTCGGGACCCGCTTGAGCTTGAGCGGGTCGGCGGCGATCTTGGCGCCCATACCCTTGAGGTGGTTGCTGATTTCGTCGGCGGCCTCGCCGCTCCAGCCAAACGAACCGAACGTAGCGCATACCTTGCCGGCCGGGCGCAGCCCCACCGTCTCGTGCACGAACTTGGCCACATCGGGCAGGCTCAACCTGTTGACGGTCGGCGATCCGACGACGAGGCCTTTCCACTTGGCCATTTCTGCGATGATGTCGTTGATGTCGGTCGTGCTCGTGCGCAGGATCTTGACAGGCACGCCCGAGTCGGCCATGCCTTGGGCGATTTCCTCGGCCATGCGCCGGGTCGAACCCCACATCGTATCGTAGGCGATGACGCAGCCAGTGTCGCCGCCGCCCGGCGACGACCACCTCGCATAGGCATCGAGAATGCGGCTCAGGTCCTTGCGCCAAATCACGCCGTGGCTGGGGGCGATGATCTTGATCGGCAGGTTGAGTTTCTGGACCTCGGCGAGTTTGCGGCCGACCAGGGAGCTGAATGGCAACAGGATGTTGGCGTAGTATTTCTGGGCCTCCTGCATCACTTCATCCAGGTCAACCTGGTCGTCAAAGCGGAAACCCGTCGCGATATGCTGCCCGAACGCATCGTTGGACATCAGGATCTGGTCCTCGACAAGATAGGCGAACATGCTGTCCGGCCAGTGCAGCATAGGCGCCTCGATGAACGAGATGGTCTTTCTTCCGAGGCTGATCGTGTCGCCCGTCTTGACCACACGATAGCGCCAGGCTCCAAAGTAGTGCTTGCTCAGTCCATCCTTGCCGCGCGGGCTGCACAGCACCTCAGCGTCGGGGCATTTGGCCAACACCGCGGGGAGGGCGCCGGAGTGGTCGGTTTCAACGTGGTTGGACACGATGATCTGGAGCTTGCTTGGGTCAATGATCTCGGAGATGTTGCGGAGCAGGGTTTCGGTAAACGGTGCCCACACCGTGTCCACGAGCGTGGGCCGCTCGTCCATGATCAGGTATGCGTTATAGGTGCTGCCGCGGTGGGTGGAGAGTGACTCGCCGTGGAACGACCGCAAATCCCAGTCCACAGCCCCGACCCAGTAGACATCCTTGGCAAGCTCAACGGGGTGCATATTTAGCCTCCTTAATAGAGATGGTCGAGACTAATTTGCTCCGCCAGCCATCATTTCCTCTCGCCCCTCCCGTCTCGCCGGAGCCGGGCCTCCCCTATCCCGGTCCCGGACCCCACAGGGCGCGCGCCGCGGCCGGCCAGTGGGGCGCTCCGGCGATTGCCCGCCGCAACCGCTCCGGCAGGTCGGCGAGGACATCGAACGGGTGAAGCAGACAGTAGCACATCATCCGCATGGCGAATTCGGGGCTCGTGTCGGGAGCGCGCGATCCCGGCCGACCACTGCGGTACGCGTCGCGAAACGCCGCCAGGGCGTCCCGGTTGCAGGCCAGGGCCAAGAGGTAAAGCGCAACCAACTCGTACTCGGGGTCGCCGACCATGGCGTCTCCGAGGTCGATCAGACCGTTGATCCTCCAGCGTCCCCCACCCTCAAGCGGGGCGACGAGTACGTGGTCCGCCGTCACATCGCACGACAGCAGGCTCAGCCCCCAGCCGGGCGAGGGCGGGCTCCACGGACCCGCAAGGAAACCCGCCATCCCATCGATCAAATGCCCCGGCAGGGTCCCCCAACGGCGGTGCCGGGCCGGAGCGCCGGCCTTTTGTGTCGCCAGAAAGTCAAGCCACGCCTGGCGGCTCGTCGCAAGCCCCGCCCGCGAGGCGAGCGTGAGTGGCAGGCTGTGCAGTACCGCGGTGAAGTCACCGAGGCGCGCGGCGATGTTGGCGCGCTGGGCGGGTGCGAGGGACTCCCACACCTGCCCCAAGGGGACACCGTTGATGCGGCGCATGATCAAATAAGGCCAGGTGGAGTTGCCCGAGCCGGGTGTTGACGCAGGCAACACGCCGCATGCGACCATACCCGGAAACGGAAGTAGGCTGTGCGACGCGACCTCGCGGTAGAGTCCGGTTTCGGTGGCAAAATCCTTCGGCCAGAGGGGGGAGTAGATCTTGACGATCAGATAACTCCCCGCGGCGAATACAGCGTGCGACCCCGGCAGCAAGCCATCGTTGCTGACGGGGACATCCGACGGCAGGCCGTGCTGCGCAAGGGCTGCGCGAACCAGCGGCGCCCAAAGGTCGACGTCTCGGAAGACCGCTGACCAGTCGGCGAGGCTCTGGATGTTGGGCAGGCCCATTCGATCACCTCGCGTTGGGGTTCCGTGGCCCGGCGGCCTTTCCCTCCCGGAGGAGGGCCGCGCCAGCGGCGCAGGGAAGACAGCATCCATAGGTGTCCAAAAGGAGGAACCCACATGCCTGACTTGGCATTGATCAACGGTAAAATCGCGACGGTCGACAAGCAGGACCGCTTTGTGACCGCGGTCGCGATCAGGAACGGCAGGTTCGTGGCTGCTGGATCCGACATGCAGGTTCTTTCGCACACGGACCGCGGCACACAGGTTATCGACCTGGGTGGGCGGACTGCGATTCCCGGCATCGTCGACTCGCACAACCACATCATCCACGCGGGGGTTCTGCTGGAGGGCGTGATGCTGTTTGATGCGCGCACCATCGACGACGTCAAGGCAGCCGTGGCCAGGCGCGTCGCGAAGGCCCGTCCGGGCGAGTGGATCGAGGGCGGGGGTTGGATCGAGAGCCAGTTCGCCGAGTTCCGGGCGCCGAATCGCTGGGATCTCGACGAGGTTTCCCCTGAGAATCCCGTGATCCTCGACCGCCTGTTCGGGGCCAGCGCCGTCAACTCCAAAGCCCTGGAGTCGGCCGGAATTGACCGCAACACGCCCGACCCACGGCGCGGTCAGATCGAGCGCGATCCGAAGACAGGCGAGCCGACCGGCGTGCTCCGCAACGGCGCGCAATCGCTCGTGGACTCGGTCATCGCCGCCAGGCCAGCGGGCGACCTGCTCGAACGCACCAAGCACCTCATCGACATCACCTGCCGTGAGTACATCCGCTGGGGTATAACAAGCATCGTCGAGCCCGGGGTGCCGCCACTCGCGATGCAGGCGTACCAGCAGATGCGCGACGCGGGCCGCCTGCCCATCCGCCTGAATATGATGCCGGCCTGGTGGGGACTGTTCGCAACCGCCGGCCAAGCCAATCTAGACAAGGTCGCAACGGCGCTCGGCGCGCGGACTGGCCTCGGCTACGAATGGCTGCGGGTGGGCGCCCTCAAGATGGCCATCGACGGCGGGCTGGCCAGCAAGACCGCCATGCTCAACGCGCCCTTCATCGACGGGACGTGGAGCACCATCCCCTTGCGTCTGGACATCGACCGGTTGGAGGAGTACTTCACGACCGGGATTGAACGCGACTGGTCAATCGGCATCCACTGCTGCGGCGACCGGGCCCAGGATCTCGCGTGCGAAGCGTTTGCCCGCGTCCTGGACCGGACCGGACGAAAGCCCGCGCGGCATCATATCATCCACGGCTACCTGCCGACCCCGAGGGCGCTCGAGATCATGGCGGAGTACGGTATTGGAGTGTCGGTGCAGCCTGGTTTCATGTGGGTTGAGGGCGACATGTACTACCATGCGGTTGACGTGGAAACCGTCAACTACTTCAAGCCGCTGCAAACCTACGCCAAGCACGGCATCGTCGCCGCGGCCAACTCGGACATGACCTCCGCGCACTATAACCCGTTCTTTGGCATGCACTCGGCCGTGACGCGCAGGACAAGCCAGGGGCGCGTAATGGGCGAGGCCGAGCGGGTCGCCGACCGCAACCAGATGCTCCGCCTGTTCACGGTCAACGGCGCCTGGCTGACGGGCGAGGAAGACCTCAAGGGATCCATTGAGCCGGGCAAGCTGGGTGATGTTGCGGTGCTGTCAGGCGACTTGTTTACGGTGCCGGAGGACGAAATCAGGGAACTCAAGGTGGTCCTGACAGTGGTCGGGGGCACGGTGGTCCACCGGGAGATGTAGGCAGGGCTACTTGCGACGCCGGGCGCGTATCGCCCGGCCGGGTTGCGCCCCTGGGCGCACATCGCCCCGGGAGTCGCGCCCCTGAGCACACATACCCGCGACCTGCGCCCCTGGGCGCGGGGCGGCGGGGCGAGTTGTGCTCCTCAGCACAGGCCAGCCCGCCGGGTTGCGCCCCCGGGCGCACATCGCCCCGGGAGTCGCGCCCCTGAGCACAGGTCGTAGCGGCCTATCCGGCAATTATGTTAATCAGCCGGTCCTGAACATAGAAGCTTTGCTTAACATCCTTGCCGGCTAGCATCTCGGCAACCCGTGGCAACGCCATAGCCGCAGTTACAGCCTGCGCCTCCGGCGTACCGGGGTCGGCCTGAAAGCGCTCCCGGACCTTCCCGTTGATCTGCACCACGATCGTCACCTGCTGCCGGGCGAGCAAATCCTCGTCCCATGACAACCACCGCTGGTTGTGAACCGAATAGCACTCTCCGATCCTCTCCCACAGTTCCTCGGCCATCATCGGGCCGAACGGGGCCAGAAGCAGGGCCATCACCCGGCGGACCTCGCGCCGCTGTTCCGGGGTGAACTGGTCGCCGTTCGCATAGGCCCAGTTGGTCAGTTCCATAATTGCCGCGATGGCCGTGTGGTAGGACAGGGCCTCGAGATCGTTCGTGACTTTCTTGATCGTCCGGTGCAGCGTCGCCATGTCGGCGCCGCCGCCGTAGACGGGGTCGGTTTCCGTGACAAAGTACCAGACCCGGTTGTAAAAGCGCGAGACACCCTGGATGCCCCGGTCGGAGAAGTCGTTCTCCTCCTCGTACGGTCCGATGAACAGCAGGTACGTCCGGAAGACGTCGGCCCCGTACTGCTTGATGTATTGCTCGGGGTTGACCACGTTGCCGCGCGACTTGGACATCTTGGAGCCGTCCTTGATCAACAGGCCGTGCAGCCGCAGCCGCCGGAACGGTTCCTCGAAACCGACATGACCGAGGTCGTAGAGGACCATGTTGACGAAACGCGCGTAAAGGTGGTGCATGCAGACATGCTCGATGCCGCCCATGTACTGGTCGACGGGCAACCACTTCTCGGTCATCGCCGCGTCGAAGGGCACGTCGTCGTGACCCACCGAGGGGTAGCGCAGGAAGTACCAGGCCGAATCAAGGAACGTGTCCGACACGTCGGTCTCGCGCCTGGCATGGCCCCCGCACTTGGGACACGTCGTGTTTACGAAACCGGGTACCGACGCCAGCGGCGACTGCCCCGTCCCCGTCGGCCGGAACTCCTCAACGTCAGGCAGCAGCACCGGCAACTGGTCTTCGGGCACGGGTACCTCGCCGCATTTCTCGCAATACACAACCGGAATCGGCGGACCCCAGTACCGCTGCCGGCTGATGCACCAGTCGCGCAGGCGGTAGGTCACCGCGAGCTTGCCCCTTCCCTGCTCCTCAAGCCACTTGACGACCGCCCGTTTGCCGGGCTCGGACGCCATTCCGTCGAACCAGCCGGAGTTAATCATCTCGCCGTCGCCCGTATAGGCCCCGGCTGCGATTCCCACGTCGCTCCTGATCACCTCAACAATCGGCAGGCCGTACTTGGTGGCAAACTCAAAATCCCGTTCGTCGTGCCCCGGGACGCCCATAACCGCCCCGGTGCCGTAGTGCATCAGAACGTAGTCCGCGATCCAGACCGGGACGGGCCGCCCTGTGCCCGGGTTGATCGCATATGCGCCTGTGGCAACGCCGGTCTTTTCACGCTCCGTCGACAGCCGGTCGATTTCTTTGGTCCGCCGGACCTGATCGAGATAGGCGTCAACCGCTGAGCGCTGCTCCGCGGTCGTGATCCGGGCGACGAGCGGATGCTCCGGCGCTAGAACCATATACGTCACGCCGAACAGCGTGTCGGGACGGGTTGTGAATACGGTAAACGTCTCTCCGCCGTTGCCCTCAATGGCGAAGCCGATCTCCGCACCCTCGCTCCGGCCGATCCAGTTGGCCTGCAGCTTCTTGCTGGTTTCCGGCCAGTCAAGGTGCTCCAGCCCGGCCAGCAGCCGGTCCGCGTATTCGGTGATACGGAAGAACCACTGGGTCATTTCCTTTTGTACGACTTCGGTGCTGCAGCGCTCGCACGCCCCGTTGGTCACCTGCTCGTTGGCGAGCACCGTCAGGCAAGACGGGCACCAGTTGACGGGCGCCTTCTTGCGGACCGCCAGCCCGGCCTTGTACATCTGCAAGAAGATCCACTGCGTCCAGCGGTAGTAGTTGGGGTCGGAGGTATTGACCTCGCGCGACCAGTCGAACATGGCGCCAAGACGCTTCATCTGGTCCTCGCGGTAGTGCCGTGTCGTCCGCGCGGTCAGCACCCGGGGGTTAATCCCTGCCTTAAGCGCGTAGTTCTCGGAGTTGATGCCGAACGCGTCGAATCCCATCGGCTCGAACACCGTGTTGCCCTGCAGGCGCTTGTACCTGCCGAACGTGTCCGAGCCGCAGTATGTGAAGACGTGGCCGACGTGAAGGCCCTCCGCAGACGGGTACGGGAACTCCATGAGGTTATAGAACTTGCGCCCGGCCCCCGCGAGATCTGTGTAGTAAAGGCGGTCCTCCTCCCAGCGCCTGAGCCATTTTGGCTCGATCACGGCGGGGTCGTACCGCCGGCTGGCGGTTTCCGGTGCTGTGGACTCTGCCACATCGATCCCTCCCGAATGCAGACTGAGAACTCCATCTGGGCTTCATAAACAAAAATCCCCGCTCCAATTCAGGAACGGGAAACCCGCGGTACCATCCTGATTGGCCGCAATGCTGCGGCCCGCTCGATTTGCCGGCCAGTACGCCGGTAATCCGGCTCCCAGGCGAGTTGGCATCCGGTGCGCCGGCTCTCAGCATGCCTCCGGCTCTCTGTCATAAACCCGTAACGCGGGCCACGACGGACGCTACTACTCCTGCTCATTGCCAATTTATGAAGCTAGATCGCTTTTGTTGACCATTCTAGCACATTCGCCGCCAAACGCACCATCCGCCCGCAGCTTTCCGCCCGCGGCTTACTCGAGATATGACCATCCGGCCACGCAGATTACACAAAGGAGTTACCCAACTTCACTCCAAAGGGGCACTCGCTCCTGTCTCCCTGGGAGTATGCTCCGAGGGAGAAGTAGACGGAACAAGCATAGCTTGGAGAACTGACTCCGGGAAGCGGAGACGGAGGAGATCACTTTGCGGCTTAAGCGGTCGATCATCGTGGTCGCGTTCCTGCTCGCAGTCCTCTTGGATGTGGGTGGGCTCGCGGCCGCAGGCGAAGCTGACTACGCCTGGCGCACCTGGGTAAGCAACACTGATACACAATGGCAGAACGGTTCGGCATGGGACAACACCGTCCTCGCCTGGGTCCATGACGAATGGACTGACGCCCCTAAGGTCATCGAGCACCTCTACCCCGCAAATGCCAAATGGGTGTGGCCGACCTACGAGGTATCTCAACCGGAGACGGGACAGGTATTTGAATTCCGGCACACCTTCAACGTCCCCGGCAACCCGGTATCCGGCCGGTTATTCATCACAGCGGATAACGGTTTTGAGGCGCGGATCAACGGTCAGATGCTGTGCAAGAGCGCGACGGTGCATGGCGATTGGAAGTCGTCCGACCTAACGGAATCGTACGTCAACAGCAATGGCTGGCAGGATGTCGTCATCGCCGATTTCGACGCCTCGTGGTTTGACAATGGCATCAACCACCTGGAGATCACCGTGGCCAACGAGCAAATGGACGGCGGCACTCCTACGAGCAACCCCGGCGGAGTCATCTTCCGCCTCTGTACTCAGTATGACCCGACGG
The DNA here is from genome assembly GCA_040766985.1 of Bacillota bacterium. Lineage (GTDB taxonomy): Bacteria > Bacillota > Sulfobacillia > JAUYEG01 > JAUYEG01 > JAXGPL01. The sequence continues at coordinate 118,844 of JAXGPL010000005.1, forward strand.
GTGACCTTACCGTCCAGAAGGTCTACCAAACCTATTTCCCTGACGCAGGCGGCCCGCTCGCCGGCATTGAGTTCGAGCTGTGGGACTACGAGCTCGAGGGCATCGTCAGGCGTGGCGTTACGGACGCTGCAGGCCAGATAGTCTTTTCGGACCTGATGCCTGGCATCTACAACTTGGTCGAGGCCGAAGCTCCGGAGGGCTACTTTCCCCTGCAAAGCCCCATGGAGGTGCGGATAGACCCTGGAACCGATGAGATGGTCGGCTTCGCCAACGGGCCCTGCGGAAGGGTCGAGATCAGCAAAGTCTGGGTGCCGTATGGCCAAACGAGCCCTGAGACCCCGCACGCAGGGGTGAGGTTCAAGGTGTTCACTGCTTCCTCCGATCTATTGGAACCCGGCGAGGATGATTGGCAGTATGACAGTGAGGTCGCGACCGACAGCGAGGGTAAGATCGTCCTCAACTTGCCCCCCGGTTGGTACAAGATTGCTGAGCAGCCTGAGCCCGGCTATACCCCCTATGGGGGTGTATGGGGGTGGTGTCAATTTCCCATTTCCGGCGGCGAACTCACCCAGATGGGCTTCACCAACATCAAGGACCCGGCGCCGACCGTTGAGGGCAAGCTGAACATCAACGTGGTCAAGACCGACGACGGCAGTGTCGCGGGCCTGCCTGTCACGATCAGCGGCGGCCTGACGGCAACCCTGAGCACCAATGCCTCCGGCACGGTCGCCCTGGCGGGCCTCGATGCTGGGACCTACACGGTCAACTCCTCGGATGACGGCTACGCGAGCGATGGACCGAAGGATGTCGAGATGCCGACGGACTCGAGCGAGAAGTCGGTCACCATCACGCTGACTCCAAAGGAGTTGCCGCCTGAGCCCCTGGAGCCCGGCGCTATCGAGGGTTACGTGTCCGAGGAAGATACAGGCACGCCACTCCCAGGAGCGACGGTTGAGTTGCTCGGTTCAGAGGGTGGCCTCGAATCGACCACTACAGCGGGCGCGCTGGGGTACTACAGGTTCGACGCCCTGGCTCCCGGTGGCTACAAGGTCAACGGGTCGTTGGCCGGATACGAGTCCGATCACAATTCGCCCGTCACGGTATCCGAGGGCGAAACCACCCGTTCGGACCTGGTCCTGGCGAAAGAGATCGTCGTGCCTCCCACGCCACCCGAAGTCCCGCCCGATCTGCCGAAGACAGGTGGCGCCGTCACGGGCCTGCATGCAGGCATTGGCGCTGCCCTGATCCTGTTGGGCGCGTCCAATAAGCGCAGGGGTTTGCGGTAACGCGGCAGCAATCGGCGCAGAGGCTCGCGGTAGCGCCGGCAGCAATCCAGAGCAGATACATGGGGGCCCGGCCATTCGGCCGGGCCCGCTTTGGGCATCTGTTGAATGCGGCGCAACCGCAGGCCTGATCTGCAGCTGAATCAAAGGGCTGGCCGCCCCTCGCAGCTAATCCCCCACTCCCCTACTCCCTGCTAACCGCAACCTCGCGTTGGCGCTCCTCGGACGGCTTGGCGCCGGCGCCGGCCACCAGATCCGTGGAAAGCATGTCGTCGTAGGTCTCGCGCCGCACGACAAGCCTGGCCTGGCCATCGCTCGCGAACGCCACAGGGGGCCGCGGCAGGCGGTTGTAATTGCTGGCCATGGAGAAATTGTAGGCGCCGGTGGCCAGGACCGCGAGGAGATCTCCGGGCCGGACCGTGGGCAGGGTAGCGCCTCGGACCAGGACGTCGCCCGACTCGCAGGCCTTGCCGGCGATCGTGTACGACGTATGGGACGCGGTTCTCTCAGCCGCTTGGCCGGCCCCGTCACGGCTGGCAATCACGGCATGGTACTTGGCCCCGTAAAGACTCGGGCGTGGATTGTCCGTCATACCGCCGTCCACCAGGACATAGGTGTCGTAACCCGGTACGGGCTTGACTGCTCCCACCGTGTAAAGGGTCATGCCCGCATCAGCGACAATCGAGCGGCCCGGCTCGATGTACAACGTCGGCCAGGAATATCGGGCGCGGCCTGCTCCTGGTCCCCCGGCGGTCTGCCCACCGGCTGCCGGAACGGCCACAGGGCGGCGGGTGAGGCCGAGCGGGACACCAGCGTGACCATGGCGCCGCCAGGCGTTCTGGAACGCGCGCACGGTTGATGCGACGTAAGGCTCAAGGGGCGGGGCCGGGTCCTCAGGGGTAAGCCCGGCGGCCCAGCCGCCACCGAGGTTGATCTCCTCAGCAAGGTACCCTGTCTTTTCCCAGGCGTCCCAAGCCAGCCTGGCGGCTGCCCTGCCCGCGGCCGCAAATGGATACAGGTCGCGAATCTGCGACCCGATGTGGCAGTGAATTCCGCGCAGCCTCAGACCCGGAGCATCCAGTGTTTTGCGCACAGCGTCAATCGCCATGCCGCCGACCACCGGGAGCGCGAACTTGGAGTCGACCTGCCCGGTCTGGATGGCCCGGTGCGTATGCGGCGAGATGCCCGGCGTAAACCGCAACATCACATCCTGCACGACGCCCCGCTCGCGGGCCAGGGCATCGAGGCGCTCTAGTTCTTCGAAGTTGTCCACGACAAACCGGCCGACGCCGGCGTCGATGCCGTACTCCAGTTCTTCAGGGCTCTTGTTGTTGCCATGGAACAAGATGCGTTCTGCTGGAAACCCGCCCGCCAACGCGACGTGCAACTCGCCACCCGAGACGACGTCCATCCACATCCCCTCTGAGTCGGCGACCTGCGCCATTGCCCGCACAAGAACGCCTTGGACGCATAGGCAACCCGGAGCCCCGGGTAAGCCTGAGCCCCGGCGGCGTGATAGCGCCGGATGACGCGACGGATGGCATCCTCGTCCATGACATAGAGGGGTGTGCCGAATCTGGCTGTCAATTGCACGCAATCGCAGCCGGCCCAAAGAAGGTGGCCGTCTGCATTGCGCTGTAAGTCGGCGGTACTCGCGGTACTCAAAGACTGATTCATCTCCGTTTCGGAATCGCGTGCTGCCGGATAGGCTGGACAAGCTTTTCTCCATGCTAGCACAAGAGCGTGCTTCTGACCATCAAGCTGGAGGTTGTCCGTAGGCCGCCGCGAAATGGTCCCTATTACCACCCGCGAGGTGAGGACATTGGCAACCTCAGAACAAGACCTCTTGGACTCGATCCGGCTCGATGAGGCGTGGGCCTTGATTGAGAAGTTCGCTACCCTGGTTCGCGTTTCGGGTTCGCAAGACGAAGCCGAGTCCGTCCGGTACATCCAGGCGGCCCTCGACCGCTGCGGGGTTCCCTACCGCACCTTCGAGCCCGAGCTCTACCTGAGCATTCCCGGCCCGACCGCGGTCAAGATGCGGATCCCGGGCAGGGGTACACCGATCGAGATCTACGCCAAGACCCCGTCGTTTTCGGTGTCCACTGCGACTGCCGGGCTGTTTCCGGACGGCCAGGTTGAGGGCCCATGCGAGTTCGTCGAGTCCGCCAAGGCCACCGGTATCGGCGACCTGTTCGCCGCTGCCCCTGCTACAGGATTGCCGGACCTAAATGGCAAGGTAGCCCTGAGCGAGGGCTTGCCGATGCCGGCCAAGGTCGGGGCCTTGGCGGCGCGGGGGGCGGTCGCCGCCGTGTTCATCAGCCCTGGTGAACGAATCCACGAGGGTATCTGCACCCCTGTGTGGGGCACCCCAGACCTCACCAACCAGGACCGCCAACCGGCCATCCCCGTTGCCGAAGTCAGCAAGAGCGACGGAGCGCTGATCCGCAAAGAGGTCGCCGCCGCCACCGCCGGCGCCCCTGTCACGCTCTCGGTGCGGACAAGCCTCGAACAGGGCTGGTACAAATGCCCCCTCGTCGTCGCCGAGATCCGCGGCAGGGTCTGGCCCGACGAATTCGTCCTGCTTCACGGGCATCTTGACTCCTGGCACGTGGGGGTCGGCGACAATGCGGTAGGCAACGCTACCCTGCTCGAGGTCGCACGCGTGCTCATGGAGCACCGTGAATCGCTTAGCCGCTCGGTGCGGCTGGCCTGGTGGCCCGGCCATTCTACAGGCCGGTATGCCGGATCGACCTGGTACGCGGACCAGTTTGCGCTCGACATCCACCGCAATTGCGTCGTCCACCTCAACTGCGATTCGCCCGGCTGCCGCTGGGCGACGGTGTTCAACGACCTGACAACCATGGCGGAAACCGAGGCGCTCGCGCGCGGCGCGATTCTCGACGCGGCAGGCCTGCCCACGCAGACAGCCCGGCCCGAGCGCGCCGGCGACCTATCGTTCAGCAACATCGGGGTACCAACGCTCTTCATGCTGTCCTCCACCATTTCCGAAGAGGACCGCAAGAACAAAGGGCTCTACGCTGTCGGCGGGTGCGGCGGAAACAACGAGTGGCACACCGAGGCCGACACGCTGGAGATCGCCGACCGCGACAATCTGCTGCGCGACATGCGTGTCTACGCTCTGGCGGTCTGGCGAGCGGCCAATGACCCCGTCCACCCGCTTGATTACCGGGCGACAGCCGCCGAACTGCAGGAACTGGTCGGCCGGTTCGCCGAGCAACTCGGCGGGCTCTCGGACCTCACCCCGAGCAAGGAGGCAGTGGACAGGTTGCTGGGAGAATTGACCGCTTTCTACACCACCCAGGTCGTCCCCGCGGAGGCCGTCGGTGCGCCGCTCGAGACCGTACGCCAGGTCAACGCCAAGCTGCGGCGCGTGGCCAGGCTGCTGGTCAACGTGATGTACAGCCAGGCAGGGCGCTGGCGGCAAGACCCTGCGTTGCCGGTCCCCCCGCTGCCCGAGTTTGCCGCGGCCGTGGCCGCGCTGCAGTCGGGAGAGGTCAACCCGGGGTTCGTGCGCACCGACGTCGTCAGGGCCCAGAACAGGCTCGTGGCGGCTATCGATGAGGCGGTCGAGGCGCTTCGCGGCTAGGGCTTGGTTCCAAGACGAGACGAAGCCCGGCCGGACGGTCGGGCTTCGTCTCGCGGAATACGAGGTCAACTACGAGCTGTCCGGGAAGCAGAACCTCTCGCCCACCATCAGGTGCCGGTACTTCACTCCGAACGCCTGCCGGAGCGCCGCCTCGGCATCGAAGCCGGTGCAATGCCCCGAAGCCACCATGGCGACGCCCGCCGTCTCAAGCTCCCCGATCGTCCATGCGACCCGCTCGGGCTTCGCGTTAATCAGGTGGAAACCTCCGATCAACGCGCCGATCCGGTCCTCGCCCGTAAGCTTCAGGGCGTGGCGGACGATGTTTGCGATACCGGCATGCGAACAGCCCGTGAGGACTACCAGGCCGTACCCCTTGACTTTCGCGAGCAACGGCAAATCATCGTCCGCCTTGTCCTCCGCCCACGTTGCGTCGTCCCTGAGGACCTTTGCGGCGACGCCGGTCGGCTCGCCGGTCACCCGTTCTACTGCACCCGCCGTGAACAGGCCCTCCGCGACCTCAACAGGCTCGCTGACCGGGAACAGGACCCCACCGGCAGCTTCGATCGCGCCGACGTCGCCCCGGAAATTGGACGTAACCCGGATGTGCGGGCGGTCGTAGTAGGTCAACCGCGTCGCCGCGGGGTGCATCACCACGGGCACCGTCCCGCCGATTGCGCTGATGACCTCGGGGAGACCCCGGGCGTGGTCCCAGTGGTTGTGACTGAGGACGATGCAGTCGATGTCCTTCGGCGAAAGCCCCAGGCATTCCATGTTGCCAAGCAGCACCTGAGGATCGGCCCCTACGTCGAACAGGATGTTGGCCGTCCGGTCTTCGCGGCGGGTCTCCACCAGCAGCGAGAGGCCGTGCAGACCGCGCAGGCCGGGCATCATCATCACGGCGTTTTCAACGAGCACGGTCACACGGAGCTCGTCAAGCTCCACAGGCGTAAAGCGCATTGCCAAGTCCCTCCTGAAATCCCGTCTTCGGGCAGGGCGCCCAACAGGCCAATGGCCGCCCTGCACCCTAAAGCGGCAGCTCGAACATCAGCCTGTCGAAGGCCGTCAGCGATTCGGCGCCGGTTTCCGTGACCAGGACGATGTCCTCCACCCTGAGGTAGTACTCGCCGGGCAGCCAGAGCTTGGGCTCGATGGCCATGACCATTCCCGGCTGGAGAACCACGTCCGTCGTGGGCCTGATCCATGGGTTTTCGTGCAGGTCGACGCCGATCTGGTGGCCGAGGGTGCCGTCTCTGAGCCTGGCGCGGAGCCGCTCCCCGTAACCGCGCCGTTCGACCGCCGCCTCAAGAAGGCCGAACATGTCCCCGAGATTCGTCTCGCCGGGACGCATCAGCCGATGCAGCTCGCACTGTGCCTCCTGTAGTGCGCGGTAGGCGCCCGCGATGTGCTCCGGAGCCGGCCCGCAATAGAACGACCGGCCAAAGTCCGAGCAGTAGCCATCCAGGACAAAACCAAAATCGAACGCCACCGATGTGCCTGGAACGAGGCCCTTGTCCTTGGGGTAGACGAACGGGTCTTCCGACGCTGCCATGCCGGACTTGACAAACAGGGCTGCCGGGGGAAAGGACACATCCTGTGCGCCCAGGTCCCTGCCCGCCTCCCTGATCATGGCCTGAAGCTGCGGCTGCGTGACGCCCGGCCGGATGCCTTCGACCACTTTTCCCATCACCTGGTCGGTAAGGGCGACGACCCGCCGCAGGGCCCGGACTTCATCGCGGTCCTTGCGCATCCGGTGCGCTTCGCCGATCCACTCCGCGTCGACCCATTCGACGTCCGGAAGCATTCCCTCGACCATCCCCCGGATGTGCGCCGCCCGCCTGCCCGTGCCGACGCGTGTGCACCGGCCTAGGTCAGCCACTCGCGGATCAAACCGGCGGGCCTTCTTGGTGCCCGTCACGGTGACCGCAAAGGGCGCGGCAGGGTCAGGGCGTAGCTGAACTGCCCATCGAGAATGACGAGCGGCTTTGACTGGTATTCCGAGATGACAAGGAAACAGCCAGGCTGCTCCGGCTCATTCTCGCGGGCCCACGGCGCTTGGATGCCTGTGTAGTACTGAAAGTTGGCGCCGGTACCGTAGACCAGCCCGTCCATGCCGTCGTGCACGACGGCCTCGCGCAGCCGGCTGAGGCGCTTTGCGTAATCCATCCCAAGAGACCCCCTCGCAATCATTTCCCGGTCAATCCGGATAGTGCTTCTCGACCAGTGTCAGTTTGGTGTACGCCACTCGGAACCCGGCCCGCTCGGCGTTTCGCTGGGAAGCCGTGCCGGGACCGGCGCCGGCGGCCTCGGATAGCTCAAGCCGTCGCGCGAGCCCGGGCCCCATCATCGGCCACGCGGCGTCCAAGCCGACGGCGGGACGGTCTACCACTCCCTGATCACCGGCAACGTGGCGCAGTGCACACTGCCCCGCCTTTCTTAACCTCCGGAGAAGTCGATCATCCTGACTTCGATACCGGCCTTGGCGAGGTTTTCGGCGGTACGCTCGGCGCCTCTGGTCATAATCACGCGACCCGGGCGCACGGCGATGGCGTTGACGCAAAGGTAGTCGTCATCGGGGTCCGCCTCGATGATCCGCATGTCCAGCTCGTGCAGCCGTTCCAGGAACCAGTACGGCAGATCCCAGGTCTTGCAGAGGCACGTCTTGTGGTCCACCATGTTGATGTCCCCGTCGATATGCAGGCTGTAGCCGGAGAGGGGGACGACGATCGTTTCGATCCCGATGGTCCCCAGCGTCTCCGCGATCTGCCGGCATCCTTCCTCGTTGACGCGGCAGGACTGCCCGACGGCCACGTGGTTGCGGTCGAGGATCACAAAGCTGCCGCCCTCGAAAGTGCCTTCGCCGTGGACCGTACGCAGAATCGGAACCCCAAGGACGCCAGTTGGCGGAAACCCTCTGCTCCTCGCCCCGGCGCATCAAAGGTCCCATGCGGCTGATGATCGCGCCGCCGCGAACACAGACCGCCGCGTCCCGAACGAACAGGGCATTCAGGCAGCGGCCGTCGCGGGCGGTTTCGATGTAGTCCACGGTCACGCCCTCGTCCCGCAGGGCTTGCGCCAGCGAGTCATGCTGCTTTCTAAGCAGAGCTACGTCGGGCCTGTCTTGGTCGTAGAAATACCACAGGCCTTCCGGGTCCACAATGGCCCCGGTCGCGGGATCCAGACGGCCGTCGTCGAACACCTCGTCGCCTTCCGCCGGCCGCCCAAGCAGGCAGAGCTTGAGCCTGCCCACGTCGTCGGCGCAGCCCCAACGCTCCCCCCAGTACTTCTCGAGGTGGCCTGGGTCTTCGTGCGCGGGAACGGCGGCGAGGCCGAAGTTCTTCTGCAGGGCATATCGCTGCTGGGTCGTCAGTTTCAAGCAAGGAACACCTCCGGGTCTGGGCAAGTCGTCACGCGCAGTATGGCGGCTGCATGCCTGACGCTTACACTAGACGGGCGCCGACTCCTGCTCCTGCGGCCGCGGACGGAGGCAGGGAGCAAGCCCGCCCTGTGCCAATAATCCAGGCGGTAGGCAGGGACACCGCGATGACCGGAGGGTGATGGCGATGGCGGCGAAGGGCAAGGTTTCCGGGCTTCCAAAGATCGTCCTCATGACGACAGGCGGCACGATCGGTACGGCAACCGATTACGGCAGCAGGATCACGGGCGCGGAACTGCTCGGGATGGTTCCCGGCCTTGACGGCGTCGCAACAGTCGCACTCGACGAGGCAGACGCGCGCCCGAGTCCCAGCATCACGCCACAGGAGATGCTGGCCCTGGCGCGCAGGGCGGCATCTCACCTGGCCAATCCCGATGTTGACGGCATCGTGGTCACCTACGGCACTGACGCAATCGACGAGTTCATCTACCTGCTGCACTTGAGCGTCGACTCGCCGAAGCCGGTGGTGGTGACCGGTGCGATGTACCACACCAAGGGGCCCTACCCAGACGGGCCGCGTAACCTGTTCTATGCGATCATGACAGCTGCGGAGCCGGCGGCCGCCGAGCGTGGGACGATGCTGGTGATGAACGGCATAATCCACAGCGCCAGGGATGCCGTCAAGGTCAACTCGGCCAGTGTGGAGGCCTTTGCTTCGCCCAGGTACGGTCCGCTGGGCGCGATCGAGGCTAACCGCGTCGCGTTCCGCCGGAGGGAAACTCGCGAGGAAGTGATCCCCACCTCGGACATCGAACCGGATGTGGACATCATCGCAGCCTCAGTTGGGATGGACGGACGGTTCGTGGACGCGTCTGTGGCAGCGGGCGCCCGAGGGATCGTGGTCGCGGCCATGGGCGGCGGGGCCTTGCCCGAAGCCATGTACAGGCGGCTTGGCGAGCTGGCCAAGACCGGTTTCCCGATCGTGGTCACAACCCGGTGCATCAAGGGCAGTGTGCTCGGGCTGCCCGGGGCCGCGGTGCCGATCATCCCCGGCGGCGACCTGCCCGCACACAAGGCGAGGATCAAACTGATGCTGGGCCTGGCTGCGGTGCGCAACCTACCGCCTGAGGAAGCAAGCACCTGCCTACGACGATACTTCGGAGCGTAGCCGGAGCGCGCAGAAGGCAGCCGGCCCGCGCCGCCGCCACCCCCGGATACGTCCAGATCCGGGACGCTCATGTCACAAGTATAGGTATCGGCAGGGGGATAGCCTGCAGGGACGTACGCGCCGGCACGGTCTAGCTTTGACGCAGCGGGCCCAATCTTGCGTTGGGGACTTGCGGCAAAGCACCCGATATGGTGGAGAACGAACACGCCACATACCGGGGAGAGGTGAGCATGATACGCTTTGCCAGGTTCCAACGTGGCCAGGCGCTGGCCTTGGTCGTCCTGATGATGACCGTAATGACGGCGGGCGCCGCTCTGGCCGTGGACGTCGGCGCGGCATATGCCCACAAGCAACGGTGTGAATCGGTAATTGAAGCCGCCGCCCTTGCTGCGGCGAGCCACCTGCCCAGCGAAAACGCGGCGCGCGCCGCAGCTCTGGATATCGTGGAAGCCAACGGCCTTGACACGGACAAGGTCACGGTTGACACGCCCTACACCCATGACGTCACCCGCGTCTATGTCTACTACACCGATCTTAAGCCGACGTACTTTGGCAAGACACTTGGCATCAACCTGTTCCGGATCAACATGCAGGCGGTGGCCAGACACGGCGGACCGGCCGTGTTTGACTATGCGCTCTTCTCCGGCTCGACGTTTGAGTACCTTGACATCAGCGGCGCGGACATTGTGGTCGACGGACATGTTCACGGCAATGAGGACGTCAAGATCCGCGGCGCCAACGTTAGTGTGACGGGTCAGCTCGAAGCCTCCGGCATCGTCGATGTGCGCGGAAGCACCGTCGTCGCAGGGGCTGTCGTCAACTACGTGGACTCCGTGCCCATGCCCTCATATGACATCAATACCCTGCGCGCCTTGTGCACGACCCGCCATATCGGGGACAAGCACTGGTCCGGGGTCAACATCAACGTCGACGGCAACCTCTTCGTTGAGGGAAACCTCAAACTCAGCGGCTGCACTGTGAGCGGCTGCGGCATGATCATCTGTTCCGGCAGCATCGAATTGGCCGGCACGGACCTTCGCTACACCAACGAGGAAGACAAGTTCTGTCTCTATAGCCTCAACGACATCAAGATCACGGGCACGGATTTCTACGCCGACGGCATCCTCTACGCGCCGACCGGCGAGGTGGATTGCCACGGGGCGAGTTTGACCGTCAACGGCGCGGTCGTTGCAGACCTGCTCGACCTGAGTGGCGTCGATGTGACCGTCTACCACGATTCCGAAGCCAAGAACGCGTTCTTCGGGGGGCACAGCGTGCTGACACGGTAGGGCGGACCGCGACCAATTGATCCGGACAGCTGCGAAGGCGAGCCAGTGATCCAAACACGAGAAAGACGAGCAGGTGGACTCACCTGCTCGTCTTTCTGTAGCGCCAGTGACATCGGTCCAGCCATGCAGTAGCGCATCAGGCAGGAACCCTATGCGTATCCTCGAATGCAGGTAGAGCCATATTTGGAGGAAAGCGTTTGCGACAAGCTCTTGCACCCGGCTGCCGGACCCTGACCTTGATGTTGACCGCCGCTCTTTTGGCGTGCCTGGCTTTCCTATGGGCACGGTACGTCGAACCCAGAATCCTCACGGTGACGCGCCACGAGATCCCGGTGACCGGGCTGCCCCCGGCTCTGGACGGCACCCGCATCGCCCTCCTCTCCGACCTGCACGGAGCCGAGTTCGGCCGTGGCCAGAGCTCACTGCGGGCGGCGGTTGAACGACAGGCTCCCCACGTCATCGTCTTCGCGGGCGATCTGGTCGACGCCAACCGGGGCGGGCTTGACCAAGGGATCGCGATGCTCAAATCGCTGACCGCGATTGCGCCGACCTTCATCGTCTGGGGAAACCACGACTACATCGCCGGCGTTCCCGAGATCCGCGCCCGGATCCGCCAAGCCGGCGTCGAAATACACGATCTCGACGAGAGCGGCTGGGCCACTCTGCAACTCCCGGGCGGCAAGCTCCTGTTCGCTGGCCTTGAACGGTCATGGCGCTCGTCGGCGACCGGCCTCGCCGAGGCTGTCCGCGCCGGCCGCGCCGCAACGGGGAGCGAACCCCCTCTGATCGTCGTCGTCCACAGTCCCGGCCCAAACCCCGTGGGCCAGGCCGTCGCCCAGTCAGCCGACCTCGTAGTCGCCGGGCACACGCACGGCGGCCAGATCCGGCTGCCGTTCATCGGCGCAATCTGGTCGCCCGTGGACGGGTTTTTCTCCCGCACGGCCTACGGTCTGCGCCAACTCGACAACGGCTTCCTGTTCACGACGAGGGGGCTCGGCACTTCGGTGTGGCCTTTGCGTTTCTGGTGCCCGCCCGAGGTAGCGGTCCTGACTCTGCGGCCCGCCTCCGGCGCGGGGCGGTAGCTTCTTGTCGACCAAGAGGCGCACCCCTCCCTGGCCCGAAAGGTAATCCCCCGCCCCGACCTTGAATACCATCGCGTGCCGCCATGGCGCGGCTCAGGCCCAGGCGCGGGCCTGACGCAGGCAGCGAGCGACATCGATATGGAGGTGCCAGGAGCAGATGAAAGATGTCAAGGTAACGGTGGTTTCCCAAAAGGGCACTTGCGCGTACAATCACAAAGTCGGTGACTCATGGGTTTGCGGTTCAACGACACCGGGAGGGATGTGCGCCACCGCCTACAGCACCATCTACCCGACGATCCGGGCGCTCCGGGCGGGCGGCTCCTTCGACTCGGGCAACGAGGACGGCAGCGTCGATCTATGCTGCCCCGACCACCTCAATCCGGTCGTAATGCGCCTTCAACGGGTGGAGTGATCGGACCCCATGTCGACCAAAGCCATTGTTGAGGGCACAAGATGTAGTAAGCCTTCCACCCTTCCCCCGATTCCCGGTCGGGGCGGGCCGCTGCCGCTCCTTGCCGTTCACGGCGGCGACATCCTGACGATGGATCCGCTGCGGCCGCGGGCTAGCGCGCTGTTAGCCCTCGGCGAGCACATCCTCGCCGTTGGCGACGACGCCACGATCCGGGCGGAATACGAGGCCCTGCGTGGCCTGCAGGGCGTCGCCACGGCCGACCCAATCGACCTGCGCGGACGGGCAGTCGTGCCCGGGCTCATCGACAGCCACCTGCACCTGCTGTGGTACGGTTTCTTTCTGCAGCAGGTGGACCTCAACGGAACGGCCTCGATCGGTGAGATCAAGACGCGGGTGGCGGACGGGGTTTCCAGGTCCAAGCCCGGAGCTTGGGTTCAGGGCGGCGGCTGGCAGCAGGACACGCTCGCCGAAAGGCGCATGCCCACTCGCCACGACCTGGATGAGGTCGCGCCCGACAACCCGGTGGTGCTGCACCGGGTCTGCTACCACGCCGTGGCCGTCAATTCGCTGGCGCTTAGGCTGGCTGGGATCACGGCCGACACGGCCGACCCGCCCGGCGGGGTCATCGACCGCGACCCGCAGACCGGCGAGCCGACCGGTATTCTACGCGAGCATGCGACCGGCCTGGTCGCGGCCAGCATTCCCGAGCCCTCGCAGGCGGACGTGCTCGAGGCGTTGCGCCTGGCAAGCCGGCGCGCTTCGGCCGCCGGGCTGACGTCGGTCCACACCAACGACGGCCCGGGCGACACGATCCTCGCATACCTGACCCTCCGGGAAACCGGCGAGCTCACCGTGCGCGCCTATTTCGACACGACCATGGAGCCCGATAACGAAGCCGCCCTCACTCTCCCGCCCCGGCTCGGCGACAACTGGGTGCGCGTAGGTGCGGTCAAGATGTTCACGGACGGCAGCCTCGGGGCGAGGACGGCCGCGCTGCGTGCGCCGTATAGCGACGCCCCGTCGACCAGCGGGTTGCCGGTGTTCGCGCCCGAACAGATCAGCATGATGGTGCGCAAAGCGCATGCCCGCCACCGGCAGGTGGCGATCCACGCCATCGGCGACCGGGCGCTCGACATCGCTCTCGATGCGATCGAAGGCGCCCTGGCTACACAGCCCAGGGCGGACCACCGGCACCGCATCGTCCACGCGCAGATCGTCGCACCGGACATCATCGAGCGGATGGCGCGGCTTGGTGTGGTCGTGGACATCCAGCCCAAGTTCGTGACCGGCGAGCTTGTGTGGGCACCGGACCGGATCGGGCCGGGGCGCTTGCCTTGGGCTTACTGCTGGCGCAGGATGCTGGCGGCGGGTGTACGGTGTGCGGCAGGCTCGGACTGCCCGGTTGAGCCGCTGGAGCCGCTCTACGGCATCTATGCGGCGGTCACGCGGAGCGACATGGAGGGTGCCCCGGCGGAGGGATGGATCCCCGAGGAGCGCCTCGACCCGGTCACGGCGCTGCGGTTGTTTACGCTGGACGCGGCATACGGCGCATTTGAGGAAACCATCAAGAGCGGCCTCGAACCCGGCAAGCTGGCCGACTTCGCGGTACTTGACCGAGGCCGTCGACCGCGTCGCGCCGCACGAGATCAAGGACCTCAGGTCCAGATGACTGTCGTAGGCGGGCGGATCGTCCACGGGGGATAGCGTCCGGTAGCCTGGTTCCGGACCGCCGGCGCAGGTCGAGCGGCAAGAACGGGCTCGTCAGTGAAGAATGCCCTGCAAAAGGCGGCACGTCCAACTCCCGGACGTGCCGCCTGCGTCTGCTCAGATCCCTGTCTGCGCTAAAGGGCCTCGCGCACTGAGTCTCACGGCCTGAGCAGCAGTTCCACCTCATCACCGTCGGCGAGGCGGTGCGGGCCCGCCTGGGCGTGAATCTGGCCGAGAGCCCCCCCACACACGGGCGCCGCAGGAGCCTTTCCGTGAAGTCCTTGTGTATCGACGAGCAAGGCAAAGGACGTCGGCACCGGCATCCGGCACAAACGGCCTGGCGCTACGGGAGCCGCCGGCTGCGCCGCCCGGCTGCGCGCCGCGGGGTTTGTCCCGCGGCCACACCCGGATCAGCCCCGCCGCGTCCCAAAACAACCCCGCGGACCTCATCCAGCCCTTCCCTGTCGCCGACGAGCAGACCGCGCACGGCCAGTCGGGGTAGGCCTCCCTGGCTCCCCAATCCGCGCCGCTCCCGCCGCATCGTCGCATCCGGTCAGGCACAGGGTGCACGGCCGGGCGATATCCGCCACGGCCATCTCCGTGAGGACGTCGGACAGCGCATCAAGGGGCTCGCGGAGCGACGCGATCAACGCGATGAAATCCGCGTTGCGTACGGCGGCCAACAGCTGCCGTCCGTGTCTTACCTCGCCGGCCGCAGCGCCCAGCGGAATCGGTACTTCAACCAACTGCAGCGAAGCGCCTTCGAACCAGAGCAGGCCAGCGGTCAGTTTTTGAGGGTTGCACACGGGTAGTCGGCCACCCTTGACCTGCAGCCCGGTCAGGGCATGCAAGAGCGCGGATTTCTTCGCGTTGGGTGCGCCGACGAGGGCCACCTGACGTTGTCCTCGCCCAGGATCATGAAGGTTTTCCTGGTGCACTGCGCGAAGTACAACCGCGAACGGTCGATCTCGTCGAGCAGCCACGCCCTGATTTTGCCGTATGGGCGCTCAGAGTACCCCGGCAGTACGGCCGGAGTCGCCGCGCAGGATCTTGGCTCGTTCGGTGCCGGTCTTGCCGACCAGGCTCTCCTTGATCAACCGCATCTGGACATGTGGCGGCATTGGCATTGGTTCCACTCTCCTTGCTGTGCGAAGTGACGAGTCAACCGAATCCGCTCCGCACATCAAAGCCGTGCCGGTGACCAACGAGCGCAAGATACCTGTGGAACACCACTTGGTCTATACCTCCTTAGCATTCGTACAAGGAATGGTCCTTTTAGGTCCGGGGGCAGACCCTAGGCTCTGGGCAACTTACCCACCGGAGCCAAGTAGATCACAAACTCCTCCTCGCCGTCGATGCCAAGAAGCTCATTGTAGCCTTCATCATCGAACGCCGCTATCCCGCAACAGCCGCAGTCCACCGCGGCCACGGCGAGGTAGAGGTGCGCACAGACATGGCCGGCGTCAAGGTGCATATACCGGTAGGCCCGTTGGCCATACCGCCAGATCGAGCGGTACGAAACCGCCGACCAGATGAACGTGGCGGCGCTCCGTTCCACCATCTTCTGGCGGTAGGAAACCTCTGCGGCCCGCGAAGCGAGGTCCTCACCCAGCTTATGGACCCGCAGCTTGTGGGGGCTCGCGAGGTAGGCGTAGATGCCTGGCTCCAACCCTTGGACGCGGTTGGCGAGGATGTAGGTTTCAAATGGATGGCGCGACCCCGCCGAGGGTACGGTGCGCAGCGTGGCCGGCCGCGCGGTGACCTCACGCACCCCCTGCGTCGCCCAGAGCAGGTAAGAAAGCTCCTCCATTGTCAGCGGGGCATCGGAATACGCGCGTACGCTGCGGCGCCCCTTTATCGCCTCGGTCAGGTCAAAAGGCTTGACGCGCACTGCCTCCGGGCGTGGCAGGTCGATGGTCCGCGCCTCCACCGTCCAGACCTTCTCAAGCGGCGGCTGCGGCAGCCCCTGGGTCTGGTCCGACGGCGGCAGGTACTTGTACTTGGTCAGTTCCATGAACTCTTTGCCGATCTGGCCTTTGGATGACTCGCTCATGTCTTGGGCCTCCCTAAACGGTGGATGCTGTGATTGCTGGATACGAGACACACCTTGCCCCTGATGTTGTTACCGCGGGGCCGGTTTTCCTTCCCGGCCGGTTCTCCTTCCCGGCCGGTTTGCCTTCCCGTCGCGGGCAGGAGGCAGTCCGGGCGGCTGCCGTAGAATACCTACCCCAAAGGAGATGGTCACATGCGTATCGGTATCGCGGGCATCACCCACGAGACGCATACTTTCCTCCCCGACAAGACGGGAGTGGCAGGTTTCGAATCTGAGACCATTCGCGGCAAGGCCATCCTTGAAACCTACCGCGACACCAACACCTGCATCGGCGGGTTCATCGAGGTATGCGAAGCGCGGGGCGCCGAACTCGCGCCGGTCGTTTTCTCCTCCGGGGGCGTATCCGGGACGGTGGCCGACGCGGTGTATGAAAAGTACGTCGGCGAGATGCGCGAGGGGTTTTCGTGCCTGGCCGACACCCTTGACGGCATGCTGCTCTGGCTTCGGCGCAATGGTCACGGAGAGCCGCCAGGACACTGAGACACACATCGTCAAGGATGTCCGCACCGCGGTCGGGTACGACATCCCGATCATGGTCGCCCTTGACCTGCACGGCAACATCGACCCCGCCCTGCTGACCAAGGCTACGGCGATCTGTGGCTATCGATCAATCCGCGTCGATATGGCTGAGACCGGCCGCCGCACCTCCAGCGCCCTGCTCGACATGCTCGGCGGCAAGACGCGGCCGGTCTGCGCCATCGCCAAGCCCGGCCTCGTCGTGCCCAGCCTGTTCAGCGCAACAACTGTGCCGCCGGCAGGGGACATCATTGCCCGGGCCATGGATGGCAGGGCAAGCCCCAGGTGATCGACGTGTCGTTTTCTTCGGTTTTGCGTGGTCGGATGTGCACCAGCTCGGGGTTTCCGCCGTGGCTGTGACCGACAATGCACCGGAGCTCGCGGGTAATCGTCGATGACTGACCTTGCCGCATATGCGTGGTCGCGCCGCGCGGAGCTCACCGGCGGCCCAAACGTGCACAGCGTCGCGGACGGTGTAGCTCTTGCGATCGAACGAGCCAAAAACGCTACTAAGCCGATCGTCATCCTCGACCACTCCGACCGGCTCAACGATACGACGTTCGTGCTTCACGAGCTGCTCGGCAGAACGCCCAGGGCGCGGCACACCCGCTGCTCTACGACCCTGGGGCGGTCCAGGCGTGCATCGCCGCAGGAGTCGGCAACAGCGGGTGACCCCCCCGGTGATGGCCGGCGGCATAGAGCTCGCGGATTCGCGGGCGGCCCAGTGGGTGGCGGGGCGGGTTGAGTGGGTCGGGGAGAAGTCCTTCGTCGCCACCGGCCCGATGCGTCGCGGCCTGGTAACCAGCTATGGCCCTGTGGCGATCGTGCAGGTCGGCGGGACATGGGTGCAGCTCGTGAGCGAACACGAATCACTGATCGACGAAGACCCGATAATCCAGTTTGGACGCAAAGTCGAGGACTTCAGGATCATCGTCAGCAAGTCCAAGACGCACTTCCGTGCGGTATATGAGCAGATTGCGGGGGAGATCATCGTCGTCGACGCCCCGGCCTACAGCCGGGCGGACCTTAGCGTGTTCGACTACCGCAATGTACCGCGCGGCGTCTATCCAGTGACCAAAAAGAGCTAGGAGACTTGCCCCTTGCGCATCACAATCAGCTTTCGTAACGGCACCCAGAAAACCCAGGTCGAGGGAGAACTCAACGAAGATCGCCGACGGCCAGGGCCATTACCGACGCTCTGCCGGTCCGCGCCGGGGCCAGCACATGGGGTGATGAGATCTTCGGCATTCCGGTGACGGGCCTTGAGCCCGGTGCGACCGACGTCAGGAGATCGGCGACCTCGCCTACTGGCCGCCGGGCCACGCCTTCTGCATCTTCTTCGGAAGTACCCCGGCAAGCCACGGAGACGAGCCCAGGGCGGCCAGTCCTGTCAACCTGGTCGGCCGCCTGACGCTCGACGCCGAGGCGGTGGGCCGGTTGAGGACAGTGCGCATGGGGACGCAGGTGGTCATCTCGGCAACCGAATCGTCAGAAGCTGAGCACGGCTGAACAAACGGGAGTGCAGTCGGACATCGACCGCTACTGACGGGACGGTTTCCGTCGTCCCCCGAGCCCCATACTCTGCACTAACGGCGACGTCGGGAGGCAGGGTTCGGATATGGCGCGAGGCGCGGAAGCGGTCATGGGTTCGATCCTGGAAGCGATCGGCAGAACACCCCTGGTCGCCCTTGACCGAATCCGCCCGGCCGGGTGCGCGCGCATCCTCGCCAAGGCTGAGTTGCTCAATCCGAGCGGCAGCATCAAGGCCAGACCGGCCTACGCCATGGTGCTTGCCGCCGAACACCAGGACCTGTCCGTCCGGACTCGATCCTGGTGGAGGCCAGCAGCGGCAACCAGGGCATCGCGCTGGCCATGGTCGGGGCGGTGCTCGGCTACCGCGTGATCATTGTGATGCCGTCAACCATGTCTTCGGAACGGGCCTCGATCATCAAGGCCTACGGTGCGGAAACCGTGCTCACCGAGCCCGGGCGCAACATCAGCGAGGCCATCGCCAACGCCACCGGGCGCGCCCGGCAGATGGCAGCTGAGGACCCCCGGATGTTCTACGTCGACCAGTTCAGCAACCGGGCAAACCCGCAGGCGCACGCCGAGACGACCGCGCAGGAAATCCTCGCCGCAACCGGTCCGGATATGAGGATCGCGGCCTTCGTGGCCGGTATCGGCACCGGCGGCACATTGACAGGGGCCGGTCGCGCGCTCAAGGCGAGGTTTCCGCGGATGGAAGTTGTCGCAGTCGAACCCGAGCACGCGGCCGTCCTGTCAGGAGGCCCAACCGGCGACCACATCCAGCAGGGCATCGGCGATGGGCTGATCCCTGACGTCCTTGACGTCGGGATCATCGACCGGACGGTGATCGTCACCGACGAAGAAGCCCTCGCTACGGCGCGGCTCTTGGCGCGCAGGGAGGGGCTGTTCACGGGCGTGACCGCCGGCAGTAACGTCTACGCGGCCCTCCGGGTTGCAGGCGAGCTGGGCCCCGATGAGGCCGTCGTGACGGTATGCCCGGATAATGGAGAACGGTATCTCAGCATCGATATCGCCGGCCTGGGCGACGACCGGCGACGCGCGACCTCCCTGTAACCATCTTCCCACAGTGTTCATCACCCCGTCCCGACTCCGATACAGTGGGCGAATTCATCCCTGATTTCTCTAGTGTCCGGAGGGAGGACAGATGCGCAAGTCGATTGTCGTCACCGTTTTCGACACCATCCTGATCGTCTTCATCCTGTCATTGGTCCTTTCAGCAGCGCTGCAACGCATCGGCGGGCGGGCGTGGGGCTGGGTCGGAATCCACGGCGACTCGATGTATCCAACAGTTGCCAATGGGTCGCTCGTCCTTAGCGTGCCCGCCGACCCCGAAGCCCTCTCGGAGGGAGACATCATCGTCTACCATTCCGGCGGGGTTCCGGCGCTGGTGTGCCACCGAATCGTGGGGGTGGCGGACGACGGCGGGTTCTTGACGCAGGGGGACGGCACGTTGCGTCTGGACCAGGACGCGGGGCTGCCGACGGTCACAACGGAGACCCTCGCCGGCTACGTTCCCCAGATCGCGGGCCGGCCGGTTTCAATTCCGCTCCTCGGAAGCCTGGCCGCCGGCGGCGGGAGTGATGCGGGGCCCAACCTCATGGTCGCCCTGGGGGTCAGTGTGAGTTTCCTCGCCCTCGGAGGTGCGCCGAGAAAGGCACGCCGGCGCCACTGACGTCCGGAGCCGCACGACCGGACCGGCCGTCGCCGCCATCGCCAGTTCCGCTAGCGGACGCGTAACAAGCGCCTGCCGGCGATGGCGGCGCCGGTTTAGAGTGCGAAGGCGGCGCCCGTGATTGCGGCGAGGCGCGCGAATTGCCACATCGGGAGCATCGTGATGAGGATGCTGTCGAGCGGGAGTAGCCAGAGGTCGTTGGCAAAGAACAGGTAGTGGAACTGGTCAAAGGCCCACCTGAAGTCAGCAAGGGCCAGAGCAGCCACGGCTACGGCCAATGCCAGTCCCCACCCCGCCGACCACAGCAGGATCCGTCCCCAGAAGTCGCGCCGGTCTTTGCGCCGAATCGTCAACCCTAGCGCCACAAGGATAGCTAGGGCAGCCCCGGTGCGAACGCGCTTGGCGGCGGCGAACAGCGCCCGGACGTCGGCCATATGCTGGATTTCACGGTCGCTGAACGCAGGCTCGCCGATGGACTCGCCTATGCGGGGCAGGTACATCTGGAGTTCGGGAATGCGGCCCCTGGTGTAGTCGAGGGTGCGGCGCAGAACTTGCTCAAAGTGGGCTTCGGTCAGTGCGGACGCGTCTTTTCGGGCGGCTTCGGCAAGAGCCCGGCGGTACAGTGGAACGCAGGCAGCAACGGCCTCCAACAGCAGGAGCAGAAGCACTGCGGCGACCAGCAAGCCAAGGAGAGCCTGGACCACCTGTTCTCCCCGACGGACGACCATCGTCTTGGCGTCGCCCCGTTGGTCAGTTGCCCTTACGGTGCGCGTCCTGGCACTGGTCATCCCGCCAATCAGCCTGCTCAACCCCCGCCGCGGTGAGTACGTCGCGGGCGATTGTGCCGATATCCCCCGCCCCCATGAACACGATCATCATGCCGGGTTGCTCGACTTCGCGGATATAGCCCAACAAATCGTCGACCGGCACGACCCGGACTTTTTCCTTCGGCAGATAGTTGATCAGAGCCTCCGACTGGATGTCGCCGGTCGGCTCGCGCACGGAGCCGTAAATCGGAATCAGGGCGATCTCGTCCGCGACCCCGAGTTCCTTGCCGAAGTCAGATAGCAGCGCGCGAGTGCGGGAGAAGGTATGCGGCTGGAAGATGATCACCAGCCGGCTCGGCCCCATCTGCCGCAGCGCCTTGAGGGAGGCGTGGATCTCCGACGGGTGGTGCGCGAAATCGTCGTAGATCTTGGCCCTGCCGATATTGCCCAGGTACTCCAGCCGCCGCGGTACGCCGGGGAAGGTGTTGAGCGCGGCGATCGCGCGCTCAGGCGCGACGCCCATCGCCTTGGCGACGGCCAGGCCCTGCAACGAGTTGTAGACATTATGCAGGCCCCAGAGCCTGGTCTCGGCGGTCCCGACGTGGCGGCCGTCGTAAAACACCTCAAACTGCAGGGCCCGGTGTTGAGTACGACCCCTCGTACATCGACCCCTTCGCTCAGGCCGGCGACGACGCGCCGGCGCGGCCAATCGACTTTCAGCCCCGCGGATTGCGGGCAATTGTCCGTCAGGACAACGTACCCGTCGCTGGTGGTGGCACTGGCGAAATCCTGGAATGCGGCCTGCACCTCGCCGAGGTCATGGTAGAAATCGGGGTGGTCGTACTCGATGTTGGTGATCACGTTCCAGGCCGGGCGATAGTTGAGGAAATGCCGACGGTATTCGCAGCTCTCCAGCACGATGATGTCCCCGTCGCCGACGTAAACGGGCCCGCCGCCGGAGATCACCGTGGGTCCCATGCCCAGTTCGCGCAGGATGTGGCCGATGAGCTGGACCGTCGTCGTCTTGCCGTGTGTTCCGGCGACGCAGACCGTCGGAATCTCGCGGGTCAGCCACCCGACAAACTCAGGGTAGCTCGCCGTGGTTATCCCGCGCCGGTGGGCGGCGGCGATCTCCTCATGGGAAACCGGATACCCGGCGGAATAAATGAGCAGCCTGGTGCCTTCCGGAATCTGCGCGGCCGAAAACCCCGCGAGGACCTTGATCCTGGGGTGCCGCAGGCGGAAGTCCGTCACAAACACAGCCGGGGTATCTGAGCCGATAACGTCGATGCCGCACTCGGCAAGCAGCCTCGCCAAAGCCGACATGCCCTGACCCTTGACACCGGTCATAAAGACAGGCTCGGAGCCGTAATTGTCTCGAAGCCACTGCTGTAGTCTCAAGTGTCCCCACCCCTTTTGCTGAGGCGCAGCTTAAGCCATCTTATCCGTGTCGTGGCTTGTTCGGTTTCTCGGACGCGGACAGAACTTCCTTCAGTCCCAACTATCCCCCGCGGCAGGCAGGCAAAACACGAAAGCGGCCGGCTCCCGCCGGCCGCCCTCGCGGCAACTGCTGTCCTGCTCTGGCTTGCTCGTCTAGCTCCGCCGGACGTCGACGTTGCCCCGCGCAAACAGGTAATAAGCGTTGTACAGGGCGACAACCGCGCCGATGATCACGTTGTTCCAGAGCATTCCGTTCTCCATGTTGTCAAACACGCCCAGATACGGGGAAACGATCAGCCAGGCGCCCACAAGGATGTGGATGATGTGAAACGTCGTCATCTGCCGCATTCACCATCCCCAGAAGAGTGCGGGCCGATGTCCTCAGGCCCTCGGTATTCCTTGGCATAATCTGTCCCGCCTTCGGCGTGGATAATTCATGCAGGCAAGGCAGGCGGTTGGAGGGATCGCGAACTCAGGCGCTGATCTTGTGGAAGTGGCAGCGCCCGACCGACACTAAGAGGCCGTCCTAGACCTCTGGCCAAGCCCCCGCGGGGGCGTAATGCTCTCCAGTCCTTCCTTTGACCACGTAGCCTGACGCCAACTCGCGTTCCCCGACCAGCGCTTCGGCTACCGCCTTCACATCGGCAGGCGCCCACCCAAAGAGGCCCCCCACCTCGCGCGGGCTCGCCACAACGAGATTGCGGAAGGCGCACAGAACCAGGTGGCGCTGTGCATCCGCCGGCGACGGCAACGGGCGCAGGGCATCGTCCGGCACCTGGCGCG
>JAXGPL010000006.1:0-134666 GCA_040766985.1 Bacillota bacterium
CACGTGTTTGTCAATGACCCCACGCGCGGGTACGGCATCTTTGCTGAATGGATGCTACTCGAAGCGGGGCTGGGCTACGGCGGAGCGACTGGTGGATCGACTCCGCTGCCTCTGGCGCTTCCGGCAAGGCTCCGCGCGGCGCTCTCGCCGGCGCGGTAGCACAGGATACATGGAAGGATACGTGATTGAGCACGCCGGGCGGCCGCACGCCTGATCTCGCCGGGATGGAACCATTTCCCGGGAGGCCAGGGGGCAGGGCCGCCCGGCCCGCTTTTTTGCCGAAGATTTCTTTGGAATACGAGGAGGAAACTGGGATACAAGCCGAATAGTCCATTCGACAAAGCAGGTTCCCAGGAGGGGATGTTTGTTGAAGGGACGCATATCAATCCTAATCGCCGACGACAACCGCGAGTTTTGCGAGATCCTCAGACAGTATCTGCAGGACCAACCGGATTTCGAGGTCATGGGCTGCGTACACAACGGCCAGCAGGTCGTTGAGGCCTTGTCGAGAAGTGCGCCCGATGTCCTAATCCTCGACATCATCATGCCGCATCTGGACGGGCTCGGTGCCCTCGAGCAGATCTCAGAGATGGGCCTCCGGCCAAGGCCCAAGGTCATCATCTTGACTGCCTTCGGTCATGAGACCATCACCCAGCGCAGCGTCGAGTTGGGCGCGGATTACTACATCCTCAAGCCGTTCAGCTTCGAGGTGCTCGCCAACCGCATCCGCCAGCTATCTGCTGCCCCGTCGGCGCAACCCGTCCCCACCGCTGCCGTTGGGCGCGGGCTTGACTTCGAGGTCACCAACGTCATCCACGAGATCGGCATCCCCGCGCATATCAAGGGATATCTCTACCTGCGCGAAGCCATCCTGATGGTCGTCGAGCGGGTCGATTTGCTCGGGGCAGTGACCAAGGAGCTTTACCCGACGATTGCCACCAAGTTCAAGACGACCGCGAGCAGGGTCGAGCGGGCGATTCGTCACGCTATCGAGGTGGCCTGGAGCCGCGGCAACTATGAGGCTATCACCAAACTGTTCGGGTACACGGTCAGCGGCGAGCGCGGCAAGCCGACCAACTCCGAGTTCATTGCGATGGTCGCCGATCGCCTACGGATGCAGGGCCAAAAGCGCGCGTCTGCCTGATCAGACTACACGCAAACAGGGCCCCTCCGTCTCCGCGGAGGGGCCCTGCCATTGAGAGTCAGAGGCGCAAAGATTCAGTCTATTCACTTCGTCCTTGCTAGGGTGCACGAAAAATGAGACAATAAGGTCGGCCCCGGCCCAGCCCCTGGGCCATTCGGGTGGGCAGGACAGCCGGGCAGACCCTCTAGACCCGCAGAGCAGGGCCTACAAGCCAAAGGGGGACACGCACTCCGTTGAAGTCGATCGACTCGACTACACGATCCGTCCCATTCACGGTGTCGGACCAGCCGTTTTCTTCAGCCAACCCTTACTCTCACCGCCGGTGCTCCTTAGATGGCAACAATACCTCTATCCTGGTCCGAGGAGGCGTGGCGTTGCGGGTCAGTGAGCAGCTAAGGCCGTTGACTTTCCTGGTCGGCGCGTTCGGCAGCGGCAAGACCGAGGTGGCCCTCAATCTCGCGTTGGCCGCAGCACGGGAGGGCCTCGCCGTCACGTTGATCGATCTCGATACCGTGACTCCTGCCCTGCGTTCAAGGCAGGCGGCCGCAATCCTGGCGGACGCCGGAGTCGAGCTGATTGCCCCTGCCGGACAACTCGCGTACGCCGACCTGCCGGCCGTTCCCGCAACAGTCCGCTCCGCCCTTGAGGATGAGCGGAGGTCGGTGGTCGTCGATGTGGGCGGCAGCCCAGCGGGGGCGCGCGTTCTCGCGTCCATGGCCGGGCCGATAGCTGCACGCGGGCATCACTGCTGGGGGGTGGTTTCGCCGTGGCGGCCCGATACAAGCGACCCGGCCCGGGCGGCCCGCGAACTGCGGGCAATCGAAGAACTGGGCAGGCTCCGGCTGACAGGCCTCGTATGCAACCTTCATCTGCCGGCCGACCTTTCCGACGAGGCCATCCTGCGCGGATTTGAGGTTGTCAACCTGACCGCGCGGCACCTCGGCGTACCGCTTGTTTTCTGTACCGCAGGGCCGGGGCGCGCCGGCCGGGTGAGGCAGGTCCTTGATGGCCTCGCTGAAGGGCAACGCGTTGACATCGTGGAGCTCCGGCTGTTTATGAAGGCTCCGTGGGAGGACGATCCGGCTGCTGCCCCGTGGACGGCGGCGGCGGCGCCGACGCAGGCCGCACGCGCGGCCAGGCGCTACCAGTAGTAGGGGAGGGTGGTTCGTGCCAGGCAAAGTGGTCTTTGATGAACGGCGCTGTAAGGGCTGCGAGCTCTGCGTACTCGTGTGCCCGCGCAAGATTATCACGATGAAGGAAACCCGTAACGAACGCGGCTATCGTCCGGCAACCGTCGTCGACATGGACAAATGCACCGCGTGCGCAATCTGCGCCCAGATGTGCCCCGACGCGGTTATCGAGGTGTTCCGGTTGCCGGCTGCAAGGGCCGCGGAGACCGGAGAAGCCGGCACAGAAAGGCGGGGAACGTGATGGGCGATAAGCTCCTGATGAAGGGCAACGAAGCCCTTGCCGAGGCGGCGATCCGGGCTGGATGCAGGTTTTACGCTGGCTATCCCATCACGCCGCAGAATGAGATCCCCGAGTACATGCTCGGCTCATATCTTCGATGCCGGCGGACACGGTGCAGGCCGAGAGCGAGATCGCGGCGATCAACATGATCTACGGGGCGGGGCGCCGGCGCCGGGGCGATGACCTCGTCATCCAGCCCCGGAATCAGCCTCAAACAGGAAGGAATCGAGCGATCTGGCCGGCTCGCAGGTTCCGGCGGTGGTTGTCAATATGTCCCGCGGCGGCCCCGGCCTGGGCGGTATCCAGGCTGCCCAGTCGGATTACTTCCAGGCGACCAAGGGCGGCGGACACGGCGACTACCGCCTTTAGTCCTTGCCCCGAATCGGTCCAGGAGGCCGTGGACCTGGTCGGCCTGGCGTTCGACAGCTCCGACTTCTACCGTAATCCCATACTGATATTGGGTGACGCGGTGATCGGGCAGACCATGGAGCCGGTGGAGTTACCCGACCCGGTCGACCCCACAGAGCTGCCCGAGAAGTCTTGGGCTACCACCGGCACCAAGGGCCAACGCGGCAAGAACATCATTAACTCGCTCTACCCCGCCGGATGTGCTTGAGCAGTACAATATCTCCTTCAGAAGAAGTACGACCAGATGAGTCGCCAACGAGCAGCGTTGGGCCACCCACCGGGCACGACGCCCAGTTGGTCCTGGTCGGCTACGGTCTACCGCAAGGATCTGCCGGAGGGCCGTTGATCTCGCCCGCCAGGCGGATTCCCGCCGGCTCATTGCGCCTGATCACCCCGGCCGTTCCTCGAGAAAGGTTTCGCCAAGGAAATTCCCGAGGCCAAGCGGCTGCTCGTGGTTGAGATGAGCATGGGCCAGATGGTCGAAGACGTCAGGCTGGCGACCGCCTGCCGGTACCCGGTGCACTTCTACGGCCGGTCGGGGGGCATCATCCCGACGCCCGCCGAGGTCTTCGAGGAGATCAAGCGGGTCTGGGCCGACGACAAGGGGGGCGATGCTGGTGAGTAAGGTCTTTGGGCGGCCGGCTGCCCTTAGCGACACGCTGATGCACTACTGCCCTGGCTGCACGTACGGCATTGCGCACCGGATGATCGCTGAATCGCTCGACGGGCTCGAGTTGACCGGGCGCGCCGTCGGCATAGCTTCGGTCGGCTGCACGGTCCTCGCCTACGACTACATCGACTGCGACTGGCAGCAGGCGGCCCATGGGCGGGCGCCCGCTGTAGCGACGGGGATCAAGCGGGCGCGTCCCGACACGATCGTCTTCACTGTCCAGGGCGACGGCGACCTGGCTGCCATCGGCACGGCAGAAATCGTCCACGCGGCGGCGCGCGGCGAGAGCATCACCGTCTTCTTCCTGAACAACACCATTTACGGCATGACGGGCGGGCAGATGGCCCCGACGACGCTGCTCGGCCAGCGCAGCACGACGTCGCAGGCTGGAAGGCAGGCGGCGCGGGCGGGCCGGCCGATCAGGGTCTGCGAAATGCTGGCGACTGTGGATGGGCCGGTCTACATCGAACGCGTCGCCCTTGACAAACCAGCCAATGTCATGCGCGCGGGCAGGGCGGTCCGCAAAGCTCTGGCCAACCAGGCGGCGGGGTTGGGTTTCTCGCTGGTGGAGATACTCTCGGCCTGCCCGACCAACTGGGGCATGACTCCGCAGGAGGCATTGGCCAGGTTGGGCAAGGAGGTCATCCCGTATTATCCGCTCGGTGTATTCCGGGACCTGACGTCGCCGGAGGAGTCCGGCAAGAAGGGCGGTGAGGCCAAGTGACGGGAACCGGCAAGACCGAGGAGCTGATCCTGGCTGGTTTCGGCGGCCAGGGCGTGATGCTGATGGGCCAACTGCTGGCCTACTCAGGGATGATCGAGGGCCTCAACGTCACCTTCTTTCCGTCATACGGGCCGGAAATGCGCGGCGGCACGGCAAACTGCACGGTGGTCGTCTCGGATGACCAGGTCGCTTCGCCAGTGGTGAGCAGGCCGTCCGTGGTTGCGGCTCTGAACACGCCCAGTCTTGACAAGTTCGAGCCGATGCTTCGCGACGGCGGCCTTCTGATTATCAACTCGTCACTGTGCTCAAGGGGCGCCAAGCGGGACGACGTGCGGGTAATCGAGGTCCCGGCTACTGCCCTCGCGGACGAGTTGGGCGACGGGCGCGTCGCGAACATGGTGGTCCTCGGCGCCATCCTCAGGGCGACCGGGGTCGTGAGCATCAGCTCGGTCATCCAGTCGCTGCGCAAGGTACTCCCCGAGCGGCGGCACAATCTGATTCCGCTGAACGAAGAGGCCCTCAACAAGGGGATGGAGATCGCAGCCGGGCAACTGGCATAACAGGCGTATGGGCGGTCAGTCGAGAGTCCGGGTCTCAGCCGCCAGATAGTCGAGCAGCAGGGGCCGGTGCGGTGGCGTAGCCAGAGCGTCCGCACCGGCCTGTTGTACGCCTCTGCGAGCGGCCGGCTGCGTAGCGCCGCCGGCCTCCTCCGCACAACACCAGGCTTCCGCGGTTGCGACTGCCCAGGCCCGCACCTCGGCGGGCCTTCCGAGCAGGTACAACGAGCGTGCACGGCAGAAGACTATCATGGTACAAGCTTACGCAGCGCCGGCGGAGGTATGCGCCGGCAGGGGGTTGGAGGTGTGGGTAAGGCATGGTTGAGACCACATTGCACTCGGAGCGTGTTTACCAGGGCAAGATCATCGGGGTCCGGGTGGACCGCGTGAGGTTGGCGGATGGCGCGGAGGCGACACGGGAAGTCGTGGAGCATACCGGCTCGGCGGCCGTCCTGGCAGTCGATGAGCAGGATCGCGTGCTGCTGGTCAGTCAATACCGGCACCCCGTCGGCGCGCATCTCTGGGAGATTCCCGCCGGGCGGCTCGAGCCCGGGGAGTCCCCGCACGAGGCCGCGGCCCGCGAGCTAGGCGAGGAAACACATCTCGCCGGCACGCGACTCGAGCCGCTGCTTTGCGTATATGCAACCCCAGGCTACTGTGCAGAACGGCTCTGGATCTTCCTGGCTACAGGGCTCAGGCCGTACCTGGCAAGGCCCGACGCGGACGAGCGCATCTCGGTTGCCTGGTTCGATCGCCGTGAGGCGATTTCGATGTGCCTCGACGGCCGCATTACGGATGCGAAGACGATTGCCGCGGTCCTGGCCTTCAATTGGCGGGCGGGCGGCGGGAATCCGTGACCGCGGGGGCTGCGGCGGGGGCAGTGGGTTCGGTTTTCTCTGACCTGCACGTTCACACCGGGCGGGCCTTGGGCAGGCCGGTCAAGATCACGGCCGCCACATCGTTGACGGTCGAGGCTGCCATCGACGAAGCCTTGCGGCGCAAGGGCTTAGCGGTCCTGGGGCTGGCGGATGCGGCGGCGGGCCCTGTCCTTCAGACCTTGCTCGAGATGGTGGACAGCGGCGTTCTAGCGCCTGTCCCAGGCGGCGGGTATCTATTCCACCCGGGTTCACCTGCTGAGCCAGGAATGCTCATTGTGCCGGTCAGCGAGATCGAGGTCTCCGTAATCGCGCGGCCTGTTCACGTGCTGGCATTACTCCCCGACCTTGAGGCCGTACGGTCGCTTCGCTCCTACCTGGGTGGAAAGATCCGCAACCCCGACCTTGGCTGCCAGCGGGCTCACGGGCAGGACCTGGCCGGCCTGTCTCAATTCGTCCGGTCGGTCGGGGGGCTGTTCGGCTTGGCCCACGCATTCACGCCGCACCGCGGTCTATACGGCAGCACAGGAGCCACGCTG
Organism: Bacillota bacterium; assembly: GCA_040766985.1. Classification (GTDB taxonomy): domain Bacteria; phylum Bacillota; class Sulfobacillia; order JAUYEG01; family JAUYEG01; genus JAXGPL01. The sequence continues at coordinate 6,388 of JAXGPL010000006.1, forward strand.
CAGGAGGCCGCCGGGCTGGAGGCAGTCCGAACGCTGGATTTTGTGGAGATGGGCCTCTCAGCCGACTCCGCTATGGCCGGTTTGATCGGCGAACTCGCGGAAGTGCCGCTGATCGCCTGCTCCGACGCCCATAGTTGTGGCACGATCGCCCGTGAGGCAATGCTCCTCAGGGTCGGCGAACTGAGCTTTGCCGGCCTGGCCTGCGCGATCAGGGGCTCGGGAGGCGCAGAGGGGCCCGCCATCCAAGCGACGTACGGCCTTGACCCGCGGCTCGGAAAGTACCATCGCAGCGCGTGCCGAAAGTGTGAGTGGGTGGCGACGGACGCGGACGGGCCAGGGCCGCAGCTCCAGTGCCCGCGCTGTGGTGAAACCGGAGGCGGCCGAGAGGTCGGCGGCCGGCCGGCCGAGCCGAATAGGGGCGGGGTAGTGTGCGGGGTCCTGGACCGGATCCGGCAGATCGCCTCGCGGCAAGGGGAAAAGTGTCACAGTGGTGCTGTGCAGCCCCCGCCGGCTGAACGGCCGCCGTACCATAATCACATCCCGCTGCGGTTTATCCCCGGCATCGGCCCCCGAACCTACGACCGCCTGCTTTCGATATGCGGCAGCGAGCTTGCCGCGATGCACAGCACGCCGCACAGCATCCTCGCCGCGGCCGCCGGGGACGAGGTGGCGGGCAGGGTGATCGCCGCGCGGGAGGGCCTCCTCCCGGTCGAGTCCGGCGGCGGCGGCAGGTTTGGCCGGGTCCTGCGGCCCTCTCAAGTCTAGTCCGGTCACATATCAGCATTGGCGCCTGAATAGAGGTGGTACAGGCCCTGGGTATCTATCCGGGCCCAGGGGGTGTAGTGACACCTTGCGCAGGGCGCGGCGGAACAGAGCGTCGGGCGTCGGCCAGTACGTTAGCTCCCGGGCGGGCTATTACGTGTTCTTCGTTGCCCTGTTCGTGGTCGGCGTCGGATTCGGGGCTGCGGCTGTGCGGGCGCTCGGTGAAGCGCAGAAGTCCGAGCTGCTTTCCTACCTCGAGGTATACCTCCGCGGCCTTACGGGCGGCTCCACGCAAACGCCTCCGGGCGAGCTGTGGCGGCAGGCGGTCGCCAGTTCGCTACGCACCGCCGCGCTGCTCTGGGCCGCGGGGCCGGTTGTGATCGGGCTTCTCATCGCACCGGTGATCGTGTTCATGCGGGGCTTTGTGATCGGGTTTGCGGTCGGGTTTCTGACCTATGAACTCGGGGTCCGGGGAATTCTCATCGCGGTGTTCGCCGTGTTTCCGCAGAACCTGCTGGCTGTGCCCGCCCTGGTGACGATCGCGGTGGCGTGCGCCTCCTTTTCGCTGATGATGCTGCGGCGAAGGGAGCGTTCGAACTTCGGGGCGGACTTTGCGGGATACACTGTAATCGCCCTGGCGATGATGGTTCTGCTGGTCCTTGCCGCTTCGTTCGAGTCCTACGTCGCTCCGATCCTGATGCGCCTCCTATCGGGGATCGGATAGCCCTCCGCCGCCCAAGAACCGGGTTTGGCCGTATCGTCGGCCGCGCCCCCCCGTGCGACGTTCCCGCCAGGTTCTTCCGCCATCCGGGGCGGCCGCAAATACAGTATTAGACAGGAGAAGGCCCGCTCGTGCCGAAATGACCTGATTGGCTATCGACATTCTGCGCAACCATAGAGGTGGAGGGACTAGGCGATGCAGTTTAGCGGCTTGACGATTGGAGTACCCAAAGAGATCCTGGCCGGTGAGTTCCGGGTGGCGGCAACCCCGGAGACGGCGCGCCGTATTGCCGACATGGGCGGTAAAGTCATCCTTGAGACAGGTGCCGGCGCGGGCGCTCATTACAGCGATGCCCAATACCGGGACGCGGGCGCAGAGGTTCTTGTCTGATCCGCGGGAGGTCTACTCGCGGGCGGATATCGTGCTCAAGGTCAAGGAGCCCATCTTCAACGCTGCTCTCGGCGTACACGAGTCCGGCCTTCCCCGTTCCGGCGCTACCCTGATTTGCTTCCTGCATCCGGCCAACGCCAAGAACCACGAAATGGTTCGGTCTCTTGCCAATCGCGGCATAGTAAGCTTCACGCTCGACAGCATCCCGAGGATCTCTGCCGCCCAACGCATGGATGCGCTGACCTCGATGAGCACGGTAGCCGGATACAAGGCGTCGGTGATGGCTGCGTACCGGCTATCCCGGTTTGTTCCGATGATGCCGACCGCGTTCGGGATGATTAAGCCCGCCGAGTTCATCGTCATGGGCGCGGGTGTCGCCGGGTTGCAGGCTATTGCTACCGCCAAGCGGCTCGGCGCCAAGGTCAAGAGCATCGACATTCGTCCCGAGGCTGCCGAACAGGCCAAGAGCCTTGGGGCCGAGGTCATCCCCTTCGACGTCCCCGCCGAGTTGGCGATGGGCAGTGGCGGCTATGCCAGGCGCCTGCCGGAGGAGTGGTATGAGCGTGAGCGCGAAGCCCTCCGCCCGCACGTCAAGACCGCGGACGCGATCATCCTAACCGCTCTGATTCCCGGGGAAGTGGCGCCGATTCTGATCGATGACGCAATGGTCGGTTCGATGAAACCAGGCTCGGTGATCGTCGACATCGCCATTGATCAGGGGGGCAACTGCTCGGCCACGAAGACCGGCGAGGAATACGTTCGGGACGGCGTTTTCATCAGCGGCGTCGTCAATGTGCCTGCGACGCTGGCGGTTGACTCCACGTTTATGTTTGCGCAGAACATGTTCTACTTCCTGTCGCACGTGGTCAAAGACGGTCAGGTCAGGCGTGATCCGGCTGATCAGATCATCTCATCGTCCCTTGTCACAGCCGACGGCGAGGTTCTCCATCGGGGTACGCTCTTGGCCATGAAGTAACGCATAGCCGGCAGCGATCACAAGAGCCGTCTGATCGAGCTGCATCGAACAGACCTCCCAGGAGGAGACGCCATGCAGATTGTCAATCTGGTATTCCTTGTCGTTCTGACAATCGTCGGTTACGGGATCATCCTTGCGGTTCCCCCGCTGCTGCACACGCCGCTTATGTCGGGGATGAACGCCCTTTCGGGCATCACCGTCCTCGGGGCGGTGATCGTTGTCGCCACGCAGGGATTGACTCTGTGGGGAGGCCTCGCAGTCGTGGCCGGGATGATCAACGTTGTCGGCGGGTTTTGGGTCACAGAACGCATGCTGCGGATGTTCCGGGCAGATGACCGCAGCCAGACGGAATAGGGGCCTGCAGTCATGTGGTTTCGTGTGATCGTCGCGCTGGTATTGACTGTCGGTTTCCTTGTCGGGATACGGCTGATGCAGTCACCGCGTACCGCTCGCAGAGGCAACGCGCTCGGGGCGGCGTCGATGGCCCTCGCGATCGTATTCACGCTCGGCTGGCAATCCGCACTCGGCAATCCAGTGATCTGGCTTCTGTTGGGCATCGGCGCTCTGCTCGGGTACATCCTCGCCGACCGCGTACGAATGGTGCAGATGCCCCAAATGGTCGGGTTGTTCAACGGGCTGGGCGGCCTGGCATCGGCCCTTGTGGCGGGTGCAGCCGTCGGATCGGGATCTGTTGAGAATGCGTTCTTTTTCCTGACTGCCGCAGTTGCCCTGGGACTTGGCACGGTCACATTCAGCGGCAGCGTGGTGGCCGCAATGAAGCTGCACGGTGTCATTTCTGGGCGGGCGGTTGTCCGCCGCACCGATAACCTCGTTCTCAGCCTGCTCGGCGTCGTGGTGTTGGCCAGCGTGGCCGTGAGCACACTGGGTTCCGCCAGAGGCTTTGCGGTATCCATGCCGTTCAACATCGTCGCCGCGCTTGTGATTGGCTATGTCGGCGCACTGCGCATCGGTGGAGCCGATATGCCCGTCGTCATTTCGTTCCTCAACTCGCTTTCCGGCATCGCCGCGGCCGTATGTGGGTTGGCTGTGTCCGATATGCTCCTTGCCGGAGTCGGCGCGCTTGTCGGTGTGGCAGGCATGATCCTTACCCAGATCATGTGTGGGGCTATCAACCGCAGCCTGGCGGGGCTTTTTCGCGGTTCGGTGCCGGCGCGGCCGGCGATGCAGCCCGAGGAGGTCGTTCCCGCGGCGGAAACCGCTACCGATGGGGCCGCGGACGAGTTGGGCCTGCCCGCCCAGGTAGTGGTAGATGACTTGCCGGAGCTGCTGCGCAAAGCTGAACGGGTGATCATTGTGCCTGGCTACGGGATGGCGGTTGCCCAGGCTCAGCATGCAGTGGGAGAGCTTGTGTCCGTGCTGGAGGCAAAGGGCAAGACGGTGCGCATCGCCATCCATCCGGTCGCCGGACGGATGCCCGGCCATATGAATGTTCTGCTGGCCGAAGCCGGCCTGGACTACGAGAAATTCGTGGATATGGACGAAATCAACCCGGAGTTCTCCAACACGGACGTGGTTGTCGTCGTCGGAGCCTGCGATGTGGTCAATCCGGCTGCCCGCTCGGCCTCGGGGACGCCGATCTACGGGATGCCCGTGCTTAAGGTAGAGGAGGCCCGCACGGTTATCGTCCTGAACCTCGACGAGCGCCCGGGCTATTCCGGGGTTGCCAACCCGCTCTACGATGCGCCGCATGTTGCGCACATCTGGGGCGACGCTAAGGTGACGGTCCCTCAGGTCACGGAAATGGCGCGCTAGCTAACCCTGTCTTCGAGCGCCCGTCGCCGCCGGTCCCGTTAGGAGCTGGGCCGGCGGCTTTTCTTTGGACATGCAGTTCTGAAAGCCACGCACGCCTCATATCTTCTATGGGACCTTTTCATCTCGGGGAGGTGAGTGCGTGGTCATTTCGCTCTGGCGCATGCGCAAGTTCTGGTTTTGGGTCAAGATCCTGGCGATCGTGATTGTCCTGGCACTTATACTGCCGCCGGTGATCGGCTGGGTCCGCCATTTGATGTACAGTGCCGCAACTAGCCCCCCGGAAACCGAGGAAGTCCTGACCCCCGGGGGCTCGGAGTACGGAGGCGGGCAGGGGGGCTGCTTGGGAGGGTTATTGAGGTTTTGAGGGCCTACTACAGAGGGGGAAGGGCGATAGCCCGGACGCCTCCATGGCCCTTTGTACGCTTTGCTCCTTGGGATGGACGGGCCAAGTCGGCGCCGGGCTATCGCCCTCCCCTTGAGGTGAGGGACCGACCTACTAAGTGAGGGATCAATCCGCGGGGGTTGATGGCGCCGGACGCCTCCATGGCCCTTTGTACGCTTTGCTCCTTGGGACGGACGGGCCAAGTCGGCGCCGGGCTATCGCCCTTCCCCTTGAGGTGAGAGGGCCAGTTGCGATAGCGCCGGACGCCTCCATGGCCCTTTGTACGCTCTGCTCCTTGGGATGGACGGGCCAAGTCGGCGCCGGGCTATCGCCCTTCCCCTTGAGGTGAGCAGGGGGCCGGGTTGCGATGGCGCCGGACGCCTCCATGGCCCTTTGTACGCTTTGCTCCTTGGGACGGACGGGCCAAGTCGGCGCCGGGCTATCGCCCTTCCCCTTGAGGTGAGAGGGGCCAGTTGCGATGGCGCCGGACGCCTCCATGGCCCTTTGTACGCTCTGCTCCTTGGGATGGACGGGCCAAGTCGGCGCCGGGCTATCGCCCTTCCCCTTGAGGTGAGAGGGGCCAGTTGCGATGGCGCCGGACGCCTCCATGGCCCTTTGTGCGCTTTGCTCCTTGGGACGGACGGGCCGAGTCGGCGCCGGGCTATCGCCCTTCCCCTTGAGGTGAGAGGGGCCAGTTGCGATAGCCCGGACGCCTCCATGGCCCTTTGTAGGCTTTGCTCCTTGGGACGGACGGGCCAAGTCGGCGCCGGGCTATCGCCCTTCCTTGAGGTGAGAGGGGCCAGTTGCGATGGCGCCGGACGCCTCCATGGCCCTTTGTACGCTTTGCTCCTTGGGATGGACGGGCCAAGTCGGCGCCGGGCTATCGCCCTTCCCCTTGAGGTGAGAGGGCCAGTTGCGATAGCGCCGGACGCCTCCATGGCCCTTTGTACGCTTTGCTCCTTGGGAGGACGGGCCAAGTCGGCGCCGGGCTAGCCCTTCCCCTGAGGTGAGGGGCCAGTTGCGATAGCGGACGCCCATGGCCCTTGCGCTGCTCCGGGACGGACGGGCCAAGTCGGCGCCGGGCTATCGCCCTTCCCCTTGAGGTGAGAGGGGCCAGTTGCGATAGCCCGGACGCCTCCATGGCCCTTTATGCGCTTTGCTCCTTGGGATGGACGGGCCGTCGGCGCCGGGCTATCGCCCTTCCCTTGAGGTGAGAGGGGCCAGTTGCGATGGCGCCGGACGCCTCCATGGCCCTTTGTACGCTTTGCTCCTTGGGACGGACGGGCCAAGTCGGCGCCGGGCTATCGCCCTTCCCCTTGAGGTGAGAGGGGCCAGTTGCGATAGCCCGGGCGCCTCCATGGCCCTTTGTACGCTCTGCTCCTTGGGATGGACGGGCCAAGTCGGCGCCGGGCCAATGCCAACCTCCCTCCCCAAGCGAGACTGATTGGCCCTGGGGAGCCCAGCGTTACCGGAATGTCGGTCGGCTTCACTGGAAAAACAGGCCTGAACCGGCTGCCTCCTGCCAATCGCCGCCGCATCCTGCTCTTAACCGCGCCTAGCAGCCACGATTCCCTCCGCGTAGGGCGACGATTGTCGGGATAGGCAGCTTTATGTCGCCCGATTCGGGCCTGCCGCTGAAGGAGATTCGGGAGGTAGGGGATTCGTTATGTGGAATAGAGTCGGCAAACCTGGCAGATACTTCAGGAGCCGGGCCGCCGGTAAGAGAGTCGGTCCGCATATCCTCAGCCGGAAAGTGGGGCCCCTGCGTGAACGATCAGATTGGTGCATTCATCAGCTATCTTGATGTTGAGCGCGGCCTCACGGCAAACACGCAGGACGCGTACCGGCGGGACCTCAAGGACTTCATGGCGTACCTCTCCGAGCGCAGCAACGCGGTCGAGCGCGCATCCCGCGCCGTGATCATCTCTTACCTGCTGCATCTTGAGCGCGGGACCTCCGATCGCAAAGGCGCCTCGCGCGCCACCATGGCGCGGCGGCTGGCAGCAATCAAGTCTTTCTACCGGTTTCTGGTGGGTCGGGGCACGATTCAGAGTGACCCCACCGAGCACCTCGACTCGCCCAAGCTTGAGAAGAAGCTGCCCACGGTACTCACGGTGGAGGAAGTGGAGACGCTGCTCCAGCAACCCGATACAACTACCGCCGGGGGGCTGCGCGACCGGGCGATGCTCGAGCTTCTCTACGCGACGGGCATCCGCGTCTCGGAGTTGGTTTCCCTTGATACCGCGAGCGTCAATATCGACCTTGGGTTTGTTCGCCTGACGGGCAAGGGGACCAAAGACCGGGTCGTGCCAATCGGATCGGTTGCCCGCCGCTTCGTGGGCCAGTACCTGGAGACGGGGCGGCCGAAGCTGGTCCGCGACCCGCTGACGGCATCGTTGTTCGTCAATCACCACGGCCGGCGCCTTACGAGGCAGGGTTTCTGGAAAATCGTCAAGCGCTACGCCGAAGAGGCCCGCATCGACCACAAGGAGATCACGCCGCACACCTTGCGTCATTCGTTCGCGACGCACCTGCTCCAGCACGGGGCCGACCTTCGGGCAGTCCAGGAGATGTTGGGCCACGCTGACATCGCCACGACGCAGATCTATACGCAGATCACCCGCGGGCGCCTCAACGAGGTCTATGCCAAAGCGCACCCGCGGGCCTAGGGCCACGGGCCGCCATGCAGGGATTTGATCCGCATCCGACAGGCCTGGCCCTGTCCCGGCTCCCGCCGCTTGCGCCCGTCTGTCGCCGGTTCTCTCTCATTGTCCTCGACGGCGTCGGCATCGGGTCCGATGAAGACCTGCCCTGGCGCGGCGACCCGGGTGCGGACACCCTCGGTGGCGTAGCTGCAGCGGCGGGCGGCCTTGACCTGCCAAACCTCGAACGTCTGGGCCTCCGCGAGCTCAAGCAACTCCCTGGCACGAGTTCCGCAGCAGGCCCGGCGCCTATCGCCGGCACCTCCGCCCGTCTTGTTCCGCTCTCGCTCGGCAAGGACACCCTCACCGGCCACTGGGAGCTTGCCGGACTGGTCACCCAGACCCGCATGCAGACCTTCCCTGACGGCCTGCCGGCGGACTTGCTGGAGCGGCTGGGGCATGCATTTGGACGCCCTGTCCTCGGAGGCATGCCTGCCTCCGGGACGGCGGTGATCGAGCAGTTTGGCCGCGAGCACCTCGCGACCGGCCACCCGATCGTTTACACCTCCGCCGACAGCGTCTTGCAGATTGCAGCACATGAGGCAGTAGTCCCGGTCCGCGAGCTATACCGGATGTGCGAGATGGCGCGCGAGATCGCAAGGGGCGAGTGGCTTGTCGGAAGGGTCATCGCCCGCCCGTTCACGGGCAAGCCGGGCTCATTCGAGCGGATCGCGGCCGGCCGCCGCGACTACAGCCTCGAGCCGCCCGCGCCAACCGTCCTCGACGCCTGTCTTGAAGCAGGGGTCGAGGTTATCGCAGTCGGCAAGATCGGCGACGTCTTCTCGGGCCGGGGCATTTCCCAATCGCGCAAGGCAGCAGGCAACGGCGCGGTGCTCGCCGAGCTTGCGGCGCTCAAGCGAGCGGACCCGGGTCGAGGCACGGCGAGCGGGGGCGGCCCACGCCAGTTGATATTCGCCAACCTCAACGATTTCGATTCGCTGTATGGGCATCGCCGCGACGCGGCGGGCTTCGCAGGCGCGCTCGAGGAGTTCGATGCCGCCCTCGCCGGCCTGTTGCCCCAGACCTCCGACGGCAGCGAGGTCTTAGCGGTCACCGCCGATCACGGGTGCGACCCGCTATATCGCGGCACGGACCACACCAGGGAAACCGTTCCGCTGTTCGTCGCCGGCACGGACTGGCCGCCCGCCTGCCTCGGTCCCGTGTACGGGCTCACGGCCGTCGCGGGTCTGGTTTCCGCAGCGTTTGGACTGAAGGGCTTCGGCTTCTGGCCCCGAAAGGCATCTTCCGAAGAAACCTAGCCTTGGAAGGAGTGTTAGCGTGAGCCAATTGCGGATTTCCCCCGACGAGCTCCGTGCCAGGCAACGGCGCGTTCTCGATGTGATCGGGGGCAAGGACCTCCAGGCGATGGTCCTGTTCAATGCGACATCGATTTTCTACCTCACCGGATTCGCCTTCATCCCCACAGAGCGCCCGATGTGCATGGTCCTGCACGGCGGCGGCAAGAGCCTCCTGTTTGTGCCGCGCCTCGAAGCCGAGCATGGCAAGGAAACCGCCGAAGTCGACGACGTTATGTCCTACCCCGAATACCCCGGCGAGACCCATCCCATGAAGGTGCTCGCCGGCATCCTTCGTGACCTCGGGCTGGCCGGCAAGCCTGTTGCCGCCGATGCGCCAGGCTACGCTTCGGGGTGGGGTTACCGAGGGCCGCGGCTTGAGGAGATTCTCCCGGGCACGACGGTGACGCTCATGCCTAAGCTTGTCGAGGAGCATCGTGTAATCAAGTCCCCCCAGGAGATCGCCCTGATCCGTGAGAGCTGCCGGTGGGGCAACCTTGCCCACGCGCTGCTCCAGGAGTACTCCAAGGCGGGTATCACCGAGACTGAAATCTCGGCGCGGGCTTCGCAGGAAGCGACCGCCGCGATGATCAAGACGCTTGGCGCAGGCTTCGAACCGCGCGGCGGCCGCGGCGCAAGCGCCGGTTTCCGCGGCCAGATCGGCCCCAACTCGGCCCTGCCGCACGCAATCACCAAGAACCTCGTGCTGCGGACGGGCGACGTTCTGGTCACCGGCGCGGGTGCGACGGTCTGGGGCTACAACAGCGAGCTCGAGCGGACGATGTTCGTAGGCGAGGTTTCCGCGGAACAACGCAAGTTCTTTGACTGGATGATGCGCCTGCAGGATGTGGCGTTCGAGAACATCAAGCCCGGCCGGCCTTGCGCGGAGGTGGACGTGGCCGTCCGCAAGGTGTACGACGAGCTCAACCTCTGGCCTACTGGCGTCACCATATCGGCCACGCCCTCGGCATCCTCGGGCACGAAGCGCCGTTCTTTGACCTCGGCGACGATACCTTGATCCAGCCGGGGATGGTGTTCAGCGTCGAGCCCGGCCTGTATGTTGACGGCCTAGGCGGCTTCCGCCACTCCGACACCTTGGTGGTAACGGAAACCGGTATCGAAATGCTGACCTACTACCCCCGCGACCTCGACAGCATGGTCTGCCGCTAGACCTTCTCCCTGAGTTTGTAAGCGAAGCGCCCGGCGCAGTCCGCCGGGCCTTGGCTTATTCCTTGCCGCAGTAACAATCGCCGGGCTGGAAACAAATCGCTGCCGCGACGGGGCCGAAACGCTCGTGCTTGTGCCGTTGGCTGGGCAAACCTAAGTCAAACGAGCCGAATCCCAGGCTCGACGCGATAGGCTGATTTGACCCACAGACATGATCCGTAGACTTGGAGGTGTCGTGCCGTGGAAAGACGCGCACGATTGATGAAGTTGCTTTCCGGACTGACGTTGTTCGCCGTCTTTGCGGCGAGCGCCAGCATCGCGGCCGGCGGGCCGGTCAGTTGGTGGCTGAAGGGCTGGCCGTGGTCCCCCGGGCCGCTGAGCCTGCTCCCCGGCCCAACTGACCAGGCGGTCCTGGCCTACCAGCCCAACGGGCCGTCCGTCGTCCTCGTTGAGGGGCCGGCGCCGGGAGACGACGGCGGCGTATTGCTCGCCGAGGACACATCAATTGACGTCAACGCTCTTGGTGCGGTCGGCCCACTCACGGGAAACCTGACGCCGCGGGCCAAAGCGGCCATCTTGCTGGAGCCCTACTCCGGCCAGGTCCTCTACGCGAAGAACGAGCACGAACAAAGGGCCATCGCCAGCGTTACCAAGATTATGACGCTGAATATCATCTTTGACGCCCTTGAGTCCGGCCGTGTCAACCTGACTGACCAGGTTGTGGCAAGCGAGAACGCCGCCGGCTACGGCGGATCGCAGATCTGGCTCGAACCCGGTGAGGTCATGTCGCTCTCTGACCTGCTCATTGCAGTCGCCGTCGGTTCGGCCAACGATGCATGTGTTGCGGTAGCGGAGCACATTTGCGGGACGGAGGAACGTTTCGTCGAGGAAATGAACGCCAAGGCTCTGGAGTTGGGGATGAAGGATACTCACTTCAACAACTGCCACGGTCTGGACGACCCCAACCACTACTCGAGCGCCTACGATGTCGCCCTGATGTCCCGCTATGCCGTACAGCGGCCCGAACTGCTTAAGCTGACATCGACGTGGATCGAGTACCTGCGCAACGGGGCCCTGATGCAGTCGAACAACAACAAGTTGGTGCGGTACTACCAGGGGTGCGACGGCCTCAAGACCGGGTGGACGACGGCCGCCACCTCCGGGCATTGCCTCTCGGCGACAGCGGTCCGCGATGACACCAGGTTGATCGCCGTGGTCTTGGGATGTCCCGACAGCAAGATCCGGTTTAGCGAGGCGTCGAGCCTGCTTAATGCCGGTTTCGCAAGTGTGATTGCCGTTCCGCTGGCTAAGCAGGGCGAAGCGATCGAGCAGGTCCACGTGGAGCGGGGCGCGCTCGAGGATGTCACGCTTACACCGGCCCGCGACTTCGGAGTCGTCTTGCCCAAGGGGCAGACCCCCGATCTCGAACGCCGGATCGAGCGTGAGGAGCGCATCTTCGCCCCGGTGCAAAAGGGCCAGGTCCTGGGGCAGTTGATCGTCGAAGCCGGCGGCAAGGAGGTCGGCCGGTGCGACCTGGTGGCCGACAGGGATGTCCCGCGGGCAAACCTCTTCCGGCTGATCTGGAAGGCGCTATCCTGCCTGATTCGCCGCGATTAGCCGTCCTTCGACCGGCGGGAGGGTTCGGGCTGTCGAGCGGTGCAGATCGGTGGCTTACGAATACGGACAAGGGGTAGCTGGACCTGAAGGAAGAGCCAGCCAGCGGCGAGAATCGCCCCAAGCGAACATAATCCTGGAGGGGCGGCCATGCTGGAACTGGCGCATGAAATTCATAACACCACACTGCTCGTGACCGTGGCCGGGGAGCTCGACCTTGAGACCGCTCCCCGGCTTCGGGTTTTGGTCGATGGGGAGTTCACGAGTTCCGGAGCGGAGAACCTCTTGCTCGACCTCAGCGGCGTGAGTTTTCTTGATAGTTCGGGTCTTGGGGCGATCCTCGGCCGGTACCGGGCGGTCCAGGCCGCGGGCGGCAAAATGGGCATCGCCGGAGCGCAGACTGCGGTAAAGCGGGTGCTCCGGCTGTCCGGCATCGCCCAGATCATCGGGATGTACGCGTCCAAGGATACCGGCCTCAGGGCATTGGCCAGGCGGAGGCGTGGCCGGGCAGCCAAACGGGCGCGCGAAACCACGGGGGTGGCAGGGGATGGCTTCGCCCTCAGCTAGGTATGCGGAGGCCCGGAAGGCGGGCGAGCTTCCAAGGGACCGGGAGGCGCGCAACCGGATGAGGCTCGAACTGCCCGCGCGGCCGACCAATCTTTCCCTGGCGCGGGCGGCCGTCGCGGCCTTTGCGGCCCAGCTCCCGTTCACGGTAGAAGACCTTGATGACCTCAAAGTGGCCCTGTCCGAGGCGGTGTCCAACGTCATCCTGCACGCCTATCCCGGCGGCGCCGCCGGCGACGTAATCATCACAGCCGAGATCCAGGGAGAGGATCGGTTCTGGGTGTGCGTCGAGGACCGTGGGTGCGGGATCGCGGATATCGCCAAGGCGCGCGAGCCTGCGTACACGACCGTCCCCGACCGGATGGGGCTTGGCTTCGCATTGATGGAGAACTTCATGGATCAGGTCCAGGTCGAATCGGCACCTGGCAAAGGCACGCGGGTGACGATGTCCAAGCGCGTACCAAACCGCATGCAGGGAGGCACCGCGGTAACCAATGAGCCAGAGCGGCCCGAGTCGACGCTATGATCTGCCCGAAGAGCACCTCGGGCTCGTTCGCAAGGTAATCGGCCGGTTCTCAGGCCGGGCCGACCTTGAGGACCTCTTTCAGGTTGGTTGCGTGGGCCTCGTCAAGGCCTCACGCAGGTTTGACCCTAATCGCGGAGTGGCTTTCAGCACCTACGCAGTCCCGCTGATTATTGGGGAAATCCGGCGCTATCTGCGGGACAACCGCATCATCCGCGTATCACGTGGGGCCCAGGGGATGGTCGGCCAGGCGCGCGCTGTGCGGGCCCGGCTTGCCGCCGAAGAGGGCGAGGAACCGAGTCTGACGCGCATTGCCGCCGAGATGGGCGTCGAAACCGCCGACCTCCTGTTTGCGATGGAGGGTCTGGCGGTGCCCGCGAGTCTGGACGAGCCCGCCCTGCCAGGCCAGGACCTGCCCGACGCACTGGGCGACCGCATCGCCGCGCCGCACGACGACCTCGACCGGTGGATGGAGAACCACGCCCGCTGGCAGGCCTGCCAGGGCCTCCCTGAGCGCGAGCGCCAACTCGTCGAACTCCGTTACGCGCGGCACATGACGCAGGTGGAAGCCGGCAAACGCCTCGGGATGACCCAGGTCCAGGTCTCACGCCTGGAAAAGAAGGTCCTCCGGCGCCTCCGCGGATATCTGATCGAGAACTGACCTCGAACCGTCATCCCACGGACCTTACAGGCGCCCGCAATCCCGACTCTTATCGCCCCGACATCGCGGGCACACTAACTGCCAGCGGCAGCGTCAGATCTCCGTCCTGCGCCAAAAGGAGGCTTAGCTTGGCTTTTGTATTCGTGAAACCGCGCGAATCGTTCATCGCCCCGGTCGGCGTGCCGATTTCCGTAGGCATGCTCGCCGAGGTCGCCTCGGACGACGCGGAGCTTGAGCGCCGCCTTCGCGGCACTCCCTTCCTAAAGCCGCTGCGTGAGGGGCAGGGGGCGACAGTCGTCTCGTCGCTGGACTTCGTGCGGGCGGTCCGGCTCATCGATCCCACGCTGGACATCGACCTGTCGGGTGCGGACTTCACGGTTGTCAAACCGCGGGTCAGGCAGAGTCCTTTCTGGGCGGGCTTTTGGATTATCAGCGTCAGCCTGGTCCTGTTTTTCGGGGCGATGATGGCAATCATCGCTTTTCACGCGGACACGGACATGGGGCAGGTGCACCAGGCGATTTACCACCTCGTGACGGGCAACCCCACGGAGCATCCGCTGGTCCTCCAGATTCCTTACTCGATCGGCGTCGGGCTGGGTGTGCTCATCTTTTTCAATGCCTTCTCACGCCGAAGGCCGTCGAGCGACCCCAGCCCGCTTGACGTCCAGATGCACCTTTACGACCAGGAGAACGACCAATATCTCGTAAGCCAGGGCACCCCGCTGCCGGGGCCGCAAAAGGAGGGGCGGGGATGATCCCGCCAGCCATCCTCCGTGCCGTCGAGCTTGCCCTGCTGGCCACCCTCGGGATCGGCAGCGGGGTGCTCGTGGGTGCGGCCTTCGTCGCCTTGTTGACAGCACTGGGAGTACCATCGCGGCTCGTGGCGCTGACCGGTACGCGGCGGTGCAACGCCGCTTACGCTCTTGCCGTCGCCGGCGGTGCCCTCGCCGGCGCCTTTTGGCTCCCGTTTCCGTACACGCTGTCCCTGCCTGGAGTGCTGGCGGCGGTCCCTGGTCTGCTGACCGGCATCTTCGTCGGCATGCTCGCGAGCGCCCTGGCGGAGACTATCGGTGTGGTGCCCGTGCTGTCAAGACGTGTCGGGCTGGGATCACTGGTGGGCAAGGTCGTCTGGGCGGTCGCGGCCGGCAAGATCATCGGTTCGCTGGCCTACTGGACCTTCCCGCCGTTCACGGCTCCCTAGCCTGCACCACGCGAGGCGCCGGGATCAATACTAGTAGTCCGGAGGAATGAACGTGTCCGTTGTCAAGGTTATCGAAGTAGTCGGCTCGTCCCCCAATGGCTTCAAAGAAGCCGTGGACAGCGCACTGCAGGAGTGCTGCCGGAGCGTCCGGCAGGTCAAGGCGATTGAGGTTGTCAACTGGACCTGCAGCGTCGAGGACGGGAAGATCAAGGCCTACAAAGCTGACTGCAAGGTCGCGTTTATCGTCGAGGGCACCGAGTCCTGACTCGTATGCCCAAGCAGAAGGTTAGCGCCAAGGCCAGGCAGACGCTAAAGGCGGTTTCCGGGGATCGCCCGCCGGGGATGGCTGGGCGGAGCGGTGCCGAATCGCCCGACGTTAAGGCGTATCAGCAGCTTACCCAGGCCATCTCGCCCCGCCGGCCGCTCTTCCGAAACGTCCTTGCGGCGTTCGTCGTGGGCGGTCTGATCTGCGTAATCGGGCAGGCCGCCTGGTCGTTCTGGGAGGCCCGCGGTTGGGATGCCAGGGACGCTGCAGGCCTCGCATCGGCGACCATGGTCGTCCTGGCGGCCATACTGACCGGTATCGGCGTTTACGACGAAATCGGTGACTTCGGGGGCATGGGCTCCGCCATCCCGATTACCGGGTTCGCCAACTCCATAGTCTCGCCGGCCCTTGAATTCAAGCGCGAAGGGTTCATCCTCGGCGTCGGGGCCCGCCTGTTCCAGGTCGCGGGGCCGGTCATCGTGTACGGCACCTTTGTGAGCATGATCGTGGCGGCCGTCAAGCTCCTTCTGGGAGGACTCTAGCTGTGCTGCCCGGCAACCGCGTCGGGAGGTACACCATCGTCCTCCCCAACCGCCCCGAAATCTGCTCAACGAGCACGGTGGTCGGTCCCCAGGAAGCTCAAGGGCCGCTGGCCGGCGACTTCGAGGTCAGGAAGACCGACCGCCTCCTCGGACAATCCTCCTGGGAGCATGCAGAGAGCCACATGCTGCAGGAGGCCACCGGGAACGCGATCCGCAAGGCCGGGCTCAAGCCGGAAGACATCGACCTGCTGTTCTGCGGCGACCTTCTCGACCAGATCACCCCCTCGAGCTTCACGGCCCGCGAGCTCTACGTTCCGTTCGTTGGGCTTTACGGGGCCTGCTCGACGATGGCCGAGGCTCTGGCCCTGGGCTCGGTATTCATCGACGGCGGGTACGCACGCTACGCGCTCGCCGCCGCGAGCAGTCACCACGATTCGGCGGAGCGGCAGTACCGGTATCCCACGGAATTCGGTGCTCAAGCAGTGCCCTCCGCGCAATGGACGGTGACGGGGGCAGGCGCCGCGCTCCTGACCTCTGGCGGCGAGACGCCCAGACCCTGTCCTGCCGTCACGCACGTGACCTTCGGCAGAGTGGTCGACCTCGGGGTCAAGGACTCCAGCGACATGGGGTCGGCCATGGCCCCGGCCGCCGTGCAGACCATCCTGCAGCACTTTGAGGACCTCGGGGTCGATGCCGACCACTATGACGTCGTCGCAACCGGCGACCTCGCCGCGGTGGGACACGAAATCGCGAGCGTGCTCCTTGCCGAAGGGGGGCTGAAGCTAGGCGGGCGCTTCGTAGACTGCGGGCTTCTGATATACGACAGGCAGCAACAGGACGTCAAGGCGGGAGGCAGCGGGTGCGGCTGCTCGGGGGTGGTTTTTTGCGGCCACTTCATGCGGCGGTTGCTGCAGGGGCAGATCGGGCGGATGCTACTGGTTTCGACCGGCGCGTTGTTGAGCCCGACGACTTACCAGCAAGGGGACACCATCCCGTGCATCGCCCACGCGGTCGCGGTCGAGGGCCCGTCCGCCGCGGGAGGTCACAGGCGGTGACGGCGGGCCAGTTCATGCCTTACCTGCGGGCGTTCCTCGTGGGTGGGCTGATCTGCGTCCTGGCGCAGCTGGTTCTTGACCTCGGCAAGGTCAACCCCGCCTACGTGATGGTCGGGTTTGTCTGCGCCGGGGCGGTGCTAAGCGGCCTAGGCCTGTACACCCCGCTGGTGGAGGCCGGGTACGCAGGTGCGACGATTCCGCTTCCCGGGTTCGGGCATGCTCTCTACCAGGGCATTGCCGAGGAAGTCGCAAGAGCCGGACCGATAGGGCTTCTGACCGGCGGCCTCAAAGCAACATCGCTCGGCATCACGGTCGCAGTCGTCGCCGGCGTGCTTGTCGCGGTCTTCTTCAATCCAAAGGGTTAGGACCGCCAAAGGGTTTGGACCGGCTGAGGGCTGGGGACTCCTGCCTCCGCCGGCCGCGCGGCATAGCACCCCAAGACCCGGGCAAGGATGGATGATATGGCAGCAAACCCTGTCGTCGGAGTGCCCCGCGCACTCCTTTACTATGAATACGGGCCCGTGTGGGAGGGCTTCTTGACTGCCCTCGGGGCCGAAGTCCGGGTATCGCGGCCGACCGGTCGGGCGACCATCGACCGCGGTGTCGGCTCCGCCCTCGATGAGGCCTGCCTGCCGGTGAAGGTCGCCTACGGGCACTGCCTCGAGTTGGTCGCCGCCGGCGCCGAGTACCTGTTCGTGCCACGCGTGTTCAGCGTCGAGCCCAGGGCCTATAGCTGCCCGAAGTTGCTCGGGCTGCCCGACATGGTCCGGCTCGCGGTCCCCGACCGGGTGACGCTGCTCGCCCCCCTGATTGACCTGAGCAGGGGCAACACCTCCCGCGCGTTCCGGCATGTCGCAGCAGAAACCGGCTCCGCCCTCGGCGCAGGGTACCGACGGACCGTCCGGGCGTCCGGGGTGCTGGCCAGGGGCATCACGGCTGCCGTGCGCCAGGGTCCGGGGATGCTTGGCGCAGCAGGCACGGAGTTGCTCCCCCGAGCCCTTCGGCCTTGGCCAAGTTCGGGTTCCGCTCCCGGGACGCGGATCGGGGTGCTCGGCCACAGCTATAACCTCTACGACCGCGGGCTCAACCTCGATTTGCTCGGTAAGCTTGCGGCATTGGGCGTGAGCACAATCACACCCGAAGGCTACCCGCAGACGCGGATTGAGGCGGCGGCGCGGTTTGCGCTCGGAAAGCCGTTGTTCTGGACCCTTGGACGCCGGCTCATGGGCGCGGCGTACCTGATGACCGCCGATCCGGACCTCGACGGCGTGATCGCAGTCGCGTCGTTCGGCTGCGGCCCGGACTCCATGGTCGTGGACCTTGCGATGCGCCTCGTCGGCCGGAGGCGCCCCGATTTGCCGTTCATGGAGCTGACCCTCGACGAGCACACGGGTGAAGCCGGCTTTCTGACCATGCTCGAAGCGTTCGTCGACCTCGTCGTCAGGCGGAGGGCCGGCTGATGCGCAGGGAATTCCGCGGCTACGAATCCATCACTTTCCCGCGAATGGGGCCGTACTCGATCATCTTCCGGGCGATTCTCGAAAAGCTCGGGGTCAGGGTCGTCGTGCCGCCGGCCGTCAGTTCGGAAACCATCCGCCTCGGTGTTCGGCACTCGCCCGAGTGCGCCTGTTTCCCGCTGAAGATGAACGTCGGCAACTACATCGAGGCCGCGCGCCTTGGCGCCCAGGCCGTCGTGATGGTCGGCGGCATCGGGCCGTGCCGCCTCGGCTACTACGCCGAAGTCCAGCGTGAGATCCTGGCAGACCTCGGGATCGACCTTGAACTGGTCGTAATCGAGCCTCCGTCCCGCGGGTGGCTGCAACTCCTGGAGTCGTTGCGCCGGCTCTCGCGCCGCGGGTCGTTGACGGATGTGGCGCGGGCCGTAGCGTTCGGCCTCCGAAAGCTGCGCCGCCTCGACGCCCTTCACGCGATGGCCCACCACGTGCGTCCCCGGGAGGTCAGGCAGGGAACAACGAGCGTTGCACTTGCCGAGGGCGAGCGCCTTCTCGACCAGGCGGCGACCCTCGCCGCCGTGGACGAAGCCGGACGGGCCGGCCAGAACCTGCTCGCCGCCGTCCCGATCCGCGAGGGCGTGCAGCCGGTCAAGGTCGGCCTGATCGGGGAGGTGTTCATGGTCTTTGAACCCGCCGTGAACAGTCATACCGCCGAAACCCTCGGTCACCTTGGCGCCGAGGTCGAGCAATCGGTGATGCTCAGCGACTGGGTGGCCAACCACCTGGCGCCGGGGCCCTGGAAACGGCGCGGCGACCGGTCCGAGGCCCACTACCGTAAGCTGGCGCTGCCTTACCTGGGCTTCAGCGTCGGCGGGGAGGGGCAGCCCAACGTCGGCCACACCATCGACATGGCCCGGCGCGGCGTCGACGGTGTCGTCCACCTGGCTCCCTTCACCTGCATGCCCGAAATCGTCGCCCGCACGGTGCTCAACACGGTCAGCCAGGATTACGGGATCCCTGTCCTGACCTTCTTCCTCGACGAGCACTCCGGCGAGACCGGTATGCAGACCCGGCTGGAGGCATTCGTCGACCTGCTAGAACGGCGGCGCAGTGCTGCGGCATCGGGTGCCATGCGTGTCCCCGGCGCCGAAGTGCGCCGCCGGCACGAATCGCGGGAGGTGGCAACACACGGTGAGTGACGGGTTTCTCGGCATCGATGTCGGGTCGGTGACGACCAAGGCGGCCCTGGTGGCGTCCCCAGGCCGGGAGAAGTATCCCGGGCAGGCAACGGGGTGGAGGCTGCTCGGCCGGTCCTGCGTTCCCACGAGCGGCCGCCCGCTGGAAGCCCTCGCGGCGGCTCTCCGGGAAGTGCGGGACGGGGCAGGGGTGCGGGCGCGAGTCCTGGCAGTCGGCAGCACGGGCAGCGGCCGCCTGCTGGCCGGCACGGTTGCCGGGGCGGATATCGTCAAGAACGAAATCACCGCCCATGCCGTCGCGGCGTTGCGCTACCGCCCCGACGTCCAGACTGTCCTTGAGATCGGCGGCCAGGACAGCAAACTGATCATCATGCGCCACGGCGTCGTGGTTGACTTTGCCATGAACACTGTCTGTGCCGCCGGAACGGGGTCCTTCCTCGACCGGCAGGCTTCCCGGCTCGGCATCCCGGTGGCAGAACTGGGCGGGCTGGCTCTTCAGGCGGTACACCCGGTGCGCATCGCTGGCCGGTGTGCCGTATTCGCCGAGTCCGACATGATCCATAAACAGCAGGTGGGCCACTCCACGTCGGACATCGTCGCGGCCTGTGCCAGGCACTTGTGCGCAATTACCTCAACAACCTGAGTAAAGGCAAGGATATCCTGCCGCCGGTGATGTTTCAGGGTGGGGTAGCCGCCAACGCGGGTATCGTGCAGGCGTTCAAGGAGGCCCTGGAAACCGACGTCATCGTTCCCCCCGATCACTCCCTGATGGGCGCCGTCGGAGCGGGGCTGCTGGCGGAGGAAGCATACCGGAGGGGCGAGATCAGGCGGACGGCGTTCCGGGGCTTCGATGTGGCGGACCGGGACATCGTGGCCAGGGGGTTTGAGTGCGAACACTGTCCCAACCGCTGCGAAATCGTGCAGCTATACATAGACGGGACCATGGTGGCGCGTTGGGGCGGCCGGTGCGGCCGCTGGGAGATGGTGGCGTGAGCGAGAGGAAGGATGGCGCACGCCGTCGCCCAAGCCAGCCTGGAAGCGAACACAGAGCCGCGGCAGGGGGGATCATCGGCAGGCTGACCGATGCCGCCGTCCTCCCGCTGCTCTCTGCGGGCGTCGCAGGCGCACTGATGGCAGTTCAGGGAACCCTCAACTCGGTACTATCCAAGGTCATCGGTCTGCTCGAAACCAGCTTTCTCGCTCAGGTGCTCGGCGGGGTGGCAGCCGCCCTGTTCTTGTTTGTCTTTCGCCTCGGCAGCGGTAGCCTCAGCGCCATCGGCAAGGCTCCCTGGTTCACCTTCCTGGCGGGCCCGATCGGCGTAGCCATTGTCTACGGCGTCGCGTTCGGCATCAGCAAGGTGGGAGTTGCGTCGGCGACGACCGCGATCATCATCGGGCAGGTTTCCACGGCTGTGCTTATTGACTCGTGCGGGCTGTTCGGCGCGGAGCAGGTGCCGTTCTGCTGGACCAAGGTGGCCGGGGTAGCGCTGCTTGCGTTGGCAGGTTGGCTGATGCTGCGCAAGTAGCCTTTTGCCGCTGCTTGGACGCGGCCACTTGGCGCGCTCAGTGCCTTTCGGATGGCGGCGCGATGTGCTATGATGGTGCTTGCACAATTGACTGGGTGGTTAGCTCAGGGGTAGAGCGCGCGACTCACATTCGCGAGGTCACTGGTTCGAAACCAGTACTGCCCACCATCGTTTAGCAGGCCTTTTGTTGAGAGACGACTCGGCAAGAGGCCTCTTTTTGTGGGTTGGAAGACATTTTGGAAGGGATGAATGTGTATCACAGGGCCACCCGCCGTTTCGGGGCCGGCTTCGTGTTCTTGTCGCCAATGTAGCTGAAGGATGGCGCCGGCGGTGTCTGCGCAGGCTGCGTGGTTCCCTTCTTGGAACTGGCTGCGGCCAAACACTTCCCGCCGGACATCGAGCGGTCCTGTCCGGTACCTCACCCACGCGAGGTTGCATGATGCCGGCCAGCGAAATCCCATCTACTAGAGACTAGTGGAGGTGTCCCTCAATGGCGAACATCCTTTACCTTATGCCCGGAGTCAACTTTGCGGCCGACGAGAAGACGAGGCGGGAGCGGGTAGCCAACGGTTTCCTGTTGAGTCCCACCAGCAAGGTGACAGTTGACGACTGTGAAGAGGGGCCGATCTCGATCGAGTCCCGCACCGAGAGCGCAATGAGCGTTCCCGGGATGCTTAAGAAAGCGCTCGCTGTTCGCAGCCGGTACGATGCCTTGGTTGTGGGCTGCGCGGGCGACCCCGGATTGCACGTCGCCCGCGAACTGCTGGACATCCCCGTTGTCGGGCCGTTCGAGTCCTCGATAGCAGTTGCCTCCATGCTTGGCGACCGGTTCTCGGTCGTGACCATTCTTGACGAGATTGTCCCGGAGTTCTGGTCGACGCTTCGCGAATACGGCCAGGCCAACAAATGTGCCTCTGTCCGGGCCGTTGATGCAAGGGTTATCGACATGATCGAAGGCCGCGTCGGGCGTGACGACGTTGTGGCGGCCATATCCGGCGAGGTGCGCCGTGCGGTCAAGGACGGGGCCGCTTCGATCATCCTCGGTTGCATGACCCTTGCTTTTCTGCTGATTGACGAGGATATCAAGCTGGATGTGCCGATTGTCAACCCCGCAAGGGCGGCGATCATGACGGCCGAGATGCTGGTGCGTATGGGGCTCAAGCACAGTCCTGTATCGTATCCCAAGCCCGACCTGGGCAAGATCGCCTCGACGCTCCTGCCCGAACTCGGCAGGATCTGACCCTGGAAGGGGGTATGCGTCGTTCGCAAGACATGACGATGTTGACGGCTAAGGACCTGCGGACCATCAAGCTTCCCGGCGGTCGCCGCGTTGGGTATGTCGAGACCGGCGATCCGTCCGGGCGGCCGGTTTTCATGTTCCACGGGCTGCCAGGCGGCTGCCTCGGCGTGCCAGCCGTGCCGGCGGCGACCGGCGCGCGCGTTGTCGTTCCCGGCCGTCCCGGCTACGGGTACTCGGATCCGCTGCCCCGGCGGCGCATCGCCGACTGGTCACGGGACATCGCGTTCATGGCGAGCGCCCTCGGTATCTACCGCTTTGCGCTGGTCGGGTCTCAATGGGCGGCCCATACGCCCTGGCGTGCGGCAGCGCAATGCCTGAGAGGGCCAGTGCGTTAGCCCTGGTATCGGCCGCGGGGCCGCCGCCGGTGTTCGGGCCTCTGGGATGGCGGGCGCGACCGGTCCGCGCCGTCCACCACATCGCGCGGCGGCCGGCCGGAGGGCGCCGTCCGGTTGGTGACTCGTTGGCGGAGCGCATTGCTTACTGGCGCGCCGTGGGCGGTAACGCCTTTCGGCAGGGGGTTTCCGGCGCCGCCGGCGACCTCGATGCCTGGCGGCGGCCCTGGGGATTCGACCCTTCCGGTGTTCGCGCCCCGGTGTTGATCTATCACGGCGAAGCGGACCGCGTGGTGCCGTCAGCAGTTTCCCGGCGGTACCAGACGGTCTTCCCCGCCGCGGTCGCGCGCTATTGGCCCGGAGAGGGACACCGGGCCCTCTGGGCACACGCCGAAGAGGTCCTGGCCGACCTGTTGGCGGTTTCGTCGCGATGATAGACCGGCCGGGGCGCCTTCGCCCCGGCCGTAGTCCTTCCACTTGCAGTCGTCGACTTTGCCCCCAGGCTATTGCCCGGCCATCCACCTCGGGTTCGTGCCGGCGACGATCCGCGTCCACGTGCTTGGGGCGGTCAGGTCGATCAGGTAGATGCCGTTGCCCATATCGCCTTCAGTAGCACCGAAAACGCCCCACCGCCCGTCCTCCGAAACCTCGACCCTAACGTCGCGCGGTCCGCCCAGCTGAGAAGGTACCTGTACGGTGGGCCGGCCCTCGGATGTGTCGAGGACCGGGGGCTCGGTTTGCCGCACGCCTTCTCGGGCTTCCTCATCCCACCTGTACCAGGTTACGACCTCGCCGCCGTCATTGAGTTCGGTTTGGGTGTAGTATAGCTCTCCGTCGCGGCCGTAGCCGCCGGGCCGGTACAAGGACGTACTTGTCCCGGCAGCGAGGGTGGTCGGTTCGAGGACGGTGAGGCCCGATGGGTCTTGCTTGATCTCGATCCGGACGACCGAGAATGACGACCCGTCGCCCGCCGGCCATTCCGGGGTCACTCTTGCCGGCTCGCCGATGACGATCGCGCCGTCCGGCGACCACAAGGCCCCGTAGGCTGCCAACCGGTCGGTGACCTTGCCCTCGGCGACGCTGAAGACCTCGACGGTCCGGATGACATCTGTGCCATGGTCGACGAGGCCGTACCTGCCATCCTTGCTCCACGCTACGCCGCCGTAGTTGCCGGTGTCGGCGACTTTGGCGATCCCGCCCGCTGCAAGGCTGTACCAGTATGTAGCTCCTTCCGAGTACACCAGCAGGCCGCTTCCGTCCGGCGCCCACTCGTCAATGTGAAGGGCCTGCTCTCCGTCGCCGGCATTGTTCTCAGGGTTTACGACCTGCGCCATCTGGCCGCTGCCTGTATCGAGCCACCACACCCGGCCTTCGTGTTCAAACGCCAGCAGGCCGGCTACCGCCTCGCTGGAGCCGGACCAGCCGGCGAACTCCGCACCGGCGGCCGCCACGGTCGTCAGGACCCAGTTATCGCCTTCGCGGACCCAAGAGGTCTCCTCGATCAGCGCAACCGTCCTATCGCCCGTCCCGACCTGGAGCTCGGCCCGGACCAACCACTTGCCGTCCCGGGCCTCGTCCGCCACGGTCTCGACCTCGGCCGAGATCATCTGAGGCGTATCCACCGGCAGATTGGGCCAGAGAGGCGCGGCACCAAACGAGCCGTATGGGTTGTTGCCGTCTGCGACTTGCTCATAGAAGGCTGTGACGGTCTCGGCGAGGGATTGCTTCACGTTGGGGGTGCATCCGCCCAGCAGCGTCAGCCCCATGACGACCGCGAGAACTGCGGCCGCCAATCGACGATAGCTTCTCAGTTCCTCCACCTCCAGCAACTAAAGACGAGCTAGACAGATAAAGGTTTCATGCATCGCCACGTGCCAAACCTCGCCTCCCGAAGGACATCCCCCCGCGGCCACCGAACAGACCTGCAATCACTCAGGAGGTGGTTGCATGCCTACCGTAAATAAGCCGGACTTCGCGCATTACCATACCTACGACGAACTCGCCCGGGAGCTCAGGTCCCTCGCCGAAGCGAGCAGGGGGTTTGCGGTCGTCACTTCGGCCGGCAAGAGCTTTGAGGGGCGCGAGCTCTCGGCAATCGAAATCACCAATCCCGCCACCGGGCCCGCGAGGGATAAGCCTGGCTACTATATCGATGGCAATACCCACGGCGGGGAGGTTACCGGGACCGAGGTGGCCCTTTACACCGCATGGTACCTGCTGGACCGCTACGGAAAGGACCCTGAGGTCACCCAGGCGCTGGATACGCGAGCGTGGTACATTCTCCCGCGCGTCAACCCCGACGGCGCCGAGGCTTATCTCACGACGCCCTTCGCCGGCAGCGGTACCAAGCGGCCGTATCCGTTCGCGGAGCAGCAAGACGGGCTCTACGCTGACGACATCAACGGCGACGGCATGATTTGCCAGATGCGGGTGGAGGACCCGGCGGGTCAGTGGAAGGTTTCCGGCCGGGATCCCCGGGTTATGGCCCGGCGCGGCCCGGACGACAGTGACGGCCCGTTTTACCACCTGTATGTCGAGGGCCTCGTCAAGAACTACGACGGGCGGACAGTCAAACTCGCCCCGCCGCTATACGGCATCAACCTTAACCGCAATTACCCCTCTAACTGGGATATGGAGTACCGGCAGGGCGGCTCGGGGCTGTACCCGACTTCGGAGCCCGAGGCCAAGGCAGTCGTCGAATACCTGCTGGCCCGCCCCAACATCGCCGGCGCCCAAAGCTACCATACCCACAGCGGCGTGATCCTGCGCCCCGGCTGCACTGTCCCTGACTCGCAGATCCCCCCCAAAGACC
Source organism: Bacillota bacterium (assembly GCA_040766985.1). Classification (GTDB taxonomy): domain Bacteria; phylum Bacillota; class Sulfobacillia; order JAUYEG01; family JAUYEG01; genus JAXGPL01. Next base: position 31,601 of record JAXGPL010000006.1, read on the forward strand.
TTGCCGCGTTTAAGGCGATCGGTGAGATGGGCCAAAGGCTTACGGGCTACCCGGTGCGGTCGGTGTTCCACGGGTTCACTGCGGGCGACAGCGAGCCGCGGCATGGCGTCCTCATTGACTGGATCCACCAGATGTACGGTGCGCTCGGGTATACGACCGAGCTCTGGGACATTGCCGGAGCGGTCGGCATTGATAAGGACGAGTACCTGCAGCGCCTGTGGGAGAGGCCGGAGGAATTCGAGCTCAAGATGCTGGCATGGAACGACCGGGAATTGGGCGGCGAAGGCTTCCTCAACTGGACCCCGTTCGAGCACCCACAGCTCGGATCCGTGGAGGTCGGCGGCTGGAAGACCAAGTTCGTCCGCCAGAACCCGCCTCACCACATGCTTGAGGCCGAATGCCACAAGAACTGCCTGTTCACGATAAAGCACTGCCTTGCTTCGCCACTCCTGCGCATCACGGATGCGGCGGTGGAGAGCCTGGGTGAGGCGATCAAGCTGACGGTCGCCGTGGATAACCTAGGGTACCTGCCGACCAACATCACCGAGCAGGCGGTTAGGGTCGGAGTCGCCAAAACGGTCAAGCTGCGCCTTGAACTTCCCCCGGGTGCGCGCCTGGTCATCGGTTCGGCGGAAACCGATCTCGGACATATCGAGGGCGTCGCCAGCTATAAGGGCGGCTACTCCATGGGCAACCCGGCCAAGACCCGGGTCTACGCCGACTACATAATCGCCGGCGCGGCTCCGGGCAGTGTTGTGAGGCTAAAAGTGCACTCGGAGAAGGCCGGGACCAATAGACGCGCGGTGAAGCTCGGGTAGGGTGGGGCGGGTTCGCCGGCGCCAGGCGGCGGACACGTCAAGCGTGGGCGGCCGGCTCCCGGGGAGGAATGCGGGAACCAGGCCGCTCAGCCCTTATTCCGTTGCCCTGTGTCGCTGGGGTCGGTCGCGGCCTAGAAGAAGCCGAAGCAGCCGCAGCCGCAACCGAAGCCAAGGCCGCAGCAGCACCGGCCAAAGCCGAAGAACGGAATTGCGAGGAGCAACAGCAATAGAAGCGCGCGCCGCCGCTCCCTCTGCCTCTCCTCTTCGGCCTCCAACACCGCGATGAGGTTGGCCCTCTGCTCGCGGGTCAGCGATGCCAGTTCAGACAACAATGCTCAGCCCTCCTTTCGCAATACTCGCCGCCGGTCGAGACAGCATGCTCATATTAGGGAGGGCCGCCAGGGCCAGTAACGCAGGAGCGCAGGCGGAGCAGGGTCGTCAAGGATTGCGTCAGTCTTCGGGCGCAGCAGGCAGGGCGGCCGGCAGTTGCCGCTTTGGGGAGTTACTCGCGCCGGTTTCCTCAAGGAAGAACGCCATGACCAGAGCGCTCGTCGTGATAGCCGAGCCCGCGATGAAGATCGGCGCCAGTTGCCCCAGGCTATAGGCCAGCCCGCCGACGAGGCTTCCGAGGGCGATGCCGGCCGAGTCTACGCCCGTGTCGACCCCTCCGAAGGCGGCGCGCGAACTCTCGTGGATGGACTCCATCTTGGCCGCCAGGAGCGCGCCGTTGGCCGCGTTGCCGGTCAGGGTGGCGAAGAAGATCAGAATGTAGAGATAGATGGCGGACGTGGCGAGCGGCGCCAGCCATACTGTGGCCGCGCACAGGGTCTTGGCGAGGATGATCAGCCGGCGCCGCCCATGGCGGTCGGCCAACCGCGCCCCTGCCACGATCAGGCTCGCCGCCCCGAGCGAGGAGACAGTGCCGACTGCGCTGATTCCGGTATAGCCAAGCCCAAACCGGTCTCGGAGCAGCAGCGGCAGGCCGATGTTGATCGCCCCGGTTGAAATGCCGTTGACCAGAGTGTAGGCCAACAGCGCGAACGCGCTGCGCGGGTGCGGTCCGTGGAGGATACCCTGTGCCACCAGGGCGAGCCTGTTTCGCATTGCCGCCAGCCTCGTAGCAACGCGCCGCAGGCCAATGCCTGCGCCTTCTCCCGCTGGCGGGTGCAGAGAGGAACCGCCCTCTGTGCGGGCGGTTCCGGCGGCTCCTTCCTCAAGGCGCATTATCAGCCTGATCACCAACAAGAGGGCGGGGATCGCGCCAAAGAAGGCCCAGGGGGCCCCGTACCGGTCCGCGACAAGCCCGCCCAACAGCGGCGCCACGGCGCTGATTAGCAGGTTGGCCGTCTGCACAACCCCGAAGAATGTCGCGCGCCAACCTGCTTCCGCCGTCTCGGCCTGCATGGCCAGGACAGCGCCCATGCCAATCTGGCCAAGCCCGGACAGCACTGCGGCGAGGATGATGCCGCGTCCGCGGAGTCCCGCCGCAAGTACGGCAAAGGAGGCGACTTGAAGCACCTTGCCGGCGATCCAGATTCGCCGCCGGCCGAAGCTATCCGCAAGAAACCCTCCCGCAAACGACGCCACGGCCTGCACCAGCGCGGAAACCGCGAAGTACATGCCCACGTACCCGGCCGAATTGCCCATCGAACGCAGATATGGGTTGATTAGCGACCCGACGGAGGAGACCGCGAACGCGTTGACCGTTGTCGTGATGAGCAGCAGCCTTGCGTTGCCGGATTTGCCGGTCTCGGCGGTCATGGCAGAAGGGCCCGCAGCAGCATGTTAATACAGACCTGCCTGCCGCCTTCGTCCTCCACCGCAAGCTGGAGATCCTCCACCCGCTGCATGCTGAACGAACCCACGTACTCCATGATGAACCTGGCCACCGCGTGTGAGTTGCCCACTGCGGCGAAGGCACCGGTGCTCGACCGCTTGCGGATGTATGAGCTCAGGTGGTTCCTCAAGTTCCGCCGCAGCTTGCTGTACAGCCCATCCATCTCCGGCCAATCCAGCGACGAGCGCTGGAGCAGGCTGATCACCGTTCGATAGCGAGCGAGCATGTCGTACAACTCGTTGAGCACACCGCTCAATTCGGCGACGGGGTCGGCGGGGTCGCCGCCCGCCAATGCCTGCAAGAGACCGGGGGTCAACGCCTCCAGGCGCAGGTGGTGTTCCAGTGCTGCAAAGGTCTTCTCCGGCCCTTCGTTCCGGATGGGTAGTTGCAGGTCTCCCTCTCGTCCCGCGGGGCCGAGGTGCCAGCGCAGTACCAGGTCAAACAGAGCTTCCTTGCTACTGACGTAGAGGTATAGCGTACCCGGAGCGACTGCCATCTCCCGGGCGATATCGGCCATGCCGGCGCGGCGGTAGCCGCGCTCCAAAAACACTTTGGTTGCAGCGTCGATCAGTTGCTGAAGCCGGCGAAGCTTTTCGTCGGAGACGGGTTGTGTGTTCATGGTCTTAGTATTGACTGAACCATTCATTCAGTCAAGAGCCTTCCGGCTTTTCGGGACGGAGTCCCTGCGGGGTACGAAGACCAGCATTCACGATGCATGACGACAGGAGACAGTGCAGACACCCAGAATTGTCCATTTGTGCCAGTTAGCTATTGAGGGGGAGGAATGCTCCGGTGATCGGAGAGGTGTACCGTTGGGTCAGCGAGACGCGAGGGGGCTTGTTGGACTACTGCGACAGAATCCCGCAGGCAGCGTTTGCCGAACGACGAGATGACTTCGGTCACGGCTCGCTGCGCGGCACTCTGCTGCATACTGCGGGGTGTTACCATTTTTGGCTTGCGCGGACAGTCATGGGGCACGCGGCGGAGGAGTTCACCGCGGCTGACTATCCCGACGCGGCCGGCATCCGAACCTTGTTCAGAGAGCGTGTCGACCCGTTGGTGGAGCAGTTCCTCGCCGCCTGCGCAGGCAGCAGTGAGGCCCTTGTTACGCCCTTCAGCCTGCGCGTCAGATGGCAGAAGGAGCCGTTTCTGGCCAGCCCGCTTTGGCTCATGACCCACGTGATCACGCATGAGTTCCACCACAAGGGCCAGATCGTGGCATTCGGCCGGATGCTCGGGTATCCGCCCCCGGAGACCGACCTTTACCTCCCGCCGGGCGGGGCCTGATCGCACGTCGCCTGAAGCAGGCCGCCCGTGCGCTGCCGGAGCCGAAGCACTGCGAGATGGCTTTTGCACTGCACTATGCGGTCGAGCGGCGACTCATGTGCCGCATCCCTTCCTCATAGGTAGTTAGTAGCTGGGCAGGAGGCCACATGCCCGGGGAAGGGGCAGGCGCCATGACTGTACGGGTCGTAGCGGACAGCTCGTGCGACCTACCCGAGCCGATTCGCGCTGAGTTGGGCGTGACAGTCGTTCCGGTCGGCCTGACCTTCGGTGCCGAGACCCTTCGCGACGGCGTGGACATCACCGCCGAAGGCGCCCTGAGCCGCGTTGTGGCCGGCGAGATGCCCAGGTTCAGCCAGCCGCCGCCGGGCGACTTCCTCGCGGCATACCGGGCGGTCGGCTATGACCCGTGGACGGGCGATCCGTACCCCGGGCTCAGCATCGTGTCTATCCACGTGACAGCCAGGCTCTCAGGGACCGCCAACTCCGCGCTCCTCGCCGCCGGGATGCTGCCCGGCCTCGATATCACGGTCATCGACAGCCGGACGGGGTCGATGGGCACCGGTTTCATCGTCTGGAACGCGGCCGCAGCGGCAAAGGTCGGGGCAGAGCGTGATGAGGTTCTGGCGATCGTCGACAAGGCGGTCAAGGACGCCACGTTCTTCCTGGTCGTGCCGGACTTGATGCATCTTCACCGTTCCGGCCGGTTGGGGCGCGCCGAGGCGTGGCTGGGGCATACCCTCGGCCTGACACCGGTGATTTGCGTGCGTGCCGGTGTCGTCGCGCCGTACCGCTTGATGCGCGGCCGGCCGCAGGGGCTGAAGGCCTGCATTACCGCTGCGTTATCCCGCTACGGGAGAGAGACCCCCGTCGACGTCGCCGCGGTTCACGTCGCTGCCGAGGACGACGCCCGCTACCTCCTGGACCAGGCCAAAGAAGCGTTCACCTTGCGCAATGCGCTGGTCGTCCACGCGGGAGGTACCGTTTCGGCTGCTCTTGGCCCCGGGACCGCGGGCCTCTGCGTCTCCCGCGTCCCGGCCTAGAGCCGCCGGAGGAAGTAGTAGAGAGGCTCGTCAAACACCCTCCCGAGTCGCGCCGTAAAGGGGCCCGCCGTCTTTGGACGAAGCAATACCCCGGAGGCGTTTTCATTGAGTACGAAGGTCCAATCCGAACCGCCGCGGTCGGCCGTCTTTCTGGCGGCCTTTAACCGGGCCGAGCGCGCATTGCGGGCGCTTGCCGGCAACTCCGTGCCGTTCCGCCAGCTGGTGAGCCAGACGCGGCGCGTCCAGCCCGTCGTCAAGCGCTACCACGATGACCTCGTTGAGCTATCGGAGCTCCGCAACGCGATAGTGCACGACTCGATGGACCCAGCCGTTGTGATCGCCGAGCCGTCTCCGAAGGCCGTCGAACTGATGTGCAAGGTGGCAGATATGCTTGAGCGGCCGCCGGAACTGATTCCGCTGTTTCAGCGCAAGGTAGCGAGCGTCCGGCAAAACGACCCGCTCCAAAAGGCGCTTGAGCTGATGGTTTCCAACGACTACTCGCGGTTGCCGGTCTACGATGAGCGCAACCGCCTGACGGGATTGCTCACCGAGCGCGGCATTGCACACTGGTACGGCAGAGCCGTCGTGGAGGGGCTGCCGGTCGATCCGACCGTGCCGGTGCGCCGAATCCTTGAGCGGCACGACGGCCGGAACGTTCGCAACTACGTTGTGATGGCGCGGGATGCGACCGTATTTGAGGCTGAGGAGAAGTTCGTCAACAACCGGGATCTCGAAGCGATCATCATTACCGAGTCGGGGCGCGGTGACGAAAGGCCGCTCGGCTTGGCAACGGCCGGCGACCTGGCCCGTCTGCCGCCTGACTAGGAACAAGGGAGAGACTGCCGATGCGCGTTCTGGTGCTTGGGGCTTCGGGGTTGCAGGGCAGGGCAGCGGTTATGGATTTGCTTCGGAGTTCCGACGTGACGGAGGTTGTCTGCGCCGATCTTGACCTGGCCGGGGTGCAGTCTCTTGCCGGCGTGGCGGATCTATCCCGCGCGGCGCTCCGCCGGCTCGACGCCAGGCAGTCCGGCGCGCTACGGGATCTCTTGGCCGAGGGGTTCGACGTCGCCGTGGACCTGTTGCCCAGCAGCTACCTTGACGCGGTTGCGCAGGCAGCAATTACGTCACGGTGCCACCTCGTCAACACCATGTACGGGCACCAGATGCCACCTGACACCGACCTGCGCGCCGCCGAGGCCGGCGTGACGGTGATGCCCGAGTCCGGCCTCGACCCCGGCATCGACCTGGTGCTATGCGCCTACGGCGTCGGCAGGCTGGATAGCGTTGACGAACTGCATTCCTGCTGTGGGGGTATCCCCGAGCGGTCCGTTGCCGCCCAGAACCCGCTGCACTACAAGATCAGCTGGTCATGGGAAGGTGTCCTCAAATCCTACGCCCGTCCGGCGGTGTTCGTGCGCGACGGAGAAGTCATCCGCGTGCCTGCCGACGACCAACACGACCCGCGTTGGGTGACGCATGTCGACTTCCCGGGCGTGGGAAACCTCGAAGTCATCCCCAACGGCGACGCAGTGGTCTTCGCTGACCTGCTTGGAATCGGCGGCTCGGTGCGCAACACGACCCGCTGCACATACCGCTGGCCGGGTCACAGCGCCCTCTGGCACACCTTTGCCAGGTTAGGCCTGCTTAGTGAAGAGCCGGTAGCCGGACTCCCCGAGGAGGTCACCCCGCGCGAGTTCATGCTCCGCCACTTCGCACCGCGGTTGGCCTACACCGAAGGCGAGCGCGACTTGGTCGTCATGCGGGTCGTCGCCGGGGGCGTCAAGGCCGGACGCCGCATCAGGCTGACCTTTGACCTGCTGGACAGGCGCGATCTGGCCACGGGTTTCCTTGCGATGACGCGTACGGTGGGGTTTTCAGCGAGTATCGTCGCGCAAATGGTCGGGCGAGGCGAGATCCGGCGGCGCGGTTTGCTGACCGCGGTCCGCGACATCCCGGCGGAGCGGTTTCTTGATCAACTCCGGAGCAGGGGAGTGCAGTTCACGGAAACCGTGGACGACCTTGGCGCCGCGGAAGCCGTCTGAGCCAAGCCAGCGGTATCAGTGTCGTCGCCAGACCTCGTGAAGCAGGCGCTCAAGCGTCATGGCGCTCAACCGGGCGAGCGAGTCAACGACCAGGTGGGCTGGGCTGAAATCCAGCCCGTCGCGCGGCTCGGTAGGGACCGCGGCCGCCGCAAGGCCCGCCCGCCGCGCGGCGACTATGCCCCGGGGCATGTCCTCAAGTACGACGGCTTCCTGCGGCTCCGCGCCAGCGACACCGAGCGCCCTAATATAAACCTCTGGATCGGGCTTGATGGCCTTGACGTCCTCCAGTCCGAGGACACCGGAGAACTGCTCGCGGATTCCAAATTGGTCCAGAAGGCGCTCGGCGAGGCCCCGTCGCGCACTCGTCGCGACGTATAGGCCGACTCCATTTGCCCTGAGGTCCCGGACGAGATCGTGCAGCCCCTCGCGGGGTTCCTCCCGCCCGCCGATAATCTGCCCGTACATCCGGTCTTTGACGGCGTATAGCTCGGTGTTGCTTGCAGTGCCGCCAAGTTCGCGGAACCAGTCGACCACTCGCTTGCCGCCGAGGGTTATCTCGCGCAGGAATGCGGCCTCCTCGATGGCGAGGCCGTATTGCGCAAAGGCCATGACGTACGCCCGGGCGTGGTACGGTTCCGTATCGGCGAGCACGCCGTCTTTGTCAAAGAACACCGCCCTCAGTCGCACTGTGCCAACTCCCCTCGGTTCGGGCTGCCCGGTTCAATCAACTGCCGTCGGGCAGCTTATCGCCCGCGCCCGAACGCGCGGCCGGTCTAGGCCCTCCGGGCCCAAAGCAGGGGCGTAGCCTAGTCGCCGCCGATCACGTCGGCGATGCCTTCCGCCCAGGTCAGTAGGCCTTCATCGCGGCCGTAGGCTGCGGCAAGCTGAATCCCGACCGGCAGCCCCGGCGGCACAAGCCCCGCGGGAACAGTGACCACGGGCAGGCCCGCGTGCGTCCACGGAAGGTTCATGATCGGGTCACCGGTCGTGTCGATGCCCCTAGGGGCAGGCCCGGTCGCGGGCGGGGAGGCCCACAGGTCGATCGCGGCTGCGCGCATCTTTTCTTCTAGGCGTTTGCGAAGGGCAGTCCGTCCCTGGCGGGCGGCAAGCAACTCGGCCGCCGGCACCTCCATACCGCTCTTGATCGTGGCTGCCGTACGGGGCCGGTAGGCGGTTTCCTGGTCGGAGAACCACTCCGAATGCTCCGCGGCAAACTCCGCCGAAGTCATCATGCGGTGCCGCTGGTTGATGTCCATGATGTCGGCGAACGCCGGGACGCGCCGGATTTCGTATCCGGCAGCGGCGAGGGCGGCGAGTTGCCCGTCCAGCTCACTCAGGGCCAGATCGGTGGCCTGCGCAAGGTACGGGCCCTCGGGCACCCCGATGACCGGCAACGGCGCGTCCGGCACCTCCAGCGACGGCCGCCAGTGCCCGTAGACCACGCGAGCAGCGGCGCGGATGGCCTCGATATCCTGGGCAAACAGTCCAACGTGGTCCGCCGAACGCGAGTAGAATACCAGCCCGCCGGAGCTGAGCCTCCCGAAGCTGGGCTTAAGCCCTACCACGCCGCAGAACGCCGCCGGCCTGATCACCGAGCCGACGGTCTGGGTTCCGAGGGCAAGCAGGCACGTGCCGCAGGCCACGGCGGCTGCGGACCCGCTGCTGGAACCGCCGGGTGTGTGCTCAAGCCCGTGAGGGTTGCGGGTCGGGCCGGCTCGGCGCACGCGAACTCCGCCGTAACGGTCTTTCCCACGATCAGGCAGCCGGCTTCGCGCAGGGCCGCCACTACAGGACCCTCGGAGCCCGCGAAGAGATGCGGGCAGCGCTGAACCAGCCCTGGTTAGGAACCCGTTCACGTGGAAGATGTCCTTGACACCGAGGGGGATACCAAACAACGGCGGACGATCACAAGGTTTAGCCCAGCGCGCCAACAACTCGCGGGCCTCAAGGCGGAGCCGCTGCCGCCGCTCAGGTTCAGGTATGAAGGCTTTGACGTAAGGCTCGACCGCGTCGATCCGGTCGCACAGCTCCTCGACAATCAAGAGCAGTGCGTCATCGCTGCCCCGTAGCCTGGTCTGAGTCTCAATAAAGGAAACCGGCCGCGCTAACCGCGGGATGCCCAATGGGATCCCCCCCCTTGAAGGAACCGCTGCCCTGCCGAAGTCCAGCCGGGACGGGCAGGAACTCCCTTATCCCCTGGTCTTCTCGACCGGCGGGGAAAACTCCCGCATACTGCTCTTCGGCGGTGGCTATAGGTACCGGTCCAGGGCCGACAGCAACTGCGGGTAAAAGCATCCGAATTCCGGGTAGGTATCGCGGTCGGCCTCGTACTCCGCCAGCTTTTCGAACAGGGTCCGTACGTACCTGAACCCACGGGCTTCGTCCGCGGCCAGCATCTCCTCGGCCTCGGTCTCGCCTTTCGTGGCCAGGCAAATCCGGGCGTGACAGGCCCTTAGCACGTGTTCGTTGAGCGCGATAGTCCAGGTGCTGTAGGCTTGGGCGCCCATCTCGGTGCTAATCGGCTCGTACAGCTTCTGATATCGGGACACGAGATCAGCGTGGTCGTCGGCCAGAGGGTTAACAAAGGAGTGCCCGCCTTCATGGTAGATCATGAACTCAAGGAAGTCCGCGTCCGGCGGCGAGCCGGGGTCGGCCGGGCCGATGCACGCCACTGCCCAGGTGCCTTCGGGGTCGTCGATGCTCCCGCCGAAACCGCAGGCGACCAGGCCGGACGGGATGATCACGAGCGCCCCCAGCCGCCGGCCAAAATAGGCCTCAAGGTTGCCGAGTGGGTCGGCAGCCGCGATCACCGCCCGCCAGTCGTCCTCAATGGCCTGGTAGTCAGTTTCGTGCAACTCCCACCAGGTCGCGAAGCCGGCTTCGAGGGCCAGATCGCGAAGGCGCACGCCCAGCTCCCGGAGGACCGCTCCGTCGCCTCTGGCACGTCCGGCCAGATAAGCGGAGATCGGGTACACCTGTTCGAAGGACGGAGGATCACTGAACGACAGCGCAAGGTGGGGCAGCGCGTCGTACCAGAACCCGTGCCTGAGCCGTAGTCCAGCCAGTGCGCTGACCGCATGATGGGTCTGGTGGCTGGCGAAATGCGCGGCCGCCGAGCGCTGCAGTGACAGCCGGGGGTCATTTGACGGCACCCTGCTTGTGAAGTACCAGTCCCCGGCCAGGCCGGCGGCGATGAACACCAGTTCCACCTTCGGAGACGCCGAGACCACCACGCGCTCGGCAGGCGGCAGGCTCGGGTCGGCTACCGCTCTTGCCAACTTGCGCAGCAGACGGTCTTCGTAGTCCGCCAGCGGGCGCCCGCGCCCGTCCACTGCCTGCGGGGTGTCGACCGAAGGTAACTGGACGGAGAGCCGGCAGGCGGGGAGGACCATGGCGGCGACCAACACCAATGCAAGCAGGGCCGGAAACCTGGTCTTCTCGGCAATCTTGCGCACGCCCGCCTGCAGGGGTCTCGCGGCACGTCTAGACCGGGCCATCAGTGCCGCCACCCCCCAGGCGCTTTCTGCCTTCGCGGCCCTCTTCCGGCAGGTATTCCAGCAGGTCGCCGGGCTGGCACTCGAGTTCGCGGCATAGCGCTTCCAGCGTGGAAAAACGCACCGCGCGCGCGCGGTTGTTCTTCAGGATTGACAGGTTGGCGATCGTGATGCCCACACGCTCCGCCAGTTCCGTCAGTGAGATCCGCCGCTCCAGGAGCAGCCGGTCGAGGTTGACGCTGATTGCCATAGCGACTACACCGTGAGTTGTACTTCTTCGTGTAGGGTAACGCCATGTCTGAACACCTCTGCGAGGGCGAACGCGATCAGGCCCAGTACCAACCCTAGCCAGTCAAACGCCCGCAGGAGATCAAAGGTGACCCCCGGCAGGCGGGGATAGAGGCTGAAGCCCTCGGCCACTGCCAGTGCCGACACCGTGATCCCCCTAACGAGCAGACACCAGCCGACGCTCTGGATCCGCCTGTAGGCATCTGGCGCAAACGGTTGTGCCAGATCAACGTGCCTGTGCAACACACGGACCTGGTAGATCACGTACAGCGATACTACCGCACAGAGACAGCCGACGACTTGCCCCGCCGTGCGCAGCCAAGCCGGCATCAACGTCGGAGAAGCCGTAAAGGTCAGACCTCCGGACCTCAGCACAACAACCGCGCCGGTTGCCGCGGGATGTCCGGTCAACACGAGCACCAAGGCGTATAGACACCCGCCCAATGAGCCCCACCAGGCAATCGACAGGAATAGCCCGAGGAGAGATGACGTCCAGCTCTTTGCAGCCTGACTCACGATAACTACCTCCGAATCGGTCTTTTTTACAGGCGCCCGGGACCTGATTGCCGCGCGTCCGGGTCGCCTGTCGGGCCGCCGGGGAGTTCCCGGGGGTCCCGCCGGCACCAGTCTAGGGCGTGGAGTTATTGTTTGTCAATACGTTTTTATCAACAAACGATAAGCGGCCTAGGGTTTGGGTATTGCCTGGGAATTGGGAATAGGCGACGAGCCAATCGATTGCTGCCGCTGTTGAACCTTTCTATCGATCCGCTCGTCTCTGTTCTGAGGTGTCGGCACCCGCCTTTGATGACCCTGATGAGAGGTGACCCAGCTCTTGGAGATTGAGATCAAACGCCTCACAAGGAAGTACGGCGCCACTCGTGCCCTGGACAACGTCTCGTTACGAATCGGCCCCGGGATGTACGGGTTCCTCGGGCCCGACGGCGCCGGGAAGACGACGCTCATGCGCATCGTGGTCACGCTGCTCAGGCCGACCAGCGGCACGGTCAGGGTAGGGGCTGGCGGACAACGTGCTAACAGCTGGACGCAGGCAGAGTCGCGTTCTGGGGCCCGGTGGACGGGTACCTGGCGTCGGGAGCAAGCAGGGACCGGGTTCGGATGGCGTACAGGCGCTGGGGCCACCTCTAGGGGCCTGAAGGTGCGGGCTCCCGGACGCCTGGGGATTTCCGGCAAGCATCACGCAAGCAGTCGTCGGCAGTGAAGATCTCCTCCAGGGGGGTTGCAAAGAACCGGGCGATCCTTAGTGCCAGCCTCAGAGTAGGGTCGTACTTGTTGTTCTCAATGGCGATGATTGTCTGCCTGGTCACTCCAACGATCCTGGCGAGTTGTTCCTGAGTCAGCTGTCTGTTGTGGCGTAGTTCTCGTAGATTGTTCTTCATCTACCCGCCGAACTTCTTCGTGTAGTATAGGGAGGCGGTCCAGAAGACGAGCTGGGAAGCGAAGAACACGGTCGCCTGGGACTCCAAATGTCCGGTGCGGATCACGTCCTTGACGGCCCAGACGAAAAGCACAACCGTTGTGAAAATCCAGGTAACCCGCGCGGAGTACAGACCGATCAAGGCCGCACGTTCTTCTGTTCTGAAGCTCACTTCTCCAAATAGTGATGCCAGCCTCCGCAGCAATCGGTCCATCTCCCCAATGTAAAAGGTTCTTTACTTGGAGTGTACGGGAGCAATCCTTGAATGTCAATAGCTCTTTACATCCGGACGGCCGGAAGGGCAGGGGTTCGCTGTAAAGTCCAGCCGTGCTCGGAACCGAAGAAACACGACGGCAAGGAGGACCGGGCCATCTGACGAACAGGCTTCCCTGTACGACGAGTGGTTCGAGCGCCACAGCCACCCGCACGAGTCAGAGTTTGGGCCTTGAGGAGCCTTCTTCCCCGCACCGCAGCGGGGATCGAGACCGGCGTCGGGGGCTGGCCGATGCGCGATTCGACTTCGTGCCAATGGTAACCACGGTCTGCTCCGCCCGGGCGGGGCGATTGTCACCGAGAAGGGAGGATCAAGGCGTGAACAGAGAATTCTATGCGACCCACGGACCGGTTACCGACCCTGGGGAATACGGCCACCTGCTGGCGAGCCTTCCGGGGCCCGGAGCTGAACTGTGCCGTGCCGTCCGCGGCCTTGTAGTGCACATCTTCTGGGCCGGCCGCTATGGCCTCGAGCTTGACGAGCAGCGCAAGGGCGAGGTCAACCTCCGCTGGGTATCGCGGCAGATTGCGCGGGCGCTCGAGCTCGACCCGTCGGCGCTGGATGTTGCGCGGTCGTTGCCGCGCAAGCTGGTGGGCAACTGCCGTGACTTCTCCGTCCTGTACTGCGCGGCGCTGCGGCAGAAGGGGATACCCGCGCGGGCGCGCTGCGGGTTCGGCACCTACCTCCGCAAGTGCTACTACGAGGACCACTGGGTCGCCGAGCATTGGGATGCGAAGGAACAGCGCTGGGTCATGGTCGACCCGCAGCTTGACGAATTCCAGATTGAGCAACTGGGCGTCGACTTCGACCCCTCGGACATACCGCCGGGGCGGTTCGTTCCGGGCGGCGAGGCTTGGCGGCGCTGTCGCGCCGGCGAGGCCGACGCAGACCGCTTCGGCATCTTTGACATGCGCGGGCTGTGGTTTGTCCAGGGAGACCTGATCCGCGACTTTCTGGCCCTCAACAAGACCGAGATCCTGCCCTGGGATTCCTGGGGGCTGATGGCCGACCCGCAGACACAGCTGTCCCCCCATGATTTGCGGTTGCTTGACCGGATCGCTCTCGTCAGCCGCGACGTCGATGCCCACTGGACCGAGTTGCGTGCTCTGTATGCGCAGGAGCCGCGCCTCGCGGTTAAGCCGGACTGGTGGACGACCAAGTGAAGGCCGGACGCTTCCCTGAGCAATGCAGGGTGATCGCCGCCCTGTCTTACACCCCCGCGCCCGTTCGGAGGATGGGTGGCTTCCGTGTACCCCGGCAGGTCCTGGCTTACTACTGGAGCGTCATCATCTTGGCCAATCCCGCGCGGCTGGAGGAAGGGCAACGATGAGCGACAGCGGGCGTGGCCCTTCTTCGAGCGACTTCTTCGGCGAGATCGGCAAGCTCGTCCAAATCGGGGTCGCCATTCCGACCGAGGACTACCACGGTCCGAACGTCCGCCTCTACGATATCGTGGAGCGCTACACCGCAGACGTTCCGTTCTACGTCGAGGCAGCCCGCTGCGCGGGCGGGCCGGTGCTCGAACTTGGCTGCGGCACCGGCCGTGTCCTTATCCCAATGGCACGGGCCGGGGCTGAGGTAACGGGGCTGGACCTTTCGGCGGACATGCTCGACAGCTGTCGCGCCAAGCTCAAGGCCGAGCCGGCCGCTGTCGCGGCCCGCGTCAACCTGGTGCAGGGCGACATGCGGCGGTACCACCTTGGCGCAGGGCGCTTTGCGCTGGTTGTATGCCCCCTGTTCACGTTCATCCACCTGCGTACCAGGCAGGACAAGCTGGCGATGCTGGCGCGGGCCGCGGAGCACCTCAGACCGGGCGGCACTTTACTGTTGGAGGCCGAACTGGCGGGCGGTTTCAAGGAAACCTCTGCCCCCGTCCTCAACGCCGTCCGGCACGACCGGAAGACGGGTGAGTTGCTGTTGGTGTTGCACCATGCAAGGCGCGAAGATGGCGGTTCCGTGCTTGTCAACCTGCTTAACGTAGCGGTGGACGGCTTCGGCAAGGCGACCCTCACTGCAGTCGCGAGCCGTGAGTCGCGTACGGATGCCGAAGAGATCGCCGACCTCATTGCCCGCGCCGGTCTGGTCCTTGAAGGCCTCTGGGGCGACTACCAAGGCGGCACGCCGGCGGCCGACGCCAGGGGAATTGTCCTGCGGGCGCGCCGGCCCGAGCAGGGCCAAACCTGAGGGCTGGAGCCTGCTTGCACCGCGGGAAGGGCACCGGTCGCCCGCCATTGAAGAAACCCGCCCGTAGGGATCACTGAGTCGTTGGGGAGGATGAAAAGTGCCCAAACTGCCTACCGCAGATCTGGATTACGTGATTGATGTACTGCTCCGCCTGGTCAATACCCCGAGCCCGTCCGGCCACACCGAGGATGCGATGGCCATTGTCGACCAGGAGTTCGGGTCGTTGGGGCTGGAGGTCCGGCGCACCAACAAGGGCGGGCGCCTGGTGACCATCCCCGGCATCGACCAGGTCAACCACCGCCTGCTTTCCGGCCATGTTGACACGCTCGGGGCGATGGTCAAGGAGATCAAGTCGAGCGGCCGGCTCAAGTACACGCCCATCGGCGGGGCGTCCGCGCATTCAATCGAGGGCGAGTACTGCACGGTCATCACCGACGGCGGCAAACGTTATACCGGTACCATTCTGACGACCAAGGCCGCGGCGCATGTCTACGGCAAGGACGGTTACGACCTTGAGCGCAAGCCGGAAAACATGGAGATCCGGCTCGACGAGAAGGTCAAGACGGCCGCCGAAACCCGCGCCCTCGGCATCGAAGTCGGCGATTTCATCGCCTTTGACCCCCGTGCGGAGTTGACGCCGAGCGGGTTCGTCAAGAGCCGCCACCTTGATGACAAGGCCAGCGTGGCGGCAATGATCGGCGCAGCCAAGTGCCTGTTGGGGGGCGGCATCACGCCCGCTGCGACAACCCACTTCTTTGTCACCAATTTCGAGGAAGTTGGCCACGGCGCCGCCGTCGGCACGCCGCCCGAGGTCAGGGAGTTTATCGCCGTCGACATGGGTTGCGTGGGCGAGGGCATCCAGGCGACCGAGTACGACGTCTCGATCTGCGCCAAGGACTCGAGCGGCCCGTATGACGCCGGCCTCAAGCGCAAGCTTGTTGGCCTAGCCAAGGAGCACGGGATCCCGTACGCGGTCGACGTCTACCCCTACTACGGGTCTGACGCCAGCGCCGCCCTGAGGGCGGGCGCGGACATCCGGGCGATTGTGATCGGCCCGGGTGTCGACGCATCGCACGCCTTCGAGCGCACCCATAAGGAAGGCATCAAAGCGACGGTGGACCTGCTGATCGCGTATCTGACCACCCAGACCGCCACCACCGTGTTGCCCCGCAACTGAGCCGGCGCGGGGACGGACAGGGCAGGCCGGGTTGCCGCCCCGTCCGTCCCCAGCCGCTCCAGTCCTTCCATCGAGCACGCCCATTTCTCCGCTTACCAGGTCGTCCTTCATGGGTATGGATAACGTGTCGGGCTTTCGATGGCGCGCGAAACGTCGCGCGGGCGGACGGTTTCCCTGTGCGAGATTGGTGGAAGGAGCATACGCCAATGGCAGATGAGCTATATCGGACGGTATTTGTCAGGACCTGGCCGTGGTGGGCCGGCGGGGTGGTCATCGGGCTGATTGTGCCCGCGATGTATCTTCTCTACAACACCGGGCTGGGGGTCTCCACGGGCTACGGCAACGTAGTCAAGCTGCTCTTAGGCAGAACACGGCTGAAGTGGCTCAACACCGAAACCTTCGCGGATCCGTGGGGATGGCGCCTCTTCTTCATCAGCGGCATGGCCGTGGGCGGATTCCTGTCGGCACGGCTCTCAGGACGTCCGCTGTTCACGACCGGCATGGGCGTGTTCACGGAAACCGTTTCCTGGCCGCTCGCGGTTCAAGGCCTGGTCTTCACCTTCGGCGGCTTCCTGCTCGCCCTGGGGGCGCGCATCGCCGGCGGCTGCACGTCCGGCCACAGCATCCACGGCATCGCCAACCTCAAGCTCGCGAGCATGGTGACGACAGCGTTCTTCCTTCTATTCGGCGCCGTGTCCACCTGGCTGGTGCGAACCCTGATTTTCGGCGGTGCGAGATGATTGGCCGCAAGTTCGGATTCGGGCTGTTCGGCGTCGTGTTCGGCTTCACCCTCTCGCGGGCCGGGGCCTCGGAATACGACTACATCCACAGCATGTTTACGGGCCGCGACCTTCATCTGGCGTTTCTGATGGGCACGGCGATCGCCGTCGGCGCGATCGGGATGCTCCTCCTTCGATGGGCTGGAAACCGGACCCTCGACGGCGAGCCGATTGATCCCAAGTTCAAGTCCCTTAACTGGGGGAACGTTACCGGCGGGATGGTCTTCGGACTCGGCTGGGGCCTTGCCGGCGCTTGTCCGGGGACGGTCCTTGCGCAGTTGGGCGAAGGCAAGGTGATCGCCATGTTCACCGTTAGCGGACTGCTTCTCGGGACGTACGTCTTCGCCCTGATGAGTGGCCGCGAACCTCGCGGCCGGCGCGACAGGAATCGTGCCGGGGGCTGATACCGGGGCTGATATCGTTAGCTATGAGCAATGTGTTAGCCTGTCAGGTCGTTGTCTTGTCGTTTCCTGACAGGTCGGTGCGACGATAGCCATGGACACGA
The DNA here is from genome assembly GCA_040766985.1 of Bacillota bacterium. Classification (GTDB taxonomy): domain Bacteria; phylum Bacillota; class Sulfobacillia; order JAUYEG01; family JAUYEG01; genus JAXGPL01. The sequence goes on from JAXGPL010000006.1 coordinate 48,761, forward strand.
AAGTCAGGAATGAGGAGGCAGAAGAGACCATGAAAAAGAGAACCCTCTGGATTGCCGCGCTGGCCGGGCTGCTGGCCCTGGGGCTTGCTGCGCCGGCCCTGGCGGCGGACGTTGCGCAGGCGGTTCGCGCCAGATTAGGCTGCGACGAGACCGCCGGCGAACCGGTCACCGTCGAAGGCACTGTGGCAGAGCAATCCTGGAACCAATTGGAGTTGCTTGCCGGCGAGACGACCTACACCGTCCGGACCGGACCATTCAAGGCCGGGCTCAACCTTCCCGACCTGGACGGCCAGGCCGTCACGGTTGAGGGCTACGCCGGCAAGGGCATCAACTGCAACGCGGACGCGGCCGACGATGTGATCCGGGCGAGGACCATCACCTATAGCGGAGGCACGATCGACCTGACGCAGGCGCCCGCCGGCGGCTTCGGACAGTGGCGCAACGGCAGCTGCAACGGCGAGTGTGCGCGCGACGGTGACGGCAACGTCAACCGGGCACGCGCCGGGCGTGCCGGCGGCAACGGCGGCAACGGCATCGGTTGCAGCGGCGTCAATCGCCCGCGGTAGCCACCTCTTGGTCCTGCAGGTGCAAAGGCGCCGCGCCACGGAATAAGTTGTGGCCGGCGCCTTTGGCTGCCGGCGGGCCGGTTTCAGGGTGCAGGCTTCCGGTTCAAGAGGAGGGTGTGTGCAGTGGAGCACGGACTTAGCGAGGAGCAGGTCAAGCGCTATTCGCGCCAATTGGCCATGCCCGCCATCGGCGTCGAAGGGCAGCGTAAGCTGCTGGCGGGCTCCGTCCTCGTGGCAGGGGCCGGCGGACTAGGGTCTCCAGTCGCCCTATACCTCGCAGCTGCAGGGGTGGGCACGATCGGCATCGCCGACGAAGACCGCGTCGATGTCTCCAACCTCCAACGGCAGATACTTCACCGCACGGCGGATATCGGCATCCCCAAAGTGGAGTCTGCCGCTCGGGCCCTCACCGACCTCAATCCCGGCGTCAAGGTGCACAAGCACCCCGTCACAATCGAGAGCGGCAACGCGGGCGACCTGGTCAGGCCCTATGATTTGGTGGTCGGCGCCGTCGACAACCTGCGCGCGCGTTATGTCCTTAACGACGCATGCATCGAGCAACGCAAGCCGCTTGTCGAGGCGGGGGTTTTCCGTATGGAAGGCCTTGTCACGACGATTGTGCCGGGCAAGACGCCGTGTTACCGCTGTCTGTTTCCGGTCGAGCCACGGCCGGACACGATGCTCTGTCCGGCTGAGGCCGGCATCCTTGGTTCGGTTGCCGGCCTCGTCGGATGCATTCAGGCTACCGAGGCCATCAAGATCCTCGCCGGCATTGAGACGACGCTCGCCGGACGGCTACTCGTGGTCAATGCGCAGGAGATGTCCTTCCGCACCATTGACGTCAACCGCAGCCCAAATTGCGCCGCGTGTGCGCATCTGGCCGGGGCGTAGCCGGGCCGGCGCTGGGCGGTGTGCAGGCGGAAGGTTTCGTACGCCAAAGCAACCCTCCGCCTGCCGAAGACCCACTCCTGTCACACGTCCCGCCGGAAGACCCGGCCGGCCTTCATCACGAAGAACACGCCTTCTTTGAGTTGTGTGATGTCGTCCACCGGGTTGTTGCGGAGGGCGATTATGTCGGCGTACTTGCCTTTCTCGACTGTCCCGTAGTCCCTCTCGACCCCGACGCATTCCGCGCTCGTCCGCGTGGTGGCGACGATCGCGTCCATCGGCTTCATACCGTACTGGACCATTGCGATCGGCTCGTCCGGGCTGTCGCCGTGGGCGCGCATTGGCGCTCCAAAGTAGTTAGGCCCTGTCGCAATCCTCACTCCCGCCTCGTACGCCTTTCGGAAACTCCCCTCCATCACCGAGATCAGCTCAAGCTGCTTTCGCAGCCGCCACGGAGGCATGTCGAGGGGGCGTGCGACAGCCGCCTTGAACACGTTGAGCAGGGCGATCGTCGGGACAAAGAAAGACCCCCGGTCGAGCATCAACGCAATACACTCGTCGTCGATGAAGTAGCCATGCTCGACCGTATCGACCCCGCAACGCACCGCGTTCTTGACGCCGGGCGCTCCCTGGGCGTGTGAAGCCACGCGCTTGCCGAAGCGATGCGCCTCATCGGTGATCGCCGCGATCTCGACTGGTGTGTACCGCTCGTCGAGCGGATGCGTCTTCTCGGAACCCACGCCGCCGCTTGTCGCAATCTTGATGAAGTCAGCGCCCTCGCGGAGCATTTCGCGGACGGCCTTGCGGCACTCGTCCGGTCCGTCGGCGAGCCTGGCCATCGAATCGGGGCTGTTCTGAACGGTTTTGATGGGTAGGTAGTGCGCGTCGCCGTGGCCACCGGTCTGGGTGATGATCCTGCCGGACGCCCACAGGCTCGGCCCGGGGATTGTTCCCTCACGGATGCCGCGGGCCAGGGAAAGCGCGACTGTGCTGCCGCAGTCTCGGGCCCCGGTAACGCCAGCCTGCAGCATCCTGCGACAATCCTCGGCCGCCCGCAGCACTCGCAGGTCATGGGGGATGACCACGCTGTCCGCGGCGCTGTAGCTGCGGGTCCCTGCGATGTGGCAGTGCGCGTCCCACATGCCGGGCATCAACGTTGCACTGCCCAAATCGATGACCTCGCCGTCCGCGCCCTCCGGTACGCGGCCGGAGAACACCTCCGCGACCCGGTCGCCCTCGACTACGATCACCGGCGACTCGAGCGGCGGCGAGCCGTTGCCGTCGAGAAGCAAAGCGCCTGTTACAAAGAACCTGTGTTTTTCAGCCACTCAATTCACTCCTTGCCGCACGGGCCTCGCTCGCCCGCGCCGACCTGCTGTCTGGTGGGTCCGCAGTCAGGGGCATTTACTCCGCGCATCATCCCGGGACCTTCCGTGCCGCCCGCACCGCGTTACCGACCACGCGTGTGGCGCGTACATCTGCCGCGTGGAAACCTGCAATCGCTTAAGCGTCGGAGCAGCCGCTAAGGAACTGCAGAGAAGGGGTGCGGGTGTGCCTGAGGAATCTTCTAACGGACTATGCGATGCGGGGCGGGCGACGCTTCGGGCGCACAAAGACCTCATCGACCGGCATGAAGACGGCATCAAGCGCCTTGACGCAAAGATCGACAAGCTCGTGTGGCTGTTGATGACCACGCTGCTGACAGCGCTCGTCAATCTGCTTCTTTACCTGCTAAAAGCGTGAGGCTACCCCGGATGGGGCATTGACACTCGCCCCATCGTGTAGTAAATTTCGTTCGTTAGCCAAAATTATCACACTACAAAGTGTCTATTGCCACCTTCACAGTCCGTGGCGCGCAGCGGAGGGAGGGGCCGTCGTGTCTTCAGGCGATTCGGGCGAGCCGGCAGGCAGCACTGCGCCGGCACCTCAAACGGCAGACGATCCCTCAAACGCAACCGCCGGTTCGGCTGCGGTCTCGCAGCGCCGGAGAGCGTACGCGGTCCAGCCCAAGTTCGACGAATTGACCATGGACGAGCCGACTGTGCGCCGCCTGGTGATGGGGCTCGCGGGTCCCTCGATCATCGACAACCTCCTGGTCACGTTCGTTCAGATGGCGGACATGATAATGGTCGGCCGCCTCGGAGCCGATGCCATCGCGGCTGTCGGCCTGAGCAACCAGCCGATGTTTTTCGCTCTTGCCAGCTTTATGGCACTCAATGTCGGCGCGACGGCTCTGGTCGCGCGGCTCGTCGGGGCCAGGGACTTTGAGCAAGCCAACTCCGCAGCCCGCCAGTCGCTCGTGATGAGCGCGGTTCTCGGGCTCGTCATCGGCGTGATCGGGTTTGCCTGGGCCCCGCAGATCCTGGCGTTTATGGGCGCCGAGCCTGACGCCTTGGCGCGCGGAGTGCCCTACCTGCGCATCGTCGTGGCAGGCGTGCCCTTCAGTGTCGTGACAATGAACATGACCTCCGTCATGCGCGGGGCCGGAGATACCAGGACCCCGATGAAGATCGGCATGGTCGCCAACCTGGTCAACGTGGTGTTCAACTACATACTGATCTATGGGCACGCGGGTTTTCCGCGGCTTGAGGTCGCCGGCGCAGCATGGGCGACACTGCTGTCCCGGGTCGTCGGCTGCATCATGGTCTTTCTGATTCTGTCGACGGGCCGTTTTGTGATTGCCCTGCGCCTCAAAGCCGATTACCGGCTCAAGCGGGATACGGTGTCCCGCATCATGCGCGTCGGCCTGCCTGCCGCCCTTGAGCAGTTCGTGATGCGCGGCGGGCAGATGCTGTTCGTCAAGATCGTCGCCGGCCTCGGTACTGTGGTCTATGCCGCGCACCAGGTTGCGCTAAACGTCGAGTCGCTGTCATTCATGCCGGGCTGGGGCTTCGCGGCCGCGGCGACTTCCCTCGTCGGCCAGGGCCTCGGCGCCAAGCGGCCCGACTGGTCCGAGAGACTAGCCAAAGGGGCCCTTAGGTACGCCGTCATCGTCGCCAGCTGTATGGGCGTTGTGTTCTTCACGGCCGGCCGGCCGATCGCGTCCCTTTACACCAATCTGCCGGAGGTCGCGATCATGTCCGCGATGTGCCTGCGCCTTGTCGCGGTCGCCCAGCCCTTCATGATCACCAACTTCACCCTCGGCGGCGCTCTGCGCGGCGCCGGCGACACCAGGTTTACCCTCGTTGCCACCGCCATCGGCGTGTGGTGCGTCCGCCTGCTCCTGGCCTACCTGCTGGTCGTGAGGGCGGGAATGGGCCTCATCGGCGCATGGATCGGCATGACCGCCGACATGTGCATCCGTGCGGCGCTGGTCGCGTGGCGCTTCTCGACAGGCAAGTGGAAGCGGGCCAAGGTCTAGCGCGGCCCGTCCGCCGTTCCGCAAATCCCCACCCGGCATGTCTCCGGCGCAGATCGGAATAGCTTCGTTCCAGGACCCCGCGCCCAGCCGACAGCCTCCCCCGCTGCGTGGTTACCTGAGGACTTGTCGCGGCTATTGATGGATGTGAGAGCCCGGGTAAGCGAGCCGGTGGCGATACGCCGCGTTAGCGGACGTGGCCGCGCAGCCCAGAGCCGCGCACAGAATACGTAGTCCGTGATGCGCATGGCCGGTGCCGGGTTGACGGTGACTCAGGACAGATGTGATGTGGTGGGCGGGGTAGGCGGCACAGTCACGCGTGCATAGTCGACAAATGCGCGGCCATCAAAGGGAATGCCGCCGGGTCACCGCAAAGTCTTGACAAAGGTCATTGGGTTTTGACAGAAATCATTCGAGAATCACAGCGGGAAGGGGTGGTGTTTCGCCGAACAGACTTCGGGCTGGACCTTCCACGCTAAGCAAAGCTGCAGCTTTATGGCGCCGCGGTCAGACGTGATCGCGGCGTCGTTTTCGCTTTTTCAGGGGAAACCGCGAACCCCGCGCGCGCGTACTCAAGGCCGAGCGAAGGGCGCGAAGATGCCTTCTCACTGGGCAGACTAAGCGGCGAAACCAAATCGCGGGGTGACGGCTTTGGCGCAGGACGACAAGAGCCGCCGGACGAGGGCGGAGTGCATCGAGGATATCTGGCTTACGGTCGCGCTGCTACTGGCGCTGCTCACGTTGGTCCTGACCGCACATCCGATGAGCGCCGCCGTTACCTTTGTCGCCGCGGGGCCGGTCCCGATCGTGGTTTACCGGGGCATAGTCTCCGCCAACCGCAGGCGTATGGAGATCACCGACCTTGACACCCGTCCCGCCCGCGAGTTCGTTCAGGTGATGGCCGAGCGCTTTCGCAGCCAAGGATACCGCGTCAGGCGCGCGCCCAGGCGGCAGGCTCAAGCGTATGACCTCCTCCTTCGCCAACACGGCCGGCGGATAGCGGTTCAGGTGACCCCAAGCCACGCTCCGGTGGAGCAGGAAGCCGTCCGCAGACTCGTCCCGGCGATGACCAAATGCAGGGCGGACGCAGGGTGGATTGTAACCAATTCGACGTTCGACCCGCAAGCCGAGGCTGTGGCGCGAGAGGCGCAGGTGGTGTTGTGGGACCGGTTTCGCCTGACGGGCTTTCTCCTCGAAACCGCAGGTAAACAGCGGTACGGCTACAGCGAAGACGTGGCCGAGTAGCGCCCGTTCTCGGCCGTGACGGTAGTCCTCAGTGACGGATCAGGCGTGCCCTGCCGCGCCCGCCGCCGGGCGTCGCTCCGATGGCGTCCCGATCGTAATTGATGTGCAGGTTTGCTCCTGACAGGTCCACCGTGTCGGCGATAATGGCGCCATTGACCGTGAGGTTTGCGCCGTGGCCGTCGAATGCCCCGTTGGGCGCATAGAGGATTCCGTCGACCGTGAGGTTGGTTCCCGTTACCCGGATGTCGCCCAACGAGTACATGCACACCCGGTCGCTCGCGCCGAGATACCGCAGGTTGGTGCCCGACAGGTGGATGTCGCCGGTGGCGACCAGGACCCCGCTCCCGGTGATGTTGACTCCGCTTAGGTGAAGATCTCCCTGCACGAACACGCCGCCGTCGACGTTGATGTTCTCGCCTGACCAGTGCTGGCTGCCGGAGTACCGTGTGGCGCACATTTCCCGCAACTCGTCGACGCTCCACTCGGGCATCGGAACGAAAGCGGCGTATTCCTCGATCGAGCCGGCGTGGACGCTGGAGCCCTGAGCGCTGTAATCCTGCGTCGCCTCAATCCTCCCCGACACGTCGACGTTTGCGCCGCGGATCCGGATGTTCTGGTTGCCATGGACGTGCCCTGTGATACCAACGTGTATGCCGGTCATGTCCAGCCTTACGGTCTCCGAACCGGAGAACAGCGAATAATCGAAGACCGCATCGGCGCCGCCGGCCATCTCAGCGACGCCGGCGGCGTTGACCTCGAATGCATTGATACCAAGGGCCTTGGCAAAGAAGGTCTGCTGGGGCGAGCTGTAGGAGACCTGGATTCGACCCGGATGGCCGTCGTACTGAGGTGTGAACGCCATGCGCGCCGGGTCCAGGCCGTTGGCCTGAATAACGCTGTCGGCCGCGGCGTTGGCGGCGGAGAGGTCAGGCAACTGGGACGCCGCCGCAAGGGCTGCCGCTTCGACGACGTTATCGCACTTCTCGCGGTAGACGTACGCCACACCTGTGTCAACGGCCAGGGCGCCGCCCGCCATCAGGAGGACCATCAAACCGACTACCAGGATCAGTGCCTGGCCCCGCTGCGACCCTTGCCGTCGCATGGCAATGCCCTCCGCTTTGTGTCCGTATCCTTAGGAACATCATCGATGCGCTGGGCCGTCAGGCTTTATGGCACTTTGGTGGGGGGGGCCGGAAGACAGTGGTTGGGGCCGGGTCTCGGCTCGTGGGAGGGCACGGAGGACTCGTTGCTTCGGGCACCGAATGAGGAAACGGTGAGCAGGAATGGATGCAAATGGACCCTAATGCCGCAGGCAAACCGTCGCGGCCGGGTCGCAAACATATGAGGAGGCGGTAATTCTGAGCGTAAAGGCAGGTACAGCGGTCAAGTACATCGAGGACAACAGCAAGTATCTAGCCGACATCTCGGATCAGATCTGGAGTTTCGCCGAGCTGGCCCTGCATGAGGACAAGTCCGCCGAACTTCTGGTCAAGGAGCTCAAAGCGCAGGGATTCAAGGTCAAGACCGGCGCCGGCGGCATGCCGACCGCGATCGTCGCGGAATGGGGTTCGGGCAAACCGGTGATCGGTTTCCTTGCGGAGTACGACGCCCTCTCCAATGTGTCCCAGAAACCAGTTCCCACCCGCGACCCCGTCATCCCCAACGGTCCGGGACATGGCTGCGGCCACAACCTGCTCGGCACGGCGGCGTTCGGTGCGGCGGTCGCCCTGAAAAAGGAACTCGAATCCCGAAATCTCAAGGGCACAGTGCGGTTCTACGGCTGCCCCGCCGAGGAGAACCTTTCGGGCAAGGCCTTCATGGCCCGCGACGGCGTGTTCAACGACTGCGACATCGCCCTTACATGGCACCCCAGCGCGCTGAACCGGGTTCGGACCGGCAGCTCACTTGCCAACAATGCGGCATATTTCACATTCTACGGGCGCGCGGCCCACGCCGCCGGGGACCCCTACAACGGCAGGAGCGCTCTTGACGCGGTGCAGCTCATGAACATGGGTGTGGAGTTCCTGCGCGAGCACATGCCGCCCCGGTCCCGGATGCACTACGTCATCACCAACGGCGGCGGCCAGCCCAACGTTGTCCCGCCCGAGGCCCAGGTCTGGTATCTGGTGCGTGCGGCACGGCGCGATGCTGTGGACGAGCTCTGGGAGCGCGTCATCAAGTGCGCCAACGGCGCGGCTGAGATGACCGAGACCACCTACAAACTAGAGCTGCTCAAGGCCATCTACAATGTCCTGCCCAACCAGGTGCTCGAAGGTGTGCTAGAGGAGGCCTTCCAGCGCATTGGGCCGCCTGAGTTCACGCCGGAGGACCATAAGTTTGCCGAGGAGATCTCCAAGACGGTTTCCCAGAAGCAGAAGGAGAACTCCCTGCGCGAAAACCACGTCCCCGAGGAATGGGCCACCAAGGTCCTCAACGATGAGGTCCTCATGCGGCCGGCCGTCGAGGACGAGCCGAAGGGGTCGACCGACGTCGGCGACGTCAGTTGGTGCTGCCCGACCGCCCAGATCGGCACGGCTTGCCAGGCGCTGGGCACTCCCGGCCACTCGTGGCAGTACTGCGCGCAGGCCGGCATGAGCATCGGGCACAAGGGCATGCTCACGGCTGCCAAGGTCTTGGCGGAGGCCGGTTTCGTGCTGGCGACAACGCCGGAACTCGTTGCGAAGGCCAAGGAGGAGTTCAACAGGCGGACCGAGGGCCGCGCCTATAGGTGCGCGATGCCCCCGGAGCAGAAGCCGGCGTTCCACGTTTTTGCAGAGAAGGAGAAGTAGCAGCAAGGTAGAGGATCGAGAAGCCGCGGGGGAGGGGGCGGACCCCTCCCCCCGACTGCGGGTCAGGGCCCGTCCTTGGCGCAAATCCGTCCGGCCTGGACCGCCTGCAGATATTCTGTGACGTTGGCATCAAGCTCGCCCGGGTATTGGTACCCGAGCTCGGCTGCGACCTCCAACGCGACCTCGCGGAAGAGGTCGCAGGCCCGGAAGAGCGCCCGCCAGTTGTCCGCGATTTCCCCTCCCGCAAACGTCTGCGCCAACAGGTCTCTGCGCTCTGCAGGCAACAACTCGCGTACCCGCGAGCCGAGCTTGCCGGGGTTACACCGCCAGTCGCGGCCAATCTGAACGCCCCAGCCGAGCATCTTGTTGAGCAGTGTAAACCGGACAACGCATTCCAGACTGTGCTTTGCCTGGAACAGATCCTCCCGCAGAAGATGCTTGGCCGCAACGGTCGTTTGCCACCAGAAGTCGTTGACGAGGGCAGCGTACTGCGCGGGGCGCGGGCGTTGGGGTACGTAGCCGAGCCCACTGACCGGCTTGAACTCATACGCCCGCGTATCCTTGTCCAGGAGCACCTTATACCCGACCTTGACATAATCCGGGATGCGGTGGCTCGCGTACAGCGATTGTGCCAGCCGGACGTGAAACACGGAGAAATCGACCGTCTCCAGGCTCCCTTCGTAGATTACCTGGCGAACGGGGACCTCCTCTCCGTTTACCATGATCACATCGTGGCGGCTGACCAACACGGGGCCGAATTGCTCGTACCACCCGTTGTCGTTGGCGAATGAGCCGACGCCCGTCACAAAGAGCGAGACATTGTAGTCGGAGAGGCTGTCGGCCGCGGGGTCGTCGCGCCCCCGGGAGCCCCCGAGCACGACCAGCCGGACCCGTGTGTCGCCGCGGGCCCATTGACAGATGCGGTCGAGGATCGGGTCGCCGGCCATCAGGAGCGCCTCTCCTCGTGGACGATGAGTTCGAAGACGTCGGGCCGGGAGTAATGGCCCACGGCATCAAGGTCAAGCTTGCTTGCCGGCACTGCGCTGAGGTCGAGGTCGGCGACAATAGTTTCCTCGCGGTCCCATACCGGCTCGACCTGGTATTCGCCGTACGGGGTGATGATCGCGCTGCCGCCGCGGCACATGATCTCCGGTTCGCCGGCGAGTTCGTCGTAGCCGGCGAGGTCCTGCGGGTACATGGATTTGGTGACGAACTGGTTGCACGAAAGGACATAACACCGTCCTTCCAGCGCAATGTGACGCATGGACGCCTGCCAACGGTCGCGCTGGTCGGCAGTTGGGGCGAGGTAGATGTGGATGCCCTTCTGGTACATTGCTGCCCGGGCGAGGGGCATGTAGTTCTCCCAGCAGATCAGCCCGCCGACTCTGCCGTAGGGCGTATCGAGAACGGTCAGGGTGCTGCCGTCGCCCTCGCCCCAGATCAGGCGCTCGGAAGCCGTCGGCTTGAGCTTGCGGTGTTTGCCGAGGTACGAGCCGTCCGGGCCGTAGTAAAGAACCGTGCAATAGAGGGTCCCGCCGCCGTGTTCGGTGTCACGCTCGACCACTCCGACGGCCACGTACGCGCCCGCCGCCCGGGCCGCCGCAGCGAGGGCCTCGGTGGTCTCGCTCGGAACCTCCACGCAGTTCTGCCAGTAGCGCAGCCAGTCCTGGCGCCCTGTGGTCGTGCGCGAACCGACCTTGCACCCGAAGCTGAGCCCGCGCGGGTAGGCCGGAATGAACGCCTCTGGCAGCAGGATGAGCCTGGCCCCCTGGCTACCCGCCTGCCGAATCAGGTCGGCGGCCTTGCGGGTTGTGGCCTTGCGGTCCATGACCGCGGGCCCGGCCTGAATTACAGCTACGCGAAGTGTACCAGTCATGTCTGGCATCGGCGGGCACCTCCCGGGAAGTCGGCTCGGTGTTGGTTTCGCTCTTGAGAAGGGATTGTACCTGCCTGAGGGCACATTGTTGTCAGGGCAGTGTGAACTCCCAGGTTTCCATCGTCAGGTCTTTGCCGAACAGGTGCTCACGTTCCTCGGCGACCTTGCAGAACCCGGCCTTGGCATAAATGTGCCTGGCCTGCATAAGGATGCTGCTCGTCCACAGGATGAGTTTGCGGTAGCCGGCGCGCGACGCAAACCGGATGCACTCCTCCACCAGCCGGGCGCCGAGGCCCATGCCCCGGGCCTGAGGCTCGACAAGCAAGAGGCGCAGTTTGGCGACCGCCGGATCGTCGCTGTGGACAACGAACACCGACCCCGCAGGCTCTCCCTCTACCTCGGCAATCCAGCAGCGATCCCGGGCGGGGTCAAAGTCGCTGATGAAACCGGCCGCAATCTCCGCAACCAAAGCCTCGAATCGCTGGTCCCAACCGTACTCCTGTGCGTAGAGGACCCCGTGGCGATGGGCGACCCAGCCCATATCGCCGGGACGGTGGCCTCGCAGCACGAACGGCTCCGCGAACTTGAGACTGCGGCTGCCCCCGAGAACGTCCTCAATCAGTCGCATAGCCGCGATCAACTTCTTCTGTACTGCCTCAGGCAGTTCGCCGAGCAATTCGGTGATCTCTTCATCGGACCGGCGGTTGAGTTCTTCGAACTCCTTCCGGCCTCGCTCCGTCAGACTCAGTAGAAGTTGGCGTCCGTCGACATCCGACCGGTGACGCTCGACGATGCCCTTCTCCGCCAACCGCACGAGTGCGCGGCTCAGGTAGGCGGGGTCGAGCCCGAGGTTGCGTGCGAGTTGCGAGGCCGTCGGGCTCTCGCGATGGGCGAGTTCCCAGAGCAGCCTTGCCTCGGTAGGGGAGTAGGGGGTGTGTAGCAGTCCCTCGCACAACATGCCGATACGCCTGGTGTAAGAGCGATTGAAGTGGCGGACCGCCTCGATGCGTTCCCGGACAGCCGGTGGTGGTTGCTCCGTCAACGGTGAGTCCTCCTTCTCAAAGCGGGGCCCAACATGCATTGGTTCGTGTCAAATAGTTGATAGAGTCAAGTATCGTGCTCAACATTTGCCGCCGGCAGAAAGATACCTTCTCGCCCGAGCCGTCTGACGCAAAACCTGCAGCGGCGGCGTATTGGAGATATCTTTGTTGGGAGGCCCGACAATGGAAAACCTGCCCGGACTCGAGCTTAAGGACCGCGCGATTCTGCTCCGGACGCGGCTGCTGGCCATCTTGTGCGTGGCGCTGGTGGTCGCCAACCTGTTCATGGGGTTCTGGCTGTGGCGGCTCACCGTGCGCTTTGACGTTCCCATCCACGTAAGCTGCTCGGGTGGCGGGTACACCCCGGCGTCGCCACCCGGCTCGATCGCCCTTCACAGCCGGCCGGTCGCGACCGGGGAGTTGGTCGACGGGTTGCCGGAAGTGCGCGTAGGGTTCCGGGCGTATGCCCGGGCATCGGGGTCGGGTTTCGTAGTGCGGTACCGCGAAAAAGACGGGGTCTGGAACCAGGCGCCCGCGAGCGAAGAGGCGCCGCTTGAGTTCAGCGCCACGTTGTGCGCCGCACCGGAAGCCATATTGGAGTATCAGGCGCTGGAGATGGTCCGCGGTCAGGCGGTTGCGGGGACCGATGTCCAGCAGGTGCCGGTCAAACACCTGGTGGGCAGCCCGGACGTCTGGTACTACTACCAGCAGTACACGGACAGCCAGTACATAACGTTCTACTTCGAGTCAAGCAACTCGCCCGTCGAAAAGTGGCGGGTCGAAACCATCTTCGTTGATGCGGTGTACCCGAAGACAACCGAATCCTACACACTATCCGACTGCTTTGAGTGCCGGCTCCGCCATCAGGATCTGCAACTGCTCAGGGTGGCCGCCGTGTATGCGGACGGCTACCGGGTCGAGGCGGAGATCAGGTACCCGTGGCCGGACGCCGGGCCGGAGAGCGTGCTGTTCACGAGGAATCCATGAACGGCGTGGATGTAGCCATATTCCAGGCCCTCCTCCGGCCGCACGCGGTCGAGCTGGTCGCGCATGACTACGGTCTCGACGCTCCGAGTCTGGAGAGCCTTGAGGTAGGGCGGCTGGCAGGTGATGTGTATTCGGGCCGGAGGCAGGGGCTTGTCGGTGTCTCCGGTGCCGCCGGCGGGGAGCCTGTGGGGCTCCTGCTATACAAGGCCGACGCCGACGGGTCCATCGCCATTGACTTCCTTCACGTGATGCTCCAGAGGTCGGAAGCAGCGGGGCAGTTTCTGCGTTCCGCGGTGGCGGTACTCGCAGCCAAGAGGCCGCCTGAGATTACGGTCGAGGCATTCGTCGGGGGTACCGGCGCCCAGACCGAACGCCACTTGGCGGAGCTGGGGTTTGAGTGCTATCCGCGCTACCTGATGGTGTGTGACCTGCGCAACCCGGCGTGCCGGACGGCAAAGCAAGCCAGCGAGGGCGGGGCAGACGCTCTCTCGGGTGGTTACCGGTTGCTCCCCTGGGGGGCGGCAACCCACGAGTATGTGGCAAGGATGCTCTATCGTGCCCATTCCGCAAGGCGTGAACCGCGGATGGGCGGTGACTCCCTCGACGGGGCGCTCGCGGAGGTGATCGGCGTAACCAGGTCGGGGATCTTCTGTCCGAACATCTCCACCCTGGCGATGGCCGCGTCGTCTCCAGCCGGTGTGGTGCTGGTCACGGAGCCGTCAGCGGAAGACCTGGTGATTGTCGAAGTCGCTGTCGCGCCGGAGCATCAGGGTAGGGGGGTAGGCAAAGCCATGATGAGCCGAACTCTCCATGAGGCCTTTCTTGCGGAAGCGCACATGGCCTGGCTAGTGGTCAACGCCGCGAACCGCCCGGCGGTCAATCTTTACCGCTCGGTGGGGTTCACTGTGAACCGGCCGGCGCTCAACTGCCGGTGGAGGGCGGCGGGGCCGTAGCGGCAATTCGCGGCTCGCTGTTCAGTGGCTGGTGCCGCTCCACGCCATCGCCCTCTTGGTGGTTTCCCGGACGAAAGCGCCCTTTGCCTGGGTGTACTCCTCGCGATCGCCCTCGTGCGCATCAGCGAGGCGCGTTTTGAGGGCGGCGTATGCAGATGCGACACCGGGATGCGCCCGCAGATAGTCCCGGAAGGCCACCCGCTCCCAAAGCTTACTCCCGCTTGGGGCCATGTGGATGTGATGCGTGCGCCGCCCCATGAAGCCATCCCGCTTGATGAACATCATGTGATCGTCGTACCACCAATACTCCCACTCGGGAAGGTTGAGGCGAGGGATGATTGCGGGCCGTGCCTGTTCCCAGTCTGGAACCTGCGCCATGACGTCGATCACCGGCTTGGCAGGCATGCCGGGGATGGCCGTACTGCCGATGTGCTCAGTGCGGCCGATGACGGCAGGGCCGAGGTTAGCGCTAAGCCAGGCCGTGAACCGCTCGAACTCGTCAGGCCAAGCCGGATCGTACGGAACGAGGGCTACAGAGTCGCCGCCGGCATACTCCCGGTGGAAGTCGCGGTACGCGTTGGCTGTGATCGACACTGGACCCGTGGGACAGGTATCTGCGGGCGACGGCGAGGCAATCCGAAAGTCCCCGCAGGTATGCCCCGAGCGGTCATCGCGCCAGACCCACGATATCTGGGTGTCGCATTGCGTGAGGCGCTCACCCTGCGTTACGGTACTCTGACGCCATCGCGTGTCTGTTAGAGGGTCCATGCCGTGAGTCCGGGCAATGCCGCAGCCGGCGACCCGTCCTCCACCGCAATGAACCGGATTTGGACGTCTTCCGCCAGGCGCGCCTCGAAGCGCGCGTATCTCGTAACTGCTCCGGGCACGACGATCCGGGGTGCAAGCGCAAAGAACCTGTGGTAAAACGCCATCTGCTCCTCGGTGAGTACGTCGCAGGGGGCCGAGATAAGCTGCACCCCGATTAGGTGGAGGGGTCGGGCGGATGGGCCGGCCCCGTGATGCGCGGCAGCATTGGCCGTCATAGGGATCCCGCAGATGGTTGTGGCAGTTGCGACGTTCTCTCGTTGGTCGTGCGTGCCTTTCTCGCGGACCATCTCCGCGCCCCCAGCATTGCCGACCCACCTGAGGCTACCGTCATGACGGAGCTCGCACTGAACCAGTAATGGGTGCTCGATCGGATGCTTAATTGACGTAGCCTCCAGTCTTCCTGTGTCAGGTCTGCGGGTCTCCAATACGTAGGTTTTGGCGGCCCTGACACCACATATGCCACCATGATGGCACAAGCCCAGACAGGAGAGAGCATAGTCAGTTCGACAGGGCGGTCACTCGAGACTACACAAACTCCCTGTCCTTGCGCAGTTCCTTGAGCCTACGTTTATGGCCCTTGGCGTTGCGCCGGTCGCGGTCGGCGGAGGCAAGGTGTGCCTCATAGGCATCGATCGCCGCGTCGTCGTCCGGGTCGGCGATGATCTCGCGGCTAAATCGTGCGGCTGCCTGGTGCCCACGGAGTGAGCGGCCGGTTTCGCGGCGGATTTTGGCAGTTTCCAGGTCGGATGGGTGTTCCGACTTATGGATCCGCCTGTAGCTTCCGTACTTGTTGGTTTTGCCGATCATATCATCCCTGCCCAAAGAGGTCTGTCCTATCATAGCATGGGCCGCGCCCCTGAATCCCGTCCTCTCGCTATTGCGCAAGGACACGGCCTCTCAATCGCTGAAACACCCTTTGTCCGGCCACCGCTGGCACGGGTGCCCAGCACCCGCCACACGCCACCTGCCGTCCGCCGGAGCAGAAGACGCACCATGGAACCGAGAGGGGCATTGGGCCATGAACGACCTCTACCGCAGGATCTACGAGATCGCCGCCACGATCCCGCCCGGGAAAGTCGCCACTTACGGCCAGATCGCCGAACTGGCCGGCAACCCGCGTGCGTCGCGGGCTGTCGGTTGGGCGATGCGCAGCGCGCCCCCGGATCTGGACGTCCCCTGCCACCGCGTCGTCAACCGTGCCGGCACATTGGCGCACTCGGGCGTTTTCGGCGGGCGCGAAGTCCAGCGGGCGATGCTCGAAGCGGAGGGCGTTGTCTTCTTGCCGGGGGACCGGATCGATATGCCGCGATGTCTTTGGCGACCAGAACTTAGTATTGCGAAGGAAACCCCTCCGCGTCAGATGAATTAACGTTTGGCTGCGGTTAGGTGTTCATGGACCTAGCCTACTCCAAGATGCGATTTAGGGGGTACCTAAATGACTGTCAGAGCCGCTACCGCGGCGCAGTACATCGACCAAAAGCGAGGCCTCATAACCGGCCTGGCGGACAAGATGTGGGAGTGGGCGGAGCTCGCCCTCCATGAGACCAAGTCGGCGCAAGCCCTTGCCGAGGCCCTCAAGGATGAGGGTTTCGAAGTGAAGATGGGCACGGGCGGCATGCCGACCGCGTTCGTCGCGACTTGGGGATCGGGCAGGCCGGTGATCGGTTTCCTTGCGGAGTACGACGCCCTTGCCGGGCTGTCCCAGGAGACCGTCCCCGTTCGCAACGAGCGCATCGCAGGAGCACCCGGGCACGGCTGCCAGCACAACCTCCTCGGCGCCGGCACCTTTGGCGCGGTCATCGGGCTCAAGAAGGAGCTGGAGGCCCGCAAGCTGACCGGCACGGTCAAGTTCTTCGGGTGTCCGGCGGAGGAGAACCTCAGCGGCAAGGCCTTCATGGCCCGCGATGGCGCGTTCGACGGCCTTGATGCCTGCTTTACCTGGCATCCGAGTTCGGTTAACCGGGTATGGAACGGTTCGAGCTTGGCCAACAACGCAGCCAATTTCACCTTTTACGGCCGTTCGGCGCACGCCGCCGGGGACCCCTACAACGGCCGCAGCGCCCTCGACGCCGTCCAACTCATGAACATGGGGGTCGAATTCCTCCGCGAGCACATGCCCACCAAAGCCAGGGTGCACTACGTCATTACCAACGGCGGCGGCCAGCCCAACGTCGTGCCTCCAGTCGCCAAGGTCTGGTACTTGATCCGCGCCACGCGGCGGGACGAGGTAGATGAGTTGTATGAGCGCGTCATCAAGTGCGCCAGGGGCGCCGCGGAGATGACGGAAACCACCTTTGAGATCGAGTTGCTCAAAGCGATCTGGAACCTGCTGTCCAACCAAACCCTTGAAGAGGTCCTTGAGGAGGCCTTCAAGCGCGTCGGGCCGACCAAGTTCGGGCCGGACGAGGTGAGGTTTGCCGAGGAGATCGACAAGACGATCCCGGCCAAGGTCAAGGAGAGTTTCCTTCGCGAGGGCAAGGTGCCCGAGAGCGAGTGGGGCAAGGTCCTCAACGACACGCTGCTCATCCGGCCCCCGCAGGCGGAGGATGTCGGCGGGTCCACCGACGTGGCCGACGCCAGTTGGTGCGCGCCTTTGGCGCAGTTCGGCACGACTTGCGCGGCCATGGGCACGCCCGGGCACTCCTGGCAGATGGTCGCTCAGGGCGGCATGGGCATTGGGCATGAGGGTACGATCGTCGCGGCCAAGGTGATGGCTGAGGCCGGCTTTGAGTTGATGACCAACCCGGAGACCCTCAAGAAGGCGCAGGAAGAGTTCAAGCGGCAGACCGGAGGCAAGAAGTACCGGTGCGCGATGCCGCCGGAGCAGAAGCCGGCGTTTCACGTGTTTGCGCCCAAGAAGGAGTAGACTAACGGGGCCGCAGTCGCGGCTGGGTCCGGTCGATAAGGGCGGCCCGAGGCGGGCCGCCCTCTTTGCGCGCCCTCTAGCCTTTGGGCCTGTAGATCCCGTACTTGAGGATCTCAAAGTAGTCCCTGGCTTCCTGGAACACCCTATCGAACGCCTCGGGGTCCGTCATGCCGGGCTTGGCAAACCGTGCCCGGAGGCCATCGAGGAAGATCATCACGACTTCGACTGCCTTGGCGACGCTAACCCCGTCGCGGAACACCTTGAGGTCGAGGTCTTTCGTGAACAGGTCGGTGACGAGCGGCCGGTAGCTCTCTCCGAGGGCCTCGATTTCAGCTCTGAGCCCGTCCGGCGGCGAGGCGAAGGCGTCGAGGACTATCCTGGTTCTCACGGGGTGCTCGATTGTGTACCGCAGCTTTCGCAGCCCGTTCTGCAGCAACCGTTCGATGAGGTCGCCTAACGGACGCTCCCGCTCCCGGTCGCGGGCGTTCCACGCCGCCGAGTGCTCGACGCAGTTCCGGAGCGCAGCCAGGTACAGCCCCTTCTTGCTGCCGAAATAGTGGAAGAGCAGGCCCTTTGATAGGCCTGCCGCTTCCGTGATGGCGTTTGTGGAAGCCCTCTCGTAGCCGCGTCCGGCGAATTCCTGCAGGGCCGCCTCGAGTATCCGCTGCCTCCTGTCCTCAGTCCTGTCGCCGCCGGATTCCGCGGTCCCGCTCATACCGTGATATCCCTGCGCCGGTAGAGGCTGAAGGTGAGCGCGACTGCCGCCAGGCTTGCCGCAACGAGGGCGGTCACCAGCGCGAAGTCAACCTGTCCGGCAGTGGCGATGTCGGCGCCCTCGATGTATCTGAACGGGCTGATCCACCTGAGCCATGCCAGGCGGTCGGAGATCAGCGATACGATCCCCAGGGCGTACGTCCCCATGGTCAATCCAAGGCTGACGGAGTACACCGACCGCCTCCGCGTCCAGAACAGGGCCGACAAGAACGCCAGGCTGGCGAACACCAGTTGGGCGAAGAAGGGAGCGATCGATAGGTGGACCAGTGTCGCCAGGCTGTACGGGTGGTCGACAAAGGCGGCGAACGAGGCGATGTTGACCAGCGCGATCGCGACGTTGAAACCCAATAGGAACACGGCCATCGCCAGCGCCTTCTGCATAATGACGCTCCCGCGGGACACCGGTCTGGCCAACAGGAACTCGACGGTCTTTTCCTCCTCTTCCTTCGCGAGCAGCGATGCGCCGAGGATGGCCGCAAATACGCTGCCCGCAAGGATGACGATGATGTAGACCTCCGTCGCATAGTACCCGATGGGATCCGCGAGGCTCAGCCGGTCGAGGCCGAAGGCCTTGATCATTTCGGGGGGGAAAGCCTTCATCAACTCTTCCAGCCCCTCAGTGTTCATCGCGAAGGACCGGTGCATCGCGATCATCAGGACATTGAGGCCGGCGATAATCAACAGCCAGACCAGCACAGTGCGGAGGCCCCCGGACAGCTCGCGTCGCAGGACGTTCATCCGACCTCGCCACCCTTTTCGTAGTAGTGCATGAACACGTCCTCGAGCGGCGGCTCTTCCAGGGACACGCCCGCCAGGTCGTACTGAGCGAGCTTGCGGATCAGGTCGTTGATGTCGCCCCGAAACAGCATGTCGAGCATGCCGGACTCGTGCCGCTGGTGAATGATGCCGGGGATGTCCACCGGGACGGCCTGCCCGCCCGCGAATACTACCCTGACCTTCTGGAACAGGCCGGCGCGCAGCGCGCTGATCTCCTCGATGCGCAGGACGCGCCCTTCCTTGAGAATGGCGACGCGGTGGCAGAATTTCTGCACCTCGCTGAGGACGTGCGACGAGAAGAACACCGTCACGCCGCGCCTGTTCTCTTCCTGCAGCACCTCAAGCAGCCGCATCTGCATCAGCGGGTCGAGCCCGCTCGTGGGTTCATCTAGGATCAGGAGGCGGGGTGAGTGGAGCAAGGCGATACAAACGCCGACCTTCTTGCGGTTGCCCGTCGACAACGTGTGCGTGCGCCGCGACGTGTCGAGCTCGAATGCCTCCGCGAGTTCTCCGATGCGGCGGCGCGCGGTGCCGCGCTCCATTCCGTAGAAACCCGCCGAATACTCCAGCAATGCCTTTACCGTCATGTCTTCGTAGTAGCCGACCTCCGCGGGGAGGTAGCCGACGAGCGAACGGATCCTCTCGCTGTCCCTGACGACGTCGTGGCCCAAGATCCGGGCCTCGCCGGCCGTCGGAAAAATGAAGTTGAGCAGCGTCCGGATGGTGGTCGACTTGCCGGCGCCGTTAGGCCCAATGAAACCGAAGATCTCGCCCTCACCGACCGCCAGCGTCACATCCTCGATACCGCACGACTTGCCGTAGTACTTCTTCAGGCCGGCCGTCTCGATTGCTGCCAAGTGGCATTCCCCCCTAAGGTTGAGCACACCGCGCTTCTGCCGCTGCCGTGTTCGCTGGATTGACCATGTGGTCAATCACCATCTTTAGTGTATGTAGTTCTTGACCACCTGGTCAATATGATTCGCCTTCACCAACGCAAAGAGGCGGGGCCTTGGGCCGGGAGATTCCCGGGAGTCGGCCCCGGCTCGGATTCGGGTATGCTCCCCGGTCAGCGCCCGGCGGCGACGAGTTGCGCCGCTGCGGCGACATCCGCGACACGAGGGCAATGCCCGTGTTCGAAGGCCTGTTTGCCGTGGTGGTCGAGGGTGTAGGAGGTATCCACGAGGGCCGCTCGGCAGGCGCCCGGGCTGAGGTCCGGGTCGATGCCCCGCAGGATGGCCACAAAACCAGCGAGCACCGGCGCGGTCGAAGAGACGGAGAAGTAGGGGATATCGTTGCCCCCGTTCGCTACCCGTCCGGCAGCCACGAAGTCACGATACTGGCGCAGGAACAGCGCGTTATAGTCGTAATGCAGGATGTTGACATCGGGCTCTCTGGCCAGTTCGCCGGCGTACGGATAGAGGCCGTAGGGCAGAAGATTCGCTTCTGCATCGTAGTTGATGAAACAGGTGACGATGCCGTGTTCGGCCGCCCTGGATATGGCGGCATCCAGTTCGGATCTGGCCGCGGCAGGGAAGGCCGCACCCGAGTAGCTGAGGACGCTAATGCCGCTTGCGATGGCCCAGTCGATGGCCTCGATGATTGCGGAAACCTTCCTGCCTTCGTCGCGGTGCATGACGTTGAGCGCATAGATCTCGCAGTCCGGGGCGATCTCCCTGAGGGCGCAGGCCATGAAGTAGCCGTGGTGGGCCTCCGCAAGCGATGCAGGGTCGCCGAGGAAATCGACTGCGCTCGCATACATATCGTCCGCGGAGCCGCTGCCGAAATGGCTGTCGAGGATGCCGACCTTGACTCCCGCGCCCCGGGAAAACTCGTGCGCCCCGCGAACCTTGTGAACCGAGAAGTAAGTGTCCCTGGAGTTGGCGTCGGAGAACAGGATTGTCGTGGGCATGGCCGTGAACTCGCGGTAGAACTTGACGTTGAGCCCCACGGAGCATGCCAGGGCCAACAGAAGCATGGCAATTAGCAGCTTTCGCATCGGTGAGCCTCCTGGGATGGGCCTGCGGTCGTGGCCGGTTTCAAAGTCGGTATTACGCGCCAAGCACCCGTCAGGGGTTCACCTCGCCGGCCAGTCCGTCATTGACCCCTGGATCGCAGCATCGCCAGGCCTAGACGCTTGATGCCTTCCTCGATCCGCGCCGGCGTCTGGCACGCGAAGTTGAGCCGGGCAAACCGTTCGCCCACGGCCGGGTCGGCGAAAAACGCCGTCCCCGGCATGAAGGCTACGCCTTCGGCGCACGCCTTCGGCAGCAGACCTGAGGCCGAGATGCCCTCGGCAAGCCGCAGCCACAGAAACAGCCCGCCCTGTGGCGTCGTCGTCCGCGTGCCGTCCGGGAGATGCTCTCGGACCGCCTGAATCATCGCGTCGCGCCGCCTGCGGTAGGCCCGCCGCGAGCGGCTGATGTGCTCCTGGTACCTGCCGATGCTCAGGTACGCCTCTAGCGACCGCTGCACGAGGTTGGAGGTGGCCAGGTCCTGCGCCTGTTTGAGCGCGGTGAGCTGCCGGTAGGCCGGGCCGTCCGCGACCAGGAAACCGACCCGCAGGCCGGGCATCAGCAGCTTGGAGAAGGTACCTATGTAGATCACCCGGCCGCCCGGGTCAATCGCCTTGAGGGCCGGCTGCGCGCGACCTTCGTACCTCAGGTCGCCGACGTAGTCATCCTCCAGAATCGGAATCCCGTACCGCCCGGCAGCCTCGACCAACTCTGCCCGGCGCTGGCTGCTAAGTGTGACGCCGGTGGGGTTGTGGAATGTCGGCATGGTGTAGATCAGCCTGGGGTGATGGGTAAAGACGACTTCCTCGAGGGCTTCGACCTGCATACCGCGTTCGTCGGATGGGACCTCGACCAAGCGCAGTCCCAGCATGCGGAACAGGTGAAGGGCACCCGGATACGACGGGCGCTCCACGGCAACAACATCGCCGGGCCGCGTCAAGAGGCGGGCGACCACGTTCATGGCCTGTTGGGCACCTGTCGTGATGAGGATATTGTCCGGGCGGACGGACAGCCCCTGGCTCGCGAGCATCGACGAGAAGGTGCGTCGCAGCGGGGCGTACCCGTTGGGCTCGCCGTAATCCATGGCCGCTGTGCCGCTACGTCTGAGCACCGACTGCACCGCCTTGCGGAGGTCGTCAACCGGAAACAGCTTGTGGTCTCCGATGCCCGCTGAGAAATCGATCGCGTCGGCGTGCCTTCCGGCCGCCAGGGCTTCCCGCACTCCGTGGGTACTGAAGGCCCGACCCGGTACAGGCAACTCCTTCTGCCAGGCAGGCCAGTCAGGGTCAGGCCGCTCCCCGGCCGCCGGCACGAGCCGGAATGGCGGCTGCACGTAGTTGCCGCTGCCCGCACGGGACGAGAGCAGGCCGTCGGCGCGAAGCTCGGCGTAGGCGGTTTCAACGGTGATGCGGTTCACGCCAAGGGTGCGCGCAAGTTCACGGGTCGATGGCAGGCGGGCGCCGGATGCGAGTGCGCCGGATTCAATCGCCCGGCGTAGAAACGCCTCTATCTGCCGGTACAGCGGTACACCGCTCTCGCGGTTAAGCGCAATGCGCATCTGCAGCCCTCCCAAGTGGACTGGTCGGAAACATGCCTTGGCGGCCCTGTGCACCATGCCAATTGGCGCCCACAATAGGTCCGGATGCCCGGGTCGGATACGGGCACAACGTTTGGGGGCCGGAGCCATGCCAGCAGAACCCAAATCCAACACAGGGCGCGGCTATGCAGTCGGAGTGCTCAGCGCCGTGATCCTGTGCACAACCTCTATCTTCATCAAACATCTCTCGGACGCCTACCGAATGCCGCCCTTGGTGCTGGCCTTCTGGCGGGATGCGTTCGTTGTGGTGACGCTTGTTGCGGCACTGGCGACCGGGCGCCGGCCGGGCCTGCTGCGGCTGCCGCGTGGGCAGGTCCGCTACCTGGTCGGATATGGGTTTGTGCTGGCCGTGTTCAACAGCTTCCTTACGTTCTCGGTCGCGGTCAACGGTGCCGCTGTGTCAACGGTGCTGGTTAATTGCTCGGCGGCGTTCACGGCGCTATTGGGGAGATTCCTGCTCGGCGAACGTTTGGGGTGGGCCAAGGCTGTGGCCCTGGCCTTGAGCATCGGCGGGTGCGTGCTGGTGACAGGGGCGACGTCGCGGGCGGCCTGGCAGACGGATATCGCCGGGATCGCGACGGGGATTCTGTCGGGGTTGGCCTATGCGGCCTACAGTTTGATGGGGCGGAAAGCAACGTCCCAATACCGGCTCAATCCGTGGACGACCATTCTCTATACCTTCGGATTCGCGGGGTGCTTCCTGCTGACGGCCAGCCTCGTGCCGTGGGTCCATGTGCCGGGGGCGGCCAAGGTGCCGGCCGATCTGTTCTGCCTCGGAGCAAGCGTCTCCGGTTGGGTTACGCTGTTCGCCCTTGCCGCCGGCCCGACGCTGGTGGGATTCGGCCTGTACAACGTCACTCTGAGCCTGTTGCCGTCGAGCGTGGCCAACCTGCTGCTTACGCTGGAGGTCCCGTTCACGGCGGTTGTGGCGTATTTGACCCTGGGCGAGTTGCTGACGGTGACGCAGATCGCGGGGGGCCTGCTCGTCCTGGCGGGCGTGGTGTTGTTACGGGTGAGCGGGGAGCTGGGGCGCGGGTTGCGGGTCGTGATTGAGCCGAGAGGCACAAAGCACTGCGAGACTTGAGTCGAGGAGCTCATTCTGCCGGCGCGGCGCGCTTAGGCCACGAAAGCCTCGCCCGTTACCGCAACCGGACGCCAATAGTGTGCCCCCCTCACCGGGACGCGAATGCTTTGCCCCCCTCAACTGTCAGTTGCCCGCAGGATACCGGCGCGAGCAGTTTGAAGCAATATACAGGCGGCTTGAGGAACGCCATCGACCGTACTGCCGTCGCGATTGCTGCCGAAGGCAGTGGGTTGAGTCTCACCCTCCAGTTGAGGTAGGCGCCGTCATCCTCAAGGTTACGCTGCAAGCAGGGGAGGATTCTACATTGGAAACCTCGGTCACATACGCCGGGCTCAAAATCAAAAACCCCGTTCTCGCCGCGGCCGCCGGCATCACCGCCACAGTCGACCGCATGCGCAAGGCCGAGGACGCCGGCGTGGCAGCCGTGTGTGTCAAGTCGCTCTTCGAGAATCCAATCCCCCGCCAGGGTGACCCGACGCCGCATATGCATGTCATCCGCCACGGTCGCGGAGCAAAGGCCTTCACGCTCTACTCGTACGAGCAGTGCGCACATATGGACGAATTCGCCTACGCCGATCTGATCAGGCAGGCCAAGGCTGCGCTCGACATCCCCGTGATCGCTAATATCGATTGCGCAGGCCCTGAGGCATGGTCCAGCTATGCGCAGTTGGTCGAGCAGGCCGGGGCAGACGCCGTCGAGGTCAAGTCATGCCCGCACGGCGAGCACATGATGAGCGGCGACGAACTGGCGGCAACCGTGAGACATGTGAAGTCACTGGTCAACATCCCGGTCATCGCCAAGATGCCAAGCCAGCTAACCAACCCGTATCGCACAGCACTTGACCTCGAGGCGGCGGGAGCGGATGCGATGGTGATGTTCAACCGGCATTCCGGCCTGGATATCGACGTGGAAACCTGCCGGCCCGTCATGCACGGCGGGTTCGCCGGCCACGGCGGGCCGTACTCCATCTACTACCGGCTGCGCTGGATCGCCCAGGTCGCCGGAGAATTGGCCATACCGGTGTGCGGGACGGGCGGGGTTTCGTCAGGTGAGGACGTGGCAAAATACATCCTCGCGGGGGCGACGTGCGTCCAACTTGCGACGGCCGCGATCGTCGAAGGGTACGGTGCCTTCCGGCGGATCCTGCGCGAACTGGACGACTGGATGGAGCGCGGCGGACATTCGGACCTCGAGAGCCTGCGCGGCCTTGCGGCGCGGCGGCTGGTCGGCATCGCCGACGTGGACCGCCGGCAGAGCGTACGGGCGCAGATCGACCCGGAAGGGTGCACGGCCTGCGGACTCTGTTACCGGGTCTGCATTCACGGCGGCGTGGATGAGGTTGAAGCAGACCAGAGGCAGGGACGGGAGGCCGGTTTCCGGATCAATGACCGGTGCCGTGGCTGCGGCTTGTGCGTTGAGCTATGCCCGGTAGCGGCGATCAGGCTGGTTGCCCCGCCACACTAGCTTCCACGGTGAGGGCTTGTAGACATCCCCTGGTGGGCCTCCGAGGGACAGTGGCAATCCGGTCTCGCGTATCGACATGCACGATTGGCGTGGCCGCGTTATACCTTTCTGCCGTAGCGCCGCATGACTTCAAGCATGCGCTCGATCGGCAGCGCATGTGCGACGTGCCCCTCGCGGCCCTCGACGGTGTGGGCCATCAGCAGGGAGTTGAGCAGGGCTTCCTCGCAGGCCTCGACTGAGGCCTCGAACAGCGGATTGAGGCCGGCACGCGATGGCAACACCGCATCGATCGTAAACGTGTTGCGCCCGGCCCCGCGCGGCGCTACCGCAGCGGTCGAAACCGCCACCACAAACTCACCGCTCCCGTGGCTGCCGTACGAGCCAATCCTGCCGAGGCCGACGCCGGCCCGCCGGGCAAGCTGGGCCAGTTGTTGTGGCAGAAGCGGAGCATCGGTTGCGACCAGGACCAACGCCGAACCCTCTACGACCATGCTGGTTTCCAGATCCGGGATCTCCCGCCCGACCGGCACTCCATCCACGGTCAGCCGTCGGCGCGCGCCCATATTGGCGACGACGAGGCATCCCAGGATGTGGCCGCCGTCTTCCTCAGACAGGCGGCGCGAGGAGGTGCCTACTCCGGCCTTGAAGCCGAAGCTCACCATCCCCGTGCCCGCGCCCACGCAGCCCTCCGGAACGGGCCCGCCGGAGGCGGTTTCCAGGGCGGCAAGGGCATGCTCGTCGCGCACGTGGCGGCCTAACATGTCGTTGAGGTAGCTATCGTCGCACTCGCCGACGATCGGGAGCACAGCGTCAGCGGTCGTCCCCAGAGCCGGGTACTTGCCGACGAGGTATTCCTGCACCGCGGAGCGGGTGGTTGCGACGCTCAGCGTGTTGGTGAAGACGATCGGGCTCTCGATGAACCCGAGTTCAGTCAACGCGCGCAGCCCCGTCAGCTCGCCCGTGCCGCTGAACACATAAGCGCCGGCAAAGATGCGGTTGGGAAGGATTACGCCTTCGGCGTCGCTGAACACTACTGCAGTAACGCCCGTGCGAACCGAGTCGCCTTCGAACAGGGTCGTGTGCCCGACCCGGACACCGGCGACATCGGTGATTGCGCCGAGCGGCCCAGGGTCGTAGAAACCAAGGTTGATTCCGAGTTCTCTGGCGCGTCGGCGCGGCTCCAAGGAGACACCCCCTAGCCCGGTAGCTTGGCCAGGCGGGAGGAAACATATGCTCCGGCAGAGCTGTCAGAGAGAGTGCCGGGTCAGGCACAGAGCCAAGCCAGGATGCGAGTGAAACCCAAGACAGGAGTGAAACACAAGGTGACCACCAAGAGCAGGGCTGTCATCGTCCTAGCCGTCGTTGCCCTCGCCATCGTTGTCGCAGCTGCTATGCTCCCCAATCACGCCAACGACAAGTTACGCTCCGCCATCAACGAAATGAAGGTCGAGGTCAAGTCCTTTGGCCTTCTCAACACGCTCGAATCGCCGGACCGCTCGGTATACCGAATGGTCCTCACCTTTACCAACGACAGTACGATCCCGGTCAAGTACACAGCCGGCTCGCTTGTGATGCGGTTCTCGCCAAGTCACCAGATCGGGGCCAACGCCACCGACGAGGGGACGCTGCGGCCCGGGGAGTCGGTCGAGCTGACCCGTGACTTCACGATGCTGGCGACCGTGGTGGCGGACCTCCGGCGAGTGCGCGAACTCGCGGCCAGGGGTACCCTCAACACCGAGCTGGACCTCAAGTGGCTGCTCTGGAGCCTGGATCGGGCGGCCGAGTTCGAGGTCAAGCATGCGATCTACTTCGATTAGGGGTGATTCGGTGCGCAGTCAGGGGGGCGCTGCGCTGCCCTGCGCCGCTGGCTTGGCTACTGTGCCGCTGGCTTGGCTACTGTGCCGCTGGTTGGCTACTGTGCTGCTGGTTGGCTACTGTGCTGCTGGTTGGCTACTGTGCTGCTGGTTGGCTACTGTGCTGCTGGTTGGCTACTGTGCTGCATTTTAGCCCGTAGATGAGTTGGCTATGGTGCATCCGTCATCGCTCCAGTGGTGGCGTATGTGGCACATTGCATCATCGCCGGCCCAGACTGACGACCAACGGTGCAGAATGCACCGTACCGCTGCTATCCTAAGATGCATCTACCATCACACCGGGTCGTGCTATGGGTCAAAAACCACCATAGGCCGCCCAGTCCCTTCGGGCCGTCGATTTTCACAAGACAGGGGAGGCAACGTCCATGCCCATGGTCGATTGGCGCAACACAAGCCCCGAGATCCGCGACAGCGGGGCAGAGATTGCCGTGATCAACATCGGTTCGACCGAGCAACACGGGGCCCACCTTCCGGTTGGCACCGACACAATGATCGGCCAGCACATCGCGCGCGGCGTTGCGGAGAAGCTTGGCGCGTACCTGCTGCCGACTTTCGCCGTCGGCCATTGCCAGGAGCACATGGGCCGGGCCGGGACCGTCTGGATGAAACCTCAGACCCTCTTCGCCATGGTCACCGACGTGTGTCTGAGCCTGCGGGAGCAGGGTTTCCGGCGGATTGTGATTATCCCGACGCACGGCGGCCTCTGGGTGCTCAAGCCCGCCGTCCGCGAACTCAACCTCAACCACCCCGACCTGATCGTCCTGCTGGCCCAGGACTATTCGACTGCATCCGGCGATGGAGAGCGTGTGTTGGTGGGGCAGGGGATGGACCTGCATGCGGGCGAGGCGGAGACTTCGATGATGCTGCACATCGACCCGGAAACCGTCAAGATGGAGCGCGCGGTCGACGCCCTCCCGGCCGTCGGCCGCGAGTACCTCGACTACGCGGCGGTCGGGCAAATCAGCCCGAGCGGGGTATGGGGGGAAGCGAGGCTCGGCGCTGCCGACAAGGGCCGGCGGCTGCTGGAAGCGCGCATCGAGGCCATTGCCGGGTACTGCCGCAAGACCTTCGCGCGGGTAGAGGAGTTGCGCGGGCGGCCGTTGTAGGAGCAGGCAGAGAACGATATCATCGCCGAAAGTCAGGGGGACCCACGACATGAAACTCCACGGCATCATCCCGGCCATCGTACTGCCGATGACCGACGACGCGCGCATCGACGAGGGAGCCTTGCGGGGATACGTCGAGTGGCTGCTCGCCCAGGGCTGCCACGGGTTGGCCATCAACGTCGACACCGGCGAGGGGCCGCACCTGTGGCCGGAGGAAAAGGTCCAGGTAATCCACATCGTCAAGGATGTGGTCCGCGGGCGCGTGCCGATCATTGCGGGCCTCGGGGCCGCCTTCACGGAGCAGGCCGTCAAGGCCGCGCGCGATGCCGAGGCCGCCGGGGCGGACGGGCTTCTGGTGTTCCCGATTTCCGCGTGGCGGGGACGGCCGCTGCCGCCGGACCTGGTCTATAGCTACCACAAGGCGGTGGCGGACGCGGTTTCGATACCGCTCGTCGCGTTCCAGTTGCAGGACGCGCTCGGCGGGGTGGAGTTTGACCTGCCGACGTTAACCAGGCTGTTCGATATCCCGCAGGTCATCGGAATCAAGGAGGCCGCGTTTGACGCGAAGAAGTACCTGGAAGTCGTCCGCCACCTGCGCACCTTGCCGCGGGAGATCACCATTCTGACCGGCAACGACAACTTCATCCTGGAGTCGTTTGTTCTTGGGGCGGACGGGGCGCTGATCGGCTTCGGCACGCTCGCAACCGCGATGCAGGTCGAGATGTACGACGCCTGGCGGGCGGGTGACCGGGAGCGGGCGTTTGATCTGGGCCGTAAGGTGCAGAAACTCGCCGACGTCATCTTCGCCCAACCCGTTCGGGACTACCGAGTGCGCACCAAAGAAGCCCTGGTTATGCAGGGAGTTATCCCTCGCGCGACAGTCCGCGCCCCGCTGATGGGCATCGATGACGCTGAGCGGGCCAAGGTGCGCGCAGCACTCGCCGAAGCCGGGTTGGTGTAGGGGTATCGTGAGGGGCGCCTCATTGCCGGCGACCGTCAAGCAGCTCGGCGTGATTCGCGTCATCACCCTGGCGGACAGGCGCCTGGCAGACCTGCACGGCCGCCAGATCGAGGCGGCGTACGCGGGGGTCGAGACGGTTTCGATATGCCTGCCCGACCAGCCGGACGGTGTCCACGGCCCGGAAACCGAAGCCACTGCCGCAGCCAAGATGCCTGCCGCGGCTCGCGAGCTGGCCGCGCTCGGCGTGGACGGGATAGTAGTCAGTTGCTGTTCCGACCCAGGGGTTCGCGAGGCTGCGGATGCTGTTGATGTACCATTGGTTGGCGCCGGCGAGGCTGCCGCCCTGGTGGCGCTGGCCTACCGGCGGCCGGTCGGCGTTCTCGGGCTTACCGACGAGGCTCCGGCCCCGATGCGCGCAGTCTTGGGCGACCGTCTGGTCGCGGCAGTGAGGCCGGAGGGAGTGCGGACGACGCTGGATCTGCAGGCGCCGGGGGCTGCGGGGGCTGCCGAGGAAGCCGCGCGGAGGCTGCTCAAGCGGGGCGCCGGCGTGATTTGCCTCGCATGTACCGGGACCGCTACCGTGGGGCTGCCGCGGCTTCTTGCAGGCGCCTTGGGGGTGCCGGTTGTGGACCCGGTCTTGGCGGCCGGGGGGCTAATAATGACCCTGGTTGCGCAGCTGAAGGGGCGCTCGGGGAGATGACATGCAACAAAAGTGATTGCCAGGTCCGCTGAGGACCTGGCAATTGGCTGGCCTGTGGGCTTTATCGCTCTGCAAAGGCTACACAGAATCCTCTACACGTTCGGAGTCGCCCGCGATCAGCGGTCGAGACTCACCGTTACCACCCGGCCGACCCCGTCCCAACCAACGACAGCCCCGAGCCACTCGCCGATGTATCGCAACGGCACCATCGTGCGGTTATTCCCGAGCACCGGGACGGTATCCATGGCCCTCTCCTCGCCGTTGACCAGGGCCGTCCGGCCGGTCGATGGTCAGATGCAGCGTTGTTCCGTGCCGCACCAGCGTGACCAGCCTCGTTGCCTCATCCCAGGAAACCGACGCCCCCAACGCCTCGCCGATCGCGCGCAGCGGCACCATGGTTCTGCTGTTGCCGTCGATGTACGGCGCTGAGTCGAAGAAGATGGGTACGTTGTTGACGACCACTCCGACCTCTGCAGTCCCCGGCGTCCCCGCACGGCCGTAGATCAGGTATTGCTCACGCTGCTTGCGGAAGGCTGCGAGCTCGGCGGCGTAGCGGGTTTCCATGGCCTCGGGGGAAAGCCGCTGCTCCAGCCACATGCCAACGCGATTGGTGCCCATGATCTTGTCGAACATGACCACGCTCGAACCGCTCTTGGGCACGGTGAAGCTGTTGAGTTGCCGCGCGAAGGCCAGCGCGTAGAGGCCGGATTTGGCCGGGTTGAACGTGCGGTAGTTGGTGATCAGGAGGCGCACCCCGCCGGCGCTGCCGATGACCTCGGGGACGAAAAGCACCCCCGGCAGGTCGGTGCCGTTTAGCAGCTGTGCGAATCGGTCGGGGTCGATGCCCCGGCCGCCGATCCACTTGAACTTGTCCTGCTGATAGATGCCCGTGCCCTCGCCGAGGCCGGTCGCCATGTAGCCAAAGACCGATTCGATGTCGGGGATGTTCGGAGACGTTGCCACCCACGGGAGCCCCGTGTCCTGCCAGACCATGTCGCGCGTGTATCCCTCCATCGGTACGACGGTCAGGGCCACGCCGATTTCGCGGTTGAAGAACCGCGCCAACTCGCCCACCGTCATCCCGTGTGCCATCGGAAGGTTGTCGACGCCAACGACTGTCTGGTACGCGTCCTCAAGCACCGGGGCATCGACGGTCTCGCCGCCGAGGGGATTCGGCCGATCGAGCACGACAACAGGCTTGCCATACTGCCGGCATGCTTTCATGGCGTAGTTTAGAGTCGAGATGTACGTGTAGGTCCGCGCCCCGATGTCCTGCACGTCGTATAGCAGCACGTCGATGCCCTGCAGCATGGCCGCGGTTGGCGTCCGGGTTGCTCCATAGAGGCTGTACACCGGAATGCCCAGCGTAGGGTGTGTGTACGATTGGACGTACTCGCCCGCGCTCGCCTTGCCGTCGATACCGTGCTCCGGGCCGTAGAGGGCGACCAGCTGGACGGTCGGGTCGGCCGCCAGCGCGTCGATGGTGCTCACGCCCTGGCTGTTGACCCCGCTCTGGTTGGTTACGAGGCCGACCCGCTTGCCCTCGATCAGGTGATGAAACCGGCTGAACAACACCTCGTTGCCTAGCCTGAAGGCGGGCATAGCGGCGGCGCCGGACGATCCGGCTGCCGCAACTGCGGCGGGGGTTCCCAGGGAGATCAGCAGCAACACAGCGGTCAAGACGAGCACGAGTGGATGGCGCATGATTTCGCTCCTTTGGACAGGCCTGATAGCTATATCGACGTCGGGGGACGGGGTAGGGTTTCCGAAAAAGGGCTGTCGCTTTGCTGGAAACCCCTTTGAGCAGGAATGATTCGCCGCAGGCAGGGATAGGGCCTGCTGGGAATGGGTGGTGGTGGACCCGCCATGGTGGGCGGCCGTCGAACAGATTTATCAGTAGACGCAAATTCTGTGTTGACAATCCGCTGTAATGGGTAAAGAATTGTGGCAGACACCACACATGTGAGGGGTCAGACCTATGCGCAAGGTCCTGGAGAAGTGCCCGACCTGTGATCAGCCCATGCACGTCACCCGGATGGCGTGCCCGAGCTGCGGTACGAGGGTCGAGGCTGAGTACGAGCCGTGTCCTTTCTGTTCACTGGAGCCTAAGCACAGCGAGTTCCTGCAAGCCTTTGTCAAGGCCAGAGGCAACATCAAGGAAATCGAGAGGGAGCTTGGGGTTTCGTATTCAACTGCCCGGTCCATGCTCGACGACCTGCTTGAGGCCATGGGTTACGACCCCGGGCTCACTAAAGCACTCGGGCCCAATCCGACGGAGCGAGAGATCATGGACGCCCTGGCGGAGCGGCGGATTACGCGAGAGCAGGCCTTAAGGCTGCTGGAGCGGAGGTAGGGCATAGCCGAGCCGTAGCTACATTAGAACATCACGGTTGCCCCCGGGTTGCCTCAATCATTCAAATCACGGAGGTGCCTGCAGATGGAAGATCAGGTCGACCGCCTCATATATCTGCTAGAAGAGCTTGGCCGCCAGGCGGAGGAGCGGCTGATGACCTACCCGATGCACCATAGCAGTACCGTCCACTTGATTCTGGGCAAGTTATTCAACGATTACGTAAGCCAGCTACGCGAGTCCTCCGGCGAAGGGCTCGTTAGCATTCTCGACGAGGTTGCGATCCCCGACGACGATGCGGGCGTTGAGGCCATGGTCAGCGAGATCGCCCTTCGCGCACGGCAGATAGCTGCGGAGCTGCGGTATCAAGAGTGGCAGGCTGCCGAGGGCGACGAGGAGGGCCGCGAGGATTGGGCGGACGCCCTCATCCGGCTCGCCGAGGCCGGGGTGGACACCGACGACCTTATCAACTCCACCGACGTTCTGATGGCCGGTCGCGGCGTGGACCGCGCCTGGGTGGACCGGATAGTCAAGCTGGCCTGCGCCGGGATCGACGTAGACGACCTGATTACGAACCTGGCCTATCGCCGGCCGCCACAGGGGCCCTTTCACCGTCATCCTCGGGCCCTCGCCCGCCGCGTGGACCGCGGTTTCCGAGGGGGAACGCATCGCGATCTCTGTCGTCGGCGACCCGCGGGGAACGCGCGTCTACAGGGGCGGAGACCCCGCCGGGACAAACGACGCAGCGGCGGCGGAGAAGTCGGAAGAGGCCCGGGCGTGGCGGGTTGACCTGCTGTCGCGCGTCGAGAAGGGCGAGATTACGCCGGAGGAGGCCGTGGAGCTACTCAAGCAGGGTGAGTAGGGCAGGCTACCGGCCCGGGGTCGGGATCTCGCAGCCCGCTGGCAGGACCCGCCGCCTTACGCAAGAATGCCTTCGTGAGTCGTATGAGCGCAGCGTGGGACCACGTACTTAACGTGGTCCCGCCGCGCCAGACCGGCGACACCGCTAACCAGCGAGCAGCGAACCTCTGTCAGGGGGAACAGGAATTGACCAAGCAGGAACTCAAGAACGAGGTCTGTGCGGCGATCGATGCCAAAGCCGCGGAGATCATCGCCTTCGCGGACGACATCTTCGCGCACCCGGAGTTGGGGTACAAGGAGTTCCGGACGGCGGGGAAAGTCGCCGAGAAGTTCGATGCCCTCGGCCTGACTTATCAGAAAGGAATCGGCATCACCGGTCTCAAGTCCCGCGTCAAGGGGCGGCCCGGTGGTCCGACCGTATGCGTGCTCGGCGAGCTGGATTCGGTCCTCTGCCCGGGCCATCCCAATGCCGACCCGCAGACCGGCGCAGCCCATTCGTGCGGGCACAACGCCCAGCTTGCGGCAGTGCTCGGCGTGGCGTATGGTTTCCTCGGCGCCAAGGCGATGGAGCAGTTGGCCGGTGACCTGGTCCTGGTCGCCGTCCCGGCTGAGGAATACGTCGAGATCGAATACCGCTCCAAACTGCGCCGCGAGGGCAAGATCAGATTCCTGGGCGGCAAGCAGCAGTTCATCCTCGAGGGCGCCTTCGACGACGTGGACATGGCCATGATGATGCACTCGATGGTCCCTGCGGCCGGCTCCAAGGTCAAGATGGGCGTCGGCGGGACGAGCAACGGTTTCGTGGGCAAGTTCGTCAAGTACAAAGGCAAAGAGGCCCACTCGGGCGGCGCGCCACACGCCGGCGTCAATGCACTCAATGCGGCCATGCTCGGTCTGATGGGCATCCACGCCCAGCGGGAGACGTTGCAGGACGATGACACCATCCGCATCCACCCGATCATCACCAAGGGCGGCGACCTCGTGAACATCGTCCCGGCCGACGTCCGCATCGAAACCTACGTCCGCGGCAAACGCATGCCTGCGATCATCGACGCCGCCAGGAAGGTCGACCGTGCGCTGCGCGCAGGGGCCATGGCGGTCGGGGCTGAGGTGGAGATCGAGACCCTTCCCGGCTACCTGCCGCGGAATCCGCGCCCGAGTTTGACGGCCTCAACGAATCCAACGCCGAAGCCCTGCTTGGGACGGGCACCGTCGAATGGGCCGGCCACAGCACCGGGTCGGGCGACATGGGCGACGTGTCAAGCATCATGCCGGTTGCGACGTTACGCGTCGGCGGCATCACCGGCGAGGGCCACTCGGAGACATGGCGCGTCGTTGACAAGGAACTGGCGTACGTCGTGCCCGCCAAGGTGATGGCAATGACTGTGATCGACCTGCTCTGGGACGGGGCGGCCAAGGCCAGGGAGATCATCGGCGAGTACAAGCCGCCTTACACTAAGGAAACCTACCTCGCGATGTGGGAGGATCTGCTCAAGTAGTGTTGGGGCGAGCGTCCCCCGTCCGTCCGTCACGCCGGCCTGGCAGTGCTCGAGTTGCGAGGCCGGCGGGGTTTCTCCGGGCTCGGCTCTGATCCTGATAGGCGGATCATCGGTTGGAGCTTGAGCCAAGCGTCTGTCGAGAGGTTATTGCAGGACGCGCCGCAACCTATCCGCGATGCTGATCGTGCGCCTCGGACGACGGAGGAAGCCTGGGCGTGAGGAAATGCATGGGCTGTGCCTAACTGAGACTAAGGGGCTTAACTGGCGCATGGGTGATCGCCCATATCTGCGGCCGAACTCCCAACTCAAGCCTATTGGCCACCTCCAGGTGGAATGTGGGTGGCACATACAGAACCATTCGCCTGTCCTGCGCCGCTTACCTCTTCCGAGAGCGAAGGGTTCTCCGAACCTGCCGTTGCTTTTACTTCCCGATGCGGATCCTCCCCGGGAGACACGCCCTTCTTGCCGGCCATTCCCAACCACCTCCTGGGATCCAGAGTAGCTCCTCAGCTAACGCAATTGTTGGAAATTGAGACATAAAGGCAATGTCCGGGACAGCTGACAGGGGCTCAGGCCGCATCCTATCGAACAGAAGCTCTGTAGTCCGTGTTGCGCGATCATCGTCAGGGTGGGGCTAGGATGCCAGCCCCAGGTAGTCACAAATGGGCGTTCAAGTCTCGCTTCAGGTCCGGTGCTTACGGCCCCGGCGGTTCGGCGAAGGCGGTTGAGCGCGTCAGACAGGCTGTTTCGGAGGTCAAGGCAGTCGCCGGCCGGGATCCGGTTCTGGCGGCAGAAGGCGCGGTGACGTTTCTGGAGCGGGTTTCCGGGGCGCTGGAGCATGTCGACAGCTCGTCAGGTGCCATTGGCAATGCCGTGAACAAGGCGATTGAGGAGCTTGTCCCGATTATCTCTGCAGCGCCGGCCGATCTGCCCACGCGCAGGGCGTGGCTCGAGCGCCTGTATGCGGCCCACGAGATGGACGGGATCCCGTACATCGAGTTGCTGGGCGAGTGTTGGGGCGATTTGTGCGCGTCGCCGGAACTTGCATCCGAATGGGCGGATCAGACGACTGGGGTGACGCGCATGGTTCTGCGGCCGGACCGCCAGCCCGGCGAGTTCTACCACGGCACAATCATCTGCCTGAGCAGCCTGTACAGTGCGGGGCGATTTCAGGAGGTCGTTGATCTGCTCAGCAGGGGAACCTTTTGGACGTATTGCAGGTGGGCAGCCCGGGCGCTCGTTGCCTTGGGTCGCAAGGCCGAAGCCATCCGCTATGCGGAAACCTTCCGTGGACCCTACGTGAGCGACACCCAGATCGACAAGTTCTGCGAAAGCGTATTGCTATCATCTGGCCTGGTCGACGAAGCCTACCGCCGGTACGGGCTGACCGCCACGCGGCGCCAGACCTACCTTGCGACGTTCCGCGCCGTGGCCAAGAAATACCCCCACAAGGATCCTGCCGAGGTTCTGGCCGATCTGGCTGCGACCACGCCCGGCTCGGAGGGCAAATGGTTCGCGGCTGCAGTGTCCGTTGGGTTGTACGACCAAGCCCTTGACCTGGCCCGGCGCTCGCCACCGGATCCGATGGTGCTATCGCGTGCCGCGGACAAGCACAAGGAAACACGCCCCTCATTCGCCATGGAGGCAGGCCTGCTGGCCGTCAAGTGGATGGCGGCCGGGTACGGCTGGGAGCTTACCGTGATGGATGTGGTGACGGCATGTCGTCGCGCCATTGTGGCGGCAGCAAATGTCGGGGCTGAGGAGCAGGCACGGCGGCAGATACTGGAGTATCTGGCGGACGCGCGGGGATTACGGTTGAGATGAGTGAGTTGGATTGCGCGGTCGGTTGGGGTAATAGAAACGACAGCGTCCAACGAGCATCGCTAGAGGTCGATGCCGACGACGTAAATAGGTGCTGAAACGACCGCGTGGTAACCACGTACACGCCGACGTCAATCTTGTCTATTCCCGAATACGAAGCCACCTGGAACTTAAGCAGGTCGATGCCGATGAATGACGAATGCCCGAACTCCACCTCGACCCCAATGCGGCTCTTGAGGAAGTCCATCTTGGCACTTGGGTCTTTCGGCTCATCAAACACCGGTGGTTGGGACTGCCACCCGTGAAGCACGAAGGCTTCCTGCAGAACCTCGTTGAAGCGCGGCCGAGACAACTCCGAAAGATCCCGTGGCGACTGGAGGATCGACTCGACTTCGTGCTTTACCGCCAGGTTGCTGTTGAGGACCTGGTCGGCGAAGCGGTAGCTGAAGGTCTGGAGGCGGATCCTGCTGGCCACGGTGTCAAGCCCCCAAGCATCGGGTTGTTGTGCAATGCTTAGAGCAACATTCGCCAATCCCTTCCTCCAGTGGTGAGTCCCTGGAGGGTGCTGCCCTTGCGACGCTGAATCCTCAGGTGGTTAGCGCTCTGATTGACCAACCTTCTTCCTTGGGAGGCGACCCCCATGCCCACCATCCCCTTCAACCGATACGCACTCTACTCCGAACTGACCGACTACCTCAAAGCCCTCGCCCAGGAGCACCCCAACCTCGTCAAGCTCGACTCCATGGGCAAGAGCTACGAGGGACGCGACATCTGGATGCTTACCATCACGGACTCATCCACCGGCCCGGCCGCCGACAAGCCGGCCATGTACGTCGACGGCAACATCCACGCCGGCGAGGTCACGGCGTCGATGACGTGCCTCTATGCGGTCAACCATCTGGTTTCCGGGTTTGGCACCGACGAGCGCATTACTGCCCTGCTGCGCCGCCGCGCCTTCTACATCGCCCCACGCGTAAACCCGGACGGGGCGGAACTCTACCTCACGACGCCGACTATGCTCCGCAGCAGCGTGCGCATCTGGCCTGACCAGCGGCTCGCCGAGCTTCCCGGACTTCATCCGGCGGACATCGACGGAGACGGTTTCATATTGGAGATGCGTGTCCGCGACGACGAGTTGGGCGAATGGAAGGTCAGCGACCGCGATCCCCGCCTGATGGTCCACCGGCGGCCCGACGAGCGCGGCGGCCCCTACTACCGCATCTACCCGGAAGGCGAAATCAGGGAGTACCGGGGCAAGCCGTTCGAGATCCGGCCGGTGCCGTTCGGCCTGGACATGAACCGCAACTTCCCGTCCAACTGGCACCCCGCGCTGCGCGGCGGCGGCGAGTACCCGGCGCAGGAGCCGGAGACGCGGGCGATCGTCGACTTCATCTTGGGCCACCCCAATATCGGAGGACTGCTGGCGTTCCATACATCCGGCGGCATCCTGTTCCGGGCGCCGTACGGCTATACCGACGCGCAAATGGACCCCGAGGACCTGCGCCTGACACTGGAGATCGGGCTGCTGGGCACGCAGGATTCGGGCTACCCGGAGCAGATGTCCGGCGGTACCTACGGCTCGACGATCGTCGAGTGGGCCTACGAGCACCGCGGGATCATCGGCTATACGCCGGAGCTGTGGGACATGGCGGGCCGCGCGGGCCTGAGCCGTGATGAGGTCCAGAGGGCCAAGACCCGCGAGCAGCGCGAGGCTATCGAGCTCAAGCTGCTGACCTGGAACGACCGCGAGCTGGCGGGCAAGGGGTTCTTCCCCTGGAAACCCTTCCACCACCCCCAGCTCGGCCCCGTCGAGATCGGCGGCTGGAACCCCAAGTTCGTGCGCCAGAACCCGCCCCCGAACTTCCTCGAGCAGGAGTGCCACAAGAACGCCATGTTCGTGCTGCGCCACGCGGCCGCGCTGCCGGAGGTGGCCATCTTGAGCTGACCGTGGACCGCATCGGCGAAACCGACGCCTACAAGGTCTCCGCCCTGGTGTGTAACCGGCTTCCTGCCGACCTGTATCTGCAACAAGGGCCGCCAGCCTGGCGTGGTCAAGGCGGACCGCGTGCGGATCGAGTTGCCGGAGGTGGCAGTTGGTTTCCGGGGAGAAGGAGCAGGAGATCGGCTACCTCGACGGCTTCAGCGCCGGGCAACGGACCGGGTGGGCAGGGCGCAGCCGGGCAGTCGAGTGTGAGGGTGGAGTGGGTGGTGCAGGGCCCCGGGGCCGCAACCCGGCGCCCGAGCCCAGCGTGAAGGTCATTTCCAGCAGGGCGGGCGCGCGATCCAGGCACTCTTTGCCTAGGACGCCGGCTCAAGCGTCGATGAAACGCCGGGAAGGCTAAGGCCTCCCGGCGTAAACTCCTCGGGTCCCTACAACAACTCGGACACTCGATAGCCACATCCGGCAACAGCCGGCTCTTGACCCTCTCGCCGGCGGCATATACCCCGATGGTGACCAACTCAGCTTGCCCAGACAATCACCCCGCCGGGCCGGCCACCTCGACCGTCCCAGCCTCGATATCCACGAGCCAGTACTCACGCACGCCGTACTGCGCGTAAAGCCGGCGCTTGGTCTGGCGGTCCCATTGTGCGGTGGACGGGGATAGGATCTCGACGACGAGGTCTCGGCGCGCCCGAGATATTGGCCCGGCCGACGATACCGATGTTGTCGGCCGCCACAAACATCAGGTCCGGCTGTACCACGTCGTGACTGCTCAGAACTACGTCCACCGGCGCCCGGCAAACCTTGCCGCGTCCTGTTGCCTGGTAGCCAGGTCATATGGCAGCCGCTCCAGCCTTTGCGCTACATCGTGGTGCGCGATGGTCGGCGCGTCCATCCGCCGCAGTGCCCCCTCGACAAGCTCATAGCGCTCTGCCGGGCGGGGTCTCCCGGTAATCCTCATACGTTAGCAGGCCGTGGTTGGCGGAGTACCTACGGGCGGTTTCACGGGCCAGCTTACCTAGGTCTTGCATCGCGGAAACCTCCTCGATAACCCGACGACCCCAAGGGCAATGCCCACGGGGAAATGGGGCAGCGGCTGTACCGACAGGTTACCACCAATGGGAGAAAGAGGCAACCAGCCTGCTCCGACATAGAGGGTCATCTCCCGGCTCGCAGCTCTCGTACCGGTGCACCGCGAACGCAAAGGACCCCCGGCCAGCGCCGGAGGCCCCTTCGCATCTCAATCAGCCCGCGCTTACGCGGCCTGCTTACTGCTCCTCAGCCGCAAACTCGAACTCGGTTTCCCATTGGCACTCAAACGGCCACCACGGCGCCGTTGAGCTGCGGACGACTGTCACCTGTGGGGAGTCAGTCGTTCTGAGAATCCCTTCCGGCGCGGAAACCACCACTGTCGTACCGCCGGCCAACGTCTGACCGCTCTTTACCGTCAGCGTGACCCTGCTTTGCCAGTCATTGAGTCGCAGCACGGCCAGGTCGAGGGTGTCGGAGTTCGATACGGTCCAGTCGGCGTCGGGATCGATCCGCAGCGGGAGCTCGATGGTGATCTGCCGCCCTTCGGCCATGTCGCCGACGTAATCGTCCGTGTTGGCTCCGAGGGTAACCGAAATGTAGGCGTCCTGCTCGCCTTCATGATCGGCGACGAGCCCTTCGCCCTCTGCCTTGAGTACCTCAACGCCCTGGAGCATCGCGCCGAATACGTCGCCACCGAAGGTAACACCGGCAAATTGGATGTTCGGTCCGCCGACGTAGGCGTCACCGCCGACTGCGATGTCCTCGACCGTTAGTTCGGACCCCACAAAGTAGGCATCGCCGTCGACAACGACGCGGGCGATGTTCCCACCGCCGGCAGGAGCGGCATCGAAGCTGCCCGTGATATGGAGGTCATCCACGCTCGCCTCAACGGCAACTGAGACGTCGCCGTTGACTTTGAAGCCCTTCATGACGATGCCCTGGGTTTCGTCAACCTTGACATCGCCCCGCACGGTGGTCTTCGCGGAGCCCTCTCCCTGCAACGTAAGCCCCTCAAGCTCCTTGGGGATGAGGACGTTGCCTGCAACTTCACCCTCCGGGAATGTGATCAAGTCGCCGGGGTCGGCGTCGGCGACGGCTTCCCCGAGCGTGGCGTAGAGGATGTTCTTCGTTTCGTTCTTCACCAGCACGGTGGGGGTGAGGCCGAATACGCGATCGGCCAGCGTCCTGCCGGTCGCCGGGTCGACGAGCGACTGCACGCCGAAAGCCGTCATGATCAGGCAATCCCCGCGCGGCGCGGGAGTGTCGGCAGTGAAGTCCGGGACCTCGTCGAGCATGCCTGCGGATTCAGCGAGGGTGACGTAGTTGTCGGGCCAGGTGAGTTCAGGGTTGCCGTGAATGCCCGCTGCCTCCAAGAGCATCTTGGCGAACTGGGCATACGTGACCGGGTCCTCCGGGCCGTAACTGCCCGTGCCGTGGCCCTCGACAATCCCCAGGTTCTTGGCGAGCATAATGTGTCCGCTTGCCCAGTGGTTTCCAGGAACGTCGTCGAACGGGCTGAGCCCCACCAACTGGCGGGCCATTGATTCATCGCCGTGTCTGATGACGATGATGACCTTCGTCGCCTCGGCTCTGGTGATCGTGCTGTCCGGGCGGATTGTGCCGTCGGGGTAGCCCGCGATGACACCGAGATCCATCAGGTAGTCGACGGCTTCCTCGCAGGGTTCTCCGACTACGTCGGAAGGC
This sequence comes from Bacillota bacterium, assembly GCA_040766985.1. Taxonomy (GTDB): domain Bacteria; phylum Bacillota; class Sulfobacillia; order JAUYEG01; family JAUYEG01; genus JAXGPL01. The sequence continues at coordinate 89,716 of JAXGPL010000006.1, forward strand.
ACCTCTGCGGCGAGCGCGCCGGTGCCCACGATTAGCGATAACAGCAACATGACTGCGATTGCCCTGTTCATCGAGCGGTTCATGTCTCAGCTCCTCTCTGTCCTTGGGTGCACGCAGAGCGCCCTCAGGCATGCAGTAGGAGAGCTGCCCACCCTTGGCGCCGCCGGCGATGGAAGTCCTGCGCGGAGGGGAGAGGGGGATGGAAAAAGAGGCCAAACTATTGAGCAACTGGTGCCAGGGTTGTGGTCGGGCGCGTCCTGTGTGCCAATTTCCAGATGCTTTGGCTTTCCTTCTCTGGGAGGCCAAGTCCTGCAAGATGTGGGGAATATGCTCTCCTGTGCACGCGGAGCCCTGGTGCCGGCTGGACCTGGGCGTATTGAGGCCGTATTTGGCAGAACAGGGACTCAAGACGAACACCAAAGGTCTTCGTGGTCGTTTGAGATACCGGTTTCTCGAAACCTGAGCAGATAGTGACCACATCCGCCGAGGAGCTGTGCTCCAGGCAACCAGGTGAGCCCGCGCCAACCCGTATCGCAGTCGGACTGCAGTTTCCGAGCCCAGACAGGAACATCGTTGTCCCGCCCTGAAACCGCATTAAATGGCCAGGAACACCCGCGCGGAGAGAAAAGGCCAGATTGGCGAGGTTTACCTGATCCGATCGTTTGCGATGTTTGGTGTCCTCGCAGTGCATGCAACAGCAACTGCCGTAACGCAGTTGTCGCCCGAGTCTGCCCTGTACCCCGCTTACATCCTGGTCAACCGGCTCGGCAAGGTCGGCACCACGACGTTCATCTTTCTGAGCAGCTTGGTGTTGTTCTACAACTACTACGGAAGAACGCTCAATGCACAACTGCTCAAGCGCTTCTATACACGACGGACCCTCTTTGTGCTTGTCCCTTACATCCTCTGGTCCGCCTTCTACTACTGCGTGGGTTTGGTGTTGTTGCATGGCTGGTCGGGATCGGTCCAGGCCGCCTCGGTCGGCGCGTTCGTAAAGACCCTCGTTTACGGCAACGCGCATTTCCACCTGTACTTCGTGGTCATCAGCGTGCAGCTCTATCTGGTCTTCCCGCTGATGCTGTGGCTTGTCAAACGAGTCCGGCCGATAAGGCGATACCTGGTATTGTGGGGCCTGCTCGCGCAGTGGGCCTCTTACCCATATGCACGGCACGTGGGCGGCGTTGAGTTCAAGAGCAGCATGGCCCTTCAGATGACTTCCCACTACTGCTCCCGGCGCGTTTGCCGGGCTGTATTACGAGCGGTTTGTGGCTTCCTTGAGCAACGGCGGGTCAGATTCGCTGGCCGCTCCTTCGCATGGGGCCATGTCGCGTCGGGCTGGTCTGGGCTGGGTGGCCGGGCTGGCCTATTGCACCCTTTACTACCGGGCATCCGGCTTTGCGATTTGGTACGACGGCTTCTGGTACGAATTGGTATGGAGCATCTATACCTACACATCAATTCTCATGCTCGTCTGTCTTTGCGCGTGCCGTCTACCGAAACGGCTCCGCCAAGCTGGAGCTACGCGGCAGCCAGGATCGGAGCGGTTGCCTTCGGCGTATACCTGATCCACCCGCTTCCGTTGCTGCTATGGGAGCGTTACGTGACTGTTTGTCTGCCTGGTTATATCATGTGGGCGTGGTAGCCGGGTTCGCGCCGGTCTCCCTGGCTTCATGGTTGGTGGTTACGGCAGTCCACCGCTGGCTTCCGGTTTCGTGGCCGGTTTTCGGTCCAAAGCCCCAGATCAGTACCCAGCTGCCGCATCTCCAGGTAGCCACCGCCGGCAGGCCAAGCTCAGCTCCTCATCGCACGAACGGACAAACACCCTCCCCTCGCCGCTCTTCATTTGACCTTGGGACGTTGTCACACACACCGTCCCTAGCAGGCTAGATCGAGGAGGAGAGACACCTTGACTCATCGTCCAAGAGCGCCTGGCCTGTGTCCGGCGGGTTTCGGCGGACGGCACACGGTGGTCAGCGGCGACACCCATGCTTCGTATCGCGCAGTCGCTTGGGATCACGCTCAATGCCCTGATCCGGGCGAATCCCTACATCAGCAACCCCAACGAGATCTACCCCGGGACGTGTTGGCGTGCCGGGCCGACCTCGCCGCCGCCGCCGCCGCCGCATGGCCCGACGCTGCCGTGCTGCTTCAAGGGCTGCTTGGCGCGCTCTCCGGGTGTGGTTGGTGCAGCAATGCTCTATCGTGACGCGCACAACATGCCCGCCTTCAGCGTGGTGGCCCGACTGCCCAACCCGTGGTGAATGGGGCGACTTTGATCTCTACGTGGTCGGGTTGACCCTGGGTGAAGAGGTTCAGGCAACTCAGTTGTTGCAGACACCTGGACGGCACGTGGGCGGCCAGCGAGAACGTGCCTGCGTCACCGTTGGTCAACCAGGCGCGGATCGAGATCCGCCCCGAACAGCGAGTTCGGCGCGATCGCGGAGCTGGTGCTGTTCGAAACCTCTGCTCTGCCACTAGCGTGATTTCGTGACCTCGCCCGGCCCCGGTCGCGCTCAGGACAAGGCGAACGCCGCCAGGGGGAAGAACCAAGGACGCACCAACCTGTTGGCCGCAGGACTTGTCCGGCGGCCAACCCCATTTGGAGAGACGCGGGATGCGTGGCGGCAGGCGGAACGGTGGTTCACTCGTCGCGCTGGCGATCGGACTCCTGGTCCTCGCGGGGGCGGCCACGATGGTGTACTCCTTGGATGTCCGGCACCAGAAGAGAGGCCGAAGTCAAGATCCAGGGCGACAAGATCGTCATCACGGGTCAGTACGGGGTGACCTACAGACTCGCGGACCTGGAGGACGTCCGCCTCGCGGACTCCCTGCCCTCCGTGGGCCGCAAGGTCAACGGGGCAGGGCTTGGCGCCGTCCGCAAAGGCGACTACGAGGTGGCGGGCTACGGCACGGCTCGCCTGTTCATTCATTCGCAAACCGGCCCGTATCTCTACCTAAAGGTTGGCGGCAAGTGGACTATCCTCAACTCCGCCGACCCTCGCAAGACCGTCGGTATCTACGATCGGATCCGGGATTCGTGGTCCGCCCCGTGATCGCCGCACCGTGCTGAGTCTTGCTGGAGGAACCCCCATAGCGCAGGGCGAAGCCTCAAAGCGACAACCCGCCCGCCGGGTTTCTGCCGCGCGCGGTGCCGCGGGGCCCAGGAGGTTCTGTCCATGAAGGACGTACTTGTTGCCAACGTCAACTCCCTCCGCAGAAAGCTCATCGAAGTCGCCGATTCGGTCTGGCGTCACGCCGAACTAGGCCTGTTAGAACACGAATCGGCGTCGGCGCTGGCCGGTTTGCTTGAGTCGCACGGCTTCACCATCAAGATGGGCCTCGCCAACATGGAAACCGCCTTCGTCGCGACCTGGGGCGAGGGCGAACCGGTGATCGGTTTCCTCGGCGAGTACGATGCCCTCCCGGGCATATCCAACGAGCCTGTGCCATACCGGGCCCCCATTGCCGAGAACACGTCGGGCCACGGATGCGGTCACAACCTCCTCGGCGCGGCGGCGGCCGGAGGAGCAATTGCCCTCAAGCAGGCCATGGAGGAGCAGGGCCTGGCCGGGACGGTCAAGTTCTTTGGCTGCCCGGCGGAAGAGAGCTCGTTCGGCAAGATGTGGATGGTCTGCGACGGGGTCTTTGACGGTGTGGACATCGTTTTGACCTGGCATCCGGGCGGGGTGAACGCGGTGACGTTCACCAGCAGCCTGGCTGACTGGGTGTACAAGTTCAACTTCTACGGCAAGACCGCGCACGCCGCCGCCAACCCATACGAGGGCCGCAGCGCACTTGACGCCCTGGAACTGATGAACGAAGGCGTCGAACGGATGCGAGAGCACATGCGCCCCGAATGCCGCGTCCACTACGTGATCACGCACGGCGGCCAGAGCCCCAACGTCGTACCTGACTACGCGCAGAGCTTCTACGACGTCCGGGCCGCGACGGTGCCCGACCTTATCCCGCTCTACGAATGGGTCGAGCAGATCGGCCGCGGCGCCGCCATGATGACCCAGACGCGGTTTGAGCCTGAGTTCATCGGCGCCGCCGCCAACACCATCGCCAATCAGGTCATCGGCGACGTCCTCCAGTCCGCCATGGAAACCATCGGCGTGCCCCAGTATACGCCGGCCGAGATCGAATTCGCGGAGCAACTGCAGAAGCATTTCCCGGGGTGCGTCGAGCGTGGGTTGCGCGACCTTGAGGAACGGGCGGAGTTCATGAAGGATACCCGCATCTGCGACGTGATCCTGCCGCTCGACGACCACGGTCAAGCCCGGCAAGGTTCGACCGACGTCGGGGACGTGTCGTGGGTGGTGCCGACCAGCCAGTTTAGCGGTGCCTGCTATGCCTTCGGCGTACCCGGGCACACCTGGGCGGCGACAGCCTGCGGCGGATGCCGGTGGGCACGCCGGCATGCTCTTTTAAGCAAAAGTGCTGGCTTTGGCTGGCTCGCGGTTTGTGCTCGACGCCGACTTACGGGCCAAGGCCAAGCGCGAACACGACGCCGACTCGGTAGCCACACGTACACAAGCCCCGATCCCAGAAGGGATCACGCGCCCGCCCATGCCTTTCGGACCCGCGCCCGGCAGGGCAAGGCAAGGCTGAGCTAGAGGCAGAGGGCAGAGGGTAGAGTCAGGGGGGCGGAGTGAGTGGCTGGAGAAAGCTTCACGCACAGCGGCGGCGTATTCCTGAACTCGACGCTGTAAGAGCGCTGGCGATGCTCGCCGTATTGGCGGTCCACGTCTCCGCCGGGCCGGTCGTTGAGCTTACCGTGGAGTCCAAGGCCTACCCGCTATACATCCTTCTTAACCGCCTGGGGGCGTTCGCCGTCCCCGGGTTTGTGTTCCTGAGCGGAGCTGGTGCTGTTTCACAACTACTATGGCCGGGGCTGCAGGTTCGATGCCGGACAGGTGCGGGCCTTCTACGCCCGGCGGGCGGCGGCGGTCATGGCGCCATGCGTGCTGTGGTCCATGCCTTGCCTCAGCCTGTTGGGAACCCACGGTTGGCCGGACGCGCTGCGGGCGTTTTCGGTTCGCGACCTGGCAGGCGACCTGCTCTTTGGCACCGCGCATTACCACCTCTACTTCATGGTCGTAAGTATCCAGTTCTATGCGGCTTTCCCGGTGTTGCTTCGGCTCCTGGGACGGCGATCGGGGACGACGGCCGCGGGGCATGCAGTTGTGGTCGGGTTAGGCCTGCAGCTTGCCCTGTGCGCGGTCGCGAGCTACGTGGCCCCGGTGCCAGGCAAGGCGGGCATTGCCGTCTCGTACCTTTCCCACTTCATGCTCGGCGCGTACGTGGCGCTCAACTACGATCTGTTTACTGCGTGGCTCCAGCCGCAAACGTATCCCTCTTCGGCCGCCGCATTCGCGCTGTACGGGTTTTGACAGCTGGTTGGGCGGTCGCCGGGCTCCTCCACGGGGGCGCCTACTACGTGGGGTTTGGATACGGGACCTGGTACGACAGCATGTGGTACGAGATTCTCTGGAGCGTCTACACCTTCGTGTCCGCGCCTCTTCTGCTGCACTGGGGAAGGATCATCTACGCCCGTTCATCGCCAGGTGTGCTCGGAACGTAAGAAGCCCTTGGGGCAGCCAGCTTCGGGATCTACCTCGTTCACCCGGCACTTCTTGCCGCGTGGAACCGCTTCGTCGCCCCGGCGGCGCCCTCGGCGTACCACGGGATGATCGTCGCAGAGTTCGTAGCCGTGACCGGCGGCGCCTCGTGGGGCCTGGTCGCGGCGGCTAGGCGGTGGCTTCCGTACGCGTGGCTGGTGTTCGGGCGGGCAGGAGCTACGGTTCGTGGACCACGGCCAGGGCCAGTGGTCGCAGCCGCCTGCCGTAGGGGTATCTTGCGGCCGCACCGGCTGCCACCACTCCTCGCCCGCATCGCCCACGCGCCGGCATCGCAGCATCGCCCTTGACTATGACGTTACGTTATAGTCTAAAATCGCAATCAGGAGGTTTTTCACCCTGGCAAGCGGGACTGAACGGTGCGCACGGGCGTCGCAGCCCACACAAACGCAGCAGCGCTATGCGGTCAAGGGAGTAGCCGACCTGGCCGGAGTTAGCGTCCGGACGCTGCACTACTACGACCAGATCGGGCTGCTGAACCCGGCTGCCGGTCACCGAGGCCGGGTATCGGCTGTACAGCTTTGCCGACCTGGAGCGGCTGCAACAGGTCCTGTTCTTTCGCGAGCTGGGGTTGAGCCTTAAAGACATCAAGCGGATTATCGATAGCCCTGGCTTCTTCGATCGCCGTAGGGCCATGGTCGAGCACCGGCGGTTTCTCGAAGGTAGGCGGCAACTGGACCGGCTGATCGAACTGGTCGACGAGACGCTTCCGGGCGATGGGAAGGGGCACAAGAGTGGACGAGAAGAGCATGTTCGGTGCGTTTGACGAGAAGCAACTGGAGGAATACCGCAAGGAAGCGACCGAGCGGTGGGGCAGGGAGCTATTCGACGCGTCCTACGGGCGCCTCCACGGCCGGCTCAGCAAGGCCTGGAGCAAGGGGAGTTGTCCGCGAAGGGTGGGCAGATCGAGCTAGATGCTGCAGCTCTGACTGAGCGCGACCCGGCCGACCCCGCCGTGCTGGCCGTGATGGAACGCTGGTGGAAGCACATCGAGCAGCTCGTTCTACCCGGTGACGACCGAGATCTTCCAGGGACTCGGCGAGATGTACGTGGCGGACGAGCGGTTCGCCCGCCCACTACAACGCCGTCAAGCCGGGGCTGGCGGAGTTCATGCGCGCCGCCGCATGAGCGCCTACTGCGAGAAGATCGAGCAAGAGGCCTCGCCGGCAAGTAACGAGACACCTGGCAGCCATCGTGCCTGCCACCGATGAGTCGACACACAACGCCCCCTGCCTCATGCGGCCACGCCTGGGACCAGAGCGTTGTTGGGGAGTATTCTTCCATAGGAGCATCAAAAAGGGCGTTGCGTATCGAGCGTAGCGTTGCTTGGAGGGGTCCTTCTGAACCGCGAAGCCGACTACACTCAACTCCGCCTGACGACTTCCCCATCTGACGTGGCCTGTGAGCACACGGGCGAGCTTACGCCGCTGTCGGGCATCATCGGCCAGGAGCGCGCGGTTCGGGCGCTGCGCTTTGGCCTGGGGATCAGAGCCAGGGGGTTCAACATTTACCTCGCCGGTGCGCCGGGGACCGGCAGGACGACCGCCGCCACCGACTACCTGAGGACCGCGGCTCGCGCCGAGCCGACTCCGCCGGACTGGGTCTACGTGCACAACTTCAAGGATCCGTACCAGCCCAAGGCCCTGCGGCTGTCGCCCGGCAAGGGGCGCCAGTTCGCCGAGGATGTCGGCAAGCTCATCGAGCGGGTCCAAGCGGAGCTGCCCAAGGCGTTCGAGTCCGCTCCCTACACAGAGCAGCGCGGCGAGATCGCCGAGAAGCTCTCCGACCGCCGCCGTGAGCTGTTGTCTCGCCTGACGCAGCAGGCAAAGGAACGGGGCATGGCCATTCAGGCGACGCCCGCAGGTTTCGTCATTGTCCCGGTCCGGGACGACAAGCCGCTCACCGACGACGAAATCGAGGGCATGGACGAGCAGAGCCGGGATGACATGACCCGCCGCCGGGACGAGGTCGAGGCCGAACTGAAGTCCTTTCTCAGCGACATGCGCACCGCCGAGAAATCCGCCGCCGAAGAGATCAGCAAGCTCGATCGGGAGGTCGCGGTATACGCCATCGGCCACCTGGTCGACGAGACGGTGGCGGAGTACTCGGACATTGAGGGCGCCGGCGACTACCTCCGGGCTCTGGAGGAGGATGTCATCGACAAGCAGGCCCTGTTTCGGGGGACCGGCCATTCCGGCGGCGATGAGGAGAGCCGTCACCGGCAGGAAGCCATGCGCGACGTGTTCGGCCGGGATATGCGGTTTCGCAGGTATGAGGTAAATGTCATTGTCGATAACAGCACGCTGTTGGGAGCGCCGGTGGTGATCGAGCTCAACCCGACCTTCACCAACCTGTTCGGCAAGATGGAGAAGGAAGCGCAGTTCGGTGCCTTGACCACGGACTTCACGATGATCCGCCCCGGCGCTTTGCACCGGGCCAACGGCGGCTACCTGGTGGTGCCGGCCCGCGAGGTCCTGACCAACCTTTTCACCTACGAAACCCTCAAGCTCGCCGCCCGCTCCAGGGAGATCGCAATTGAGGAGGTCGCGGAGCGCCTCGGGCTGACGACTACGAAGAGCCTGCGCCCCGAGCCTATCCCGCTGGACGTCAAGTTGGTGATGATCGGAGATTCGTACCTGCACTTTCTGCTCCACGCCTATGACCCGGACTTCGGCGAGCTGTTCAAGGTCAAAGCCGAGTTCGGCACGACGATGGACCGCACGGCCGAGAAAACCGCGCAGTATGCCGCCTTTGTCTGTACGCTGTGCGAGAAGGAAGGCCTTCGACACCTCAGGGCGGCCGCGGTCGCGGAACTAATCGACCACAGCGCCCGGTTGGCCGGCGACAGGCACAAGCTGACGACGGAGTTCTCCGAGATCGCCGACCTGATCCGCGAGGCCGACTACTGGGCGGGCATCGAAGGCGCGGACCTGATCGACAGGGGACACGTCGAGAGGGCCATCGACGAGAAGCACTTCCGCTCAAACCTCATCGAGGAGCGCCTCCGCGAACTCGTCGCTCAGGGAGTCATCCTTATCCAGACCCGCGGCGAACAGGCGGGCCAGGTCAACGGGCTCTCGGTTTTCAGCCTGGGCGACCTGACGTTCGGGAGTCCTGCCCGGATCACGGCGACGGTCGGCATCGGGCGGGCAGGCGTGGTCGACATCGAGCGTGAGGCGAGGCTTGGCGGCCCTATCCACACCAAGGGCGTTCTCATCCTCGGCGGCCTGCTCGCTGAGCGGTACGCCCGCGATATCCCGTTGAGCCTCTCGGCGCGCCTGGTCTTTGAGCAGAACTACGGGATGGTGGAGGGCGACTCTGCATCTTTGGCGGAAACCTGCGCGCTCCTTTCCGCCCTGAGCGGCGTACCGATCCGGCAGTCGATCGCGGTAACGGGGTCGATCAACCAGAAGGGCCAGGTCCAACCCATCGGCGGGGTCAATGAGAAGATCGAGGGCTTCTATGCGACGTGCAAGCTCAACAGCGGCGAGAACGGTCCAGACGGTACGCAGGGCGTTGTCATCCCCGAGAGCAACGTTCGCCACCTGATGCTCCGTCGCGACGTTGTGGAGGCAGCCCGGGAAGGCCGTTTTCACATCTGGCCGGTTTCCACGCTGGACGAAGCGCTGGAGATCCTGACCGGGACTCCAGCGGGGCGGCAGGGGACCGACGGATCATACCCCGAGGGCAGCATCAACGCCCGGGTGATGGCAAGACTTGCCCAGCTGGCCGAAAGGATGATCCGCTTCGGTGCGGGCTCCGGTGCGGCGACGGTCGTACGCACGGAGGCTCCGCCGGGCGAGCCCGAACCGCAGCCGCCACAGCCGCCGCCGGTGACCAGAGAAGCGTAACCTTCGCGCTCCATGTAGGCGCTTAAGAGCAACGCCCGCGCCGATGCCCGCGCCGATTTCCGTACTCGGCGCGGGCGTTCCTTTGGTTTGGGCTCCATCCCAACCTCGGTTACCTCCAGGGGGCTCCCCGCTACTATGCGAGTGCTGGCCCACGATTGGGCAAGACGCTCCAAGGCCTGGTCCGGGTTCCCCGAAGCTCACTGCCAACGGTCGGCCAGCACTGCTGTTCAGTCTATTCGGCGAATGGGGAGGGGGTGAGTTGATGGAGAAAGCGGAGGTCCAGACCATTCTGGAGCTTGCCAAGCAGATGTTTATGGAGGATGCCCCGAAGGCGGCTGCTGCCGCGCCCGAGGCTAATACCGCGAAGTGCCCCGGCAACACCGTTCACCGGTGCCCCCCTGACAACGGCTGTGCCGTGCCTTTGCTGGCCCTGTACTTTGTGTTCTCGGATTGCGTCGTGATCAATAATGGCGCCTGCCCGCAGTGGGATTTCTGCGGCAACGCGGTTGCCTGCGCCCGGAAGTAGTGGACTGCCCGGACTGGAGCCCGGTCGGGTGCGCTGCCGTCGCACTCCGACCGCCCGGAGCCCATGTAGTGAGGAGGGATTAAGCTGAGATCCAAAGATATCGTGATCGGTGGTTCTGACCAGGCCAATGCCGAACGGCCCTCATTTGAATACGGGGAACGCGAACTCGCGCACGATTGCAGGTGCAAAGACAACTGTGCCGTGCCGCAGAAGGTCATCTACATCATCTTCACCGACAAGACCTGCATCGACAAGCTTTGCGTGTCGAAGACATGTGGGCTGACCAAAGCCGAAGCGAGGATGCTCTGGAAGCTCTGGTGGCGGTGGAAACAAGGCTGCCGGCAGGGCGACGGTCGCTTCGACTGGCGCCGCGGCTAAGAGCCACGACCCGGTGTGGCGGCAGAACGGAGGGCCGCTGACGGCGGCCTCGGGCTGCCGCTCCGGTGTTGGGGACATGCCCTCGCCGACCCCGTCCCACTACCGCGGCACGACCAACTCGCATAGGGCTCCCGCTACTTCACCCCGCGTCATCGTCAGGCACCTCGCTTCCAACTCACCGGCGGTGCTCCTGCGCAACCCAAATTGGCGCCGCGCGGCCTCGATCCACGCTGCCGCCTCGGCCGGCGATACCGGGTCGTCAGGAGCGAAGTCCAGTCCGCAGGCGCGCAGGATTCCGCACACGGCGAGGTACTGAACGGGGAAGAACGCCGGGTGGCCGATCGGCACATCGCAGAACCAGTAAAGCGGCACTCCGGACGACAGGAGAAGCCGCTGCAGGCGTCTGAGTAATCCCAGGTCAAGTGCTACGTCCACCGTCCCGCAGCCGATCTTGCCGGCCATGGCGCATAGAGCCCCGGCGGCCTCGCCGATGTTCCACTCCACGGGCTGGAACCGGTACGCTCCGTTGGCAATGTGCGTGGTGGAGATGGTCTTGCCGCCGGCCACGAAGTTGGCGATGTCGGCGGCCACCATTGCGGACAGCGGAATCTGGTATCTCAGGACGCGCTGCCCGGAACCCCGCCGCGACGTGGTGTGAGCGCACCGGTGAATGTCGATGTACGGATACCAGCCGATGCCCACCGTATCGGGGTGCATCCTTGCCCGGACGCCGCAGTTGTACCCGGCCGCCACGTCCTGCTCGCGGATCGTGTCCAGGCCGTAAAGCCGCCTCGCTTCGCGGATGTGGGGTTCCTCAGCCAGCCCGTCGGGGCTGCCCATGACATCGGCGCGGAGCTTAAGTTCGGGATAGCCTTTGCCCTTGCCGTCGTCGCGCGGCGCCTCCGTCTGCAGCCAATAGAGAAAGCTGAGTGCCAGCTGTTTGGCACGCTGCTTGTGTCGCAGGATGCCTTCGGTGGGTTGGCCGATCAAGGTTTCATCGTGGTAGTCGGTGCTCGCGGAGCTGACCAGGGAGAGGTCGCCGGCGAATTCCGGGCTCGCGAAGTGCCCCGCGTAAATGATCCGCCGCCAGTTCAGGAACGATCGGCTGCCCCGCCCGTGCGCGAACATGGTCCGCCCGCCCAGGGTGAACGGGTGCGTACGCCGGAGTTCATCATAGAGCTCAGGCTTGGGGATGACGTGTTGTTCGCCGGGGCGGAACTCCACCGCGAAGGTGTATGTGAACGACTGGGTGGCTCGGGGGTCCGGTACGGCCGGCGCGCTGGGCTCACCGGTTTCGGCAAAGCAGTCGGTACCCACCCGGTAGGCTATTCCCGCCAGCGGCATCAGCTCGCCCGTCTCCGTGGCGTCGATCACGTATCGGGGCCGGATGCGAGTGGACTTGCCGGTCGCCGCCGTCTCCACGACGACCTCGGAAACCCGTTCGCCGTCGCGCTTGGCGGCGCAAAGGGTGGTACCGAGCAGTACCCTGAGCCTCCCTGATCGTCGCGCCGGTTCGACCATCCGCTCAAGCGCCGCCACTCCCGCCTTCGGTTCAAATGCCAGGGGGGTCTGCCGCCGCGGGGAGCCGGGGTTGGGCAAGCGGTCGTCCAGCCGCAGTATGAGCTTGAGGTGAGGGCGGTAGTATTCCTTGATCTGCCGCCGCAACTCGTAGTACAGCGCTGTGCCGCCGAACTGATCAATGAAGGCGTGCTCCTCGAGTACCGAGACCCCTTGGGAGGTCATCGCGCCGCCGAGCACGGACGCCGGCTCGACGAGGGTGACGTCGCATCCCATTGCCGTGGCCTTTAGCGCTGCGGCTACCCCTCCAAGTCCGCCCCCGGCGACGAGCAACGTGCAATCAGCCTGGGCTGACGGGGTGGTCACCATGGACCGGCCGCCGCGCCCGCCGTATTGGGTTTTACGCACCTCAACCGTTTCCTGGCTCTTGCCTGCGGCCCCGTGCTCGGCGTAGACGCATAGCACCTCCTAAGCGTGTCTTGCGAAGGCATGATACTCGCCCGCCCGAGGGGCCGAAACGCAGACGGCCTGGTGAGGCGGTGCACCAGGGCCGGTACGCGGCGCGGAGCTAGGTGGGCCGGCTGAGGGCCACCGTCTTATCCCTTAAACTTGGCGAATGCACTCGCGGCCTCCCGCATCTGCGCGGGGACGTCGACCCCGAAGGGGCACCGCTCCATGCACTCGCCGCAGCCCGTGCATAGGCCGGGCTTGTCGGCCAGGGCTCGGGCGACATCAGGAGCGTAACTGAGGCCCCAGCCGAGCCCGCGAAAGGCGCTCATCACATCGCCGATCGGGATTTCCATGGGGCAGGGAGGCAGTGGTTGCAGAAGGTGATGTTGAGGATATCTGCGTGGTCGGTCCCAAGGCGCCGGAGCCAGCTTCGACGTAGGCCTCGCATTCGGCGGGTTCCCTTGACGAACTCCACTGTCCCTCGCTGACAATGCCGCCGAGGTGACACGTCAATACAGCCTGGTCCCGCCGTCCCTTGAACGCAGCACCCATGTTGTCCCGGTAGTCCGGCATGGGCATCAACACGTCAAAGTAGTTGGCTCCGCGGTCCAGGGCCTCGCTGATCGTGTCGATCACTGTCTGACGGCCTTGACGCAGATACTCCGTTCCAAGGCCGATCAGGCCGACCTTCCAGCCGGTCCGGCCCAGGGTCCTTCTGGGCATCTCCGCCACTATCGATTCGCCTCCTTCAGTCCCCGCAATGCGGGGCGACATCCTGAATCCGGGAAACCTGAATTTGCAAGAACCGTGCCGTGGCCTCCGCCGGCAGTAGCCTCCGCCGGCAGTAGCCTCCGCCGTGTCGAGGGGGAAGGAACGCCGCCGATATCGTCCAATCAATAACAGGTCATCGGAAAATAGTTGTCTTAGGAGTTGGAAAAATGCCGGTCATCGAAGCGGTTGATCTCCGCAAAAGCTACGGTTCGCTCAAGGCGGTCGACGGCGTAAGCATCGCAGTCAGAGCCGGGCGAGCTATTCTGTTTTCTGGGCCCCAACGGCGCGAGACCACGACAATCAAGATGCTGATCGGCCTGATCAAGCCGATGGGCGGCCGGGTCCGCATCGATGGCCTGGATGTTCGGGTCGAACCGGTCAAGGCCAAGAGCAGGATCGGGTACGTCCCGATGCGGCGAACCCTCTACGATCGGCTCACTGCCAGGGAGTTTCTCGGCTTTGTCGCTGACATCTTCCGCCTGGGCAGGCAGGAACGTGCCGTGCGGATCGATTCCCTTCTCGAGCGGTTCGAGCTTACCGGCGACGCCGACCAGATGCTCGGTGGCTTCTCGCGTGGCATGCGCCAGAAGGTCACGATTGCTGCGGCGCTGCTTCACGATCCCAAGGCAATCTTCCTCGACGAGCCGACCGTGGGGCTCGACCCCAAGAGCGCCCGCACCCTCAAGGATCTGCTCCGGGGGTCGTGCGATCGCGGAGCCGCGGTATTCATGTCGACCCATATCCTCGAAGTGGCCGAGACCATGGCCGACCGCGTTGGGATCATCCAAAAGGGCCAGATGCGTTTCCAGGGTACTGTGGCCGAACTTCGCGAGTACGAGCACGGACCGGAGTCCGCGTCGCTTGAGGAGTTGTTCCTCCTGCTTACAGAAACCGGCAACGCCGTCGCCGGCCAGCCGGCCGCGGGGAGCGGCGGCCGCGGGCGGCCCGGCAGCCGGGAACGGAGCTGACGATGCGCGACTTTTGGCTTGTACTGCGGGCGCACGTGGGCGTCTCGTGGCGGAGGCTCGGAAGGGGTGGCCGGGCTGCGGGGCTGCTGCTTCTCGGCATCGGGTTGGTGGTCGGCTTCGCGGCGCTGCTGGCCCGGGGCACGGTCGTTATGCTGCGGGGCCTGCACGATGTCCTTGCGGGCTACCCGGAGCTCGTCCCCGCCGTCGAAGGCAACCTGCTCTTGATGTGGTCCCTGTTTGTCGTCGCCATCGTGCTCAGTAACGCTTTGCACACCACCTATGCGACGCTTTATGGGTCCGATGACACCGGATTTCTTCTGGCGACGCCGCTCAGCACCAGGTCGGTGTTCGCGGCGCGCCTGACTGCCAGCATGGCCGGGTACGTCGCCGTCGCGGTGCCCACCTTCGGGCCGTTCGTCGCCTATGGCATGGCTTACGGCGCCGGCGCCCGGTACTACGTGACCGCGGCGCTGGCGTATTTCGGGTTTCTGGCTTTGATGGTCGCCGTGGCGGCGCTGTTTATCACGCTGGTCATGGCCTTCGTGCCGGGCGCCCGGCTGAAGCAGTGGTTGATGACCCTGGGTCTCCTGATCGGCTTGGCCATCGTCTTCGGTACGCAGTATGTGGCGGCGGGCGTGGATCGGCAAGGCGGGGTAGTGGCGCTGTTGCAGCGGATCGGCGGGTTCAATCTTGGCGGCATCCCCGTGCTTCCGCACGTGTGGCTGGCCCGGGCAACGCAGGCGGCAGTCGCAGGCGGTGGGCTGAACTATGTCCTTGCGCTTCTAGGTCTCACGGCCCTCGCCGGTTTTGTGCTCGTGAACTACGCTTCACGCGTGTACACGGTTGGCTGGGCCGGTGGGCAGGAAGCCCAGCGCCGTCGCGTGCGGGCGCCACGACGGCGCAGCACAACCACTGCGGCCGCCAAGGGAAGATCGCCCCTGGCTTCGCCCTTCTGGGGGCTCGCCCGCAAGGACTTCCTGGCCAGCGCCAGGACACCGGTGTTGTGGTACCTGTTGCTTGTGGGCGCTGTGGTGGTTGCATTCCAGATCATCAACATGGTGCGGGCAAGATCGGGGCAGCCGGTGGACGAGGGCGTCAGGTTGTTGTTGTTGGGGTTCGTTCTGGGCGGTGCGAGCTTCTCGGGGTCTGTCCTTGCAGGGTCGGCGTTCAGCCGCGAAGGCGGCAACTTCGGGCTGGTGCAGTCGTGGCCGGTCCCGGCGACCACGGTGTTCCTCGGCAAGGTTGCCGCCGCGTTGCCTGTGCCGTTGGCAGCCAGCGTCGCGGGGCTGCTTGCTGTGTCACGGTTCACACCGGTGGCCTTCGCTCCGCTCTGGCGGTACCTGCCGGTTGTGGTCTTAAGCATTCTCTCAGTGCTGTCGCTGATGGCCTTGCTGGACACGTTCTTTCCCGATTTCTCCTACGAGAAGGGGTTCGAGCCAGGCAGCCGCGGCTCGGGGACGACTGTGATCAAGACGCTAGTGTCCGTCTACGGTGGGATCGGCATCATCGTACTGATGATGGCGACCCTCAGCTTCGGCTTCACTTACGGGAGGTTCGGCTGGGCACAGTCGTTAACCCAGGGTCAAGCCGGTGCTTTGGCCTACGCGCTATTCGTGGCGGAGGCAGCTCTGTTTACGGTCGGCGCGGTGGCGCTGGGGTCGCGTCGGCTGGCCGCGCTCGCTCAGCGTGATGTGAGGCGGAGATAGACATGGCAGGTGGTTTCACGGGTCGGTCAAATCAGCCCCGCGGCTAGTTGCCGAGCTCGGCGGGACGCCAATTCGCCTGCCGTCGATGCGTGCCTGGTCCCACAGCCCGGAATCTCGGCCGTCAGCTCCGCGCGCACTCGGGCCAGCATCGCCTCGAGCGGGCACGCCGTGCCCTCAGACAGCACGCTGAGGCCACCGAGGAGCCCTGAGATCTCGCTGCAGCCGTAAAGCAGGGCCAGCAAGCCGATGGCTTCATCGGCTCTGGATTGCAGGGAAGGCCTTGCCACCGGGGCGAGTGCAGCCTCTACGACCGCGGCGCTTGTTCACCCCTTGCCGGCGGAGTCCCTCCGATGGCAGGGGAGATGCGTAAGCTGACGAATAACGCTTGCGCATCGGGATTGGGGAGGGAGCGAAGATGGGTCGCCGCGACGAAATCACAAACCACCTTGTTCACTGGCAGGACGTGTTGCGCCTGCGCGATTGGGACATCCGCCTGGAGATCGCCCCTGCGTCCTGGCGTAAGTCAGGCGACATCAAAATCGACCTTGAAGATCGCAAAGCGGTGATGATCATAAACGAGCGGCCCAGGACAGAGAACCTCGAGGAACTCGTCGTCCACGAACTCCTGCACGTCAAGCTGTATGCCATGGACCAGATGCTCACCGAACTGCTCGGCACCGTCTTCGGCGAGGATCCTGACGATCCAAAGCGCGAATTCGCCTATACGCAGTTCATGGTGCTGCTGGAGTCGACCGTGGAAGACCTCACCAAAGGCTATCTGGCTGCCGCAGGCACGGGCAACGACCTTTCCTTCGGCCGTATCCGGCGAGAAGTCACCGCGGAAATCGAGTCTGCCCGGACAGTCGCCCCAGGCGACGCCGGCGGGTTAAGCAAGTAGCCCGCACATATCAATCTGGAGGGAGAGTGATGGGCGGGCAGAGAATCTTCCGCGCAGGATAATCCGTAGCAGCGTACTTGCCACATCCGTTCCAGCGCCTATCGTCACCCTCCGAAGGGAGGTGCCGCCTGGTAGCAATACCCTGCACTAATCCGTCTCCTTTTGTCGTCGTGACGAGTCGTTTGTGATGAGCGAACGGAAGGAGGCTACCATGTCCCTCTATGCAGGCAGGCTTTCGCATTTGCTGTTCTTCGCCGCGTTTTGTGTGGTCACTTACCTCGGCATGAAGCGGTTTCGCGAAACCGGCAAGGTGCCCATCCGCAGGGTCACTGGCCTCGATGCGTTCGAGGAGGCCATCGGCCGCGCAACCGAACTTGGCCGGCCCGTCCACTACACCCTCGGCCGGGGCCTTTTTGATGCCGAGCACGGCGCGCAGACGTTTGCCGGTTTTTCGATGCTCAAGCACACCGCCGCGACCGCGGCACGCTACGGCTGCAGACTGATTGTGACAAACCAGAGCCCGCAGGCCCACCCGGTCACAGAGGAGATCGTCCGCACGGCCTTCATCGAGGCCGGCCACGCGGACGCGTTCAACCCGGACGACATCCGGTACCTGAGCGAAACCCAAAACGCTTATGTGTCCGGCGTGATCGGGGTCATGGAGCGGGACAGAATCGCTGCCAACATCATGATCGGGTACTTTTACGCCGAGTCGATGATGCTCGCGGAAACCGCCAACAAGGTCGGCTCCATCCAGATCGCCGGCACCGCCAATACCCACCAGATCCCGTTCTTTGTGGCGGCTTGCGACTACACCCTCATCGGTGAGGAGATCTATGCCGCTTCGGCGTACCTCGAACGCCAGCCGGCGCAGATCGGCTCGCTGGTGGCCCAGGACTTCGGCAAGTTCCTGGCGGTCCTGTTCATTGTTCTGGGCACGCTTCTGGCTTCCGCAGGGCACTCGTTCCTGACCGATCTACTGAAGAAATAGGGGGTGACTGGGGATGAAACTTGTCGAGTGCCAATCTTTGTTTCGCTGGTCGTCGGCGTTGTCGTCGTGGCCGATTTCTTCATCAACCAGTCCGCCCTGGTTGCGACCTCGCGAGTTTATGAATTGGGGCGTGATCATCTCCGCCTTTGCCACGGGCCTCGGCGCTGCCAACCTCCTGCGCATCCACGGTACCAGGACGCAGCAGCGCCGCGCCAACTGGCAGTACTCAATCGTGCTGCTGGTGGCGATGATCGGCTACACCGTGTTGGGCATCGTCACCCGTAACACGTCTAAGCCGTACCTGTTCATCTTCGACAACATGTACAACCCGCTGGGAGCAACGGTGTTCTCGTTCAACGCGTTCTTCATGACCTCTGCGGCGTACCGGGCGTTCCGCATCAAGACCGCCTCCGCGACGGTCCTGCTCATCGCCGCTCTCCTGGTGATGTTGGGCAACGTCGGGATCGGCGCCGTCATCTCGAAGCAGATACCGGAGATCGCGGGATGGATCTCGCGCGTGCCAACGACAGCCGGTTTCCGTGGGGTCACGATCGGAGCGGCCCTCGGCGCCATCGGCCTCAGTCTCAGGATCATCCTCGGTATCGAAAGGTCGCACTTCGGCGGCACCGGCGGGGGTGGTAACGCATGAACTTCTGGGTTGGGGTGCAGAACGTCGACCGGCGTATCTGGTACCTATTGCTGACCGTCTCGCTGTTCATCCCGTTGATCATGCCGTTGGGACTCCCGCTACAGGTCAGCCAGGAGGCCCAAACGGTCTATGACACAATCGAGGCCCTGCCCGAAGGGGCGATCGTGATCGTCTCACCGAGCTATAGCCCCGGTACCGACGCGGAGAACTGGCCGCAGCACGCGGCGATCATCCAGCACCTGATCGCCAAGAAAGCCAAGGTGGTTCAGGTCTCGTTGGTCCTTGAGTCGGTGATGTATGCCACCCGCGCGCGTGAAGTGTATTTCGACACGCTTGGCTACGTATATGGGACCGACCATGTGATCATGCCGTACAAGGCCGGCAGCGACGTCGCGATTGCGTCGATGGGCCGCGACTTCAAGGCCCTTTACACGGAGGACTACCTCGGGACCGCGGCCGACGATCTGCCGCTGATGAACCAGATCACGAGCATCCACGACATCGCCCTAATCGTCGACTTCATGCCCGGCAACACTCTCGTGGACTATATCAAACAGATCGAGGGCACCTACAACATCCCCGTGACCGGGGGCGTGACAGGTGTCTGCATCCCCACGATGATGCCCTATGTGATGTCAGGCCAGTGTCGCGGCCTGCTGGGCGGGATGCGCGGCGCGGCTGAATACGAACTGCTGATCAAGTCGCCCGGCAAGGCGATCGGTGGTATGGACGCCCAGTCGCTGTCGCACCTGCTGATCATTTTCGCCATCGCTCTCGGCAACCTGGGCTACATCATCACGCGTGGCCATGGGAGAGGGGGCGCTGCGAAGTGAGCACCGATCTCGGCGTCTGGATCGCCGCAGGGTGTACGATCTTCATGTACAGCTACCTGATTGGCGACAACCCGCTGTTCAAATTTGCCGAGCACCTTTACATCGGTATCTCGGCGGCGCACGCCGTCGTGCTCGGTTACCAGAACATTCAGGAGATGGCCTGGAAACCCCTCATCGACGGCAAGTGGATCATGGTCATACCACTCGTCCTCGGGCTTTTGCTGTACACCCGGTTCGTCAAGGACTGGTCGAGTCTTTCGCGGATCCCGATTGCCTTCCTGACGGGCCTGGCTGCGGCGCTGTCCATCCGCGGCGCCCTTGACGCGTCCTTCATCAAGCAGGTGGCCGCGACGATGGTGCCGATCACCAACGTGAACGTTCTTCTGACAATGGTCATGGTTGCGACGACGATCACCTACTTCTTCTTCACCGCAGGGTCGCAACTCGCTCCCGTTCAATTCAGCGCCCAGGTGGGCCGATGGGTCATGATGGTTGCTTTCGGCTCCGCCTTCGGCAACACCGTCATGGCACGAATGTCGCTGGTCATCGGCAGGCTGCAGTTCCTGTTTGGGACCTGGATCAAGCTCATTAAGTAGGTAAGAGGGGCTCTGAGTATTGAGGCCCGGCGTCCAAGCACGCCGGGCCTCAGTCCAGCCCTGGAGTGCGCGAAGCGGGGTGGTTCAGGTGTTCGAGTCGTTCAGCCACGCCTTTGAAGGTATCGTCCACGCGGTCAGGACCGAGACGAACATCCGCATCCAGTTGGCCGCCCTGGCCGCGGTCCTCGGGGCTGCGGCATGGTGCCGGGTGACACCTGTCGAGCTGGCGCTGCTGCTGCTCTCTTCCGGGTGTGTCATCGCGCTCGAACTGGTGAACACGGCCCTGGAAACCGTTGTCAACCTCGTCACCGAGGAGTACAGCGAGCGTGCCAAGCTGGCCAAGGACGTCGCCGCCGGGGCGGTGCTCGTGATGGCCGGCGTCTCTGTGCTGGTGGGCCTGGCCATTGTGCTCCCTCGCGCGGCGAGGGGGTTGGGTTTCTAGGGCCTTCGTGCCCGGGCAGCTCATCCCAAAAGGCCTACAGGTACGGGTCCAGCGCAGTAAGCAGTTCCTCATAGAACGAGCCAAAGTCGGGGTACCTGTCGCGGGAAGCCTCGTACTCCTCCAGCTTGGCGTAAAGGGCCCGGACATACCGGAAGCCGCGGGATTGATCTCGCGCAAGACTGTCTTCGGCCGATGCCTCCCCCTTGCTCTGGAGGTAGATCCGGGCGTGGCAGGCCCGCAAAACGTGTTCGTTGAGGCAGGTCATCCATTCGCCGTACGCCTGCTGTCGCATGGCGCTGGCGATGGGCCGGTAGAGCGCTTCGTACCTGGCGACGGCGGCCGCGTGCTCCAGGGCGTGGTGGTTGACGAAGGAGTGTCCGCCTTCGTGCAGGACCATTTCTTCCAGGGTGGACAGCTGCGGCAGGGCCTCCGCGGTCACCGCTCCGAAGCAGTTGATGGCCCACCGGCCCAGGGGGTCCTCGATGCTGCCGCCGAACCCACAGTTGGCGATCATGGCGCTCGGGATGATCACGAGGGCGGAGATGGTTTCACCGAGATATTCTTCAAGCTGGCCGAGGGGGTCTGACCCCGCCAGAGACGCCCGGCAGTACCTTTCCACGCTCTCGTAGCCCGCCGCGTTGTCGGCCCACCACTCGGCAAATCCCGCCTGCGCCGCGAAGTCTTGCACCCGGACCATGATCTCCCGCAGGACCAGGTCATCGCCGCCGGCCCTGCTACGCAGGTAGAGCCGGGCACCGCCGGCCGAGGTGGATCCGGACCGGAAGAAGAACCAGCGGCTTGCCAAGCCGGAGACGATAAACACCAGCTCGACCTTTGGCGAGGCCGCGATAACGACACGTTCCGTCGAAGGGAGTCCCGGCGTGCTGACTACGCGCGCGAGCTCGCTGAGCAGCCGGTCTTCGTAGTCGTCGAGCGGGCGCGCACGTGTCGGCACGGGCGCCGGCACATCGACCTCGGGCAGGGGCGGGGAAGGGGCCCTGACACACGCAGCGAGGGACGGGAGCAAGCAAAGCGGGAGGCAAAGGGACATGCAGAGCGAAAGGCAAAGAGAGAGCAGACGACTGGTGAGTCGCACGGGACGGACCCTCCTCAGGTAGCTACGCGTGTTGCTGGACCTGGTCGGGCAGAGATGTCGGTCGCGTCGTCTTTATTATAGCAGCAATATCTAACTTATCTGTATCAATGTCACGCTTTTCGGAGGCCGGCCATATGGACGACAGACTGCGCGAGCGGCTCGCGAGAGTGGACACCCTGCTGTTTGACCTTGACGGTACGCTCCTTGGCAACGACATGGACCTCTTCCTACGGTACTACCTCGACGCTGTATCGCGGGTGGTGGCGGGGGCAGTGGCGCAGGGGCAGTTCATCCGCCAGCTCATGGCATCTACCCAGGCGATGGTCGAGAATCTCGACACTAAGGTCAGCAACGAGGAGGCCTTCGCGGCGAGTTTCTATCCGGCGCTCGGCCTGGACCGGTCAGCGGCCGAGCCGCTGTTCGCGGCTTTCTACGAACGCGAGTTTCCGAAGCTGCGGGTGCACACGCAAGTCAAGCCTGCAGCGCGCAGGCTGCTCGATCTGGCGGCGGCTCGCGGATACGGCCTGGTCCTGGCGACCAATCCGGTGTTCCCGCGGGCGGCGATTCTGGAAAGGATGCGCTGGGCCGCCGTTGATGACTACCCGTGGCTGCTGATTACCGACTACGAAACGATGCACCACTGCAAACCCTGGCCGGCCTACTACCGTGAGATCCTGGTCGATATCGGGCGCGCCGCCGCCCAATGCCTGATGGTTGGCAACGACGTCGAGGAAGATTTGGTTGCGGGGCGGCTAGGAATCATGACGTTTCTCGACCGCAGCCAGCTGATCCACCGGGGGACGGGACCGTCTGGGGCGGACCTGGAGGGCGGCCTGGACGACCTTACCTCCGTGCTGATGGAGTTGCCCGAGCCGGCGCCGACCGACCGGCAGTAGCGGTGGCGGTTAGGACGGCCTATCCGCCGGTGTCCGCCTGCCAGTCGCTTCGCACGCCACCCCTCAGGTGCGTCGGGCCGAGGTCCCTGTCAAACCAGGCGTCGGTGGGGTCGTGGTGGAATACGCCGTTGGCGACATAGCCGGCGCCCCATGTAGCGTCAACTGAAACCCAGCGCCCACCGTCCCTGAACTCGTTCCAGGCGTGGTTCTGGTTATCGGCAAAGGTTACGCCCGTGGCGACACGGCACTCAATGCCGAGTGTCCTGCACATGGCGGCAAACACGTTGGCGTAATCTTCGCAAACCCCTCTGCCGCGGGCGATGATTTCCAGCGACGTAAGCTGCCCTTCCGTGGGATCCGCCGCACGTACCAGGTCGTAGGTCAGGTGCCGTGCGACCCACCTGTAGATGGCCTTCGCCTTGCCGTAAGCTGTCTTTTCTCCAGCCGTCGCAGTTGCCGCGAGGTCGTGGACGGCGGCGCTACCCGACTGGATGTAGACCCCGGGGGCCGCCCATTCGTCCGGCGATGGGCTAACGCTGTCCGCCCGAAAGGCCGCATCGGTCAGCAGGTACCTGGACTCCTCGCCGCTGTCGAGGCACAGCCGTATCTCGTATCGGCCGGGGCCGTGCGTGAGCCAGATGCGGCCGCTGAAGTATCCGTTTCTGACCGGCAGGTGGTGCAATGCCAACTCATGGCCGTAAGTCAGCTGGACGTGCACGCGTTCTCCCGGGGCGAATCCGGCGATGTCGACGAATCCTTCCGCCTCCACCAGGTCGGCTCGCGGCCACGTAAAGCCGGCGTCGTATCGCGGATCGTTGACAAGCGCCAGCATGTTCTTGACGCGGAAACCGAGGTCCTCATAGTAGTAGTCGCCCTTGCCGGGAACCGGTGTCATGAACTGCAGGTAGTAGTCGCCTCGTCCCGCGGCGAAATAAAAGCGCTGGTCGAAGCTGCCTCCCATCACCGCGACCGGCGTCCAGGGCGTGCCGATGTGGTCGCGGATCATCAGTTCAGGCTGGGTGGTCGTGCCCTTGACATGCAGGATTCCGTCGACCTCGCCGCCGTCCGCCCGCGGGAGGAACAGCCGCACCTTGGCCGATGAGAGAGCGCCGGGTGAGCAATAGCGCGAAGCGTGCGCCGCGTCCAGGTCCAGGATGTCCTGCCACCAGGCATTGGCTTCGAGAGCCAAGGGCCCCGGCCGGTCGCTGTGATAGCCAAGGTAGCCCTCCGGGCACCAGGGCCTGGTGCCCGATGCCACCACAATCGCCGCCTCGTCGGACCCGGGCAACAGGAGGACGTCGACCGTCCGGCCGACCAGCGGTTCGATCGTGCCATCACCGCACACGTAGGGGTCGGCAAGGGAAAGAAACTGCCCGCCGACCGTCAACCTCCCGTCACCGGCGGTCTGGAGCAACCCGCGCTGGAACCCAAAGCGCTCGTCGAGCAAAGTCCCGCAAGAGCCGGCTTGGTCGATCGGTACGGTCGGGGCCTGTGCCGAGAGGTGGGCGATGCCGGCGCGGTCCAGTCCGACGTTGCCGTACCCGGTGAGCCGCCCGGAGAGGCCGATGCGTTCACCCAATTCAAGATACGACTCGGGCCACGCGCGGGCCGGGTCGAGTTCGTCCTCCCGTCCAAGGAGCCGCGACAACATCGCCAGGCCTTCCGCAAGCAGAACACCCTGGTCGGGGCGGAATGTCCCGTCCTCAAAGCCGCGGATCAGGCCGTGCGCCTTCGCCGCGTTGACGTAGCCCAATGCCCAGGCCGGAATCCGGTCAGCGTCCGCGAAGGCCGGGCGTGCCTCCGACTCCGCCCCGCCATCCGCCGCGATTCCCTTGAGGCGAAGGACAAGCGCTGCGAATTCGGCACGCGTCAGGCTGTCCCCGGGCCTGACCTTACCGCCGAGACCCGAGTCGCCCTGTATCAGGCGCAGTGCGCCGAGCAGGTCGAAATCCGCTCCACACCGGCCGTCGGTGTCGCTGAATGCGGCGGCGAGGGCGACCGGGGCCGCGGCCCACGCAGGGGCGGGCACATGGCCCACCCCTGCGGCGAGGGTGGTAAGGGCCATGATGACCGCGATCAGCGCATGGTGGCGATGGTGTCCTAGTGGGTGCAATGGCATCTCCGTTGTGGGTGATCGCTGGTTTCGTAGGGGATGTGATTTCACACCTGCCCCGCGGATGCCTGCCGGCAGGACAGCCATGGAAGAAAATGGACCGCGGGCCTATTCACGGAATAGGCGCGGCCTGCGTGACCGTGTGCACGACTGTCCGCGCGGCTGAGTGCGTGGCCGTTGCCTCCCACCGAACCAGCTGGAGGCAGTCATGGCAGGCGCCGCCGAAGAAGCACACCAATCCGGGGGGTGACCGCGATGCTCATACTTACCAAGTCCGACGTTCGGGACGCACTCCGCATGCCTGCGGCAATTGATGCGGCGGCAGGAGCCCTTGCGGCCTTTTCATCCGGTGACGCGGATGTGCCGCCGCGGATTCACGTCAACGCCGCCAAAGGGGTCAGTCTTTACATGCCCGGCCTGATCCGGAGCAGCGGCGCCCTCGGCGCCAAGATCGTATCCGTCTTCCCGGGCAACCAGTCGGCCGGTCTTCCGACCATCACGGCGCTGATGGTGCTGCAGGATTCCGCGACCGGCATGCCGCTATCAGTAATGGAAGCCTCATACCTCACGGCCGTCCGCACCGGTGCGGCAGCCGGGGTCGCCACCAGATACCTCGCCCGGGCGGGTGCAGCCAACGTTCTGCTGATCGGCGCCGGCGTGCAGGGCAGGGCCCAGCTTGCGGCAGTACAGGCGGTACGTGGTGTCAGCCGGGCGGTCATCTGCGACCTGGATTCGGCGGCGGCGGGGCAGCTGGCACAGGAACTCGAAGGCGAGACTGCGAGCCTGCAGACCGCAGCCGACCCGAACCCGTTCGTCCCGGACGCAGACATCATCATCTGCGCCACGACTTCGCGCCGCCCGGTGTTCGACGGCAGGTTGGTCCGCCCCGGCACCCATATCAACGCGATCGGGGCGTACACCCCCGAGATGCAGGAACTCGACGAGTTCATCGTCTCCGGCGCAGACCTGTTCGTCTGCGACTCCCGTGCGGCAGCCTGGAAGGAGGCCGGCGACCTGGTCATCCCCGCCCGCAAAGGCCTGATCGACATGTCCCGCATCGACGCCGAGGTCGGCGACCTCGTCCTCGGAAGGGCACCGGGCAGGCGCGACGACCGCGAGATCACAGTATACAAGGGCGTCGGGCTGGCTGCCCTTGACCTGGCGGCTGCGCAGGCGGTCTTCGCCGGGGCGGAGGCAGCCGGGATAGGTACCGCAGTGGACGTCATGGCATCGGATTGACGCTGCAGGATATGTGGACCGGCGGCGAAACCATATGGCAATGCAGCGCCTTGTCGGCTAGCTGCGCCGGGCCCGGTCCGGTCGGTGCGGCATCAGCGTAGCTGTATGGGAGGTTCAGGCCATCGCGGTTTCGGGTTGGGTGTTCAACATTATGCGCTTTGCCGTCAACGACGGACCGGGAATCCGCTCGACGGTTTTCCTGAAAGGTTGCCCGCTGGACTGCTGGTGGTGCCATAACCCCGAGAGCCAGGCGCCGGGACCGGAGCTCGTCCTTAACCGGGACCGGTGTATCAGTTGCGGGCGCTGCGCCGCGGTGTGTCCCAGGGGGCCGGGGGAGCCCTGCACGGCGTGTGGGCGATGCGTTGAAACCTGCCCCGCCGCCGCGCGCGAGATTGCCGGTCGGCTGATGACCGCCCGCGAGGTATTGGCTGAGGCGCAGCGCGACAGGGTGTTCTTTGATCAATCCGGCGGCGGGATCAGCTTCTCGGGCGGCGAGCCTCTGGCCCAGCCGGACTTCCTCGTTGCGATGCTCAGGTTGTGCCGCGAAGCCGGCATCGCCACCGCCGTCGACACCTGCGGCTATGCGGACCAATCGGCGATCCTGGCCGCCGCCGAGTACGCCGATGAATTCCTTTACGATATCAAGCACCTCGACACCGAGACCCACCGGCAGTACACGGGAGTCGGCAACGAGCAGATCCTTGCGAACCTTGTCGCCCTCAGCAGCGTCCACGACGCGGTTACCGCTAGGGTACCGGTGATCCCGGGCGTCAACGACGATAGTGGACACATCGAGAGGGTGGCCGCATATCTCTGCCGCAATACCCGGATCAGGCGGGTCACCTTGCTGCCGTACCACGCTTCCGGGGAAAGCAAATACCTGCGCCTTGGCCGTCCGTACCGCATGGCCGGCACCAGGACTCCATCTCACGAGCATATGGGTAAGCTGGCGGGGGCCTTCGCCGCAGCCGGCCTTGAGCCTGACATAGGAGGCTAGACCGATGATCACCAACCGTGTGGCCAGACTCCGGCAGCAGAGCCTTGACGCCCAGCCCCGCATCTCGACGGAGCGGGCGGAGTTGCTGACGGAGTTTGACCGGACCTGCCGTGAAACCGCTGTGCCGGTGCGCCGCGCGCTGGCCTTCCAATACATTCTTGAGCACAAAGCCATCGCGATTGGGCCAGGCGAACTGATCGTCGGCGAACGCGGCCCGTCTCCGAAAGCTACTCCCACCTATCCCGAGCTGTGCTGCCACAGCCTGGCCGACCTCGACCTCCTCGACAGCAGGCCCAAGATCCCGTTCCGGGTCGACGAGAGGTCGCGACGGGTGTACGAGGAGAGCATCATTCCCTATTGGCAGGGCCGTTCGATACGCGACATGCTGTTCGCGGCGATGAGCCCGGAGTGGGTTGCAGCATATGACGCCGGGATGTTCACGGAGTTCATGGAGCAGCGGGCGCCGGGGCATACGGTCTGCGGCGACAAGATCTACCGCAAGGGTTTCCTTGATATCAAACGGGACGTTGAATCACACCTTGCCCGCCTCGACTACCTCCGAGACCCCATGGCATACGACAAGCGCCTTGAACTCAGGGCGATGCGGATCTGCTGTGACGCGATCATCGCTTACGCGGCCAGGCACGCCGGACTGGCCCGCGAACTAGCCGCCTCGGAGGCCGACGCGACCAGGCAGGCTGAATTGCTGAAGATCGCTGAGGTCTGCGGGCATGTGCCCGCGGAGGCCCCCAGGGATTTTTGGGAGGCCCTGCAGGCGTATTGGTTTGTGCACCTCGGCGTGATTACCGAGCTGAACACGTGGGACTCGTTTTGCCCAGGGCGTCTTGACCAGCACCTTGAGCCGTTCTACCGGCAGGGCCTGGAGCAGGGCTCCCTGACGCGGGAGCAGGCCGAGGAGTTGCTGCAGTGTTTTTGGGTCAAGTTCAACAACCAGCCCGCGCCCCCCAAGGTCGGAGTCACCGCAGCCGAGTCGGGCACGTATACCGACTTTGCCAACATCAACAGCGGCGGCCTCCGCGCCGACGGGACCGACGGCGTCAACGAGGTCACATACCTTGTGCTGGACGTGATCGACCAGATGCGGTTACTGCAGCCGAGTTCGAACATCCAGGTCAGCAAGAAGAGCCCAGACGCCTTCGTCCGCCGTGCCGCCCGCATCATCCGCAAGGGTTGGGGTCAGCCCTCGGTCTTCAACGCGGACGCGGTGGTTGCCGAACTGCTAAGGCAGGGCAAGAGCCTCGAAGACGCCAGGATGGGCGGCACGAGCGGGTGTGTCGAAACTGGCGCCTTCGGCAAGGAAAGCTACATCCTGACCGGATATCTCAATCTCCCCAAGATCTTCGAACTCACCCTCAGCCGGGGCGTCGATCCGCGCACAGGACGCCGGCTCGGACCCGATACCGGCGACGCCGCGTCATTCACGGGGTTTGAGCAACTGTGGGCCGCTTACCGCAGGCAACTCGACCACATGGTCGAGGTAAAGATCGCCGGCAGCAACATCATCGAACGCCTTTACGCGCAACACATGCCCGCGCCGTTCCTTTCGCTCGTGATCGACGACTGCGTGACCAACGGCCGCGACTACAATGCGGGCGGAGCTCGGTACGATACGAGCTACATTCAGGGCGTCGGCATCGGTACACTGACCGACTCGCTGGCGGCCATCAAGCACCTCGTTTACGAGAGCGGCGTCCTGACGATGGCGCAGTTGCTTGGAGCCCTGAGCGCAGACTTCGAGGGCTCGGAGGACGTCAGGCAGTACCTCGTCAACCGGGCACCCAAGTACGGCAACGACGACGACCGGGCCGACGAACTGATGCGCATGGCCTTTGACGCTTTCTACGAGACCGTCAACGGCAGGCCTAACACGCGCGGCGGGACTTACCGCATCAACATGTTGCCGACGACGTGCCACGTCTACTTTGGCTCCGTAACCGGCGCAACCCCCGACGGTCGCCGCGGCGGCCTGCCGCTGTCGGAGGGCATCTCCCCGGTCCAGGGGGCGGACCGCAAAGGGCCGACAGCTGTCATCCAGTCCTGCGCCAAGATGGATCACCTCCGCACCGGCGGAACGTTGCTGAACATGAAGTTTACGCCGTCGGTGCTGGAAGGGGAGAAGGGGCTCGACAACCTCGTGCACCTCATCCGCGCCTACTTCAAGCTGGACGGCCACCATGTGCAGTTCAACGTCGTCGATGCCGAGACGCTCCGGGCCGCTCAGCGCGAGCCGGAGAAGCACCGCGACCTGATTGTGCGCGTGGCGGGGTACAGCGACTTCTTCTGCGACCTAAGCCCTGCCCTGCAGGATGAGATCATCGCCAGGACGGCGCACACCACCGCCTAACTCCGCGCCGCTCTCCCACGTCCGTGATGCCTGGTCAGATGACCGCGGTCGGGGCTTAGCTGCCGCGCCCGCCGGCCAAGAACCCCCTGCACTGAGGCGCTTGCTGGAGAAACGACTCGATCCTAGCGCATCCGAAATCCGACCACCTGCCGCAATTGGCCACGCCGGCCCGCCCGCGGGCGCACGCCCTGATCTCGCAGACGTTGCAGTGGCTGAAGAGGTGGGGGCCATCCGAAGGTGAGGCTTCCAGAACAATATACCGAACATCTGTTCGCTTGTCAATCATTCCCCGCCAAGAGGGCTGCAACGATAGACCCTCCTCACATTGAGCCGTTCTGGCAGGCCTGGCCAAGGGGTGGACGGCCCTGCGGCCCGGCAGGGAACGACGACGCCGGCTGAGAATCGCTCGTCAAGATTAGGACCGCCCCGCGACAGAGGGCGGCGGCCACCGGCGAGGGGTTCCTGGCGACCGGGTGGCTGCCGGGCACCGGCGAGGGGTTCCTGGCGACCGGGTGGCTGCCGGGCACCGGCGAGGGGTCGACCCGGCACCGGCGAGGATAGGTGGACGTGCGGCGACCCGGTTTCTGGGAAACCTGGTCGCTCTAAGCACGCGTTGCGCAGAACGCGGTCACGGATCGACCTTAAGGGGCCGCCAAGGTCGTTTTGTTACCGCATTCCTGGAAACCTGGTTTCAGCAAAACCAGGTCACTGCGCCATCGGGTCGTTTTCCGCCCAATGCACCGCGCCCGTGGCCAGGCTCCCACGACGCCCCGCGCCCACGCCGGCGGCTGTGCGCGCCTTTGCGGGTGGGTGAGTCTTGCGAGGGGGATGCGATATGGGCGAATGGCAGGTCGGGTTGCCTCAGGACATCGAGGAAATGACCACCGTGCAGATGCAGGAGGCGATGGCCGACGGGCGGCTGACTTCGCATGGACTGGCATTGGCGTATCTTGACCGGATCGCGCGGTACGACCACGCCGGACCAGGGATCAACGCCGTCCTGGAGATCAACCCGGATGCGCTGCACATCGCGCGGGCGATGGACGCCGAGCGTGCCCGTTCCGGCCCACGCGGGCCGTTGCACGGTATTCCCGTCCTGCTCAAAGATAACATCGACACGGGAGACAAGATGCACACGAGCGCGGGGTCGCTGGCCCTGGCGGAGTCGTACGCCGCGGCGGATTCGTTCGTCGCCGCCCGGCTGCGTCACTGCGGAGCCGTCATCCTCGGCAAAGCCAACATGACGGAATGGGCCAACTTCATGACCGAGGGCATGCCCGCGGGTTACAGTTCGCGCGGCGGCCAAGTCCTCAACCCCTACCTGCCTGGCAAGTACACCGTCGGCGGCTCGAGCTCCGGTTCTGGTGCGGCGGTGGCGGCCAATCTGGCGGCCGCGGCAATCGGCACGGAAACCTCCGGCTCCATCCTCAGTCCCGCCAGCTCCAATTCGGTCGTCGGCATCAAGCCGACAGTCGGGCTCGTGAGTCGCACAGGGATCATCCCGATAATGCACACCCAGGATACTGCCGGCCCGCTGGCTCGGACCGTGGCCGATGCGGCAGCGCTTCTGAGTGCTATCGCGGGCGTGGATGAGCGCGATCCGGCGACGTGGGCCTACGAGGGGAGGGCGTTTGCGGATTACACCGCTTTCCTCGACGGCCGTGCCCTGCGGCACGCGCGGCTCGGCGTGTGCCGGGACCTGCTCGGCCGGATGGACGGGGAGCAGCTGGCTCTGATGGAGCGTGCCTTCAGCGTGATGCGGGAAGCCGGCGCGGAGGTCATTGACCCCGTCGACATGCCTGTGGCACGGGAGAAGTACGACCGGACGGCGATGCTCTACGAGTTCAAACCCAATCTCAATGCCTACCTTGCTAGGCTTGGGCAGGCTGTGCCGGTCCATTCGCTCCGGGAGTTGATCGAGTACAATTCGCGGCACCCCAAGGCCATGCTCCGCTATGGTCAGACTCTGCTCATCCAGTCCGAAACCAAATCCGGCGACCTTACCGAGCCGGAATACGTCCAAGCGCTTGCCAACGGCATTTACCAGTGCGCCGCACGGGGTATCGACAAGGTGATCGCCGAGCACCGGCTCGACGCCGTCGTGTTCCCCGGCAACCTGGGGGCATCGATCGCGGCCAAGCCAGGCTACCCATCGGTCTGTGTGCCGGGCGGGTACACTCCTGACGGGCGGCCCGGGTGTTACGTTCTGTGCAGGGGCGTGGAGCGAGCCGATGTTGATCGCCCTGGCATACGCGTTCGAGCAGGCGACAATGTACAGACGGCCGCCGGCGATGGACGGGCCCGCGCTGTCGACAGCTCCGCCCGAGGGTTAACAGAATCTGCGTAGTCTTGCGTTGTTCCTGTACATTCATACAGCCATACGGCCGGCCGCCGCCAACGCTTCCAGGTGGTGGTTTGGTCTCTGCCAGGATTCGACTCTGCCACCGCGCAAACACAGGAGTACTCTGCCTCTCCGTCGAAGAGGTGATGTCTTAATGTGGGCATTATGCACAGCCACCGATGGCTTAGGCATGCGGCCCCGGCAACAAGAAGGCTGGCAAGGGAGGTTTGGGTTTGGACGAGGATCTCAAAAAGCAGGTCGAGCAGTTGTTGTCTGCCCAGGAGGGTCTACAACACGTCTTTGCGCAGCTTTACAAGGCCGTTGACGATGTGTTGTGGTACCACAAGGTTGGCGACGTGGCGGAGCATGACACATTCGTCTACTGTGGGCCGCCGCCGGCCAACCTGAGTGCTCAACCGCCTCAGGACCGCGGCAACCCCGTCAAGATCAGGGCCTACCGGTTTTGGCCCAAAGGTATCGACAGGACCAAGAAGCATCCGCTGCTCGTGTACCCGCATGGCGGCGTGCACGCCAACTTTTCGAGCGCCGGCTCCAACGTCGTCCGGGAGATGGTCCAGCAAGGATACATCGTTGTCGCCCCGGACTATCGCGGGTCCACGGGCTACGGCGAATACCTCTACCGTATGATTGACTACGGCGGGCTCGAGGTTGAGGACACGATGTGCGCCAGGGACTGGATGGTCGAGAACGACCCGCTCGTCGACCCGGAACGCGTCGGCATCCTCGGCTGGAGCCACGGCGGACTGCACACTCTGTTTAACATCTTCCGTTATCCGGAGAAGTACAAGGTGGCCTACGCCGCGGTCCCGGTCAGCGATCTGGTCGCCCGGATGGCCTACAAGGGGCCGCACTACCACTCCCTGTACTCGGCGGACCACCACATCGGCAAGCCCGCGTGGGTTGACCCATGGGAGTACAAGCGGCGTTCGCCCGCGTACAACGCGGACAAGCTGCAGACACCGCTGCTGATCCACACGACGACCAACGATGAGGACGTCAACGTGCTCGAAGTGGAGCACCTCATTGCACAGCTCAAGGCCGCCGGCAAGAAGTTTGAGTACAAGATCTACGACGCGGCCCCCGGAGGGCATGCGTTCAACCGCATCGATACGCCGCTGGCGCGCGAGTCGAGGCGGGAGGTGTGGGCCTTCCTGGCTAAACACCTTAACCCGCCCAATCCGCTCGTTTAGCAGCGCGTTCGATTGTATGGTGCTGGGCTCGGCCGCCTTTCCGGGGCGGCTGTGCCCGGCGGCCCAACATAAGGGAGGTGGTTAGCCCACGGAGTAGCCCGAAGAACACTGTCGGCAGAGGTGTTACTCAAGGTTCCGAGGGATTTTCGGGATGGAGGTGCAAGACAACTTGATTGCAGGACGGATTGCTGGATTCTGGGCTCTTCTAGTCTCATTCGTACTGATGCTTCTGGCAGTCAGTAACGCCAAGAAGAGACTGCCCAAGATCCGGACGCTTGCTGGCCTGGAGGCGATCGAAGAGGCGGTTGGCCGCGCGACCGAGATGGGCAAACCGGTGATGTTCACCCCGGGCTATGGGGACGTCGCCGGAACCAACGCAGCGCCCACGATCGCCGGACTCGATATGCTTGGCTATGTCGGGCGCCTAGCCGCCAGGCGCGATACCAAAATGGCAGTGACCGTGGGCCACCCCAATACATACACCGTTGCGCTGGACGTTCTGAGGCGCGCATATATGGTTGAGGGCCGTCCCGATGCTCTGCCGGACGACGCTGTCACCTTTGGCTCCGAGATTCAGTTCGCGTTTACGGCTCACACTCTCGGGCGTATCCAGCGGGAGAAGCCGGCAACCTGCCTGTTCCTCGGTTACTTCGCTGCGGAAGCGATCATCGTTGCTGAGGCAGCGGTAGCCGCCGGGTCAATCTCAATCGCTGGGGCGACAAACCACTTCCAGTTGCCGTTCTTTGTCGCCGCCTGCGACTACACCCTGATTGGAGAGGAATTCCTTGCGGCCGGCGCTTACGTGTCAAACGATCCGCGCCGCATTGGTTCAATCGCCGGTCAGGATTGGATCAAGGGCATTGCGGTCTTGATAGTAATCGCCGGGGTGGTCATGCGGGCAACGGGCAACAACGCTATGACCACATGGCTCAGCAAATAGGGCCGGCGGGAGAGGAGGGCGCGAACTATGAAACGTGAGCTTCCCATATTCCTGACAGGTCTGACCGGCCTGATCCTGATTGCGCACTACTACATCACCATTCCGATACCGTTCATCAACCGGCTCGCCGAGGCCATGCCGAACTGGGGTGTCATCATTGCTGCCTTCACGCTGGCCTTGGCTGCTGCCAACCTGATCAAGATCCACCTGACACGGCTGATCCGTGGTGGCGGTATTGGCAGGGTCCTGCCCAGTGTGGTGCTCCTGGCGGGTCTGTTTGTGACGGCCATTTCGGGCATCTTCCTTGGGCAGAGTTCCACCTCGTTCAACTTCATCTTCACCAATATGTACACGCCCCTGGCTGCGGCCTTCTACGCGATGACGGCGTTTCACCTGGCTTCTGCATCATACCGGGCCTTCCGAGCGCGTACAGCTCAAGCTGCTGTGCTCCTCGTCACGGGTGTCCTTCTGATGCTGGGCCGGGCGCCCATCGGTGAGGCGGTCTGGGCCCAGTTCCCGACAATCGCTAACTGGATTATGAACGTCGGTAACCTGGCGGGGTCACGTGGAATCATGATTAGCATTGCCGTTGGTGTAATCGGTGTGAGCTTGCGGGTTCTCGTGGGCATCGACCGGGCACACCTGGGCGCGGAATAGGGGGTCGTGCAGATGAGTCTGATTGAACGGCTCGGCCGCGTCGACAACCGGGTGATTTATGCGCTCTTGATAGTTGTACTGATTTGGCCGCTGGCAAAGCCACTCGGTCTTCCAGTTTCGGTCGGTGTCTATACCCAGAAGTCCTACGAGACTATCGATGCCCTTCAGGCCGGGGATGTGGTTCTCTTCTGTTCCGGCTACTCGGTATCAGGTGCCGGCGACGTCCAGGCTCAAGCCATTGCCATCTCGCGTCACCTGTTTGGGAAAGACGTCAAGGTCATCTTCTACTCGGATGTCGTCGAGGGGCCGATGGTGATCGAGAACGTTTTGACCAACATCCCGGAGATCCAGGGCAAGACCTACGGCGTCGACTGGGTCAACCTCGGTTACCTTGCCGGTGGAGAGATGGCCCACACCGCGGCCGCTAAGGGGCTTAAAGAGGCCTATCCGCTCGATTTCAAGGGCGATCCGACAGACACGCTTCCGATTCTTGAGAACGTCAACACCGCCGGCGATGTAGCCCTGACGGTCTTCTTCACCACCCAGAACTCGGACATGTTCGTTCGTCAGATTACGCCTTACGGCAAACCAGTCATCGGCGGACTGATCAACACAATTGTTCCGCAGGCTGAGCCGTACGTGAACTCCGGACAGCTCACCAGCATCCTGGCCGGTCTGCGTGGCGGCGCTGAGTATGAGTTGTTGATGAAGCAGCCCGGCGTCGGTTTGGCGGCCATGGATGCCCAGAGCATGGGTCACCTGCTGTTTATCCTGTTTATCGGATTGGCCAATGTCGCCTACTTCTCGACACGCGGCAGGGCTGCTCGAAAGGTGGGTGGTTAGCTGTGTCCACCAATCCAGGGATTTGGGTTGCGTCGATCCTGACGATATTCGTCTACTCCTATCTATTTAAGGAGAACCTGTTCTATCAACTGACCGAGCACCTCTATGTAGGCGTGGCCGCCGGGTACACGGTGACGATCGCGTGGACCAACATCAAGTCAGCGGTTTGGCAGCCGTTGTCGGCCAAGGGCGATTACCTGGTACTTGTACCGGCAATCCTTGGCCTACTGCTCTTCGCACCGTTCGTTTCCCCGTCGCTCAAGTGGGTCAAGCGCATCCCGATTGCCGTTATCATCGGTATCGGCACTGCGCTCACTTTGCGGACCACGGTAATATCCAGTTCTTAGCCCAGCTAAAGGCGTCAATCATGACACTTAATAGTGTTGACAACGTGATTGTCGTGATCGGTACGCTGGCGACTTTGAGCTACTTCTTCTTTACCTACAAGCAGAACCCGGTATTGCATGCCTCCTCCGAAATCGGCAAGTGGGTGATCATGGTCACCTTCGGCGCCGCGTTCGGCAGCGGCATCATGGGCCGGTTGTCGCTCCTGATCGACCGGATCCTGCTGGTCTTCCGCGACTGGCTACCGCTGATACAAAGTAGCGTCGGCGCACCTTGGATGGAGCGCGTGGTCCGCGGCGGACAAACCGCCGCGGACCCGCCGTTATCCCCGCAGGGGATGGAGCAGATACCATGACCGACGGCCGCCTTCCGCGACCTGACCGGTTTGACCCGGTGGCCCGACACTATGACTTGGCCAACCGGCTGCTAAGCGTGGGCCTTGACCGCTGGTGGCGTAGGCAGGCTCTTGCCGCGCTCGCCTCCGCCCGGGGATCCGCCGTCATTGATCTATGCTGCGGCACAGGTGACCTCGCCCTTGGGATCGCGGCCTCAGGGCTGCCGCAGGTGGTTGTAGGTCTGGATGTTTCCCCGGCAATGCTCGGGATGGCCCGGTCAAAGCTGGCCCGCGACGCGGCAAGGGTCAGTAGGGCAGGCCGCACCGTCCCGCCGGTGGCGCTGCTGCTTGCCGACGTCAGGCGGCTCCCGTTTCCGGATGCCGCCTTCGACTCGGCAGTCATGGGCTTTGGCTTGCGCAATGTGGCCGATCGGGACTTGGCGTTGGCCGAGGCCCACCGGGTTCTCGCGGGTAACGGCCTGCTGGTGGTCCTGGAGTTCGTCCCGCCTGCAAAGGGTTTCTGCGGCAAGGCTGTCCGCCTGTGGATCGAGCGCGCTGTACCCGGACTGGGCGGAGTGGTCACGGGGGGCCGTGAACCCTACTCCTACCTAAGGGACTCGATCCTGTCCTTCCCGCCACCCGACCGCATCGCGGAGGAAATCCGCTCGGCAGGCTTTGCGCCGGTCAGCTATCGGCCCCTTTTTCCGGGCGTTGCCGGACTATGGGTCGCCCGGGCGACGGGAGCGGGGCCCAGCCACGGGGCGCAACGCCAATTGTCACGGTCCTAGGGCTCATTCGGGACGATGATCACAGCAATGATGTAGGCAAGCAGGCCGCTGCCGCCCAGGAGCCCAAACAACACCCAGGCGAGCCTGATGAGAGTTGGATCGACGTTGAAATACTCGGCGATGCCCCCGCAGACGCCGCCCAGCATACGTTCCCTGCGCGAGCGATAGAGTCTTTTCAAGCAGGTCCCTCCTTATCCACCCGACTGGACGCCCCAAGACAAGGTTATCTTGCACGCAGACCTGCCGGCTCCTGTCGCATCAGCATCCCGCTCAGCCGTCTCTCCATTGCTCGACGACGCCGCACGCCGCCCTGGGGCCGGCCGCTCCCGCAGGCTGCGAACGGTAATCGTCCGGATAGAGGTGGATGATGACCGCCTTTCCAACCGCTGCTGCCGGCTCGAACCTGTCCGTATAGAAGGACATGATGGCCGTCCCGTTGTTCGAGAACAGCACGGGAAAGTCGCCGGCGTGGTCCCCATGGGGACGACCGTCGGGATTCCAGTGGCCCCCCGCGGCCTGGAAGGGGTCGGCCGGGTTGCCGACCGCGCACGTGCCCTCCT
Organism: Bacillota bacterium; assembly: GCA_040766985.1. Lineage (GTDB taxonomy): Bacteria > Bacillota > Sulfobacillia > JAUYEG01 > JAUYEG01 > JAXGPL01. The sequence continues at coordinate 126,657 of JAXGPL010000006.1, forward strand.
CGTGCAGGTGGAAACCGTGTGGACCGAGCGGCGGCCGCGTCGCGGTCGCCGGTTGGTACGGCGGAAGCCCCCTGACGATAACCGACACCCAGGTGCCCTGCCGGTACGGCCAAAAACAGACCGTGCCAGCGATATCCGGCGCCAGCGGGCCGCCACGCACCTGCGCCACAGCAACCGGGTGTTCCGGGCGGTCGGCAATGTTGTACTGGCTCGCCATAACCTCACCCCGCTTCATCACTTGCATCGCTAGAGTGTATGAGGGGCGGGAGGCGAGGGGCACCAGGAACGCACCTGTTTTCGGAGATGGCTATATCTCTGACTGTGTTTCTGCTGTGAGCTTGTGTTTCATGAAGACGCAGACCTGTCCGCCGCCTCCGGCGTCGTCGTTGCGGTAGTAGGATAAGTCGATGCCGTCGATTTCAAAGCCGGCCTTGCGGTAGAACGTTATGGCCGGCACGTTGGTCGTCTGGGTTTCAAGGGCGACGACCCTGCAGCCCTCGCGCCGCGCCGTCCGAATAGTCTCGTCGAGCAGCCGCCTGCCGATGCCCCGGCCCCGATAGGCCGGCGATACGTGGAGGTCCCAAACCCACAGGGTGTGGTTCCATTTGCGCTTCTCGACTATGCAGACGGCGACCAGAGCGCCGGTCTTGTCGTAGGCCCCCAGCGAGAGCCCACCTGCGGCGCACCCGCGCCAGATCTCGCGGTCCAGGTCGTCGATCGGCCAACGGACCTCGATCGGCGTGGCGGCCGGCTTAAGGGTCAGTGCGATGGTCGTCCGCTGATGGGTTTCATGTTTTTCGACTTCGTAGTATTCCGTTGACCGGTAGCCGCTGCTGACCAGCAGATCGACCACGGGGCCGACAGTTTCAAGGCGCCTGATCGTCACCTCGCCAGGGCCTGCGCTTGGGGGTGTCATGATATCGCAGCCTCCTCCTGCCTATTGCCGCCCGATTGCAGCGAGACGGCCGTATAGAGACCTCACCCGCGGGTAGAGCTCGCGGTAGATTGCATATAGCTCGTCATACGGCGCCCGGTGGACGGCGCGCGGCTCGGTCACCGACGTAACCCTGGTAAACCGGCCGATTTCCGACCAGTCCGAGAACACCCCGCTGCCCATTCCCGCCACGAACGCCGCTCCCAGCGCCGATCCCGGGTGCTCGGCCTGATGCTCGACCGGCGAGCCGAGGATGTCCGCCGCAATCTGACGCCAGAGCCTGCTCCGTGCACCCCCATCGGTGGCGACGATCCTCCGGGGAAGGTGGCCACGCTCGGCCAGGATGTCAAGGTGGTGGCGGAAACCGAACACGACGGCCTCCAGGATCGCCCGGTGGATGTGCTCGGGACCGTGGTGGAGAGAGAGCCCAAAGACAAGGCCCCGTGCCTCGGGGTTGTGGATGGGCGTCTTCTCGCCCACGAAGTACGGCAGCACCACGAGGCTCTCAGGGCCGGGCTCCAGTCCCGCGGCCGCCGCGTCCAGCTGTTCGGGACGCTCCGCGACGCCGCCCATACGGTCCCCGAAATTCTGGCCGAACCACCTGACCAGCGACCCCCCGGCGGCCATGCAGCCGTTGATCAGGTACTTGCCGGGCGCGAGGTGATAGTCGATGTAAAGACGCGGGTCGGTGTCAAGGCGCTCCAGGCAAAACAGGATATCTCCTGCGCCGCCGAACTTGATGTTCAGGTCGCCCTCGTCGACAAGGCCTGCCGCGAAGGCCGACGCCACATGGTCGGCGCACCCCACGACGACCGGCAGCCCCTCCGGCAGTCCCGTCTCGCGGGCCGCATCTGCGGTCAAATACCCTGCAAGCTCCGCCGGGCGGCGTACCGGCGGACGCAAGTCGGTGTCGATGCCCGCAAGTTCGAGGTAGGGGGCGTGCCATGCCGCGGCGGCCAGGTCCGCCAGACCCGACTCGAGCGCCCAGTTGGCCTCGACGCTCAGGTTGCCGTCAGGCGGTAGGTGATGTAGTCGTAGGAGCCCAGCAGCCATCTTGCGCCGGCCATCACCCCGGGCTCGTGGCGGCGCAGCCATTCGATCTTCGGAGCGATCAACTGCTGGTTGATGGACCCTCCGGTGACTCCGAAGAACTCCTCCGCGTCAACGAGACCGCGCATCCAGTCCAGTTCGGCAGCTGTGCGCGCGTCGTTCTGCTGGATCGATAGGCGGAGCGGGTTTCCGTGCCGGTCGAGGATCACCAGCGCCGGGACCATTCCGGATACTCCGACGGCCGCAATCGATTCGGGCTGCATGCCGGGGGCCCGGAGCAGGCCGCGGACTACGGCGAGCGTGTTGCGCCACCACTGGGCGGGATCCATCTCCGCCCAGCCCCGGGTGCTGTGAGATGAGTTGCTGCGGCTCGGACCGCTGGGCGACGATGCGGCCGGCATCATTGATCACGACGCCCTTGAGCGAAGTCGTCCCGACGTCAAGACCGATCAGCTGGCGTCCCCCGGCTTGCGCGCCCGTCATGCCGGCAAACCCTCACGCGTTGCGGTGCGCCAGGCGGTGACGCTTTCCGCCCAGTCGGCGAGGATCTCCTCGGGGCCCGCCTCCGGGGGATGGATGATTTCGAAGACCAGGTCGATACGCTCGCGCGCCGATCCCGCGAGGACTTGCAGCACGCGCGCAGGCGAGATGATGCCGTCTCCGGTGTGCTCTTCCGTAAACGGCCAGTGACGGTCGCCCAGACCGTCGGTCTGCTGAAGGTGCACACACCGGATAAACGGCAGCATCTCCCTCCAGCCATGCGTAGGCGCGTTCGCGGTCTGGTCGGAGGTCGCTGCCGCACGCATGCCCCAGGTCGTAGCACAACTCAAAAGGCGCCGGGCTGACCTCGTTGATTGCCCCCAGCAGATCGCGGACGTCGCGCGGCGTGTGGGAAGCTCGCGCGCGCCGGGCATGGCCTCGAGCATGAGGTACTCAAGGCCCACATCGACCGCGCGCCTCCCGATTTCGGCGCAATCCCCGGCCAACGATCGGATCAGGGCAGGAGCCAGCCTGCCCTCGGAAACCGAGGCATCCCTAACCGCGCAGGATGCCTCAAGGGCTGCGATGTGGCCCCCCGTCGCGCGCGCTCCCATCGCCGCCGTTACTTCGACCGCAGCCAACAGCCATGTCCTGGCCCAGTCGCGGTAGCGTGCATCGGAGTGCCCCAGCCTGTTTGTGGCGTACGCGCGGCTCCCTGTGAAGGTGGACCAGATCTCGACCCCGGCCGCCTCCGCCGCGCGCCCCATCTCGGCGGCGAGCTGACGGGCGTCCGGCAGCAGCGGGTCAAGCAGGTCGAGGGAGCACTGGACCGACCGCAATCCCCAGGACTTCACGCATTCCACCCACTGCTCGGGCCGGGGCCAATTCTTGTTGGCAAAGCAGGTGTTGGCCGACAGGACAAGGTTGGTCATAGTCTCACCCTCCTTGGCTCAGATCGCCCGCGGTTCTCAGGTCTGGCCGCGCGCGGCCCGCATGAAGGACTTGACCCGTTCGGGATCGACCGGGTTCCAGGTGACCCCGTCAGCCTTCAGCGCCGTGCCGACGACGGCCGCGTCCGCGACGGCCAGGATTTCCGCCACGTTGCCCGGGCGCACTCCTGTGTTCGCCACCACCGGCAGGTCGCCGACCGCGGCTTTGACCACCCTCAGGTCGTCCAGGCTCACGGCCTGCCCGGTCATCGGGCCGGACACGCAAAGCGCGTCGGCCAGCGACGAGAAGGCGACGCTCCTGGCGAGCGCTCCGAGCGGCCGGGTGTCGAAACGGCCGGCGAATTCGGCCTGGATGTTGAAGAGCAGCTTGATGTGCCCCGCGCCGAGCGCTCGCCGGTAGCGGAGGGCCTCCCCGCATGCGGTATCCCACAGCCCCATGTCACTGGGGTAGGCGCCCGTGAACACCTCGCGCACGAACGAAGCGCCTGTGGCCGCCGCCAGAGCGATCGCTGCGACGGGGTCCCAAAGGACGTCGACACCGAAGGGCAGTCTGAGGCCCTTGGTCACCCCGGCGATTACGGCGGCCATTGTGGCGATGGTTTCCGGGCGTGCCCTGACCAGGTACGGTCGGTCGCCCTCGTTGCAGAACATGATCGCGTCGACGCCACCGCTCGCCAGCGCCTCGACGTCCCGTTCCACCCAATCCCCGATGGCGCCGACGCCCCCTCGCTCATCGTAAAGCGGAGCGCCGGGCAGCGGCGGAAAGTGCGCCATCCCGATGATCTTGCGGCTTGCCCGCAGTTCGAACGGCTGCAATCCAGAACACCTCTCTAGTTGGGAGCCATGGCGGGCTCCAGTATCGTCAACGACTTCCGGTCCGCATCCATCCTCGCACGCACGCCAAGCGGGAGGGCCGCATGGTAACGCCCGTGCCCACAACAGAGCCCGTAGTAGCACGGGATGGAGCGCGGGGCGAAGAATTCCTGCAGCAGTTGGACGAACTCAGGCGTTGGCAGCCCCGATTCGTCCGCGAGCGAGGCGGTTTCGCCGAACACGACTCCCTCCACCGCTTCGAACTTGCCCGCCAGGCGGAGCGTCGTCAACATCCGGTCGACACGGTACAGCGGTTCGCGGACGTCTTCGAGTACCAGAATGCAGCCTGAATCCCCAACCGTCGCCGGGTCGAGGGCATACGGGGTTCCAGAGAGCGCCGCGAGCAGCGAAAGGTTGCCGCCGAGCAGCCTTCCCTCGGCCCTGCCGGGAACGACGGTGACAAGCGGGGGGCCCTCGGCGGGGTGGGGGATCCTGCCCAGGGGCGACGTGGCCGTGATGGCCTGGAACAGGCAGTCGCGATCGTAGGAGGTCCACTCCGCGTCCATGCCGGCCATCCGGCCGTGGAAACCGACCAGCCCCGCCATTTGCCACGCCGCGACCAGGAGGCCCGTGATGTCGCTGAAGCCCACCAGCACTTTGGGATCGAGCACGATGGCCTGGAAGTCGACCCGGTCGAGAATGCGCGTTACCCCGTACCCGCCGCGTGCGGCGACGATGGCGCGCACCTCGGGGTCGCTCAGCATTTGGTTGAGTTCATCTGCCCGCGCCTCGTCGTCGCCGGCGAACCGGCCGCCCCCGGCCTTGGCCAGCGGCCCAAAGCGGACGCGAAAGCCGGCCTGTTCAAGCTGATGGCACCCCTCAGCCAGCCTTTCCGCCGGTGCGGGGCTCGCGGGCGTCGGAACAGCGACGAGGTCGCCGCGGCGCAGGGCCCTGGCCAGAAGAGGCCGGACAGGCGTACTTGGGGCGGGTCGCATTGTCACACCGCTCCTCCCTTTTCGGCTTCAGGGGTCGTCGTCAGCTTTCGGGGACCAGGGCATATTCCCCTCCGGGCGAGCGCGCGCCACGTGGCACACCGAAAAACAAACCGCCCGGCCGTGGGGCTGGGCGGTGGATTCTGTGCGCAATCAGGGGGAGTGCTATCCGAACGTCGCACCGCTTGCCAGCAGGCCGACCAGGGCTTCGACAACCCAGGGGTCGAATTGGCTGCCGGCGTTGCGCTTGAGTTCCGCTGCCGCCTCCTCGTAGCTGATCGCGGGCCGGTACGGCTGCCGTGCCGACATCATCACATCCAAAAGCATCCGCTACGGCGAGGATCCGGGCCATCAACGGGATGTCCGCTCCGGCGAGGCCCTGCGGGTATCCGGTGCCGTCCCAGCGCTCGTGGTGGGCCAGGACTGGTTTCCGCGATCAGGGCGAGGTCCGGTGTCGTCGCCGCGATGCGGTATCGATTTCCGAATGGCGCTTTATCGCTTCCCATTCCCTCGGCCGATCAGCGGCCAGGGCGTTCGAGGACCTCCCTTGCCACGCCGATCTTGCCGACGTCGTGGAGCGAAGCGAGGTCGGCAACGTGGGTGAGCTGCTTCTCGCCGCTCCAGGACCGCGCCAAGCGCGAGCATCAGCGCCTTCAGGCGCTCCGCGTGAGCCCGGTCTTCGTGGGTCCGTTGAACCAGCGATTCCTGCAGGAAACTGACGATCGCCCCATGGGCGTTGCGCCCTTCAAGCAGCTTGTTGCAGGCGCGCATGAGCAGCAGGCGGTGACTCCATGTATCCTGCGCAGGTCGATCGGCGGCCATCCAGGCGATGCTTAACGGGATGGGGTCAGCGGCCGCCGTCCGCACTGGAACGGCCCGGTCGCGGACCCGAGCCGCGATGTCGGCTCTGGTCAGGAGCAGGATGATCGCGAACTCGTCGCCGCCCCAGCGGCAGATGACGTCCTCGCGCCGGAGGACGGAGCGGATGGCGTTGGCCGTATTGGTCAACAGGCGGTGCGCGCTGTGGCCGAGAACGTCGTTGGCCAGCAGACCATTGATGTCGCCGATGATGATGGCCAGGGCGGGGACCGCGAGGAGTTGTGGCGCGCGATTTCCTCTTCGAAATACGCGCGGTTGTAGAGGACCCCGTCAGCTTGTCGTGGAAGGTCAGGTACCGGATGTTCTCGAGCGCCTGGATTTGGCTGGTGATGTCACGGCACAGGCCGGCGACCCCCGTGATCTCCCCGCAGTCGCCGCGGATCGGGTACACGGTGAACCGGTACACGCTGTGGCCTCCGCCGGAGAGCTGGAGCTTGGTTTCGGTTTCTGCGGTCTGGCCGTCCCTGATCACCTTACGGTGCAGACGCTCAAGGCTGTGGACCAGTTCATATGGCACCTTGAGGTCGTGGATCACCTCGCCGAGCATTTCTTCCTCGGACGACCCGAACGCGCGGCAGATACTCCGATTGGCTGCCGTAACCCGGCAGTCGCGGTCCAGGCTGAAGATGAAGTCCTCCGTGTTGTCGACGAGGTCGCGGTAGCGGCGCTCGCTCTGCCGTAGGGCCATCTCGACGAGACGGCGCTCCGTGATATCCCGCGCGGCTACGATCGCGCCGGTCACCATCCGGTCGGGCGCGCGCACGATTCTCCCGTGCCCCTCAAGGGAAACCCAAGGCCCGCTTTGGTGCCGCACCCGAAACGTAAACGGCGCTGTGAGCGGAATCGCCGTCCGGTCTTGTGGAACGCGTAGACTGGCCGCATCCTCAGGGTGGAGGTACGGGTAGATGCTGTGCCCGGCCAGCTCCGCCGGGTCGTAGCCCAGCAGCTCCTGCGCTGAGGGGCTGACGTACATCAACCGGCCCTGGACGTCCAGTTCGACGACCAGGTCGCGCATGTACGTCGTAATGCGCCGGAGCTGTTGGAGTTCGACGCTCTCGGACGCCTCGGTGCTGGATATTTCCCTAGATGCTCTATCACTGATGCCAGAACCAGGCGCAAACTTGGTTGCCGGCTTACTCACTGGCGAACCCCCTTTGGGTTAGTGCCTTTATACCCAAATCGGACGCCGGAGAGGGTCTCGTTAACCCGTCGGCGTATCTGAATTGACTGTCTTTAGGGACACCCGGCTCTGCCGGCGTAGACTCTGAGACGAGGAAGCCTATTCGCGGGGGAATCGCCAATGAACCTGGACCGAAAACCGAAGTGGCAAGACATCGTCGCCGCGCGCGCACGTCTTGCGGGCGTGGCCAGGCGGACGCCGCTTCTGCACGCGCAAGATGTGGCGGGGGGCGCTGAGCTCTACCTCAAAGCCGAGTGTTTCCAGCGGACGCACGCCTTCAAGTTCCGTGGCGCCTACAACCGTTCGAGCCTGCTCTCGGCAGGCCAACTCAAACGAGGCCTCGTGACCGCGTCCAGCGGCAATCATGCCCTTGGCCTCTCGCTGGCGGGTTCGCTCATCGGCGCCGAGGTGACGGTCGTCATGCCGGAGCATGCGCCGAGGGTCAAGGAGGCGGGTTGCCGCGGATACGGCGCGGCAGTGGTCCGCTTCGGCGATGCCTACGATGATTCCGTGGCCCATGCCAAGCAGCTCGCAGAGCAACTGGGTTTGACCTACGTCCAGAGCTTCGACGATCCGCTGGTCGCCGCCGGCCAAGCCACTGTAGCCTGGGAGATCATCGACGACCTTCCCGATGTGGAAATCATCGTCGCGCCGATTGGCGGCGGCGGGCTGCTGTCCGGCCTGCTCGGCCTGACCAAGACCCTGCCGCGGGAGGAGGCTGCAAGGCTGTTT
>JAXGPL010000007.1:0-126165 GCA_040766985.1 Bacillota bacterium
GCCAACCCCAGTCCAGATACTGCTAAGGGGTGATATCTTGAGCCGGTCATACACCAAGCGTTTGGACGCGGTGTTCTTTGACTATGAAGGAACCCTGAACGACAGCCTGCAGAGCGGCTCGCTGTACGCGGCCGGACTATCAGGCTATCTGGCCAGGCGGTTCCCCGATCGGCAAGCTACCAACTACGGCCGGGCAGTGGCCGCGGCAATGAATGCCACGCGTCACTTGCCCGAGCAGTTCGCCGGCAGCCAGGAGGACTGGCCGGGTTACGCCGAGTACCGGCGGCGCGAGCTGCGGCTGTGGCTGGAGACGCTGTTGGGAGTGGCCGGGTTACCTGTGCCGGCCGGGGCCGAGGCTCTCGATGCTTTCGCTGCCGATCTGGTCAGCAATGTTGTGCCATCCTTCGTGCCGACCCGAGGCGCTGTCGAGGCGGTGCGTTCACTTTCCGAAACCGGCCTGAGACTCTACGTTTCGTCGGGAGCCACCACCGAGTACACCGCACGATGCCTGCGCGACGCAGGACTGCTTGAGCTGTTTGCCGAGGTTTTCGGCCCGGACAAGCTAGACACGCTGAAGACTGGCACGGGCTACTATGCCAAGTGCTTTGGGGCGACCGGTGTCGATCCGGCCAGGGTGTGTATCGTGGACGATTCGCCGGGGCCCCTCCGGTGGGCCCTTCAGCTAGGGGCTAGAGCAATCGGGGTTGGCGTCGAGCTCGAACACGTGCTTGGCCGCGAACCCTGCACCACCTGCCCAGACTTCAAAGTCGTGGCACATCTGGGGGAGTTGACAGCAACATTAAGCAAGTTTAATGTTTAGCTAGACAGTCGACATTCCTCGGAGGTTTGGGACATGGCTTCGGAAACCAACCCCGACGCCGCCGTCGAACTCACCTTCGGCGTCAGCGGCATGACCTGTGCGGCTTGTTCGAGCCGCGTTGAACGGGCCCTTGCAGACGCACCAGGGGTGCTGCGCGCGGGCGTCAACCTCGCTACGCAGACCGCGCGGATCTCCGTCGACCCTGAGCTGGCCGATCCCGGCAAGCTGGTCGATATCGTCCGTAATACGGGCTATGGGGTCAAGCCTGCGGAGATCGACCTGAGCCTGGAGGGCATGACCTGCGCATCGTGTGCCGCGCGGATCGAGCGTGCTCTCGCGGCGTTGCCTGGAGTGGTTTCAGCTACGGCCAACCTGGCCACGGAGAGGGCCAGGATCGGCTACATCGAAGGGGCGGTGACCCCCGGGCAACTGGTTTCCAGGGTCGAGTCCATTGGCTACTCCGCCGGCGTGCTGGCTGGTTCCGCGGAAGAGGCCAGGGACCGCGAACGGGAGGCCAGGGAGCGCGAAGCCAGATATCAGTTGCGGCTGCTGCTTGTGGCGGCAGCGTTCAGCCTGCCGTTGTTTGTGCCGATGATGCTGCACATGGCCGGCGTGATGGTGCCGCACGTGTTGATGAACAAGTACTTCCAGTTCGGGCTGGCCACAGTCGTGCAGTTCTACGCCGGAGCGCAGTTCTACCGCAGCGCCTACCTCAACCTTTCCCACGGCACCGCGAACATGGACGTGCTCGTGGCCCTGGGCACCTCCGCGGCGTATTTCTTTTCCGTGTATCACACCTTCATCGCCACAGGCGACCTGTACTTCGAAGCCTCGGCCGTGATCATCACGCTGATCATCCTCGGGCGGCGTCTCGAAGCCGTCGCCAAGGGGCGGACCTCCGAGGCCATCAAACGGCTGATGGGCCTACAGCCCAAGACGGCCCGGATCACGCGCGACGACCGGGAGATGGAGGTCGATGTCGCAAAGGTGCGGGTCGGCGACATCGTATTGGTGCGGCCGGGCGAGCGGATTCCGGTGGATGGCGAGGTGATCGACGGCGAATCGGCGGTCGACGAATCGATGCTCACGGGCGAGAGCCTCCCCATCGACAAGCGGCCGGGCGACTCGGTCGTGGCAGGCACAATCAACAAACAGGGAGCGGTGCGTTTCGAGGCGACCAAGGTCGGCACTGAAACCGCCCTCGCCCAAATCATCCGTCTGGTCGAGGACGCGCAGGGTTCCAAGGCGCCGATCCAGCGGCTGGCCGACGTCGTGGCCGGCTATTTCGTGCAGGGGGTGATCGGCATTGCCGCCGTGACATTCGTCGGGTGGATGCTGATCACGCGCGATTTCAACCGGGCGCTGCTGAGCACGGTTTCCGTGTTGGTCATTGCATGCCCATGTGCGCTGGGACTGGCCACACCGACCGCAATCATGGTCGGCACGGGCAAGGGCGCCGAGAGCGGCATCCTCATCCGGGGCGGAGAGCATTTGGAAAAGGCGCACTCCGTCCAGGTTGTCGTCTTCGACAAGACGGGCACGATCACGCGCGGTGAGCCGCAGGTGACGGATGTGGTGCCGGCGGCTGAGGCGGTTTCCCGGGAACGCCTGCTGGCCATCGCCGCGGCAGTCGAGGACAACTCGGAGCACCCAATTGCCGGGGCCGTCGTCGCTGCGGCGGCGGCAGAGGGGCTGGCCTTGCCGAGGGTGAGCGGGTTCGAGGCGGTTTCGGGGCGGGGTGTGCGCGCGGACGTCGAGGGCAGCGGAGAGGTACTGATCGGGACTCCGGCATTCCTTGAGGAAACCGGCATCGCAGCACGCGCTACCGCCGGCCAGGCCTACGAATCGCTGCTGGCGCAGGGCAAGACCGCGATCCTGTGCGCGGCGGGCGGCACGGTCCTCGGCGCCATCGCGGTAGCCGACACCGTCAAGGAGCACGCCGCGGCTGCGATCGGCGACCTGAAGGCGATGGGCCTCGCAGTCGTCATGATCACGGGCGACAACCGGAGGACGGCCGCCGCAATCGCAGAGCAGGTCGGCATTGAGCGGGTCCTCGCGGAGGTGCTGCCGGAAGACAAGGCCGAGCAGGTCAGCAAGCTCAAGGGCGAGGGCAAGGTCGTCGCGATGGTCGGCGACGGCATCAACGACGCGCCTGCGCTGGCGACCGCGGACCTCGGCATCGCCATCGGCACGGGCACGGATGTCGCGATCGAGACTGCGGGAATCACGCTGGTCAGCGGCGACCTGCGCGGCGTGGCGGCGGCAATCCGCCTGAGCAAACGGACGATGAAGACGATCAGGCAGAACCTGTTCTGGGCTTTCATCTACAACATGCTGGGGATTCCGATTGCGGCACTCGGCCGCCTGAGCCCGGTTATCGCGGGCGCGGCGATGGCTTTCAGTTCAGTGTCCGTCGTCAGCAACTCGCTGCTTCTCAAGCGGTTCGACCCGCGGCGGGGACATCGCGGTTAGGGCGAGGTGCGGGCATCGTGGATGGGGCGAGGCGGGGGCGAATGATGCGAAAAGGTACATTGCGGCTTCCACGGTGATGGTTTGTGCTCCGTAGGTAGGCGGCCAATGGCGGAGATCGCACCATTGACCGCCCTCGTGTAGTGCCCAGGGTGGTTTTGCCCCATTGCAGGCTCCACGGCGGGTTCTTTTGCATTACTCCGCGGGCTCCAAGGGGCCATTATGCATCACAGCGGGTAGCGGCGAAGCAGGGCGGGTCGCGGCGGAGCAGGGCGCAGCGCAACAGGTCACGAGGCCGGCAGTACCCCGGCATGGCCCTCGAGGCAAAACGTGACTAGCTGCGCAATCGACATCCTGCCCCGGAAAGGAATCCGGACCTTCGAAGAGAAAACCATGCGGGTATGGCAACAAAACGCTCTGATTGGGGTTGGTGAGGTCGCAGCAGCACGACGGTCTCTCTCCAGGGCCCATTCTCATTGCCCGCAGCTTATACAAAGCATATTTCCTTGGCAGGACCGTGTACGCCGTCAACAACGTCGACCTCGCCGTCATGCCGGGCGAGTTCCTTGTCATTCTCGGGCCGAGCGGCAGCGGCAAGAGCACGCTTCTCTCCCTGCTGGCGGGCCTTGACCGACCGATCAGCGGCGAGGTCATCCTCGACGGGCACCCGCTGTCCGACCTCAGCGAGAACGAACTGGCCGATCTCCGCCGCCGCAAAGTCGGGTACGTGTTTCAGTTTTTCAACCTGGTCCCGCACCTCAAGGCCTACGACAACGTCGCCCTGCCCATCAAGCTCACCGGAGCCCCGGACTGGTTTGTCAAGCAGCGGACAAACGAGCTCTTGGCCCTCGTCGGCCTGAGCGGCCGCGCCATGCACCTGCCCGGGCAGATGTCGGGCGGCGAGCAGCAGCGCGTCGCAATCGCGCGCGCCCTGGCCAACGAGCCCCGCATCGTATTCGCCGACGAGCCCACGGGCAACCTCGACTCGCGGACCGGCGAGCAGATCCGGGAACTGTTCTCCGAGCTTAACCGCGACTTCGGGCAGACCTTCGTGGTTGTCACCCACGATGACCGGTTTGCGGCGATCGCCGACCGCGTCGTCCGCCTTGTTGACGGAAGGCTGACCGAAGAAGTCCGGGGAGGCGCCGCCGGATGACCGGCCTTGGCTCGCTAGTCCTCACCAACGTCAGGCGCAATCTGGCCCGCAGCCTTCTGACCATCGTCGGCATGGGGCTGGCCGCCCTGATCATGACAACGTCGCTGACTCTTTCCGAGGGCTATCCAGCCATGGCCTACGAGCACTACCGCACGTACTGCGGGGGCGACATCATCCTTTTCCGGGACAAGGTCTGGGTAAGGGGATCCGACGTCAACCGCTCCGACCCCGCGACGTGGCGCCTGCAGTATGCCCTACAGGACATCCCCGGCCCGGCGCAGATGTTCCTGCCCGGCCTTAAGGTCCACGGGGCGATTGGCCCAGCTGGCCGGAGCAGGGGTTTCTTCAGCCGCACGGAAACCGATGCCATAAGGGCCGCCCTGCTATCGCGCCCCGAGGTCACGAGCGTTCAGTCATACTTCACGCTGCCGGCCGCCCGCGTCGAATTCGGTGGGGTCCATAGCTGGTCCGACGCGTACTTGCGGGCCTGGCCGGAGGCGGGCCAGTGGGCCGATTTCTCTACCTACATCGTCAAGGGCCGCGCATTGGCCCCTGACGACGAAGGCAGGTCCGTCTGCCTCGTTGACGCCGACCGGGCGCGCCTCGGCCAGGCGAGCGAGGGCCGGCTCCCGCCGGTCGTGCCCGAAGTCGGCTCGACGGTCCAGGTGCTTGTGCCGCGTCTGGTCGCCTTCGCCGGCGGTCATCTCAAGCTCGATTATCTCAACTGCGCTCCGGTCGAGTTGACCGTTGTCGGGCACTATTCCGTGCCCAGCCGGGAGGCGTCGTGGATGGACCCGCAGTCGGGCGGTGACTCGGGGCCTGCGCCGCCGGAGACGGAACAGCTCTACCTGACCTCGCCCGAGCTGTTCGTCCCGTGGCAGACGGCTGAGGCCCTCTTGGCCGAGGTTTCCGGGGGAGCCGTGGACATCTGGGCGCAAGCGATGACGATCGAGCTTGATAACGTCTCCAGGGTGGAAACCCTGGTCGGCGAGATCGCCGCAGAATTCCCGGAGCTATGCCCGGTCTCGGTGCCGCGCCTTGCCTCCGTCGCCAACGCGCAGTGGCTTCCCGAGCCGACCTACCGCGCCCCGGAGAGCGAATGGCGCGGCGCGGCACTGCCCGGGCAGGTGGGCGAACCGGTGCGGATCAGCGATGCGTTTTCGGTCATCTTCTTTGCGGTAGCCGCGCTGCTGGCCGCCGCAAACGGCATCGTGCTGGTCATCGAACGCCAGCGCGAGATCGCCATCCTCAAAGCCGTCGGCGCGTTCAGCCGCGATGTGATCATGATGATCCTGGCCGAAGTGGTGATGCTTGCGACCATCGGCGCAGTTGCCGGCTTCTCGCTCGCGGAGAGCCTTGCCATCTGGAACCTGATCAGCAACAAGGCCGGGCTCGGGGCGATCGTCGTCTCGGTCGGCTCCGACCTCATCAAGGTCCTCGGCGTGACGGTCGTTTTTGCCGTCACCTTCGGCCTGGCGCCGGCGCTCCGTACCACCGGCATGACGGCGATGGAGGTCTTGCGACGCGAATGAGACTCCACATATCACGGGGAAGGTGCGGCACATGAACCGCACGGCAGCAATTTGGGCGATGGCCCGCCGCAACATTCGCAGGGCGTGGGCGAGGAACCTCGTCCTGGTGGTCGTGCTGACGCTGGCGATTGCCGGTGACGTGCTTGTCGGCCTGTTCTTCACCGGACTCGAATCCAAGGCCGAGTCGCTCGTGCCCCCTGCGTCGCAGAACATGACAATGCTCGTGCTCGCCCCTGACTTCATCAACGTCGTATCGTGGGTCAGTTGGTCGCGCTTTGCAGGCGGTTTGGGAACGTCGCATAACTTCAAGAGCTCCTACCACATCGGCTGGCGCGACTGCTATACGCCGAGCGGGCGGAACATGGCGCTGTACCTCAGTTTTGAGTTTCCCTTCCTGTACGACCTGCCGCTAACGGGCCGTTGGCCATATGATGCCTCCGAGGTTGCGCTTCCGTCTTCGAGCGCCGAGCTGTGGGGCGCAGGGGTCGGCGACCGGGTCCGGCTGGCGCTGGGTGACGACCCGGGAGCGGCCGCAGAGTTTACCGTGACGGGCATATTCAGCCCGGAAGCAACCGTCCTCCGTGGTGATGGACGTTCGCAGAGGCGTGAAACCCATCACGACGCCACCCTGGACTTTCCGCTGTTTGCCCTCTATCCAGGGGGGTCGGAGACCGCGGCCGTCCCGCTCAACGGGGCGTTCCTGGACATGGAAGAACGCAACGCGCCCGCCCTTGAAGCGAGGATGCGCTCATATATCGACCGGGAGTACCTGACTCAGCCGTCGGCTGCGCGCTATGGCCTGACCAAGCCGATGTTCATCCGCCCGCGCCAGGGGCCCGACCAGGCCAAGGCGATCGGCCGGCTGGTGTTCTCGCCCGGTGGCAAGGCCCTGGCGGCGGGTTTCCTCTTCGTCGGAACCGGTATCTTCGTCATCCTGCTGATTGCGTTCATCGAACGCAAGCGCGAGCTGGCTGTGCTCAAGACAGTCGGTATGAACAACAGCATGGTCCTGGCGATGGTTCTCGCCGAACTGGGCGCCGTCGCCGCCGTCGCCCTGATCCTCGGTTCAGCGCTGGCCGTCGGCGTCGGCCGCAGCGTGGCTCAAGTCGTCGAATACGTGCCCGAGCCCACCGTCGGGGCCTGGCTTTGGTCCATCCTGCACACCGCAGTTGTCCTGTTTCTCGCCACGCTGCTCCCGCTGAGCATGGCGCGCCTTGCCACCGTCCAGCAGTTGCTGCAGAACGAACGCCTGTATCTGTTCAGAAAGCGGGTGACGCTGTCGTGAGGACGCTGTTCCTCGAAGTGGGCAACGTCCTGACCCGTGGCATGGCGGTGCGGGAGTCCGGGCCGGACGCCCTCGCAACCAGGGAGGAATCCACACCGACATGCATCTACCATCCCGGCGGCGGCGTAGCCGACGGATTCGATCCGGTCCTGGCGAGCCTTGAAACCGCCTTCGCCACCGGCCCGGTACCTGCCGCGCCGCCCGAGCGGCGCATCGCGCTCACGCACCTTGACGGTTCGCCGCGCGCCGCCGTGATCGGCCTTGCAGGGCTTGCGACAACGGAGTTGACGATCCAGGCTGTGTTGCGCCACCTCGGAAGTTCCGTCGTCCAGGTCCGCAGCACCGACGCTGCCAGCCTTGAAGCCCAGCTCGTGGGCGTGCGCTCAGTCCCGCTCGATGTTCTGGCGTTCACCACGCCATCGCACCAAACCGCGGAGCGCCTCGTCGCCGGCGGAGGCGTGCGGCCGCGCGTGTTGCCCAAGCTGATCGCACTCTATAACGGTCCCGCAGGCGAACACGACCAGGTCGAAGAGACCCTCGGCCAAGGGATCGAGTTCCTTGTCCTGCCGCCCGTCCGCCAGGAATCGTCGGCGATCGCAATCGGCCCGACCGAAGATGCTGTTCGAAACATCGCCGACCGTGCCATAGCCGCCGACCGCTCATTCGAGCTTCTCTCCGGCCGCGGTTTCACCGTGACCGCGTTTGCGCGTGCCTTTACCGGGGCAGCCGAGAGCCTTGGTCGCGCATGGCGTGAGAGCGGCCCGAAAGGCCGCGACGGCCTTGCCGCTCCGCCCGGCGTCGTGATGGTCGACCTCGGCGGGCGGTTCACGGAGATGGCGGGCGTTGGCCAAGGCCCCGCCTCACGTTGGGTAGATGACCTCGACGCGATCCAACTTGGCCTGCCGGGGGGCCGCAGCCCCGACGGGGTGGAAGCCGCCGAGCGGATCGAGGTTGAGTCCGCCGGACGATGGCTCCCGTTCGAATGGGCTTCGACCGGCCTTGCTGATGCGCTCGCCAACTACCTCCGGCGGCCGTTTTCGTTTCCGAGCAACTGGCGCCAGGCCCTGATGTTGATGGCCCTTGGCCGTGAACGGCTGGCCCGCGCACGGCAGGGTTTCCGCGGGGCGCCGACGGACAAGATGCTGACCGGCGACTGGCGCAAGGCGGTTGGGATGTACGTGGTCTCGGGCGGCTACTTCCGGTACCTGGCTGGCCCGGGCCTAGCCCTGATAATGGTCCTCGACGGTCTGGAGCCCACCGGCGTGAGCGAGATCTGGTGCGACCGGCTCGGGTACCTGCCCTTCGCGGCCGCGGGCGGCGCGGAGATCCTCCTCGACCGGCCCTCCGCAGTCACTCGCCTGGCAACCGTCGTCTCGCCGGTCAGCCTGCGCCTCGACTGGCGCCGGCCGCACGAGGACGATCTGCTCGCACTGGTCACCGTGGAGCGCGAAGGCGGCGCATCCTCGACCTTCCGGATCATCCCCGGGGCGCTGATGCGCTTTCCGTTGCGCCCCGGCGAGCAGGCCAGGCTCACCGTCCACCCCATGCGCGCGCACGATTTCGGTGCAGGCGACGGCAAGCCCTGGCAGGGAAGGGTCGTCGGCGGACTCCTCGGCCTCGTCTTTGACACCCGCGGCAGGCCCGTCGCGCTCCCGCTCGACTCCAAGGTCCGCCAGGCCAAACTCCTTGAGTGGCTCAACACGCTGGGCGCAAGTCAGATCGGATGGAGGGAACGCGTGCGATGATACCGCGAGCGCTCGGCCGGCTGACGCGCATGGAAACCGGCATCCGCGGCCTGCGCGAACTCGGCGGCGGAGCGGAGATAACGGTTTCCCAGGGGCAGCCTGTTGAGCCGGAAACCGTGCTCGGGCGGACCAAGACGGGATCCCGTGTGGTCCGCCTGCCGCTCGACGAGGGCGAAATCGCCGCCAGTACGGTGCTCAAGCGCCCCGGCGAATCGGTCCGGCGCGGCGAGCCCCTGATGCGCAAAGCGACGCTGCTTGGCCTCGGCAACGTCGAATACGTATGTCCTGTGGACGGGTACATCGAGGAGATCTTGCTGGCGCAACGGGCGCTGCTGATCCGCGAGCAGACGTCGGACGTGCGCGCCGGCGTGTGGGGCGAGGTCGCGGCGGTCGAACCCGATCGCGGTGTGGTGCTGCGGTTCGACGGGACGGTCCTGCGGTTCTTCGCGGGGTGGGGGCCGTCGGTTTCCGGCATTCTCACCCCGGGCGTGGAGCTGTTCTCGCCCGCCGACGTCAGCCGGTACGTAACGGAGGAACACCGTGCGCGGGTCCTCTGGGCCAACTCGACAGTCTGCGCCGAGGCAGTCATCGAAGCCGCGCGCGTGGAGGTCGCCGGCATCGTCGCGGGCAGCATCGCCTTCACCGAGCTGATGCGGGCGGCGGCAGAAATCTCAAGCCGCACCGGCCGGTCCCGCTTACCCCTGACGCTGCTGATCAGCGAAGGGTTCGGGTCGCGGCCCATGGGGCCGCTCTTCCGCCGCCATCTCAGCGGCGCTGTCGGCCGGACGATCTACCTGGATAACCCGCTGGCTGCGGCCGCGGGATGGGGACGCGATCCCGAAGTGGCATTCTCGCCGCCGCGCGGAGAGGGTGGGGCGGCGCCGGCCCCGCGAAGCCGGACGCGATCTCTCCAAGGCGACGCCGGGAGCAAAGGAACGGTGGGGAGTCCCGTCGCGCTCCGGCCACGGTTGCCGGCGGCGGGCGAGGCGGTCCGGCTGGTGGATCTGGATTACTTCGGCCAGCACGGCGTGTTCACCGGCCAAATCGAGGAGCAGCGCCTCAGCACCGGTGTGGTTGCGCAGGTAGCGCAGGTGACCCTCGACGAAGGCGCGATTGTGAGCGTCCCCGTGGCCAATCTTGAGTTGCTGGGGCCCGCCGCCGAGTAGGGGTTCGGTCCGGCCGGCGTACGGCCCGCTCCTGGCAGGTAAGAAACCGCGGCCTCACGAATTTGCTTCTATTCCCGCAAGACAGCGTCGCTGTCTTCTGTTTCGAGGAGGAGTAGTCATTGACCATGGTTGACATGCGCAGCGACACGCTTACCCACCCGACCGAAGAGATGCGCCGGGCGATGTACGAGGCCGAAGTCGGCGACGACGTCTACGGCGAAGACCCCTCGATCAACAAGCTGGAGCAGATCGCCGCCGCCAAGGTCGGCAAGGAGGCTGCCCTTTACGTTCCCACCGGGAGCATGGGCAACCTCGCCGCGTTGATGGCCCATACCAACCGCGGCGACGTCGTAATCCTGGAGTCCGAGGCGCACATCTACCACCACGAGGTGGGCGCCCTCAGCTCGATCGCCGGCCTTCTCCCCAAGCTGATACCCACCGACCATGGCGCGATCCCGCCCGCGGTCCTCAAGGCCGCGATATCCAAGGGCTATCCCCGGACGACCTTGGTCTGCCTGGAGAACACGCACAACCGCCAGGGTGGCACGGTATTGACCATCGACGAAATGGCTACCGCGGCTGAAGTCGCGTGGGCCGCCGGGCTCAAGGTCCACCTTGACGGTGCCCGCGTCTTCAACGCGGCGGTCGCACTGGGCGTCGACGTCAAGGAGATTGTCAAGCACGTCGATTCGGTGATGTTCTGCATCTCCAAGGGTCTGTCCGCCCCTGTCGGTTCGATGCTGTGCGGCACCAAGGAGTTCGTCGCTAGAGCCCGCGACATGCGCAAAGCGTTGGGTGGCGGCATGCGCCAGGCCGGCGTCCTCGCGGCGGCCGGTATCGTGGCGATCGAGGAAATGGTCGACCGTCTCGCCGAAGACCACCTGCGCGCCCGCCGGCTTGCCGAAGCGATCGCCGATATGGGCGGCATAGGCGTGGACCTGCGTAAGGTTCAGAGCAATATGGTCGTGATCGACGCCAGCCCGCTCGGGTTGGATGCCGCTACGCTGGGCAAAGAGCTAATCGCCCGCGGGATCAAGGCCAACGCCCGCCCGCCGGCGTCCGCCCGCCTGGTCGTCAACCGCCACCACGGCGACGCAGAGATCGACCAGGTCGTTGCCGCAATCGCCGACCTCAACAAGGCGTACGGACGGTAGGTCCCGCCTGCCGGTCGCGCCAGCGGTTGCGCCGGCGGTTGCGTTCCGGGCGCGTTCCGGGCGCGACCGGCAGGGGAGTCTGCATCTGGACTCGGGGAGCACCGATCGGCGCGGGATGTGGTCGCCATGGGGCCGCGTTTCGCAGAATTGGGTTTCCAGACAACCAAGAAGGCCGTTCATGGTCGGTTGGATTACCTATCTACGGAAACCGGTAATCGGGGAGACCCAATTCCTGCTGAGCCTGGTCGCCGGACGCCCATAACCCTGTCCTCGCGCTGTCACCCTCGCCCCGCGGCTACCCCGCGCGTTGACCCCGCCTAGTACGGCTCGGTCCACACCTGGTAGTACGACTGCGGGTAGGCGCAGGCGGGGCAGACCGCCGGCGCTTCCTTGCCGTGGTGCACGTAGCCGCAGTTGCGGCAGTGCCAGGCGGCTGAGCCGGGTTTCTCGAACACGGTGTTGGTCTCGATGTTTTCGAGCAGCTTGAGGTAGCGCTTTTCGTGATACTCCTCGACCTCGCCGATTTCGGTAAGGACCGTGGCTATCTCCTCGAAACCTTCCTCTCGCGCGACCTTGGCGAATTCCGGGTACATCGAAGTGTGCTCGTGGTTTTCGCCTTCGGCGGCCGCCTTGAGGTTGGCCTTGGTGTCTTTGATCAGGCCGAGAAACCCCGCCAGCCGCTGCGCGTGGGCGCGCTCGTTATCGGCGGTTTCCTCGAACAAGCCTGCGATTTGCTCATAGCCCTCGTCACGGGCGATTGCGGCGTAGAAGGTGTACTTGGTGCGGGCCTGGGATTCTCCTGCGAACGCTGCTTCAAGGTTTTTCTCGGTGCGGGTTCCTTTGAGATCTCTGTTCACGGCGATCCTCCTCTTCGGGCTTTTCGGGGCAATGCTGGATTCCATGCCTTATCGTACCATACCCCGATGCGCAAAAAAGGCAACGCAACCCCATTCTAAGATGGTATATTAGTAATTGTTCATAACTGTTCTTCTCGGGGTGTGGTGCCAAAATGCCGATCTACGAATTCCGCTGTCAGCGTTGCGGCCACCGGTTTGAGCAGTTGTGCCGCGTTGGCGAAGACGGCAGCACCTTCGTCTGCCCGGAGTGCGGCCATACCGAGCTTCGCCGCTGCCAATCGACGTTTTCCGCGCGCTCGGCCGGCCCAGGCGGCTCCACCACCGCGGTGGGCGGCAAGAACTGCGGCCCCACCTGAACCGCACGTAACTGTTCAACCTGCAGGTAGCAGGGAAAGGTCCCGCGAGAAGGAAACATCATCTTATGCACGTCTGCACGTCGCGGGTTCCGGGGAGCACCGGGGCCCGCCTTTATTGCGCGCGGTCGGTTGGCGTGCGATCGTTGCCGCCGGATACCTGCGGGGAGGTTTCGATTTGGCCGCTACTCAGCCCGTCCATCCAACAGCGCCGCCTCCGGGCAGCCACAGGCGCCGGCGTCGCGGCCGGTACGGCTGGGTCGCCGCCCTGCTGTGTGCCATCGTGCTCGGGCTCTACCTGACGGGGCCTGGAAGACCGCTATTCATTGCCCCGTCCGGCGGGGTCGGCAACCCCGACAGCCTTACCTGGACGATCGCCCAACTTGAGGCGCACGGCGTCGCGATCGACGCCGATATAGCTCTCCCCAAGGTGATTGCGGTGAGCGCAGCCAAAGTGCTCGCCGGCCCGGCATCACGCCCGCCGGGGATCTGGCCCGACCTCGAGACGCCCGGCGGCTTTTCCCTGCTCGCGGAGGGCGGTCTCGGTCGCCCCCGCAACGACGTCCGCGCGATATACCTGACCGCTTCGTCTGCAGCCAACCCGGCGGTCATGCAGCACGTCTATGAGCTTGCCGCAGCCTCGGAAATCAACGCCGTGGTTATTGACGTCAAGGACAATTCGGGCAAGCTCTCCTACCAGTCCGGGCTTTCCGCCGTGAACGAGATCGGGGCAAGCACCACCCGCATTGCGGACCTGGGCGCTCTGCTTCGCGAGTGTGAGGAGAACGGGCTTTACACGATCGGCCGCCTCGTCGTTTTCGCCGATCCGGTCTTCGCGAGCGCCCATCCTGACCTGGCGATCCAAACGCCGAGCGGCGCCATCTGGCGCGACCACACCCGCAGCGGTTGGGCCAATCCCCACGCGACCGCGACGTGGGACTACAATGTGGCGATCGCGTGCGAAGTTGCCAGTCTCGGCTGCCGTGAGATACAATTCGACTATGTCCGATTCCCATCTGATGGGAACCTGGACGCGATCCGGTATCCGATCAAGCAAGAGATCCGGCCTGCTGAGGTTATCGAGACGTTCTTGGGCAGGGCCAGGCAAGCGCTCGCGCCGTACGGGGTCTTCCTTGCCGCCGACGTATTCGGCCTGGTGACCTCGTTCGCGACCGACATGCGCATCGGCCAGGTGTTCGAGAATGTGGCGAGGCAGGTCGATTTTGTGTGTCCGATGATGTACCCTTCGCACTACGCGCCGGGCAACTACGGCCTGCCCGACCCCGATGCGGAGCCGTACCTAACCATCCGGACCGGCTTGACGCACGCTTTAGATCGCATGGACGGGCTGGGCACTGCCCTGCTCCGCCCGTGGTTACAGGATTTCTCGTGGCGGCACCGCTATGGGCCCGACGAGGTCCGCGCCCAGATCCGCGCAGCGCGAGAGCTTGGCGTTATGGGTTACATGCTCTGGAACCCGCGGAACGTATACACTGAAGACGCGGTGCGCTGAGATTGCGGCAGCAGAAGGTTCTGAGGAGGAACGGCATTGGGAAAGTACGCGATGGACAAGATGCGCAACATCGGCCTCGTCTCCCACCAAGGCGCAGGCAAGACTTCATTGGCGGAGGCCATGCTCTTCACCGGAAAAGCAATTGACCGTCTCGGCCGTGTCGACGATTCCACAGCTACAATGGACTACGACCCCGAGGAGCAGCGCCGCAAGGTCAGCATCAGCGCCGCCGTCGCCCATGTCGACTGGTCGGGCCACAGGATAACCCTCGTCGATATGCCCGGGTACTTCGATTTTGTCGGAGAGGTCAAAGCCGGCCTGCGTATCGTTGACGCCGTCATGGTCCTGGTCGACGCGGTTTCCGGCCTCGAGGTCGGCACCGAGCTGGTGTGGCGATACGCCGACGAGCTCGACCTGCCCCGGATGGTCGTCGTCAACAAGATGGACCGCGAGAACGCCGACTTTGACAAGGTCGTGAGCGGTCTGACCGAGGTGTTTGGCGACCGCGTCGTGCCGATCATGCTGCCGATCGGGCGGGAGCATAGTTTCAGTGGCGTCGTTGATCTCCTCACCGGCAAAGCCTGCACCTTTGCGACGGACGGCAGCGGTGCCATGACCGAAGGCCAGGTGCCCGCGGACATGGCCGGTGCGGTCGAGGCAGCGCGCGAGCGGCTGATCGAGAAGTGCGCCGAGGCCGATGACGAACTGACGATGAAGTATCTGGAGGAGGGCGAGCTCAGCGCCGAAGAGATCTCCGCCGGGCTGATCGCGGGCGCCAACCAGAGCAAGGTCATTCCGGTGGTGCCGTGTTCCGCACTCCGCAACATCGGTGCGCAAAAGGTGATGGACGCGATCATCGCGGCAATGCCGTCGCCGGCGGCCCGCCCGCCGGTTGCCGGCGAGAATCCCCGCGGTGAAGACGAAATCACCCGCAGGCCGTCCGAGTCCGAGCCTTTCTCAGCGCTGGTCTATAAGACCATGGCCGACCCGTACGTAGGCAGGCTGACCCTGTTTCGGGTGTTCTCCGGCATCCTCAAGTCCGACTCGCACGCCTACAACGCCAACCGCGAGCGCACCGAACGCATCGCGCAGATCTACGTTCCGCGCGGCAAGCAGCAGGACTCGGTCGATCAGGTTTCCGCGGGCGAGATCGCGGCCGTTGCCAAGCTCCAGGAAACCGTCACGGGCGATACCCTCTGCGACGAGGGCAACCCGATCGTCTTCCCCCCGATGGAGTTCCCCGCGCCGGTCTATTCCGTCGCCGTCAAGCCCAAGAGCAAGGGCGACGAGGAAAAAATCGGTTCCGGGCTTGCCCGGCTGACCGAGGAGGACCCCACCGTTACGGTGACAAGGCACCAGGAGACAGGGCAGATGCTGCTCTCCGGCATGGGCGAACTGCAGCTCGACATCCTCACCGAGCGCCTGCGGCGCAAGTTCGGCGTCGAGGTCGTGCTCCAGCAGCCCCTGATCCCCTACCGCGAAACCGTCCGTTCTTCCGTCAAAGCCCAGGGCCGGCACAAGAAGCAGACGGGCGGCCGCGGCCAGTTCGGCGACGTGTGGCTCGAAATCGAGCCGCTTGAGCCGGGGCTGGGCTTCGAGTTCGTGGACAAGATTTTCGGCGGCTCGGTCCCGCGGCAGTACATCCCCGCGGTGGAGAAGGGCGTGCGGGAGGCCCTCGCCGAGGGCATCCTCGCCGGGTACCCGGTGACCGACCTCCGCGTCACCCTTTACGACGGCAGTTTCCACCCCGTCGACTCGTCCGAAATGGCCTTCAAGATCGCGGGTTCGCTCGGTTTCAAAAAGGCGAGCGCCGAAGCCCGCCCGGTGCTCCTTGAGCCGATCGTCAACATTGAGGTCATGATCCCGGACCAGTACATGGGCGAGGTCATCGGCGACCTCAACAAGAAGCGCGGCAGGATCCTCGGCATGGAGCCGACTGGCCGGATGCAGGTCGTCAAGGCCCAGGTGCCACAGCAGGAAGTTGCACGGTACGCCATCGACCTCCGTTCGATTACTCAGGGCCGCGGTACGTTCAAGATGGAGTTTTCGCACTACGAAGAGGTCCCGGCCAACATTGCCGACCAGGTGATCGAAAAGGCCAAGAAGGCCAAAGAGGAGTAGCCCAAGGCGCAGGGCAGATCAGGCAAGCATAGCACAAAGCGGGGACCGGCTTGTTGCGAAGCCGGTCTCTTTGCGTCTGGCTGGGCCTTGCCGCCGGACGCAGGGAAACCCGATTGTGGCATATTCTGTGGTATACTGAGAAGGTCAAACAAAGTCAAATTCGGCGACGAGAGGGCTGGGAATGGCTAATCTGGCGGACGATATCGAGGCCTACCTCCTCAGGCTGCTGGAGGACCTTGACGGAGCACCGTTGGAGGTCCAGCGGGTCGAAATCGCGCGGGCCTTCGGGTGTGTCCCCTCGCAGGTGACGTACGTCCTCACGACGCGCTTCAGCCGCGAGCGGGGCTTCGTCGTCGAGAGCAGGCGCGGCGGCGGCGGGTTTGTCAGGATCATCCGCCTCGTGTCGCCGGAGCTTATCCTCCGGGATATCCTGAGAGCGACTGAAAGCGGCCTCGACCAGCGCAGTTCGCTGAGTTTCATCAGCTGGCTCGAGCGCGAGGAGTTGATCACCGCCCGCGAAGCCGCGATGCTGCGGGCGGCCGCCGACCGCGAGACCATCGCCGTCAGGCTCCCCGAGCGCGATGCGCTGCGGGGCAGGCTCCTCAGGGCGATGATTATCGCTCTGTTTACTATTGATGACCGAACGCCCGATTAGCGTGACGCCCGGGAGGAAGGGCCGCTCCGGCAAGGCAGCGGTAGCCGGCGGCACACCCGGGCCAGCTGTGGAGGGAGACGAATGCTCTGCCAGGAGTGCCGGCGCAGGCCGGCGACCGTGAAGATCACGACCATCCTCGAAAACCAGAAGACCGAACTTCACCTGTGCGAGGAGTGCGCCCGCAAGCGCGGCGAACTCGAGTTCAGCAGCGAGGGCAGGTATCGCTCGGCGACCTGCTCGCGGCGCTTATCCACCATCAAGGCATTCTCAAGCAGGCGCAGGCCGGTGACGCCGGCTCGGCGGCCGCTTCGCGGTGCCCCAACTGCGGCATGACACTGCAGCGGTTTACGCAAACGGGCAAACTGGGCTGCAGCGAGTGTTTGCAGCAGTTTGAACCCCACATCCGGAGTGTTCTGCGCCACGTGCACGGCAGCACCCGCCATGTCGGCAGGGCGCCCAAGCGTGGCGGAGGCGCCGTACGGCTGCAGCAGCGGGTCGCAGGCTTCCGGAGGGATCTAGAGGCGGCCGTCAAGGCTGAGGACTTCGAGCGGGCGGCGCAGTTGCGCGACCAGATCAGGGATCTTGAGGATCAGATCCGCGCGCAGGCCCAGCCGGAGCCGGGTGCAAGCAATGACCGGGAGGGTCCCCGATGACCGACGAATCGCGCGACCAGGCGCTCCCCAACCCGCCGGACGAAGAGGGGCTCCGGCCGCCGCGCGACGACATCTTTTCGCGGCCGGTAAGCCGCTGGATGGAGGGCAAGGGACCTGACTCCGACGTCGTTATCTCCAGCCGCGTCAGGCTGGCGCGCAACGTCGCGGGGATTCCCTTTCCCCATGTGATGGACAACGAGCAGGCCGAACGAGTGATTACCCTCGTCACCGGCGCCGTGGGCCGCGCCGC
The DNA here is from genome assembly GCA_040766985.1 of Bacillota bacterium. GTDB lineage: Bacteria > Bacillota > Sulfobacillia > JAUYEG01 > JAUYEG01 > JAXGPL01. The sequence continues at coordinate 17,730 of JAXGPL010000007.1, forward strand.
GACCGAGCCGGAGAGTCCCCTGGCCGACCTGCACATCGTCAGGCTGGGCGACCTTGGCACTCTGCAGCGGCAGGTGCTGGTCGAAAAACACCTGATCAGCCCACAGCACGCCAGCCGCGCCAACGGCGCCGCCGCGATCCGTTCGACCAGGCCGTCAGCGTAATGGTCAACGAGGAGGACCACCTCCGCATCCAGGTTCTGCTGCCTGCGATGCAGCTCACGGAGGCATTCAGGCTCTGCACCGAGGTTGACGACGCCCTTGAGGCCGGCATCGACTATGCATGGGACCAGCGCTATGGCTACCTGACAGCCTGCCCGACCAACACCGGAACCGGGATGCGCGCTTCGGTAATGCTGCACCTACCCGGACTGGTGATGACCAACCAGGCGCGTCGCCTCGTGTCGCTGATCAGCCGGTTGAGCTGCGTCGTCCGCGGCATGTACGGCGAGGGCAGTGAGGCCGCGGGCAACATCTTTCAGGTTTCCAATCAGGTGACCATGGGCCAGTCGGAGGAAGAAGTGCTCACCGGCCTGGTCAGCCTTACGACGCGCCTCCTCCAGGACGAGCGCCAGGCGCGGACGCGCCTGCTCGACGAAACCAGGCCCCAACTCGAAGACCGGATCTGGCGCGCGTGGGGCACACTCACGACCGCGCGGGTGCTTAGCTCACGCGAGGCGCTGCAGTGCATCTCTGATCTAAAGCTTGGGGTTGACCTGGGGATCATCGGCAACATCGACGCCAGGACCGTCAACTCCATCATGTACACGATCCGGCCCGCCTACCTGCAGTTGCTGACGGGCCGCGAACTGCTGCCGGACGAACGGGACATCCGCCGCGCGACTCTCGTCAGAGAGCAACTCGGCGGCGCGCCCGACCGGGACGGCGACCAAGACCAATTGGGCCAGGCAAGCGAGAGTGGCCAAGGAGGAACCGATGGACGGTAGCAAGGCGTTAACCGAGCGGGCCCGCCGCGTACTGCGGATCGCGCAGGAACAGGCGGTCCGCCACGGCGCCAATCTAGGGACTGAACACATTCTGCTGGGGCTGCTGCACGAAGGCGAGGGCGTCGCCGCCCGCGCCCTTGAGGCCCTCGGGGTCAACCTCGAGCAAGTCGGCGCCGAGGTGGGGCGGCTGATCGACCGCGCAGGGGGCGAAACCCCGCTTCAGCTTACCTACACGCCCCGCGCCAAGCGTGTGCTCGAACTAGCCGTCGAGGAGGCGTCCGAGAACGGCCGGAACTACGTCGGGACGGAGCATCTCCTCTTGGGTCTGATTCGCGAAGGCGAGGGCGTCGCGGCCCGCGTACTGCAAAACCTCGGCGTCGAACTCGACGCCGTCAGGGCCGAGGTCGTACAACTTCTCGGCGGCGAAACCGGCCGCGGCGCGCAGCGCCCCGGCCCCGGCCCCGGTTCGACGCGGCGGGCGGCCCACCCCAAGAGCGCTACGCCGACGCTCGATTCCTTCGGGCGCGATCTGACCACGCTGGCGCGGGAGCGCAAGCTTGACCCCGTCATCGGCCGGGGCAAGGAGATCGAGCGCGTTATCCAGATCCTCTCCCGGCGGACCAAGAACAACCCGGTCCTGATCGGCGAACCAGGCGTCGGCAAGACGGCCATCGTCGAGGGCCTGGCGCAGCGGATTGCGGACATGCAGGTGCCGGAGATCCTGCGCGACAGGCGCGTCGTCTCCCTTGACCTGGCCTCCGTCGTCGCCGGCTCCAAGTACCGCGGTGAGTTCGAGGAACGGCTCAAGAAGGTGATGGCCGAGGTCCGCGAAGTCAAAAACATCATCCTATTCATTGACGAGATGCACACCCTGGTGGGGGCGGGCGCGGCCGAAGGCGCTATTGATGCCGCCAACATCCTCAAGCCGGCTCTCTCGCGGGGCGAGTTGCAGGCCGTTGGTGCCACAACGCTGGACGAATACCGCAAGCACGTGGAGAAGGACCCGGCGCTGGAGCGGCGTTTCCAGCCCGTGATGGTCGACGAACCGAACGTCGAAGAAACCGTGGCGATCCTGCAGGGGCTGCGCGACCGGTACGAATCACATCACCGGGTGCGCATCACCGACGAGGCGATCGACCAGGCAGCACGCCTCAGCGACCGCTACGTGGCCGACCGCTTTCTGCCCGACAAGGCCATCGACCTGATCGACGAGGCGGCCTCGCGCGCGCGGCTCAATAGCTACGTCACCCCGGACGAGCTCAAGCAGATGGAAGAGCGGCTGGCCGAGATTGCCAAGGAAAAGGAGGCTGCGGCAACGGCGCAGGAGTTTGAAAGGGCTGCGAGCCTGCGCGACGATGAAGCCAAGCTCCGGGGCGAGATCGATGAATACCGCACGCGGTGGCGGGAGCGGGCCGAGGCGGATGCAATTCAGGTTTCCGGCGACGACATTGCCAACATCGTCTCGTCCTGGACGGGCATCCCCGTGCACAGGCTGGCGATGGAGGAATCGGAGCGGCTTCTTAAGCTGGAAGACATCCTCCACGAGAAGGTCATCGGCCAGGATGAAGCCGTGCGCGCCGTGGCGCGCGCGGTCAGGCGGGCGCGGTCGGGGCTCAAGGACCCCAAACGGCCGATCGGCTCGTTCATCTTCCTCGGCCCCACAGGGGTTGGCAAGACCCACCTGGCGCGGGCCCTTGCGGAGGGCCTGTTCGGGGACGAAGACGCGATGATCCGCCTTGACATGTCGGAATACATGGAGCGGCATAACGTATCGCGCCTGGTCGGAGCCCCGCCGGGATACGTGGGGTATGACGAGGGCGGCCAGTTGACCGAAGCCGTCCGGCGCAGGCCCTACTCCGTGGTCCTGCTCGACGAGGTCGAAAAGGCCCATCCCGAGGCGTTCAATATCCTCCTGCAGATACTCGAGGACGGGCGGCTGACGGATGCCCAGGGCAGGACCGTCGACTTCCGAAACACCGTATTGATCATGACTGCCAACGTCGGGGCGCACCTGCTCAAGAAGAGCGCGACTGTGGGTTTCCAGATCGAAAGCGAGGTCAGCGCAGAATACGAGGCAATGAAGGACAAGATCATGGCGGCGAACTGCGGCGCACGTTCCGGCCGGAGTTCCTCAATCGCGTCGACGAGACGATCGTGTTCCATTCCCTCGGGCCGGAGCACCTTGAGGACATCGTCGCCCTGATGGTCGGAGAGCTCGCGGAGCGGCTTCGCGAATCGGCCATTGCTCTTGAGGTTACGCCCGCGGCCGTGTCGAAGCTCGCCAACGAGGGTGCCGACCCGGAGTACGGCGCGCGGCCGCTTCGCCGGGCCATCCAGCGCCTCGTCGAGGACCCGCTGTCCGAGGCCATTTTGCGGGGCGACTTCGGCGAAGGTTCGAACATCAAGGCGGACGTCGAGCCCGACGGGGACAAGCTGGTTTTCAGCCCGCAGCCGTAGGGAATCGGCAGTCTGCGGACGAAACCGTACCCCCGCCGGGTCCGAATGGCCCGGCGGGGGTGTTGTATCTTGCCAAGACGCCAAGTCAAGTTCGTCTGCCGCGAGTGCGGCTACGAAACGCCGCGCTGGCTAGGGCGCTGTCCCGAGTGCGGCAACTGGGGCTCGCTCGACGAGACTGTCGTGCGCGATTCCGGCGGCGCAGGGGGCGGGGGAGAGGGTGCCGGACCTAGGCTCCGCGGCGGCCGTACGCGCGGGGAGCGCGCCGCCGGGTTGCTCGCCGAGGCATTGAAGGCCGCGGGGCGCGAGGAAGCTGCCGCCGCTGCGGTACCGGTTACCGAGCTGCCTGCCGAGAGCGGCCTCCGCCAGCCCACCGGACTCGGCGAGCTCGACCTTGTTCTGGGCGGCGGATCCGTCGCCGGCTCGTGCATTCTCCTGGCCGGCGACCCCGGGGTCGGCAAATCAACCCTCCTGCTGGGGATGGCTTCATCGCTCTGCGCGCAGGGCCTGACGGTCCTCTACGTCACCGGCGAGGAATCGGCCGCTCAGATCCGCATGCGCGCCAAGCGGATCAGTGCCCTCAGCCCGCGCCTCCTCGTGCTTGCCGATACGGATGTCCTGGCTGCCGTCACGGCCGCGCACACGCACCGCCCGGCAGTCATGATCGTGGACTCCGTCCAGACCCTCTACCATCCCGAGGTCGCCTCGCCGCCGGGCTCCGTCTCCCAGGTCAGGGAGTGCGCGGCCATGCTCGTTGATGTGGCCAAGGGGCTGCCGGCCACCGTCTGGCTCGTCGGTCACGTCACCAAAGAAGGGAACGTCGCCGGGCCGCGCGTGCTGGAACACATGGTCGATGTGGTCCTGCAGTTCGAAGGCGACCGCAGCTATCCATACCGCATCCTGCGCGGGCTCAAGAACCGCTACGGCGCCACGGACGAAATCGGTATCTTCGAAATGGACGAGCGCGGCCTCGTCGAGGTCGCCAACCCCTCACAGCTCTTCCTAAGCGACGAGCCTGGGGAGCCTGACCCGATGCGTTCGCGGCGGGCGATCGCCGGGACCGCCGTCGCGGCGGCACTGGAGGGAAGGCGCGTCATCCTCGCCGAGGTTCAGGCGCTGGTCGTCCCATCGCCGTGGGGGGCGCCCCGCCGGACCGCGATGGGCGTCGATACCAGCCGTCTGGCCCTGATCATTGCCGTCCTCGAGCGGCGGGCGGGGATCAGGCTAGGCGACAAGGAGATCTACGTCAAGGTGGCCGGGGGAGTGCGGCTCGTAGAGCCTGGTGTTGACCTGGCAATCGCGGTGGCGGTCGCGAGCGCCCAGCTCGACAGGCCGGTGCGCCCGGGCCTCGCATTCGCGGGGGAGATCGGATTGGGCGGGGAGGTCAGGGCGGTTTCAAGGGTGGATCAACGACTGCGCGAGGCGACCAAGCTGGGCTTCACGGGACTCGTGGCCCGGAGCTCAGCGGGTAGCGGCAGCCCGCAGGGGCTTGACGAACTGGTGGTTATCCGGAGCCTCGGCGAGGCGCTGGCGGCAGGACTGGAGCCGCCCCGTAGACGCCGCGTGCCGGCGGGACCTGAGGGGGCCGAGGGGGTGGAGAACGCCTAAGGATGGGGAATGGCCGGCGGGCCTTAGGGTCTGAACCGGTCGGGAGCCTGAGCGCGCGTACGGGCCGGGAGCCTGAGACGGGGCCGAGCGGCGGCCAACAATCGCCATATCTCGCCGGCCTTCGTCATTTCCCGGGAAAAGAACGGCCGCGGCAAGCAGCCGCTGCCTGGATCGGACTAGGCAATAGCCAAAGCCGAAGTGGCAACCGGGCTAAATGAGGTTGAACACGCCGAGGGCCGAAAGCCGGTCGTTCTCTTTGATCAGCGTGTCGTAGAGGCTTAAGCCCAGGACGTTGCATAGCGCCGCGAGGTAGAACAGGTTGCGTCCGATCTCGGACTCAAGGGTCTCCTTACACTGGTCGCATAGCTCGCCCTCGACGTGTGAACACACGTGCCTGGCCATGTCGGACAACGCGACATCCGGCGGGAATACCTGTTTGTGGGCATGGACGGCAAGGCATCCGCAACTGGTGACGGACTTGGCAACGGCCCTGTTGACGCGGGAGGACGACTCGGAAAGCTTGGTCAGGATATCGATGATGCTCTTGTGACGGACCAGGCAGTCGTCCACTGCCGATTGGAAACCGTCGCAAAACAGATCCTTCACCGTTGGCTCACCCCTCAGTAGTGATGGCCTCGGACTTGGCGGGTAGAAGCAGATTTGCTTGAAGCAGCATTATTATAACGATGGCAAGTTGCCCATGTCAAACCTACGGAATACAGAAAAACCCCGCTACAACGGGGTATTAGACGCTGGTGGACGTGGCGGGATTCGAACCCGCGGCCTCTCGGATGCGAACCGAACGCTCTCCCTCTGAGCTACACGCCCACAATCGCAAACGCACTCTTCATTCTAAGCTCAAGCTCGGAACCAGTCAAGGAAACGCCCACGACGTTGCTGACGGCGTGTGCTGACCGGACGACGCAAATACGCGGATCGGTGGAACCTGCAGCCGCACGTCGGCTACATACCGGCAAGCTACGGCCAAAACTGTTTGACATGCTGCACTGGGCGGTGATAAAATGCAAAGATTTGACAAACGGCTCTCCCCATGCTATGATTTCTTAGCTAATTTGCGCTTTTGATCGCCAACCATGGGGGGCGGCTGATGTTCAAAGTAGGCGACCGAGTAGTATATCCCATGCACGGTGCAGGGGTAATCCAGTCTATCGAAGAGAAAGAGATCCTCGGCTCCACTCAGCAGTACTACGTAATGCATCTTCCGATGGGCGACATGATGGTAATGATCCCCCTCGGCAGCGCGAGCGATGTCGGGCTGCGCGAGGTTATCAACCCTACGGATGTCGACCAGGTCCTCGAAGTGCTCCGCGGCGACAAGACCAAAATGTCGACCAATTGGAATCGCCGCTATCGTGCTAACCTGGAGAAGATCCGCACAGGCAACATCTACGAGGTTGCCGAGGTAGTGCGCAACCTTTCGTGCCGCGATCAGGAGAAGGGCCTCTCTACAGGCGAGCGCAAAATGCTGGAGAGCGCCAGGAGCATTTTGCTCAGTGAGCTTTGTCTGGCCCAGGGGGTCGACCAGGCGCAAGCGGAGGCGACGCTCAACGCGGCGCTGGAGCGCTAAGCTGCTTTGCGGTTGGATATCACAGGGGCCGGACGGGTGTCACCCGCCCGGCTCAGTCTTTCGACTAGTATAGAGTGAGGACCAAATCCAAAGCTCCCGGCCTTCCATGCAAGATTTTGCCTCTGTGGATAGAATTAGGAAGTAGGAGCCGCCCAGCAACTAACACAGGAACAGCGGCATAGCTGTGACGTATATACCTAGATGGTAAGCAACCCGAAGGAGGTGAAAACAAGTGGGAATTCGTATCGCGCGTTGGTTCATCACAATCCTCGGGCTTGTCGCAGGCTTCGCAACCGCACACTACGGAATGGGTCCCCTCGGTGAGGCAATCGGCGTCGAGCTGACGGTGACTGACCGCACAAGCATTCTGACGCTCCTGACCGTCCTTGGCGGGCTCATGGGCTACGCTGGCTCTGCTCCGCTCCTCAACTCCGTGTGGCGAGGGACATCGTGGGCAGAGAACAAGCTTGAGAAGATGCCTATCCCCGACATTCTCTCCGGTGTCGCCGGGCTGATCGTTGGACTCATCATTAATTTCCTACTGGCCGGCTCCCTGGCCAGGATTCCTTGGGCCGGACACTTTCTACCTACTGCCAGCGCGATCTTGCTAGGCTACCTCGGTCTATCCGTGGGGATGAAGAAGCGGGAGGAGATCGGGGGCTTGATCGGCTCAATTGCCCCACGGCTGCGGGGGGACAGGCCTCGCGAACACCCCGCCGGCGCAGTCCCTAAGATCATGGACACCAGCGTGATCATCGACGGCCGCATCGCGGATGTGTGCAAGACCGGTTTCCTGGAGGGCCCCCTGGTCGTGCCGACATTTGTCCTTGAGGAACTCAGGCACATCGCCGACGCGAGCGACCCGCTGCGCCGCAACCGCGGCCGGCGGGGACTGGATGTGCTCGACAGCATCCAGAAGCTCGGCTCGCCGGCTGTGCAGATCATGGACCGCGATCCGGGCGGCAATGACGAGGTCGACTCCAAGCTGGTCAAACTGGCCAAGCTGATGAAGGGCCGCGTGGTCACCAATGACTACAACCTCAACCGCGTCGCGCAGTTGCACGGCGTCCACGTGCTCAACGTCAACGAGTTGGCCAACTCCCTCAAGCCGGTGGTGCTGCCCGGCGAAGACATGACGGTCCAGGTCATCCGGGACGGCAAGGAGCAGGGCCAGGGCGTCGGCTACCTTGACGACGGCACGATGATCGTTGTTGAAGGCGGACGCAGGTTTATCGGTGAGCAGGTCCCCGTCCAGGTGACAAGCGTGTACCAGACGGGTGCAGGGCGGATGATCTTCGCCAAACCCAGGCAACTCATGACCCGTAACGAGAAGGCGGCAGAGTAATCTCTGATGCAGGCTAGATGCCTGGCGGTCCTGGTGGCCGCGGGCGACGGCAATCGATTGGGGCGGCCGGAGGGCAAGGCCTTGGTGGCTTTGGCCGGCCGCCCCCTGTTTATATATCCGCTCGAAAAGCTGCTCGGCAATCCGTCGATCGAGGCCGTCGCCGTCGTCGTGCGTCCTCAGGACCACGATGCGATTGCGGACGCTATCGACAGCATGCTTTCACCCGGCGCCCGCGCCGGCGGCAGAGTCCTGCTGGTTGAGGGCGGCCCGGCCCGTCAGGATTCGGTCCGCAACGGCCTCGAAGCTCTTGCAGCACATCTAGCTGGTGAGAGCGCCCCACCTCCGGGAGAAGAAGTCGTACTCATCCACGACGCCGCGCGCCCCCTCCTCTCTGCCAAGCTCGTTAGTTCGGTAGCCGCGGCGGCCGTGGCCGGGGATCCGAGGGCGGTCATCGCCCCCGCCCTGGCCGTGACCGATGCCTTGCGGGTGGTTGCGGCGGATGAGGAAGGCCAGAGTACGCCCACCGGCGCGGGCGACGCGACAGCCAAACCCCCCGTGCCGCCACGCGAACACCTTAGGCTGATGCAGACCCCGCAGGCAGGCTTTCTGGCGGGCCTACTCGACGCTCACCGGTGGGCCGCAGCTCACGGCGACGGAGGCCCCGGCTGGGTCGACGATGTGTCGCTGGCGGAGGCCTACGGGATGCGCGTCAGGCTTGTACCCGGCGAACAGCGCAACCTCAAGGTCACCATCCCGGAAGACCTTGCCCTCGCCGAAGGCCTGTTAAAGGCAACGCTGCTGCCTCGAACGGGGATCGGTTTCGACATCCATCCGCTGCGTCCGCGGGAAGGCGCGGTTGTCAGGCTGGGTGGTGTCGACATACCGGCGGATCTCGAACTCGTCGGACACTCCGACGCCGACGCCGCCACGCATGCAGTAATTGACGCCCTGCTCGGCGCGGTGGGCGCGGGCGACATCGGGATGTGGTTTCCGCCGGGGGAGGCAGAGTGGCGCGGCGCCGACAGCATGCGGCTGTTGCGCACCGTCTGGGCGACTCTGGCGGGGCAGGGATTTGTCCTCGGCAACTTGGATCTCACCATCCAGGCCGAGCGGCCGCGGCTATCGCCGCATTACGACGCGATGCGGGCGAACATCGCCGGGGCCCTGTACTGCCGGCCGGAGGACGTCAGCGTCAAGGCCACGACAACCGAACGCTTGGGAGCAATCGGCCGCGGCGAGGGTATCGCGGCCATGGCCATAGCCACCGTGTTTGCGGGGCCGGCGCCAGGTGCGGTGAGGGATTTTCGGGAGGGGGCTGCCGGGCGGCATGTATCGTCCGGTCCGCCCGGGGACGGGGCTTTGCGCGATGGAAGGTGAGCTTCCAAGTGCCGGTTTCGATATCGCGGAGCTATCGCCGACTGCCTTGGCGTATGTCGGCGACGCGGTGTTTACGCTGCATGTCCGGACGCGGCTGGTAACGACCGGCGGCAGCAAGTCGCGGTTGGAGCTGCACAGGCTGGCGACGGAGGACGTGCGGGCGGCGGCGCAGGCGCGTTTCCTTGCGCTGCTGGAGGACAAGCTCACCGGCGAAGAGAAGTCCATCGTCCGCTGGGCGCGCAACGCCAGGATCGGCAAGGGCGGCGGGGGCACTCCCGCCGAGCGGCACCATGCAACCGCCTTTGAAGCTCTCCTTGGCTTCCTCTATCTCAACGGCCGCGGCGATCGTCTTGCCGAGTTGCTTGGCCTGGTCGCGAATCCGCCGCCCAGCACCGGAGGTTAGCCCTTGGTAATCTTGCTGCGCCACACGCCGGACCCTGAATTGACCGTCGCTCTGGCGGCCCGGGTCTGCTATTCGCCACTTTCCGTGGGTGAGCTCGAGGACCAGCTCACCGACGACGAAGTCGGCCGGTTGATCCGGCAGTTGCTCTCATCCGGCCACACCTCGCCGTTCGAGCATGCCAGTTTCACCTTCGGCATTGAGGGCAGCCGAGCCGCGCTCAACCAGTTGGTGCGGCACCGCATTGCTTCGTACTCGCAGCAGTCGCAGCGGTACGTACAGCTCGATCACTTCGATTGCGTTATGCCGCCGGGCGTTGCGGAGTCGCCGGAGGCCAGGGCGATTTTCGAGCGGGCGAGGGACGAGAGCCACCGGGCATATGGCCAATTGATATCATTAGGAATCAATAAAGAGGACGCGCGGTATATATTGCCCGTGGGGGCTCTGTCCCGAATCGTAGCGACATTCAACGCCCGAAGCCTGCACAACCTCTTCGCCCTCCGTTGCTGCGAGCGCGCGCAGTGGGAGATCAGGGGCATTGCCCAGCAGATGCTGGCACAGGTTCGCGGCGTGGCTCCGCGGTTGTTCGCCAAGGCGGGTCCCTCATGTGAAACCCACGGCACCTGCCCCGAAGGCAAGATGACGTGCGGCAAGCTCGCCCGGCTCAAGGCGGAGGCCAGGGCGGCCAAGAAGGAGGACCCAGGCCGCTGAGATGGCTGACAAGGTCTTCGGCAAGCACGCCGTGTCCGCCGTGCTGGCAGGCACGCGCAAGGTTCATCGCCTCTACCTGCTTGAAGGCACGGGCGGCGCTCAGGTCGCCGAACTCCTTGCCCTCGCCCGCACAAAGGGCGTCGCGGTCAATTACGTCCCGCGCAGCTGGCTCGACAAACAGGCGGCCGGCGCCGTACACCAGGGCGTCATGGCCGAAGCCAGTGAGGTCAAGTACTGGGACCTGAGCGATCTCGTCGCGGCAATCCCCTCCGGCCAAACCCCCTTCCTCATCGCGCTCGACCAGGTCCAGGACCCGCACAACCTCGGCGCGATCATCCGCACGGCCGCGGCCGTCGGTGCGCACGGCGTGGTCATCCCCGAGCGGCGCGCGGCGTCGCTTTCCGGCGGCACGATGAAGGCGTCGGCGGGGGTGGCGGAGTGGTTTCCAGTGGCGCGGGTCGTCAACCTGCCGCGTGCCATTGATGAGCTCAAGAAGCAGGGTTTCTGGGCCGTGGGTGCGGACGGTGACGCGCCCGACTCGTATTGGCAAACCGACTTCGCCCGCCCGCTCGTACTCGTCGTCGGCGGCGAGGACCGCGGCCTCGGAAGGCTCGTGCGTGAGAAGTGCGACATGCTAGCGCGCCTGCCGATGCAGCCGGCCGTGCAGTCGCTCAATGCCTCCGTAGCGGCGGCTGTGATGGCCTACGAGGTGCTCAGACAACGTGGTGGCGTGGTTTTGCGCGATGCGGACGCGCCTTGACGAAATCGAAGCTCGTCCCTATAATGATGACATAAGATATCGGGCTAAAGCTGGGATTTCGAATCCGCAACCAAGCCTGTGCAGCAGCTCTCCAGCATAGTACAGCAACCTTTCGTCGCGCGCCGGCGCTGATTTCGGCCTTTCTATAGACGTGCCCCGCGCCGGACGGCCCAGGCCCGACACATATACAGACAAGACATAGCATCATACGTCACAGACAAGACGGGGGAGATGGATAGTGGCGGTTAGTCCGCAACGCGAGCACCACCACTACGAGACAATGGACGACGAGGACATTGTCGATCTCGCCAGGGACGGCTCGGATGTAGCATCCGAGTTCCTCATCATCAAGTACAAGAATTTCGTTCGCGCCAAGGCACGTTCGTATTTCTTGATCGGGGCCGACCGGGAGGACATCATCCAGGAAGGCATGATTGGGCTTTACAAGGCGATCCGGGATTTCCGGAGCGACAAGTTGTCTTCATTCCGTGCCTTTGCCGAGCTATGCATCACCCGGCAGATTATTACGGCGATCAAGACGGCGACTAGGCAGAAGCACATTCCGCTGAACTCGTACGTCTCGCTCAATAAGCCCATCTACGATGAGGATTCGGATCGGACGCTGCTGGATGTGATCTCAGGGGCCAAAGTCAGCGACCCGGAAGAGCTGATCATCAGCCGCGAGGAATTCGGCGATATCGAGAGCAAGATGGGTGAGATCCTGTCCGATCTCGAGTGGCGAGTACTGATGGCGTACCTGGACGGCAAGTCGTACCAGGAGATCGCCAATGAACTCGGCCGGCACGTCAAGTCGATCGACAACGCGCTGCAGCGGGTCAAGAGGAAGCTCGAACGGTACCTCGACGACCGCGAGGAAGGGCCGTTCAAGGTCGCCCGGACGGAGAAGGGCGCGAAGGCGGTCAACTAGCGCGCGTGACGCGCAGGTCAAAATGGATCGGGGCGCCGCCGGCGGGGAGCTGGCGGCGCTTCCACATCTGCCGGGCTGTTGGGGGCGGTCGCTTAGGCGCCAGGGGCGACGGGTCCGCCGGTGGGCGATGGAGCCGCGCAGGCTGGTTGACAGCTAGGGAGCAGGGGAGGCTGGCTGGTTCAGCTGGGATGTGGCGTGCGGAGATGGCGCGCTGGCCGTCGGAAGCATGACGCAGGCATTGGCATCGCGAATGTCGCCGGGCGTCGGGCTTTCGGCGCCGACGACCGTATGCTATGCTAGGGCTGCTTGACGCGGCAGAGCGTGGGTTGCTAAGGTTTGCGGCGCAGAAGGACGCAGTCAACGTTGATATGCTAGCCTAGCTCAATCGGCAGAGCAGCTGATTTGTAATCAGCAGGTTGCGGGTTCGAGTCCCGCGGCTAGCTCCAGAGACAAATAACTCCCAGCTAGAGCTCCTATCGGGGGCGCCAGCTGGGAGTTCTGCTATTACTGACATGCCCTCGGGACCTGCTAACTAGTTCTAAACCGGACTCGTTCAGCAACTTCAGGGATTGTGAAAGGGGTCAGCGGAGATGAAGTTGTCTGAGGGGAAGGAGCAGTTCCTGTTGGACTGCAGGGCACGGAGGCTGACGGGCAGCACCGTGAGGTGTTACGACTACAACCTCCGAGCGTTCATTGGGGCAATCGGCGATATCGAGGTCGAGTCGGTAACCCCGACCGTAATAAGAGAGCATCTCGTATGGATGCGTAAGCAAGTCGAGCAAGACGGCACGCCCCACTACAGCGAATGCACCGTCCACCACAGGTATGTCGGGTTGCGCGCCTTCTTCAAGTGGATGACGAGGGAGGAACTGCTTGAAGCCAATCCCATCGCCAAGGTGCGTGCGCCACGCTTTCAGGAGCCCGTGATCGAACCGCTGTCTCCAGAGCATCTGGCGGTGATCATCGAGGCGATAGGCGAAAGCAAGGATTTCGTCGCCAGCAGAAACCTGGCCATGTTCTACGTCATGCTGGATACGGGCGTACGCCGGACCGAGCTTGCGAGTATGCAGCTCACCGACCTAGACATGCAGACAAGACGGATTACGATTAGGGCCTCGTGAGCAAGAACGATCGGGAAAGGCGGGTCTTCGGTTCCACGACCTACCGCGCGCTCCGCAAGTACCTGATGCAGAGGAACAGGAAGGTGTTCGCCGGCGAACAGGCGCTCTGCTCGGAGAGCACGCGGAGCCCATCACCAAGGAAGGGTGAGCATGTTCTTCCGAAACCTGCGGGAGCGCCTAGGACTGACCGGGGTCCGGATCTCACCTCACACGGTGCGCCACACCTTCGCCCAAGCCTACCTAAGACAGCATTCCGACTGCTTTGCGCTACAGGATATACTTGGCCACCGTACCGGCGATGACCAGGCGCTATGTGCGGCGCTTCTCTGAAGATGTGGAGCGCCAGTACCGGTCGGCGCCGTCGCCGGTTGAGGAGACCTTGACGGCTATCAAGACGGTCGCGGGGCAGACCCGAGGCGGCCGCGTGAAGAAGCAAGACAGATTCATGACAAAGGGAGGCCCGGGTTGGTCCGGGCCTCCCAAGTCGTTTCTAACAGGTCAGGTTGGGTTGGATCGACAGTTCCTTTGGCTCGCAAGTCGCTGAGCCCTGGTTCGATGGCTGAACTAGGTACGAGACTGCTTCTGCATCTGGGCATGCAGCCGGCGGTGATCACCGTGCGAAATCAGCTGCAGGTTATTGATGTGATTATTCTGACGATTGCCATCGATGTGGTGCACGTCTTCGTTTGGATCCAGCAACCGGCCCAGATGTTCTTCCATGGCAAGGCGATGTTCGCGAACGTAGCCGCCGGCCTGGGCTGACGGATGGTCCGGGCAGAAGACCATCACATATCCATCTTCTGTCAGATAACGTCCGCCGGCCCAGTTTGGAGAGTCGGGTCCGAGGCCAGGTCTACCGTCCCGCAGGTCAACTGCGGAGTCCAGCAACACCTTGCGTACGGCTGCAGGCGGGGCCCGCAACTCTAGGGATATCGCGTATATCGAGCAGCCGGAGCTGTACATCTCAAGAACCTGTTCTTCGTCAAGTGGCCGCTCCGGCTCATCGTCAGCGTCGGCGGTGTCGCCGGAGAATCTGGGTATTCCATACCTGCGTCTGAGACGGCCAACGGCCACATTGTTGATCCCGAGGTGGAGACCAATGGCCACGTCCGTTCCGAGTTGCCGCTGTAGTGACATTAGTTCATCAGGCCGGGTGTCATACTTGTACTCGCGTCTGCTGATGCTGCATTCCTCCACTGCACCCACAGGGCCGGTAACGCAAAGCAAGACCGGGCTACCGACTCCTTGGGGATGGCTTTCTGATAGGTGAACTCTGGGGTGGTGGCTAGTGCGTACATCGGCCCAAACCGTCCACTCAAATCGGAGCAAACCGTCCACTGAAATCGGACCAAATCGTCCACCGAAAACGGTGGAAACCGTCCACCAATTAGGGACCACCTGAGGCGCTGGATAATCGCCATAGGAGCCTGGTGAGAGCTTCCTGAATCCCGACGGGATAACGTACGGGAGAGGGGACCGGGTTCGTGGCAAACCGGAGGTTATCCATGCGCAAGATCAGAGAAGCACTACGCCTGCGGTTCGGGCACGGTCTTTCAATCCGCGAGACCGCACGCAGCCTGGGCATGTCCCATAGCACCGCACGCGAGTTGTTCAGCCGTGCCAACTCGGCCGGAGTCGGTTGGCCACTGGATCATAGTTTGGACGACCTGGCTCTGGAAGCGGCGCTTTACCCTCCTGTCGAGCCGGCAGGGACTCCTAGACCTGAGCCGGATGTGGAGTGGATACACAGGGAGCTCAAGCGCAAAGGGGTCACGCTGCAGCTCTTGTGGCTGGAGTACAAGCGGCAATACCCGGATGGCCTGCAGCTAACCCAGTTCTGCGAGCGTTACCGTAGATGGCGGCGAGGGTTGGACCTGGTGCTCCGCCAGAGCTACGTCTCCGGCGAGAAGCTGTTTGTGGACTTCGCGGGCCAGACCGCACCCATCATCGACGCCCAAACCGGCGAGGTGCGCCAGGCTCAGATCTTCGTGGCGGTTCTGGGAGCGAGCAACTATACCTACGCGGAGGCTTGCCGGTCCCAGGAGATCGAGAACTGGGTCGGCGCCAACATCCGGGCCTTCGAGTACTTCGGTGGCACACCCCAGATCATCGTGCCGGACAATCTCAAGAGCGGAGTCCATCAAGCCGACCGGTATGAGCCAGATATCAACCCCACGTACCACGAAATGGCCGCCCACTACGGCGCCGTCATTATCCCTGCCCGCCGGCGCAAGCCGCGCGACAAGGCCAAGGTGGAGTCAGGGGTACGGGTGGTCGAGCAATGGATATTGGCTGCCTTGCGCAACCGCAGGTTCTTCAGCGAGGCCGAACTGAACACAGCTATCGGCACGGCCCTGACGGAACTCAACAATCAGCCGTTTCAGAAGATCCCCGGCTGTCGAAGGTCGTTGTTCGAAAGCACCGACAGGCCTGCCCTAAAACCGTTGCCCGCGGAGCGTTACGAGGTAGGGCTCTGGGCCCGGCAACTGGCGGACCAGAGCTACCACGTGTTCTCAGAGGGCAACTACTACAGCGTCCCTTACACCCTTGCCGGCGAGGAGATCGAGATCAGACTGACTGCCGGCGCTGTGGAGTTGTTCAGCCACGGCCGGCGTGTTGCCAGCCATGTCCGCAAGTACGGCGCGCACCAGCCGGTAACCAATCCCGCGCACCGGTCTCCGGCCCATCAGAAGTACCTGGAGTGGACCCCTGAGCGTCTGGCCGCCTGGGCCCAGACGGTGGGACCGGCAACCCAGGAACTCTTCTCGCAGATCATGGTCTCCAGACGGCACATCGAACAGGCCAGCCGCACTTGTCTCGGGATTGCGCGGCTGCAGCCAGAGTATGGCCCTGAGCGTATTGAGGCGGCCGCTCTCCGGGCCGTCGCTGTCGGGGCCACCTCCTACAAGAGCATCAAGGCAATCCTGCAGCACAACCTGGACCAACTGCCTATCGCTCCTGCTGTATCTCCAGGGCTCGGTGACCATGTCAATGTACGTGGGCCGGGCTACTACGCTACGCGGGAGGTCGCATCATGCTGAATCACGAAACGGCCGAGCGCCTGCGGGAGATGAAGCTTTTGGGCATGGCCGACGGGTTTTTGGCCCAGCTACAGCAAGTTGAGTCGCAATCCATTACGTTTGAGGAGCGATTCGGCCTGCTGGTCGATCAGGAACTGGCCTATCGCCACGACCGGCGTCTCAAACGTCTGCTCAGAGAAGCCAAGCTGAGGCAGTCGGCGTGTCTTGAGGATATCGACTACAGCCAACCCCGAGGGTTGGACCGGGCCCTAATCAGAACCCTTGGCACCGGCCTGTGGCTGAGAACCAACAAGAACGTCCTCATCACGGGACCGACTGGTGTCGGCAAGACCTATCTGGCCTGCGCCCTTGCCAATGCTGCCTGCCGGCAGGGCTTCCGCGCCAGGTACTACAGAGTCCCAAGACTACTCTCCGAATTGTCCATCGCCCGGGCCGACGGCACCTATACCAGGGATCTGGCGGCTCTAGCTCGGGTGGATCTGCTGGTACTGGACGATTGGGGGCTAACGCCGCTCAACACCACGGAGGGACGCGAGATCTTGGAGGTCGTCGAGGACCGCTGTATGAACCGGTCCACCGTGATCGCCGGCCAATTGCCGGTTGACAGCTGGCATGCCGCCATCGGTGATCCCTCGGTGGCGGACGCAATCCTGGACCGCCTGATTCACAACTCGTACCACATCACGCTACGGGGGGAATCGATGCGGAAGATCAAGAACTCGACGGCAGCAACCGAGGACAACAAGTAACACCAGCGCCTACCCGTTGGTCCCTTGTACTAAGTGGACGATTTCATCCGATTCGGGTGGACGGTTTCAACCGGAACGGGTGGACGATTTGGCCGGAATACGCAGTAGAGCGAGTTGCCATGAGTACCCGCTCTGAACCATGACTTCGGCTCACAGGGCAGTCCGTTGTCCAGCAAGTCATTGGTAGATGGACTGTCAGGTCCAAGTGCTGCTGGTCCTAGCGCTATCATTGACGGTACGTTCCGCGGAGCTCCGGGTTCGTGCGCACGAAATAGCCGTTGCTCAATAGCCATTGCATGCCCAGTTGGGTTTTTATGCGTAGACCACACCAGCTCTTTAAGAAACGGCAACCGTATGGGGTCTGCTGGTCAGCTTTTATGGAGTTGCCTACAGGCAATAAAGGAACTGATAGCCATTGAAGAGTTCTACGGGCCGCTGGGGTGCCCAGGAGGCAAGGGCCTCGTCGTGCTGATCTCCGGCGCCTAAGAATCCCTGCTTCCACAAGTCCTCGAATGGTGTAGATCTTCCGCTTCCCTGGTGTGATAGGACGCCGTTGCCCGCCACCATGCCGTGGACAAAGCCGGGCATCGGCAACGCAGAAGCCCTTGCGCCTTTCAGTCTCAGCGTTCTCGTCGCCGTGAAATAACAGTGAAAGATCACCGGCTTGCTTGGATCAAGCTGCCAGAGAACTGCCGATGGAGTCTTGTCGGGTGGATGAAAAGGGCATGGGAAGAGCTGCTTTAGGCCGGTCACACCAAGCCCTAAGTAATGATTCACGACAGCTTGTTTTCGATAACGCAAATGTTGGCCACCGCGCTCGCGCAAAAGTTGACCACCCAGCGGTGCGGTCTGACTTCTAAGTAGCCTGTGTTTCCTCCTTCATCCGCCTCTGACTCTCCCTGAATCGATACGACTCTCCGTTGAACAACAGGATGTGCGCACGGTGCGTGAGCCGGTCCAGCAAGGCGCTAGTGAGCGTGGGATCACCGAACACCTCGGCCCACCGAGAGAACTCGAGGTTTGTCGTGATGATCACGGAGCCGCGCTCGTAGCGGTGGGCGCAGAACTGGAACAACAGCGGACCGCCCGGCCCCAGGCCAAGGTAGCCCAACTCGTCGATAATGACCAGATCAAACCGGTCGTAGGACCGTAGTAGCTTAGGTAGGCGGACCTCTGCCTGTGCCTGGAGCAGTTCTTGCGACAACTGCATCGCCGATATGAACCTGACCCGGTAACCGGACTGTATTGCGTTGACACCGATGGCAATCGCGATATGCGACTTGCCGGTACCCGTAGGACCGACACAGACTACGTTCTCTCTGGCCTTGATGAACGCACCCTCACCCAGTGTGAGCACTTTGGGCTTAGCCAAGCTGGGCAGAAGACCGAAGTCGAAGTCACTCAGGTTCTTTGTCCAGGGGAATCGAGCCTGGCGAAGCCGGTTTTCCAAAGCGCTATGGCGGCGTGACTCTGCCTCTTGAGCCAGGCAGGCCAGGAGGAAGCTGACATATGTTTGTCCGGTGGTCTCGGCCTCCCGTACCGTTGCTCGGAAACTACGTCGCAGCCCAGGCAGCTTGATTTCCCGGCAGTACATCTCTACTAGACCCTCTTGGGCTTCAGAGCTGGTCATGCGTTACCAGTCCTCCGTCTGAGGAGCTCGTCGTAGCAGCCGAGATTAGCTGGCTGGGGTTTGACTTGGGCCAGGGGATCGGGCACGTTGACCTGCGGGATATCGACGCATCGGTTGTTAAGAATGACCTGCCTGACCGCTTCGGCGGTTGGTGGCCCCTTCTCTAGCACGGTCTCAAGAGCCGTGGTGACGTCATCCGCGGGGAACTCTGCATGGAGCATGAGGATGGCACCGAACTCTTTGTAGCCGTCCTTGGATGCAGCGAGGAGAATGGACCGGGTCTGGGAGTACACCTCCGGCATTTGTGCCACTACGGCCAGGTGGGCCGCAGCCCGGGGTTTGCGTTTCAAGGCTGGCAGGTAGTGTTCTAGCTTGAAGCTGGGCGGATTGCTCCGCCCGAACAACCTGGAGTGGGCAGCAACGACGATGCCCTGGTGAGTGATCTGGATCTCGTGGGTGAAGGCATGCGCAAGGAGGGTCCGGCCGGCGTACTCACACGGCACGGAGTACCGGTTGCGGTCCACGGTGACAAGACTCACCTTGCTGGCTACCGCCGGCTTTGTGGTAGCCGACGAGAAAGGGAACTCCGGTAGCGGCATAAGGGCGCGGGATTCCTTAGCCCACAGCTCTCGCAATCTCCCACGGTTCTTCTCGCACCAATCAAGGAGCCTCCCATTAAGTTCCTGCCACGAGGCTACTTCAGGTACGGGCACGAGAGCATTGCGCCTCACGTACCCGGCCACGTTCTCCACGGAGCCCTTCTCTTGGGGCTGGGCCGCACCGCAGAACTGGCTGTCGAACAGGTAGTGCGCCCTCAGGCTTGAGAACCGGAAGTGCTCATCCCGCTCCGGGCCCTTGAGGATCCTCACGACGGCGGTCTTGGGGTTGTCATAGACGCATTCACGCGGGACTCCCCTGAACCACCTGAAGGCCCTGATGTGCCCCTCAAGGAATGCTTCCAGCTTCTCGGTAGGAGACGCCCAGGCGAAAACGACCCGGCTCGCCCGCATTCGCATGACGAACACGTGGATTGGCACCCTCATGCCAGCTATGACAGCCGCTGCCGAGAACCAATCGACCTGGGCTTGCTGTCCCCAATCCGCCGACAACGGTAGGAACGCCTCTCGGTCCTTCTCTCTGTGCAGTCGAACGTACCTGCGGACCGTGGATTCTCCACCGGCAAAGCCGTACTCCTCAACCAGGCGGGTATAGATCCGGTGGGCAGTGTGTCGCTGCTTGGGCGGCGCCGTCTTGTCTGTCTCCATCCAGCCGGAGATGATCTCCCGAAAAGGGTCCATGACCGGACAGCGTGGAGGTTTCTTGCGCGTGTACTGGGGCTGGGCCGAGCTCAGCAGGGCCTTGCGCACAGCCTGGCGAGATATTCCCATCTCCCGGCTGATCCGCCTAATGGACCAACCGTCCACATAGGCTCGTTTTCGTATAGACTCGATAGTGACCATCTTGAGCACTCCTTCTGCCTCCCGACACAGAGCTTCATACATCTCTGAAGTCGGGGCTGGGTCTCAAGGTGGTCAACCTTTACGTTATCGCCGTGGTACACTTTCTCGTTATCGAAAACAAACATTAGCAGCGCATTTGCAGAACCCACAAAAAAGCCCCCCGGCTCGTTCCCACACCACCGGAGGGCCTGCTATCCCTGGCGCGCCCAGTTGGTCTCGAACCAACGACCCTCTGCTTAGAAGTTGCGGAGTGGGCCATCCCATGCAGTCCCTGCATATCCCAAAGGGCTGCTACATCGGCCTTATGCCCGCTTCCGCCGATGGTAGAGATACCACCGCAGGACACCCTAGCCCAGCATTCCGTTAGCAATCGCGTTTGCAGCCGAAGCCATGGCGTGCCCATGACAGCTAAATAGCAACCGTTCGGCAGCCCAGGTCACGGGCGCCCTGTGGGCCATGTCGGGCTGTCGGCGGCTTCAGATCTGCATCGGGCCAGTGGAAGCATACACGAACTGATTACCAACCATCTCTAAGCCCAATGCAACCCAGTCTCACGGCGCGCCAGCCCGCACAACTAGCCTGCTAGACCATAATTTACATAAAGGCCCAATCTAGCCAGACACAGAACTGATGCGTGCTAGCAAAGAGAAGGGAGTTGTGATTGGGGATTGGGCAAACAGGGACAGGTCGCACGGCTATTGGTAGTGTTCCTCCTGATCGGTGGTGTGGCACTCGGGGCGGGTCTGGGTGCTCCGTCGCGAGCAGCATCGGTCGCACCGGATGTTCGCGCCACGCTGAGTGGGTGGCTACCGGACAACCCTCTCGAACACCACGAACAAGCCTCTGCGAAGTACTTCGGACGAAGTGTCGTTGCTCTTCGGGACTCTGCTCCACAAATCGATGTGGACCTTCGGTTCACAGAAGCACCTGAGTCTGGTTCCACGGTCATGGTCAGCGGCAAGGGGACACTACGGGTGGGTAGTGATCTCTATGCCGTCACAATCAACCAAGGAGAACGACTTGAGGTCACTTCACGGCAAAACGGAGACCGCCTTTTCGTAGGCGGGCTGATGGCGACTTTCCGAACCAACGGCGGGATCACCGAGGGCTTTTTGGGAGTGGTCCATTCGCCGGAGTCTCAACACACGATGGTTACTGCAACCATCGGACAGCTCGGGTCTGAGGTGCTGATGGGCTTCGGAAACCAGTTCCTCACTGCCGAGGAACTGCAATCACTTAGGGCTCCTAAGTAGGGGGGATGGCCGTGAATCGTAATTGCCGACGCTATCTGTTGGGCTTCTTGGTGGTGCTCCTAACCTGTGGCTTCGCAGCATCTGCCTTCGCTGCCGATGACCCCTATTGGGACAAGGGGCGTGCCCAAAGTACTTATCTTGGGCAGACCAACTACGGAGCAAGTACCTTTGTCATAGCCGCACATGCATTCTACGTTAACCCCGGGGGATGGGGAAGGGAGCGCATCCGTGTCTGGGGGAGGAACGAGACGGTGAGGAACATATACAAGTCCTCCCTAGGTTACGAGGTGGGTGGAGTTGCACGAGCTGACCTCCGCTTCTACGTGGATTCGAACCCAGCTTCTCCCAACTATGAGTCTCGCTTTGACTGCCTGCAGGTGACCGGAACGAGCCCAGGTGTCAGCGCCCCTGTTGCGTCTTTCCCCTCGGTCCTGTACGACCTGCTAGGGTATCTCCGGCTGAAGCCACCGGGCAACACAATTGACGCAATAGTCGCAGGCCTTCAGGCTTCCCGCGCTCTCTCTCAACCCGTCGGCTCTGACAGTAAGCTCACCATAAACGCGGGTGGCCTGTCAGCATTTCCCGAGGCAAAGTCCAGCCTACCCAACTCAGTCTCCTACTTGGATGCTGACGGAAGCGATACGGACAGCGAGAGCGGCATCAGCGTGAAGTTCACCTATAACCTCCATCCCATGCATACGAACTTCAAGGTCTGGCCCCAGGGACAAGTCGCCTACATAATCTTCTATGGTGGGGGCTTCTGGTTCGCCAGTAGCGGCGCCGCAGGTGTAGTCCATACAGTGAACACGCAATAGACCGAGACCGCAAGGCGGGCGTCACCGGTTGGCGCCCGCATTGCACGGGCAGGTGGGGCTAGTGAACCGGGTCAGGACCATCGCGCTTCTCCTCATAGTGACTCTGGCCACCTACGGGATCGCATGCGGATGGCAGGCCTACTTGGCGGCAAAGCAAGAGCCGCCCAAGGCGACCTACGGACTTCTGCTGTCCTATCTTGAGAACTCTAGTTGTTCCTCAGAACGGGCCACCGCTATCAGACCATGTGGCGGCAACGATGTCACTGCAGGAGCGCTTGAGGCTCTACAGATCCTGGACAAGGGTCTAAACCAAGCTTGCATTAGACGCACCAGCGTGTCACCTTTGGAGATCCCACTTCGCAGGATCTACCTGGCAAAGCTGAAGTATCGCTAGACCTGCTCAACGGCAAGGACGTGGATCCAGACCGCTTGACACGTTCGAGAACGGAGATTGCTCGGCCATGGGGGTCCTCCCAGTAGAGGGGACCCCGATTGCATACGTGTGTTGCGGCTTCTCCTCCGAGCATCCGCCGAGTTGTGACGGACCTGCCCGATAGGCCTTCACCTCGGTCATGTCTGTAACCCCCCGGGCAGTTAGAGTCTCAAGTAGTGGTGTAAAAACGGGAGAGGCCTAAGCAGGAAGGCCACCGTGTAGTTCCCAATAAGCGCCGTCAATGAAGGGATTCATCCGCAGGGAAGGTAACCACAGTCCGGGCTGCTCACTAACGGGCAAGCCCGCGAGGGCTACTCCATCGGCGCTCGCCATATTGTGCGGCAGGACTAGGGCCTTCCCATCCCGTAAGCTGACCCCGCAAGGGGTACTTGCATGAAAGGCCACATCCGTAACCGCGGGGTGAACGCAGTTGGGCAGTCGTCCTCGATCTCGGCCCGGACCCAGGGACCGGATAGCGCCGGCAGAAGCGGCACACCGTCCGCGCAACGAATCGGGACGCCCAGAAGATCATGGCTCAGCGCGCTGGCTTGTTTCACGACCTGCGACATACGTACGCTACCTTGTTACTGGCAGAGGGCGTTCATCCCAAAGTAGTATCGGAGCGTCTTGGCCACAGCTCTACAACTCTCTACGATGGATACGTATAGCCACGTAATGCCGGGCGCGGCAACGGATGCGGCCGCGACGCTGGATAGGGCCCTGACCGCAGGAGACGGAGAAACCGCGACGGCAGCCACAACGGTAGGATTTCGCTCGGTTTGCGGCGATGGCTAGCTGACAAGGCAAGGGGAGCGCATGTCGAGATCAGACACTCGCTCGTGTGCCCGCTCAAGGCTATGGCGATACGTGATGAGGAGAGATGCAAGATGGCGCCGTCGGCCTCTGACTACCCTTGTACTCGCCAGTCTGGATTGTCGTGGGGCTAGGTTGTGCCTCAACGTGGACACTTGGCGAGGTTCTGCTTGCCGCTTCAGAAGTCCTCAAAAGATAATTCGCCTACGAAAGGTTTGCAGTTTGTTAGCAACTCAACCAGGCCCTCCGGAGAGCTCCTAGCTCCTCGAAAGGCCTGCTATCTCTGGCGCGCCCAGTTGGTCTCGAACCAACGACCCTCTGCTTAGAAGGCAGATGCTCTATCCGCTGAGCTATGGGCGCATATTCATCGAGTGCCACTCAAATGCCAGCCGCACGTTCGCTCGCAATCACTCGTGCTTCTTTGATTGTCGACCTTGATAACCTGCTCTGTCAAGTTTCGGCCATGCGGGATGCGGCGTTGCTGGCCGTTCGGCGTGCAATCCGACAATGCGCAGCGATGCGCTCCTCCGGCTCCACTCGGCTTCAAGCATTCGCGGCCGCGGCACTGAGCGCCGGTCAGTGTTGGTTTCCGGCGAAAAAAGCTACCGCGCCAACAGCCCGCTGACGGTGACCACAACGGCGGCTAACACAGGCACGCCGGCGACGACAAGGTACGCGCGGCGCCGGTCCGCCGGGTGGCCGAAGAAGAACAGCACACCCGCGGCAACCAATGGAAACCCGAGGATCATCGCGCCGGCCAGTTCGAATTCGAGAATTCCCCACAGCCCAAGCAGCGCGTAGGCCGCCCCGGCCTTCTCAACTGCGATTGCCAGCGCGGCGACCCCGAGGATGATTGCCAGTTGCAGGAGATGGCCCACTTCGAGGTGGCCCTCGCTCACGCTCTCGCCTGCCATGAACAGCGCGACCACTGCCCCAACCAACGCGATGATTACGACGGCGGACCAGCCCAGGATGTTCTTGGTTCGAGGGTTGACCCTCGCACGGTTCGGCAAGACAGGTTGCTGCACCGTAACCCCTTCTCTCCCCCGCAAGTCGCCCTCAACAACAGATGCCCCTGGTAGTCGGCAGCCAGGCTACCGGAAACCCATCCACACCGGAGCCCTCCCCGCCGTACCATATATGCCCACAGGCCAATTCGACCTCTGTCGATCTTCTCTCCAAAGCAGTCTTCGGTCCAGCACAATCTTCGCTCCTGCTAGCAAATCTCGCTCCTACCATTGACAGCCACGCCCGCCAGCGCGTATCATCGCAACTAAATCACGTCAACGGCTGCGATCAGGAGAGTAAGCGCGTTTCTCCAGACCAAGAGAGTGTCCGGTCGGTGCAAGGACTTCTGGAGGCGAGCCCAAGTTCACCTGTGAGCCGCGCCGCTCAAACCGCCGCGAGGCGGGAGTAGGCGGTGCCGGAGCCCCCGTTACAGGGATAGGATATCGGCCGGCGGGCGGTGTGCGGTAGGCACACTGTCGCGGAGCGGGCCCGTATCCGAAGAGCGGGTTTCGCCAAGTCCGGAACCCACAAGGGTGGTACCACGGGCATTGGGACCCGTCCCTTCTAGGGGCGGGTCTTTTGTTTACGGCAGCGAATCGGAGGCGATGATGTCGATGGGGTTTCGCGAAATGTAGGTTATCAGGGTGAGCCTGGGGCTTACTCGCAGCGAGCAGCGGCGATGCTTGAGCCTGAGGCAGAGCTCAGACCGTGCCGGGTCCTGGCCGACGTGTTCGGGCAGGTCGCGGACGGAAGGCTCGACGCCGGCGTGGTGCCGGTGGAGAACTCGCTCGCCGGCACGATCGGCGAGACGTACGACCTGCTTAAGACCACTTCACTGACTGTCACCGGGGAAACCGTCATCCCCATCAACCACTGCCTGGTGTCCACGCCCACTACTGCCCTGGCCGACGTCCGCCAGGTAATCTCGCACCCGCAGGCTCTGGCTCAATGTCGCAAGTACCTGGAGGGACTGCGCGCCGAGATGGTCCCGCACTACGACACGGCTGGGGCGGCGCGGCGTCTGGCGGCAGCGCAGCAGCAGGGGCTGGCGGCGGTTGCTTCGCGCGAGGCCGCCGAGCTATACGGCCTTACGGTGCTCGCCGAGAGCATCCAGTCCGGACGGGACAATTTCACGCGGTTCTTCCGCATTGAGCGCGAGCCGCGCCCCCGCGGCGAGCGCAACAAGACGGTCATCGTGATGTCCCTGCCCCACCACCCGGGGTCGCTGTTCATGGCTCTGGCGTCGTTTGCGTGCCGCCAGATCACGTTGACTCGCATCGAGTCGCGGCCGACCCGGCACAACCCCTGGGAGTATGTGTTCTTCCTGGAGTTTGAGGGCCACATCGAAGACTGGCCGGTCAAGTCCGCCCTCGACGAGCTAGGGGCCAAGACCGACCTCCTGCGGGTGCTCGGTTCATTCGCCCTGCCAGCCGCGGAGGAGGCGTAGGCGATGGCCGTGCGTGCCATACGTGGCGCAACAAGCGTCCCCGCCAACGCCGCGGAGGCCATTATCGCCGCGACGCGCGACATGTTGCAGGCCGCCCTCGTTGCCAACGGGATCGGTCCCGAAGACGTAGTCTCGATCGTCTTCGCGGTGACGACGGACCTTGATGCAGCCTTCCCGGCGCGTGCCGCTCGCGAGGGGCTCGGGCTCGTCGACGTCCCGCTGCTTGACGTGGTCTCGCCGGCGGTGCCGGGGGCAGTGCAGCGCGTGGTCAGGATGCTTCTGACCTGTGAAACCGACCTTCCCCGCCACGCCATCCACCACGTCTATCTCGGCGACGCGCAACGGCTGCGGCCGGATCTGGTCAGGCCGGCCTGGGATCAACGAGGGCTGCCGGATGCCATAGTCCGAGGGCCGTGCACATCGCACGGTGCCGCACCCCCACACCAGAGGGAGGTCGAGGAGAGATGAGCCCGGTCGAATCCAGGTCCGCACGCAAGCCCGAACAGCTCACGTTGGCGTCGCGGGCGATGCACCCGGTTTCCACGATCGTTGATTGTTCTGGAATCCGGTTTGGTGGCGAAGGGGTCGTCCTGATCGCCGGTCCGTGCTCAGTCGAGGGCAGGCCGATGTTGCTCCAGACGGCGGCCGCCGCCCGCGCCGCAGGTGCAGCCATGCTGCGCGGCGGGGCGTTCAAGCCGCGGTCGTCGCCATATACGTTCCAGGGCCTGGGCGAGGAGGGACTGCGCTACCTGGCCGACGCCCGCGCTGAGACCGGCCTGCCGATCGTCACCGAGGTCATGTCCCCGGAACAGGTTGAGCTTGTTGCCGCCTACGCGGACATGTTGCAGATCGGGGCGCGCAACATGCAGAACTTCAGCCTGCTGCAGGAGGTCGGCCGCCAGCGCAAGCCCGTGATGCTCAAACGCGGCATGATGGCCTCGATCAGCGAGTGGCTCGGCGCCGCAGAGTACATCCTGGCGTACGGCAACGACCAGATCGTGTTGTGCGAGCGGGGCATCCGCACCTTTGAAACCCACACCCGCTTCACGCTCGACCTCAGCGCGGTACCTGCAGCGAAGGCACTGACACATCTGCCCGTCATCGTCGACCCTTCGCACGCCACCGGGCTACGCGAACTGGTCATTCCGATGGCCGCCGCCGCGGTCGCCGCCGGGGCTGACGGCATCATCGTCGAGGCGCACCCGCACCCGGAAACCGCCCTCTGCGACGGCCCTCAGTCCCTGCAACTGCCCCAACTCGGCGAACTCGCGGCACAGATCGCCGCCGTCGCGGCGGCCGCGGCCGGCCGGACGCTTCACCCGCCGCTAGAGCAGGCGCTGCCCGCACCCGCCGCCGCCGCGACGCGAGTCCCGGCCGCCGCCGGGGGCCCCTAACATGCTGAGGATAGCGGGGTCCACCCCGCTGCGCGGAGAGGTCACGGTGCCGGGAGACAAGTCGATCTCGCACCGCGCGGCGATGCTGGGCGCGGTCGCGGCGGGGCGGACGACGATCCGCAACTACTCGCCGGGCAAAGACTGCGCATCGACGTTGCGCTGCGTGTCGGCGCTGGGCGCTGAGGTCCGCGACCACGGCGGCGGGACTGTCGTCATTGAAGGCGCCGGACCGGGCGGGCTGCGCGAGCCGGCGGATGTACTGGACTGCGCCAATTCCGGCACAACGATGCGCCTGCTGGCGGGAATCCTGGCCGGGCAGCCGTTTCTGAGCGTGCTCACGGGCGACCCGTCTCTTCGCGCGCGCCCGATGCGGCGCATTTCGGACCCGCTCTGCCTGATGGGGGCGCGGGTTTACGGCCGTGCGGGCGGCTCCCTGGCGCCGCTGGCGATCCTCGGCGGCGGGCTGCGCGGCCTCGCCGGCTACCGCATGCCCGTCGCCAGCGCGCAGGTCAAGTCGTGCATCCTCTTGGCGGGGCTGTTCGCCGAGGGGCGGACGGATGTAGTCGAGCCAATACCCTCCCGCGACCACACGGAGCGGATGCTGCGGCAGTTTGGGGCCAGCCTGACCGCGGAAGGCACGTGCACCATGGCAGACGGCACGCGCGCCGCGGCGGACGGCACGCCCATCGCGCCGGACGCTACGCGTATCACGCTGGACGGCCCGCAGTCGCTCGCTGGGGCGGAGGTCACAGTCCCCGGCGACATATCGTCGGCGGCTTTCTGGCTGGTGGCAGCTGCAATTGCGCCGGGGTCCGACGTGACCGTGCGCAATACCGGCGCAAATCCGCTGCGCAGCGGCGCGCTGGCCGTCCTGCGGCGCATGGGGTGCGACATCACGGTCAGCCCAAAGGGCAGCGCAAACCAGGCTGAACCTGCCGCGGACATGCGTGTCAGAACGAGCCGGCTGCGCGCCACGCAAATCGGCGCGGACGAAGTGCCCATGTTGCTTGACGAACTCCCGGTTCTGGCTGTCGCCGCCGCGCTCGCGAACGGCCGGACTGTCGTCACAGGTGCCGGCGAGTTGCGCCATAAGGAAACCGACCGCATTTCGGCCATCGTCGCCAACCTTCAGGCGATGGGCGTTGAGGCAACGGAGAGCGGGGACGGTTTCTCAGTGGAGGGGACCGGTGGCCGCCCCTTGCGCGGCAGCAGCCACATCGTTACCCACGGCGACCACCGGATTGCGATGGCGTTCGCGGTCGCCGGCCTGGCCGCGGATGGCGAGACGACCATCGACGACGGGGCGTGTATCGATGTTTCATACCCGGGGTTCGGCCATACGCTCAGTAGACTCGTCGACCGGGGGAGGAGAAACCATGACTGAGTACCACGTACCGGCCTTGGACCCCTATGGCGGCGGCCCGTGGAGACTACCTAAGCTTGCCGTTATCGGCTGGCCGTTGACGCACACCTATTCGCCGGTCATGCACCAGGCGGCCCTCAATGGTGCCGGGCTGGACCTGACTTACGGATCGATACCGGTGCAGCCCGACGAACTCAAGCACTTCGTCCGGGCAGTGAACTCGGTGATGCGGGGAATCAACGTTACCACGCCGCACAAGCGGCCCATAGCCTGCCACTGCACGTGGCTTGATCCGCTGGCCAAGGTCTCGGGCGCGGTCAACACGGTCTACTTCGGAGTGGAAGGCGACATCTGCGGTCACAACACGGACGGGCCCGGGCTGCTGACGGCACTGCGGTACCGTTCGGGATTCGAGCCGGGGGGAAGCCACGTCACGATCATCGGGGCCGGAGGCTCGGCATGCGCGGCGGCAGCCGCGCTCGCGCAGGCGGGCGCCGTGCAAATCACCGTCGTCAACCGCAGCCCGGAGTGGTCCGCCCGCCTCTGTCAATACCTGCGGGAGCCGTTTCCACACACCGAGTGGCAGGATGGGGGCTTGGGGTACCCGGGGCCAAACCCCTCCCCCGACCTGATCCTATCGTGCGTACCGCCGGCTGCCGCGCGAGCTGTCAGACACATCGTCGAAGAGGCGAGGCCTGGGACCATCTTCATGGACCTCAGTTACGGACCGACCCCGACGCAGCTCCACCGTGCCGCCCTCGGCGCCTGCCTCCACGCCGTACCCGGCCTGGAAATGCTGCTCTGGCAGGGCGTGTTGGCGTTCGAGATATTCACCGGCGTTGAGGACCCGGCCACGGCCGGCCGGATGCGCTCTGCTCTCGTCCAGGCGGCGGGGGAGTGGTGGCTGTGCTGAGATTTCTGACCGCCGGCGAGTCACACGGCCCGGGCCTGACGGTGATTATCGAGGGCTACCACCGGGCATCCGGGTGCCGCCAGAGGAAATGGCCCGCGAACAGACCCGCCGCCGCTGGTGCTATGGGCGGGGGCGGGCGCGCCGAGATCGAGCGCGACGAGATCACGATCACCGGCAGCCTGCACGAAGAAGTCGACGGGTGCGCCCGTTCCAGTCTGGCTGCCCAACCGCGACCACGCCAGCCGGGCTGACCCCGTCGCGTCAGGTCTGGGTGCCGCGCCCCGGCCACGCCGACCTGGCCGGCGCGATCAAGTACGGCTTCACGGACCTCCGCCCGGTCTTGGAGCGCGCCAGCGCCGCGAAGACTGCCGCCGAAGTGGCCTGCGGCTTCCTGGCCAAGCAACTCCTGGCCACGGCCGCCCCAACCCCTCGCGGTCCACAGCTGGGTGACCGCCACCGGCGGCGCGTGGTGGCCTGCTCCCGGACAACCCCGCGGTTACTCGCCGGAAACCGCCCTCTCCTCGCCGCCGCCGCCGAGGGATCGCCTGTGCGGTGCCCAGACCCCGCCGCCGCCACCGCGATGGTGCAGGCCATCGACAGCGCACGCGAGGCCGGCGACACGCTCGGAGGGGTGTTCGAGGTGGCGGCAGTCGGCGTCCCGGCGGGCCTCGGCAGCTACGTGCACTGGGACCGGCGGCTGGACACGGCGATCGCCGCCGCCGTAATGAGCATCAACGCGGTCAAGGCGGTGGAGATGAGGACGGCTTCGCAGGCGCAGCCCGGAGAGGAAGCCAGGTCCACGATGTGATCACGCCTGCGGCCCGCGGTGCCGAAGCCGTGGGCGGGAACGGGGGGTCACGCGGTGCTGAGGAGGGCCCAGGGGCGAGAGTAGCGACCTACCGCCTCTCCAACCATCTGGGCGGGGGTCGAGGCGGGGTTTCCAACGGCCAGATCATCCTGGTGCGCGCCGCGCACCAAGCCGCTTCCCGATGCTCGGCACTCCTGCCCTCGGTTGACATGCGGACGGGGAGGGTGGCGGCGGCCCACCGCGAGCGGTCGGACGTTTGCGCGGTGGGCTCGGCGGCGGTTATGTCGCCGAGTCGATGGTCGCGATCGCCCTGGCCAACGTGGCTGGAGCGGTACGGACACGACGCGGTAACTGGGATTACCTACGGCGGAGGTGGCGAACGATGAGGCCAACATTGCGCTGGTCGGATTCATGGGCGCCGGCAAGACAACGATCGGCCGGGAGCTTGCGATGCGGATGGGCCGCGAGTTTGTCGACACGGACCAGGTCGTCGAAGCCTGGACCGGCATGCCCGTCAGAGCCGTCTTCGCGGCACACGGCGAGAACCGGTTCCGCGAACTGGAGGCCAGGGCCGTCAGGGAGACTTGCGCCCGCGCCGGACGCGTGATCGCGGTGGGCGGAGGCGCGCTGGCCAACGCGGCGACGCGCGCGGCGGTGCGGGACGCATGCACCGTCGTGTTTCTGGCGGCCTCGGTCGAGGCGATCCTAGAGCGGACTGCGGGCGACGGAGGCCGCCCGCTGCTGGAGGGCCTGGATGCCGCTGAACGGCGCTACTTTGTCGAAGACCTGCTTTATGACCGCACACCGGCCTACCAGGAGGCCCGCGACATCATGGTCGACGCCGACGGCCCCGCCCCAGCCGTGGTCGAAGCGATCCTGGCCCGGCTGGGGGCGTCATAGGTGAGGTGCGGCGGGGGCCGGGGCGGCAGCGGAGCGGGCAGCGTCGCCGTCGTCCGCGTGAATACAACGGTGCCGTACGACGTGCATGTCGGCCCGGGCGTGCTCGGCGAAGCGGGCCGCATCCTGTCGGCAGCCGGGGCATCCCCGGCTAACAGGGCGGGGCGCAGCTCGGGCGCGGGCCGTTCGCACGTTATCGTCACGAACCCGACCGTTGCGGCCCACTGGCTCGATGGGCTGGAGGCCGGGCTGGGCGGCCAGAGACCGTTGCCGGACCGTCACACGGCAAAGATCGGGGACGGCGAGCGATACAAGACCCTTGAGACAGCGTCTTGCCTCTACGACTTTCTCATCGACCGCAGGTGCAGCCGCGACACCGTGATCCTCTCCCTGGGCGGCGGGGTGGTGAGTGATGTCGCGGGTTTCGTAGCCGCCACCTACATGCGGGGCGTGCCCGTGGTGCATTTCCCGACGACACTGCTTGCTCAGGTGGATGCGTCGGTCGGCGGCAAGGTCGCTGTCGACCATCCCCGCGGCAAGAACCTGATCGGGGCCTTCCATCAACCCCGCGCCGTGGTCTGCGATGTGGCGGTCTTGGCGACGCTGACCGAGGACGTCTTCCGCGAAGGCCTTGCCGAGGCCGCAAAGACCGCGTTGATAAGCGGCGAGGACATGCTCACGCAAATGGAAACCAACACCTCCTCCCTCGCCCGCCGCGACCCGGCCGCACTGCGCGAACTGGTCACGGCCTGCGTCCGGGTCAAGGCGGGTTTGGTCGAACAGGACGAACACGACACCGGGCCACGCATGGCGCTCAATCTGGGACACACATTCGGCCACGCCATCGAGGCGGCGGACGGGTTCGAAACGGTGAGGCATGGGGCGGCGGTTTCCGTGGGGATGTGCGTAGCAGCCCGGTTGGCCGAACTCTGTGCCGCTGCGCCCCCCGCTCTGACCCTCCGGACCGAGCGGCTGCTGAGCGGCCTGGGGCTCCCGGTGAGGCTATCGCAGCTGCCCGGCGCGTTGCGTGCCTCTGACATCACGCCGCACCTCAGGCAAGACAAGAAACGGCTTGACGGTAAGCAGCGTTATGTGCTGGCCCGGGGCCCCGGCGACATAACAGTCGCATCGGGCATCGCCGAAAACCTGGTCCACGCCGCCCTGACCTGGGCAGAGGGAGATGACCGCAGATGAACGTCCTCGTCATCCACGGGCCCAACCTCAACCTTCTTGGCACACGGGAACCGGACGTTTACGGAACGCGGACGCTCGCCGAGATCGACGACGAGATCCGCGCCCGGGCCGCAACCCTCGGCGCCGAGGTCCGGACCGTCCAGCATTCGGCGGAGGGAGATATCATCGACACCATCCATAGCGCGCGGCGATGGGCAGACGGGATCGTGATCAACCCGGCGGCCTACACGCACTCGAGCATCGCCATCCGAGATGCCATCGCGGCGGTCGGGCTGCCGGCGGTGGAGGTCCACCTCAGCAACATCCGTGCGCGGGAACCGTTCCGGCGGCGTTCTGTGGTCAGCGGAGTGGTGGACGGGGTGATCAGCGGTCTGGGGGCGTTTGGCTATCTGGCGGCGCTGGAATACCTGGCCGCGTGGCGGCGGAGCGAGAAGTGAGCCTCAGCGGCACGGGCGATATCCGGCGCGGGCCCCAAACCCAGGGGCCGGGGAATCCCCCGGCCCCGCCTCAGTATCGTTGCTGCCGGCACGCCGGCCGTGCGTCCCGACGCTACCCTGCCCGGCCGCCGCCGCCACCACCGCCGCCTCCGCCGCCCCCCGAGAAGCCGCCACCGAACCCACCGCCCGAGCTGGGCCGGAAGTTGGTGGCCGTCGCGATCGACGACTGAAGCGATTCGGTCAGGCTGGAAACCATCGCCGCCGGGGCGAAGTTGCCGCCCGCGGCGTGCAGCCAGATCCACGGATGGACGCCGACGCCTGGTTGCGCTAGTTGCGGGAAGACGATCTTGAGCTGCTCGATGACTTCTTTGGCCACTCCCAGCACAACGGCATACACAAGGTAGTGCTCCCAGATGACGAGCGCGGGCACCTCGGCCTGGTCGAGCGCCGAGAAGTGCAGCAAAAACCGCCGGAACGCCCGCCACATGGCGAACTGCGTGCTACCGAACTGCGAACGGCGCCTGAGCGTGGCGCCGCCCAGGATCAGGATCATGCCGCCCAGCATCGCCGGCAGGCCGGCCGCGAACATACCCGTAATCATAAAGAACACACCGCCGAGGATGATAAACACGCCGCCGGCGATCTCCCACGTCTGGATCCGCTCGGTCCGCTTGTCGAAGAACTGTCCCGCCGCCGGCGACGTCTTCACGAGCGACTGGAAGCTCTGGACAAACGCATGCATCGACGTGGGGTGCCGCTTGCCATAGGCCTTGATGTCCTCGAACCCCACCGACCCGCCCGCGAGGCCGACCGACCCGAACAGGAAGTCGATCAGGGCCACCTCGTGGTCGACAAGGCCGGCGCGGCCCTTGTCCTGCTGGAGCTGGAGGTAGTATTCGGTCTCCTGGCGGGAGCCCAGCAACCCGCCAAGCACGGGCCTATCCTGCGCAACGACCTCGATGACCAGGTAGCCGCGCCGCGCGAGATCGAGGATGGTGGCGGTCACCTCTTGCGGCCCGACTGGTCCGAAACGCCACAAGCAGCCCATCTCGGCGGGGCTGTAATCGCCGGGCAATTCGCGGTAGTAATCGCCTTCAAACTGGGGCCGGAATTCGCGACCGTGCCTCGCCTGCAGGAACAGCGCCCCGACAATCGAGCCGACCAGGACGGCTCCGCCGATGAGTACGCCGAACAAAGCGGCGTAGCGCTGCCAGTTGGCCTTGCGCGCCCAGGATTCCTCTTCGCTCAGGATTGCCGGCAGCCTGGTGGCGCCGGTCGTCTGGGTCGCCCCCGGCACCAGCCGCGGCGGAAATGCCACGCGCCCCTCGATCATGTCTCCAGGCGGCAACCTGTCGATCTGCCACTCAACCCTGCCCGGGCTGCGGATGTCGACCCCGCCCGCCAACGGACCGTGGCCCCACGCCCGCACCTCAGCAGCCTCCGCCCCCGCCGGCAGAGTCAGGCCGACCAGGACGTCGTCCTGAGTGACTTCCCATTCGGTGCCGATCCATTTCCAGTAGAGCTCCGCCACGTCCTGATGGACAAGGACGGGGCTACGCAAGGTGTAGGCAACATCGAAGGTCCGCGACTCGTTGCTCGCGCGGAACCGTATCGTGACCTCTGCCTTGCCGCCGGCCTGCGCCACGCTGTATGTGCCGGGACCCTCATCGCCCTGAGTGAGCCGGTAGGCCTGTGCCCCATCGGAAACCGTTACGTCCGAGATGGCCGCCGGTGCGGAGTTGCATTCTGAACCGCGCAGAACGTTGTCCTGAATGAACCAGCTATCGGCCCCGTCAAAAACAAACGTCCGGCTCTCCGCCACGCGCATTGCGCCGTCGGGCTCAATTGCGGCTTCGATCCGGACGCGGCTCACTCGATATGACTTGGCCTCGGCGACCCCGCCGGGAATCGCCGCAAGCGCGAGCGAGGCCACGATTGAGGCGACGAAGGCCAACAGGACGACGCGCGCAAGTGCCCCCCGCGGCGCACCCGTCCGGCCGCGCGCACGGAAGGCCTTGCTAAGCCGGTTCATTTAGAACTTCACCTGCACCGGCCCGCGCGCGGCCTCATCTTCGATCTCGTAGTACGGGAACGGCCCAAAGCCGAGCATGCCGGCAAGCAGGTTGGCCGGGAACCGCTCGATACGGGTCATGTACTTCATCACGGTGTCGTTGTAGAACTGGCGGGAAAAAGCGATCTTGCTCTCGGTGTTGGCAAGCTCGCCCTGCAGCTCTTTGAAGTTGCCGCTGGCCATCAACTGGGGATAGTTCTCGGCGACGGCGAGGAGCCTGCTGAGCGCTCCGCCGAGCATTTGCTGGGCCTCGATCTGCTCCGGGATCCCCTGGTTCTGCGCGCGGCCGACCTGCGCACGCGCTTCGGTGACGCGCTCGAACACTTCGCGTTCGTGCGTGGCATAGCCCTTGACGGTTTCCACGAGGTTGGGGATCAGGTCAAACCGCCGACGGAGCTGAACCTCGATCTGAGACCAGGCGTTGCGTACGCGCTGCCGCAGCGTGACGAGCCCGTTGTACAACCCGATGACGAAAACCAGAAGCAGGACGATAATGCCTAACGCCCACCACACAGCTATCTCCTCCAATGGCCTCATGGGCCCGGAACTACCTCGAACCGGGAAGAGTCTTGGCTAGGATGCCCCGGATTTCCTGCACCCCGGAGCGGCGTCGCTCCCCGCAGCGGCCTCGCGCTCGGCCCGTTGGGCATCCTCGAGGACCCGGAAGAAGAGGTCGACGAGCTCCGGCTCAAACTGCTCCCCCGCACGGTCCTGGAGCTCGGCTTTGGCTCGCTCAGGCGACATGGCCGGACGGTGCGGGCGGTCGCTTGTCATTGCATCGTACGCGTCGGCGATGGCCAGGATGCGGCACGAGAGCGGGATGGTCTCGCCGCTCAGGCCAGCCGGGTAGCCGAGCCCGTTCCACCACTCGTGGTGATGGAGGATCAGTTCTGCGACATGGGCGAGGTCCTGCGAAGCCTTGGCGATGCGGAAACCGACCTCACAGTGCTGCTCGATGTACTCGCGTTCGGCCTCCGTCAGCGACTCGCGCTTGAACAGGGTCTGGTCGGGGATCGCGACCTTGCCGAGGTCGTGGACCTCCGCCAGCAGCGTGAGGTTTGCCAGCTCGTTGTCGGCGAGGCCCAGCGCCGAGCCCATCCGGGCGGCCAAGGAGGTCACGCGCGAGATGTGGCCTTGCGCCGCGAAATCCTTGGCGCGCAGCAGCTCAAGCATCGCGGAGATGATGCTGCGGGTTGCAAGTGAGGTGCGCTGGATCTTGTCGCGGTACATCGCCCGATCGGCGCGGTGAAGAGCATCCGCCAACGAAACCGAACCATCCTCGGCTGTGGCGCTTCCTACCGACACGCCGATCGGTACCCCGCTCGGGGTGCGGACCGCTTGCCCGGTGTTCTCGACGAGCCGGTTGCGCAGGCGGAGGGCGGTTTCCGCGTCGGTGTGGGGAAGGATGACCGCGAACTCGTCGCCGCCGACCCTGGCCACAACGTCGCTACGCCGGAAGGTCGCGCGCAACACGCCGGCATAGGTCTTGAGCATCTCGTCCCCGCGCCGGTGACCGAGCGAGTCGTTGACGATCTTTAGCCCGTCCACATCGGTGATGATGATCGTAATCGGGTACTCGCGGCCGCCGTCGAGGCGCCGCATTTCCACTTCGAAGTAATTGCGGCTGTAAAGGCCCGTCAGCGAATTGTGCAGGCTCAAAAAGCGCAGCTCGGACTCCTTCTGCGTGCGTGCCGTAACGTCCCTGGCGATGCCTTCGATCGCGCTCAGGCTGCCGTCGGTGTCGTACACCGGCCGGAGGCTGCTCTCGGTCCAGGCTACCTCTCCGTCGGGCCGTGTCCAGCGGGTGACGACAGGCAGGTCAAAGCGGGCCTGCGTCGACTGGAGCGCGGGGATGGACGAAATCCCTTCCGGGCAGACCAACCGGAGCCCGAGTTCCGGATCCTCGTAGAGGTCCTGAGGGGTCAGGCCCGTAATGCGGGTCAGCCCGGGACTGGTGTATTCGAACCGCGCGAGGGGCTGAAGGGCGAACCTGAAGATGATGTCCTGAGCATTTTCTGCAAAGAGCCGGAACAGCTTCTCCCTCGCCCGCAGGCGCTCCGCCTGCTTGCGCTGCGCTGTGAAGTCGGAGATGAAGCCCTGGAGCACCTCGACCCGGCCGTCTTCGTCGCGGACCGCGTCGCCCCGGTGCCAGACCCAGCGCTCGCGGCCCTCCTTGTCCTGGATGCGGTATACCAGCTCAAACGGCTCGACCTCGGCGATAGCGCGCTGGATCGCAGTCCAGACTTCGTCCCGGTGCTCGGGGTGGATCAACTCACCGTAGGCGACCGAACCGTCGGTCAATTCGTCGGCGGTGTACCCGGTGACGGCAAGGCAGCCGGCGCTTGCGTAGGCAAGGCGCCATCCCGGATCGTTGCGGCAACGAACTGCCATCCCGGGCAGATGGTCAAGAAGCGAACGCAGGTCGCACGGGTCACGATATCGATCTTCGTCTGTGGCCCCGGACATGCGTGCACCTCCCGGCGTAGTTGGGTGTGAGGTCAAACTGAAGAAAGGGGTGGAGCGGGCGATGGGAATCGAACCCACGTATCAAGCTTGGAAGGCTCGCGCTCTACCATTGAGCTACGCCCGCCTGACTGCTCGTTGTGAAACCTGCAAACCACAACTGCATGCCTTATTGTACTTGATGCCTTGATGCCGGGCAAGCAACGCCAAACAAGGCGGCTGACGCCCGCCAAGGCGCCAAAGCCGGCCCAACCGTCATTCGACGGCCGCTGCGCGCTCCCTATGCTCTTCTTTGGCCCGCGCGACCAGATCCGGCTGCGTCAGCAGATCGTACGCCATCGTTGCCATCGCCTGAGCCGACTGCAGCAAGGCCAGGTGGCCTTCCTCCGAAGCTGCGCACGCCGCGAACTCGCGCGAATGGCTCGCGACCGAGTTCGGCCCGATCGAAACGTACGCGTTTGCCGCAGGCACTGCTTTGCTCCGTTGCCGAAGTCCGTTGACCCGCCGGACGGCGACGGCTCGGGGGCATGTCAACTCCGACGCGGGCGAAATGCTCGCGCATCAGGTTGCCGAGCACGGTGTTCGGCCAGCGTTCGTCGTACCCTTTGGTTTCGACAAAAGAAACCTCTGCCATCGTGCTGGCGGCCGCGCCTTCCGCGCAATCGCGGACGCGTTTGACGACGTTGTCCACACCCTCCCGGGTGGCTGCGCGCAGAAGATACTTGATCTCGGCTTCCTCGGGAACGACGTTGATCACCGAACCGCCCTTGGTAATCAGGCAATGCATGCGCACGTCGGGAGTGACATGCTGCCGCAGCATGCTGACGTTGACATAGGTCTGCACGACCGCGTCCAACGCGTTGATGCCGCGATGTGGCGATCCCGCGGCATGCGCGGGCCGGCCGCGGAAGTTGACCACCAGGTCGCTCGTTGCCAGGCTGGTGCCACCGACCTTGGACTCGCCGGTCGTCGGGTGCATCATCAGCGCGACGTCAACATCGTCGAAGACGCCGGCGTCGACCATCACGATCTTCCCGCCGCCGCCCTCCTCCGCCGGCGTGCCGAGAACCAGGATCCGCCCCGGCATTTCGGGCCACGCCCGCTTGAGGAGTACCCCGGCCGCAGCGGCCGACGTGCCGATGATGTTGTGGCCGCAGGCGTGCCCCACGTCCGGCAGCGCGTCGTACTCTGCGAGGAACGCAACCGTCGGACCATCGCCGACGCGCCACTCGGCAATGAAAGCGGTTTCCATGCCGGCGGCCCCGAGCGTGACGTCAAAGCCCTCGCCTGCCAGATAGTTGGAAAGCAGCTTGGCCGCCTCGTACTCCTTAAATGCCAGCTCCGGCTGTGCATGGATGCCCAGGCTAAGGTCAACCAGCTTGCCGCGGATCCGGCCGCCGATCTCATCGATCTTGGCGAACAGTCGTGCCCTGTCCATCGTCATCCCCCTTCGTCCTTCGTCATATCCGTCTTCCTTCAGGCTCAGGCCGGCGCCGGAACGCCACGCAGCCGGGCGATCCCCGCCATCAGGTTCTCGATAATCCGCCGCGCCGGGAGGACCTCGGTGATGCCGTTGATGCGGAGCCCGGAGAAGACGAGCCCCCGGACAACGTCTCCCTCCTGGGCGCGGTTGAGCGCGACCCGGATGCAGAACGTCCGGCTGCATTTCTTGAGGCAGCCGGTGCACTCGCCCGGCGGCTCGGCCCGCCCGGCCGCCAGGGCTTCGGTGAACGGATTGCGGATCGCGCGCCCGGGAAGTCCCACCGGGCTGTCGATCAGCACGATGTCGTCCTCGGTCGCATCCACGTACATCTGCTTGTGCGCCGGAGCCCCGTTGCTCTCGGCCGAGGCCGCAAAGAGCACGCCGACCTGAATGCCGTCGGCGCCCATGTCAAATGCCGCCACAGCCCCTTCGGGGGTGCCGGTGCCGCCCGCCGCAATCACCGGGATGCTCACTGCGGCCCGGACCTCGGGCAAGACGTCCAGGGTACGCCTGTCGGTGCCGAGGTGGCCGCCCGCCTCGGTCCCTTCGATGATCACGGCGCTCGCGCCCAGTCCCTCGGACAGGCGGGCCAGTTTGGCGCTGCCGACGATCGGGACGATCGGCGTACCGTACTGCCTGCCCCACCCGAACATGTCGCGCGAAAAACCGGCCCCGGATATGAACAGGTCGATGCCTTCATCCAGGGCGGCGTGCGACACCTCCGCGAAGTTACGGACTGCAAACATGATGTTCACGGCGATCGGCCCGGAGGTAAGGGCGCGGGCGGCGCGGATTTCGTTACGGATTTCAGCCTCGTCCATCGCCGATCCGGCGATCACGCCGATGCCGCCGGCCTCCGCGACCGCCGCGGCGAGCCTGTGGGTTGAAATGCGAACCGCCATCCCGCCCTGGATGATGGGGTACTTAGGGCGGACCGCGCCGATTGCCAGCTGCGGCCAGGGCTGGTCCCCGGGTCCAGTGGTCATACAGGCCGTAACCTTGCTGTAAAGTGCCTGAGTACCGGAGCTTCGTATGCCAGTTCATACCCTTTGAGCGTGCTGCGGCTTCGCCACATCGCTTCCGCCGCCCTGGCAACGTGCTCCATGTGCCGGTCCGTGTAGACGCGCCGCGGTATCGCGAGGCGGACCAGTTCGCTCGGCGGATACACCGTCTTGCCCGTCGCCGGGTCCGCGTGCGCGAAGGCCAGGCTGCCAAGCTCGACGCCGCGCACTCCGCCCTCCAGGTACAACGAAACGGCAACTGCCTGCCCGGGAAACTGGTCACGCGGCAGGCCCGGCAGCACCGCACCGGCGTCGATGTACACGCCGTGCCCGCCTGCCGGCTTGACGCGGGGAACGCCGATCTCGTCGAGGAGCCCCGCGAGGTATGCTACTTGCTCCACCCGGTTGGCCAGGTACGGCAGCTCGACAACTTCGGTCAACCCCTGAGCGAGGCCCCCGAGATCGCGGCCGGCCAGGCCACCGTAAGTTGCGAAGCCCTCGAACGGGATCTGCCACTCCACGGCCTTCCGGTAGTACTCCTCCGACTTGAAGGCCAGGAAACCGCCTATATTGACCAGCCCGTCCTTCTTCGCGCTCATGGTGCACCCATCGCCAAAGGCGAACATTTCCCGGGCAATCTCGACAATGTCCTTGTCCGCATAGCCCGGCTCACGCTGCTTGATGAAGTAGCAGTTCTCGGCGAACCGCGCCGCATCAAAAAACACGGGGACGCCATGCTCGCGCGCCATGGCGCTGACATCGCGGATATTGGCCATGGAAACCGGCTGCCCACCGTTGTTGTTGCACGTCACCGTGATCAGGACGAACGGCACGCGCCGCCGTCCGGCGGCGTGGGCGGCAAGTTCGGCGGCGAGTCGATTGAGGTCGAGGTTTCCCTTGAACGGCGACTCGTCTTGCGGATCGAGCCCCTCGGCAACGACAAGGTTCACGGGTTCGGCGTCTTTCATCAGGATGTGCCCCTGCGTCGTGTCGAAGTGCATGTTGCCGAGGACCCTGTCGCCCGGCTTGACCATCATGGTCATGAGGATGTGTTCGGCGGCGCGCCCCTGGTGTGTCGGCGCGACGAAGGGATAGCCGAAGGTGGTCTCGA
This sequence comes from Bacillota bacterium, assembly GCA_040766985.1. Taxonomy (GTDB): domain Bacteria; phylum Bacillota; class Sulfobacillia; order JAUYEG01; family JAUYEG01; genus JAXGPL01. The sequence continues at coordinate 58,751 of JAXGPL010000007.1, forward strand.
CGGCTTCCCGGAGGCGGAAGTAGCTCCGGCTTCCGGCGTACGATTCGTCGCCGAGCATGATGGCCGCCCACTGGCGGTCGCTCATCGCGGATGTCCCGGAGTCGGTCAAGAGGTCGATGTAAACTGCATCCGAGGGCAAAGCGAACAGGTTGTACCCGGCGGCGTCGATCGCCCGCAACCGTTCCCGCGGTGAGAGCAGCTTGATGGGCTCAACCATCTTGATTTTGAAGGGCTCGGCGCCTCTTGGCGCAATCGGCATCAAACAACACCTCCGAGGGACGCCCCAGGTATCAATGCATGCTGGAGCGCGATAGAGCGGTTTTCTTCGATTAGCTGGGTTTACCTCCCGAACGGCTGGCAATGGGCCGAAAGCCGTGCTACCCCCGGCTTGACTATCCTGCCCGGGGGCGCACGGCTGGTCGCGCTTGGGTTCAGCGTGAGCGAAAGAGCTTCTTGACCTGTGTGTGGGTCCGCCAATCGAGCCCGAACCGCGGGATCATCGCGTCGCCCGGCCCTGAACGACGTAACCCTCCTGCGTGCCGAACTGTAACTCGAACAGGTCGGCGGCAGCTCCAGCGCTGCTCCGGATGTGACGCCGTACGGCCACGCGATCGCCGCCGGATCGGTTCCGGCCAGATCGCGGACGACAGCAACGCACTGCTCAAGGTCGGCGACGATGGCGTCCCCCGGAACCAACTGCACCGCCGCCTGCCTTCGGCCGTCCGGTCCGCCCGGCGCTTCATAGTGCAGCGCGTGGGTGTGGCACTGCAGGCTGACGAGGCCGGATTCGGCCAGGGCCGCCGCCGACTCGGCGCACATGCCGGTCCCGCGGCCGAGGCGGCCGGTCTCGAGGAAGACGACCGCTGGCACCGCCAGTTCGCGCAAGACGGGCATCGCCGACCGGGCCATCGCTTCGTACCCGTCGTCGAACGTCAGCAAGAACGCCTTGCCCGGCACCACCTCGGCGCGGGAGTACCAGCCCCTGAACTGCTCAAAGGTCAGCGGCCGCCACCCTTCGGCGAGGAGCCACTGGAGATCTGCCCGCAGCCGCTCGGGATTCAACGAGTAGAGCCCTTCGCCGTCGGGGTCGATCTGATGGTAGATCAGCACGGCGACACGGGAAGGTCCCTGGTCCTTGGCGGGCCCGGCCGGTCTAGGCGCGGCCTCGGGGGGCGGCACAGAAGACGCATCATCTGCCGGCGCATGCTCACCTTCAACGGACGGCACGGGTGCAGCATCAAGTGCGGGGTTTGCCGCGAAACGATGGGGCGCGGCAATCACGATTACTGCGAGGGTGATTGCGATAGCGAAGGAGCGCCATACGGGCCATGGCTTGCGCGCGTCCCGCACGGGAACGACCCCCTTTCCGGTCGTTCCCAGCATAGGTCAGCGCGGTAGCAGGTCTAATCCGCCGTCCGGGTGGTCTTTGGGCGGCTATCCCCCGAACGGGCTAGTCAGCGGAGGATGATCCAGCCGCGCCGTGCCGCCTCCGCAACCGCCCCGGCGCGGTCGGATACGCCGAGCTTGGCGTAAATCCCGGCTAGATGTGTCTTCACCGTGCTCTCGGCAATCGCGAGGCGCTCGCCGATCTCCCGGTTGTTCATTCCCTTCGCCACCCAGGCCAGGACATCGGCCTCGCGTCCGGATAGCCCACCCTCTCCGGACGCAGGCGGCGGGAAAGTCACTTCGGTTTCCCCGGCGCCGTCACCCCGGGGAGAGGTCCGGCCGGCGCCGTCGCCTGTCTTCGCGACGCGCTCTACCACCCGGGCGGCCACCGCCGGATGAAGGTACGCCTCGCCCCGGTGGACCGCCTCGATCGCCCGCACGATTTCGTCCGCGGGCACATCCTTGAGCACATAGCCCTTGGCGCCGGCGCGCAGGCCGGCCAGAATCAGGTCGTCCTGGTCGAAGGTCGTCAGCACGAGGACGCGTACGCCCGGCAGATCGCGGCAGATTCGTTCGGTCGCAGCCACGCCGTCCATGACCGGCATACGCAGGTCCATTAGTACGACGTCGGGCTTGAGGCGTCGCGCCATCTCCAGGGCCTGCGCACCATCCGCCGCCTGGCCGACGACCGCCACAGCCGGCCGCCTGCCGAGCATCGCCGCAAGGCCCTCACGAACCACCGGGTGGTCGTCAACCAGCAGCACCTTGATCGCCTGGCTCACCGTTCCATCACACCCTCCTGCCCGGCGGCGCCTGCCCCCGGCTCCGGGGCCCCTGCCCCGCGAGGCGAGACGGTCGCCCTGACTGCTGTCCCTTTGCCCGGCGCGCTTAGGACCGTCAGGCTCCCGCCTGCCGCGGCCAGCCGCTCGCGCATCGCCCAGATGCCAAAGCCGCCGCCGGCGCCGGGCGTGACCGCCCCGGGGTCGAACCCGCGCCCCGAATCGCTCACCTCGAGCACCACAGCAGACGTTCCGGCCCCGCCGTCCGGGGCGCGGCCGAAGGTCACCGTCGCCTGGGCGGCGCCGCTGTGCCTGGCGGAGTTGTGAAGGGCTTCATGCGCCACGCGGTACAACGCCTCTTCCTGGTCAGGGTCGAGGATCACGCCTTCCACGCCCTGCTGGATCCTGACGACGACGGTAAACGCGGGCTGCCAGGGATTGTTGGTCGCCAGGGCCCGCAGTGCGTCGCCCAGGCTGCGGCCTTCGATCGGCTGCGGGTGAAGCCGCCAGACCGAGCGCCGGGCGTCGGCGAGACTCTCCCTCGCCAGTTGCGCCGCGCGGCCGGCACCCTCGGCGGCGCCTGCGTTGTCACCGTCCAGGGCCAGCTCCCGGATGTTGTCAAGCTGCAGGACCGCCCCCGCCAAGCCCTGGGCGATCGTGTCGTGAATCTCCCTGGCGATCCTGCTCCGCTCGTCCGCTACGGCCAGCAGCCTGCCCTGACGCTCGGCGGCCGCCTCCTCGGTCAGCCGGACGGCCTCTGCCTGGGATTCCTGGAGGCGCTCTGCCATGGCGTTGACTTCGCGGCCAAGGGAGCCGATCTCGTCGGTCCCGAGGTCCGGCACACGATAGGAGAGGTCCCGCCCGAGACGGCGGGCGCCGGCGGCCAGTAATCCGAGGGGCCTGGCCAGGGACCGCCCCACTCGCACCGCACCGAGCGCAATCGCGAGGGCAACGAGGCCCACGACGAGTACCGAGGCCGCCATCAGGTTGCGCCGCAGGCGTGAGATCTCCGCATCCAGCAGCGACGCCGGGGTGGCGAGTTGGCTCCTCGGGAGGGACCGGACGAGGATCCAGCCCGTGGTTGCCAGCGGGGCGAACCCCGCCGTCCGCTCACCGCTTGCCGCTCCGAACTCCGCAAGCCCCGGCCCGGTCGCAGCTGCTAGCCGCGAAGCCAGGTCCCGCACGCCGGCCAGCGGCGATGCGGTGAGGGCGAGGTCCAAAGCTTGCCCGGGGTGCGGATCGACCGCGGTGAGGCCAAGGTCCCCAAGTGCCGCTTCCTGTGCACAGACGACGTTGCCCTGGTCATCGATGAGCATAGCGTATCCGCCGGGCCCTGCTCTGGCTCCCAGGATCTCGTTGACCACATGGTCCAGGGCGATGTCGATGCCGGCCACCGCCCGGAACGTTCCCCGGCTGTCGTAAACCGGGACCGCGGCCGTGATCATCAGCCCCTGGCCCGCCGGGTCAAGGTACGGGCGGGTCCACTGCGGCGTTTTGTCCGGGTTGCGCTCCGGCGCCGCGGCCAGAAACTGCTCGTTGAGCCGGAGATCGTGCGCCGGGCCGACAGGCGACCCGGGATAGCCCAGCTTAAGATTGGGATAGATGCGGACAATGCCGGTGGCCGAAATCACCCAGCTACGCAGTGAATCATCGACAGCCTCGTGCGAACCTGCCAGCAGCGGGTCGGCGAACGACAACAGCCCGACTTCGGTCCACGTGGCCACGGTGGGATTGGCGCTCTTCGGGACGAACACGCCGACCGGGGTGTCAGGGTCGTTGACGAGATGGCCCTCAGCCGTTGAAACCAACGGCGTACCTCCCTTGAGGAAAGGGGGGAAGTAATCCGGGTGGTCGTAAAGCCACGTGGCGTAGGATGCGAGAGATTGGGCGTAACCGCTGACCTGTTGAAAGGCATGATCCTCGGCCCGCGCCTGTTCCTCCGCGCTGGCGACGAGCGCGCGCTCGGCCTCGCCTGCCAGAGCTGCTGATGCATGACTCGCCACCAGCGGCTCAGGCTTCGGAGCGCCGCGAGGCCGACGGCGGCCGAAACCAGGGCCGCGGCGAGGCCGATGCGACCGCGAGCACCACCAAACGGTAAGCGAGACTGCGTCTTGGCAAACCATCACCTCGAAACCGGCCGGCCATCCGAACCGGGTTTGCTTATCGGAGTGAATTGGCCGCCCTAGGCCGCTTGCCTGCCTGACCGCCACTCATCACCGCTCATGCCTGCGAAGCGGCCTCTTTCCCCGGCCCCGGCGCCGCAGGATGGGCCGCCAGGGCCATCGCCTCCATCACCTGTTCAGCGAGCAGCGCCGTGCGTTCGGGCGCCGGCAGACCGTCCCCCGCGAGAGACTCCGGGCTCCATAGCAGGGCGGCGACAAGCGAGTTGAGCGTGCCGATGACGAAGTGCGCAAGCATATCCGGAGGAGCCGGCCGGATCTCGCCCGCTTCGACGCCCGCGGCTACGATCGACCGGACCGCGATGTGGACTTGATCGCGGAACGAAACCAGCTTGCGTTTGAACTCCTCACTCATCCCCGTCGAGCCTTCCAGCAGGAACAACGCGAGATCCTGCCTGGCCTGGGCGAATTCGAGGACCCGCAGCACCAGAGTGCGGATCTTCTCGGGACCGCCGACCGCCAATTGCGCGGCCTGTTTGACGTGTGCCAGGTAGTGGTGCAGGGCGGTTTCAAGGATGTGCTCAAGCAACTGGTCCTTGCCGGAGAAGTAGAGGTACGTGGTGCCCTTGCCCACACCGGCCTCTTCGGCGATGTCCTGCATTGTCGCCCGGTGGAAACCGCGCCGCGAGAACACTGTCAAAGCCGCCCGGACGATCCGGCCGATCTTCTCCCGCTCCTGAAGTTCAGTCACCGGCGCCACCTCCTACAAACCCTGGTTTGCGGCCGGGTAGACCGCCTTGGAGCCATAACCGTACGAATGGAGCAGCTTGGCCGTCGCCATCTGGCGGGAGAACACGGCCTGCTGGTGGTTGGTCTCGGCGACCGACAGGGCGAGTTCCGCGGCCATCACCTCGAGATTTGTGCTCATGCCGGCCTCGTACCGCAGCCGGGCGAGGCGCAGTCCCTCCCTGGCGGCTGCGACCGCCGGTTCGAGCAAGTCCACCTTGCGGCTCGCTTCGTCGAGGTCGAGATAGGCCGAACGAACCTGGAACTCGATCTCCTCCCGCTGTGCCTGCTCGGCGCACTCGGCTTCGGCCAGTTGCGCCTCGGCCTTGGGGATCGTGTACCGCCGGCTCGTCTCCCAGCTCGGCTCCAGCCATTCCGGCGGGATGTCGATCCCGGGCGGCAGCAGGTCGATGAGCAACGAGGAGTAGCTGCCGGACGGGTAGGCGTCGGCCAGGTCAAGGTTCAACTCCGCCAGTTCGCGGTACTCGCGGCTCTGCGCGGCTTCATACCGCCGTTGCAGTGCTAGGGCCACCGCCTGCGTCAGCTCGGCGGGTTCCGGGAGTCCATCGATCGCCCCGGGGTCGAGCAACGGCGTATCCTGGTAGCTCATGCCCGTCAGACGGAGCAAAGCCGCCCTCGCCAGGTCGTTGCCCTTGCGGGCCGAGATCAGGCCGGACATCGCCTCGGCAAGCTTGGCCTCGGCGTCGAGCACGTCCTTGCGGGCCACCATGCCGGCTTGGAGCTTCTGGGCCAGCCTTACCTGGTCTGCCCGGGCGACGCTGGTTTCGGCCAATTCCAGAAACCGCTCCGCCGACACAGCTCCCGAGTAAGCCTGCGTCACCTGGAGGTCAAGGTTGGCGTAGAGGGCCTCAAGGGCTGCCTCGGCCAAGGCGAGGTCTGTCTCGGCCTTCGCCGGTTGCAGGATCTTCATCGATGCCGTTTCGTAACTGGCGACCAACGCGTCGGGATCGCCCCCGCGCTGAGCTCGGCCTCGTCTGCCTCAAGCCGCGCCGCATCCACCCTCGCCACTGCCATGCCGACCAGGGCAGAATGCTGCCTGCAGAGGGTCTTGGCCTGCTCGAGGCCGAGCGGGGGCCTTGCTCCGCCGGACGGCTCGGCCAGCCCGGCCCGGGCGACTCCAAGACCGGCAAGCATAGCCACAAGCACAAGCGCGATGGCAGCGACCTTCGTACTCCGGTAACGGACGTGATTAGACACCATGCTCACTCCCCCGGTTTCGCCGCGGCCTGCGGGGCGGTTGTGACGGCCTGCGCCGGGCCCGCGGCCCTGCGCGAGCTCAGCGCGGCTGCAAGGGTATAAAGGACAGGGACGACAAACAAAGTCAGGAACGTTGCCACCGACAGCCCACCCAGAAGAGGTACGGCGAGGGCCTGCAGCATCTCACGCCCCTCACCCCTGCTGAGGGCCATCGGCAACAGACCGATGATGGTCGTCAGTGACGTCATCAAGATCGGCCGCATGCGGATGCCGCCGGCCCGGACGATCGCGTCCGGGGCGGACGTGCCGCCTGTACGTAACTGGTTGGCGTAGTCGATCATCACGATGCCGTTGTTGACCACCACACCGACGAGGGCGATGACGCCGATGATCGCCGCGATCGACAGCGGCTGGCCGGTGACGAGCAGTCCGACGGCCGCCCCCGCAAGGGCCAGCGGGACAACGACCATGATGATCAGCGGCTGCAACATCGACTCGAACTGCGCCGCCATGACCATGTAGACCAGGACGGCGGCCATCGCCAGAGCCTGGCCGAGGCTACCGAAGGACGAGGCGATTTCGACCGATTCCCCGCCGTACTCAATGGCGTAGCCTGCGGGCAGCGCCAGCGGATCAAGCAACTGCCGCGCGCGTTGCGTGGCCGTCTGCAGGCTCACGCCCGACAGCTCGGCTTCGACATCGGCGACGCGTGCGCCGTCCCGGCGGCGGACGGTGGTCGGGCCCGCTGCGCGGGTGATCGTCGCAACCTCGCTAAGCCGCACCAGTTTGCCGGACGGGGTCATGATCAGCATGTTCTCGATGTCGGAGATGTCGGCCCGGCTCTCGGACGGGTAGATCACGCGGACGTCGACATCGGTTTCGTCGATGCGCAGGCTCGTTGGGACCTGGCCTTCAACCGCGGCGCGGACGATCGTTGCCACGTAGGCGCTACCGGCGCCGACCTGCGAAGCGCGCTGCCGGTCGACCTGGATTTGTATCTCCGGTGCAGCCTGAATCAGGGTGGTGCGTACATTGACCAGGCCGTCAACCCCGCGCAGAAGCTCCGCGGCCTCGTCGGCGATACCGGCCAGGATGTCAAGGTCCTCGCCGGTCACCGTCACGACGAGCGGCGCGCCGAAGGCCTGATCCTCGCCCATGAACCCCGACCGCGACGATATGCGGATCTCGGCCCCGGGCACGATAGCCAGGGCGCTGCGCAGTTCGGCGACAACCTGGTCCGTGGACCTAAGGCCGCGCCGGTGCGGGACGAGTTCAGCGATAATCGAGCCGCTGTCGGTATCGGTGCCGGCGAATCCCATCCCGGAGGATTCCCCGGCCGCTGCGAACAAGGTCTGGACGTCGGGCCGGGCCCTGACAATCGCCTCAATCTCCGCCATGACCGAGTCGGCCTGGCCCAGCGCGGCTCCCTTGGGCAGAAGAACCTCGATCTGCAGTTCGCGCTTGTCCATCCGCGGCAGCAGGTTCTGTGGGAGGACAAGGCCGGCGATCCCCGCGAGCGTTACCAGAATGGCGATCCCCGCCACAACCACTCCGCGGCGCCGGAGCGCCCAGCTCACTGCCCGGTGGTAGGCCGCTTGAAGCAGGCCCTGCAGGCGCTCGCTGACCGCGGCGATCTTGCCGGAGGGGGCGAACGACGGGGGCAGGATGGACGCGGCGGCCATCGGCACGAAGGTCATCGCGACAAGCAGCGAACTTCCCAGCGATAGCGACACGACCATCGCCAGTTGCCGGAAGACCTGCGAGGCCAGGCCCTTGACGAAAACCACGGGCACGAAAACGACCACAGTGGTAAGCGTCGAGGCGGTCACGGCCATCGCCACTTCCTGCGTCCCCCGCGCGGCTGAAGCCCGCGCATCGCTTGACAGCTGGCGGTGCCTGAAGATGTTCTCCAGGATGACGATCGCGTTGTCCACCAGCATGCCGACACCGAGGGCGAGTCCGCCCATCGATACGAGGTTGAGGGTGATCCCGGTGAAGTACATGAAGGCGAAGGTCGCCAGGATCGAAACCGGCATCGCCAGCGCGATGACAGCCACTGTCTTGACCTCGCAGAGGAAGAGGTAGAGCACGAGGACAGCGAGCACGCCGCCAACGACGATATTGCCCGAGACCTCCTTCATCGCCATGTTGATGAAGTCGGCCTGGTCTTCCACCACCCGGACGGCGACATCGGCCGGCAAGTCGGCGGCGGCCGCAACCATGGCCTCGCGCACGGCCGCTGAGATCCGCACGGTGTTGGTGCCCGTCTGCTTGCGGACTGAGAGCGTGACGGCAGGCTGCGGAGTTGATTCCTCGTCAGGCTGTGGTTGTCGGTCTCCACGAGGCGCACGTCGGCCACATCGCCAATGGTCAGTGCGCCACCGCCGGGCGTCGTCAGCCCGACCTGGACAATGTCGTCGACCGAGGCAAATTCGCCCTGGGTCCGGAGGATCAAACGCTTGCCGGCCTCGTCGAGTTCGCCGCCCGGCAGGCTGAGGTTCTCCGTGCGCAGGGCCGAGGCAATCTGCGGAATGGTCAGGCCGTAAGCCAGGAGCTTGCCCGGGTCGACTTCAACGAGGGCCTCTTCGTATGTCCCGCCACCAACGCTGGTCGAGGCCACGCCCTCGATGCGCTCCAGCCGGGAGCGGACCTTTTCCGCGAGCCTGGTCAGTTCAAGCGCGGGGTATGGGCCCGACACGGCAAGGCGCATCATCGGCAGCAGCGACATGTCTGCCTTGATCACCCGCGGCGTCGAAACCCCCTCGGGGAGATAGGGCCGGATCAGCTCGATCGAGTCCCGGATGTCCAGAACCGCGCTGTTAAGGTCGGTTCCCCAGGCGAACTCCGCCGTGACCACCGAGGTGCCCTCGGACGACTCCGAGGAGATGCTCTCGACACCGCCCACGTAACCCAAAGCGTCCTCGATGGGGCGGGTGACGAGCGACTCGACCTCGCGGGCGCCCGCGCCGCTGTAGGATGTCACGACGGCCACGACCGGTATCGTCAGTTCGGGGAGCAGGTCGGTTGGTGTATTGACCAGCGAAACCACGCCCATAAACCCGATCAGGGCGACGACCATGATGACGGCGATCGGCCTGCTGATGGAAAGCGCGGGCAGGTTCACGGAATCACTTCCCGGACGACGTTGACCTGAACCCCGTCACGCAGGAAATCCACGCCCGCGACGACGACCCTGTCGCCCTCGGCAAGGCCCGAGACGATCTCGACAAACGTTTCGCCGAAAATTGCGATGGTCACGTCCCGTCTGTGCGCGACCCCGTCAACGACTACGTAGACCTCCCTCGCCTGTCCCGCGGTGACGATAGCTTCGCGCGGCACGGCCAAGACCCCGTCGGCCCGGGCGGTTTCCACCATGGCTTCGGCGGTCACCCCGCCCTTGAGCGTGCCGTCCGGGTTGGGCACCGCTATCCGTACCTGGAACAGCCGCGTCTGCGTGTTGGCGGCGGGGGCGATCTGCGCGACGGTGCCCTCGAACTGCCGGCCGTAGGAAGGCACGGACACAGGCACGGTGGCGCCCTGCCGGAGCACCGGGATCAGGCTCTCCGTTACCGCGGCTTCGAGGTAGACCGTGTCTGCGGCGACCAGCCCGATCTGGGGAACGCCGGGGGCGATCAACTCACCGGGGCTGACCTGGACATAGCTGATCGCGCCGGCGACGGGAGCGCGGAGGATAGTGTCCTCAAGCCGCGCGGCCGCGCCGTCATAGGCCGCCTGGGCCTGCTTGACCTGAGCCTCGGCGGCGCGAAGCGTCTGTTCGTCCGCGCCGTTCTGCACTTTCTGCATCTGCATCTGGGCGGCGGAAAGCTGGGCCGTAGCGACCTTGACCTGGGTCTCGGCCGCCTCGTACTGCTGGCGCGAGACAGCGCCCTCGCCGTAGAGGAACTTCATCCGCGTAAACGCCTGCACGGCGGCGTCCCAACCGGCCTGCGCCTGGTTGAGCGTCGCCTGGACCTGCTGAACCTCTTCCCAACTCGCACCCAGGCGTAACCTCTCGAGCTGGGATTGAGCGGCCTCCAGGGCGGCCTCCGCCGCTTTGACCTGCGGGACAAGGTCGCTCGCGGACAGCGATAGGAGGGCCTGGCCTTTGGTTACCACGTCGCCGAGGGCGACGTGCACTTTGGCGACTACCCCTGAAACCTTGCAGTTGAGGTTGAGGTTCGATTCGGGCGCCAGGAGGCCCGTTACCTTGGCGCTTGCCACGACGTCGCGACGCTCTACGGTCGCCACGCTTACGGCCACGCCGGAAGGCGTTGTGGCGCCGGCACCGCCATCACCGGTGCCGGCGGCACCCAGGCGCATGGCGATTGCGCCCGCACCCGCGGTCACGATGACGGCGGCGGCGATGAGCAAGGCCAGGTTTCGGCGGCTGACGGTGAATCTGCCCACGCGGACGCCCGGGCGGGGTGACTCGATCAACTGCGGAACACCCCCAAGGACGGACCGGCCGGGACGGGCCGGCCTTCCGGGTATGGGACTGACCTTGCCAACCACCGCGGGGGGGGTGACTGACCAGTCAGTCAGCGATAGCTCAAAGGTATCTCCGGAGCAGCTAGCTTGTCAAGGGGGTACTTCCGCCGGGGCTGACGCCGGCGGCTGACGCCGGCGGCTGACGCTGGCGTGCGGGCGCTACCAGGGCACTCCCGGGGACGGGGCCCTGCCGGCCCGCGTCCCCGGGGCATCGCGTCGCCTCAGGCCGGCCTACTCTGCCGGCCCCGGCGGTTGCGCATAGCGGTACCAAGCCACCTCATCGGTCGCCCCCAGCGATCCGTACAGCACGATGGCTTCAGGGCTGTACCCGGTGATATAGGCCTCCAGCATGCCCATATCGCGCAGGCGCGAGAGGCACTCCTGGATGACGGCCTTGGCGAATCCGCGCCGCCGGTAGCCGCTGCGCGTGCAGACACGCTCCACTTCGGCAGTGCGACTGCGTGCGTCGATCAAGCCTTCACAGCCGGCCACGAGGGTCCCGTCCGGGGCCATTACGCACAGGTCCACCTGCGGGTGGTAAATCGGACCGGCGTGCGCGTGGTTGTAGAAGTCAAGCTGGTGTTGTAGCTCCTCCTCGGTCAGCGTGCTCCGGTCATCGAACGCCTCCGCGCGCATCAGGCGCTGCTCACGGTAATCGGGATGGGAGTGCATATCGACGATCGTAAAACCCTCCGCCAGCGGAGACCGGGCGGGCAACTCCTTGCGGAGATCGAAACGCCGCGTGTAGAACGCCGGCTTGCGTTGAAACCCGCGTCGCTCGAGCAACGCGATGTCCCACCGGTTGTTCTGCGCGACCTCCGTGTTAAGCGGCCCGCGGACCGGTCCCCATTCCGCAAGCACCCAGTCCAGCATTTCCTCGCTGAACAGGCGGTAGCCGGTCAGCGTGACGATCTGAAAGTCCGGGCCTCCGTTCTCAGAGATCACGAACCCGGCCAACTCGCCGAAACCATCGAACCACAAGCATGCGTTACGGTCCCAAAAGCCGGCGACCCCCGTCCGGTTGGGGTAAAGACCGTATTTCCAGTCGACGAGACGGCCGATCGGCCAACCGCAGCCACGGGCTTCGGCAGGCCAATCGAGCGAATCGACAGAGCCTGCGGAAATCGCCGGCATCCTCGGAAAACATCCTGTGTGCGCTGATCACGTACAGATCACCTTGTCAGTCTAAGAAACTCGTCCAAATCGGAAATGACGTTCTCGACCGCGACGCCCCAGAACTCCGGCCTGGTCAGGTCCACCCCAAGGTGGACCCTCGCCAGGTCCTCGACGCGCATCCTGCCGGTGTCGGAAAGCAGGTTGGCGTAGTCGGTTTCAAAGGATGGGCCGACCTCCAGCGCCTTCGCGTACACTCCCGCGGAGAACAGGTACCCGAACGTGTACGGGAAGTTGTAGAACGGCGTCCGCGTGATGTAAAAATGCAGCTTAGAGGCCCAGAAGTGCGGATGGTATAGGTCAAGGGCCTCGCGGTAGGCCTCCCGCTGCGCGCCTTCCATCAGCTGGTTGAGGCGGGCGACGCTGACCACGCCCTTGCGCCGCTCTTCGTAAAAGCGCGTTTCGAAGAGGAACCGGCAGTGGATGTTCATCAGCATGGAAACCGCCCGGCGCAGCTTATCCTCGATCAAGATGAGGCGCTCGCCTTCGTTCGCGGCGTGGCGCACCGCGGCGTCGGCCACGATCATCTCCGAGAAGGTCGACGCGGTCTCGGCGACGGCCATGGCGTACTGCTGGTTGAACGGCTCGAGGTCGTTCATCACCGACTGGTGAAAGGCGTGGCCCAGCTCGTGCGCCAATGTCGCCAGGTTGCCCATCGAACCCGAGAACGTCACGAAGATGCGTGACTGGCCGTCGCGGGGGAAGCTCGTGCAGAAACCGCCCATGCGCTTGCCCGGCCGGTCCTCCGCCTCGATCCAGCGCTCGTTGAATGCGCGCGTCGCGAGTGCCGCCATGCGCGGGCTGAAGCGGGCGAACTGCTCGACGATGAACGACGCCGCCTCTTCGTAGCTCAGTTTGCGCGTGTCCTTGCCGATGGGCGCGTCCACGTCCTGCCAGCCCAGCTTATCCAGGCAAAGCAACTGCTTCTTGCGGTCAAGGTACCGCTTGACCGGCTCCTTGCGGGCGTTGATGGCCGACCACATGGCATCGAGGGTCTCGGCCTTCATGCGGTTGTACTCGAGCGGCTCGCGCAGAACGGCGTCCCAACCCCGGTGGCGGTAGAGGTTGAGCCGGTACCCCGCAAGGTGGTTGAGCGCGAGGGCGCAGAAGTCGGCCTGGTCCGCCCACGCTTTCTCCCAGCGGTCCATGACATGGGCGCGGACGGTCGGGTCGGGGTCAGACATGCGGTTGGCGGCCTGCCCCGGCGAAACCTCCTCCGCCTTACCTCCGCCCGGCTCGAGCGTTATCGTCATCCGGCCGGCGGTCAGGTCGTAGAGGTCGGACCAGCCGTGGTAGCCATCCGTCGAGAGATCGTTGACCAGGGTCTCGCGAGCCGGATCCATCATGCCGCGGGCGCGGCGGCGGCGTTCATCAAGCACGTAGCGTAACGACATCAACTCCTGAGCGGCAACGAGCTGCTCCCATTCCACGTCCGGGATCGCCGTCAGCACGCTGTCCAGCCCGGTCAGGACGGACGCGAAGGCCGCACCAATCTGGCTGACCTGAGCGCCCACGAGCCTCGCGCCCTTGTCGTGCACGTTCTGAGCCGTGAGACAAGACACGAAAGCCGACGCTTGCCGCAGCCGCTGCGCCACGTCCTGCAGCCGGTCGATCCACTCGCGCCAGGCGGCGTGGTCGGCGGGCGGCGCGGCGGTGCCTGCTTCCGCGCTCAAGCTGCGCACGTCGGCCGTCAAGGCCTCAAGATACGCGGCGAACTCCTTCGAGCCACTGCCGCCCGGGAAGAGCACCTCAAGGTCCCAGGTCTGCTTCAGATGCTGAAACACCAGCGCCTACCTCCCTCTGGGTTTATGTGCCAGAGGAGATTTCGGCGGAGGTGGGGAGCGTCCCTCTGAGGGCGAGGGCGGCGAGGGGGGGCCGCGCCCCCCGGTGCTGGCGGGCGTCGCGCTGGCGGCGCGGCGCTGGCTGGGCGGCGGTGGGGCGCCGGCGGTGGGCGTGCGGGGATGTGGCGCGAGGAGGGGTTGCGGGAGAATATGGAAAGTATCATTCTGTGAGGCGGACCACAAGTGGGCCTATTCTGGCAGATGGTGCGGATCCAGGGATGGAGCAGGCGCTGGCGGGGCCGATGGGTGAGGATGCTGGGAGAATATGGTTTCCAAAGTACCTCATTCTGTGAGATAGGGGCGGTAAACGGCCACAAACACCTCTCAAGGTCGTTTGGGCTCCCTATTCTGGCAGATTGGTGCGTGTAGTGATCAGGTTTCCAGAGGATCTGGTCGCCTCGAGTACAGGTGGCTGCGCCCCCCGGCGCTGGTGGGCGTGGCGCGGGGATGGAGGGGGATGGGTCGCGAGGAGTACGGGTTGCGGGAGAATATGGTCAAAGCATCATTCTGTGAGATAGGGCGGTAAACGACCACAAACACCTCTCAAGGTCGTTTGGGCCTTATTCTGGCTGATTGGTGCGTGTAGTGATCAGGTTTCCAGAGGATCTGGTCGCCTCGAATACAGGTGGTCGCGCCCCGCCGGTGGGCGTCGCGCTGGCGGGGCGGGCGCGGGATGGAGTGGGGATGTGGTCGCGAGGAGTACGGTGCGGGAGAATATGGTTTCAGCACCTCATTCTGTGAGATAGGGGGCGTAAACGACCACAAACACCTCTCAAGGTCGTTTGGGCTCCCTATTCTGGCAGATTGGTGCGTGTAGTGATCAGGTTTCCAGAGGATCTGGTCGCCTCGAGTACAGGTGGCCGCGCCCCCCCCCGCCGGTGGGCGTCGCGCTGGCGGGCGCGGCGTGGCGGCGGGCGTGGCGCGGCACGCGCGGCCTCAGATCAAAATCAAGCCCCTGCGGCCGAGCAGCTCGACAATCCTGGCGGTGATCGCTTGCGGTGTTCCGGCAATGGAAACCGTCATCTCCCCGGGCGGCAACGGCTCGAGGTCGGCGTACTGGCTGGCCAGGAGTCCGCGTGGGAAGAAGTGGCCCTTGCGTGCGGCGAGGCGTGCCGCCACCAGTTCCTGCGGCCCGGCCAGGTGCACAAAGACGATGCGGCGGTCCACGCTGCCGCCGCCCGCCAGGACCCGCCGGTATGAAGCCTTGAGCGCAGAGCACGCGAGGACGATGGTCCGGCCGGCGTCTGTCGCCGCGGCGATGACGCCCGCGAGCTGTTCCAGCCACGGCTGGCGGTCGGAGTCGTCCAGCGGCACGCCGGCGCTCATCTTGGCAACCTCGGCTGCGGAGTGGAAGTCGTCCCCCTCGACGAAACCGCATCCCAGCTCCGCCGCCAACAGCCTGCCGACCGTGGTCTTGCCGCACCCTGCCACGCCCATCAGCACGATTGCGAGCCCTTTGTCCATGGTCGAGGGAGTTCGCAGGACGGCAGGGAAGGCCCTCCCGGATGCGAAATCTCCCAGTGGTTGGGAACAGTTTCAGTTGGAGGGATGCCCGATGCCTGACAGCGATGGTCCTGCAAAGGTGACGGTGCCGCACGTCATGGCGGCGCGGCGCGAGGGCCGGCGGATAACGATGGTGACTGCGTACGATTACTCTTTCGCGGCGGTCGTCGACAAATCCGACATCGATATCATCCTCGTCGGCGACTCCGGCGGCATGACGCTGCTTGGGCACCAGAACACCCTTCCGGTCACAATGGACGAGATGCTGCTGATGTCACGCGCGGTGGCGCGCGGGTGCCGGCACTGTCTTCTCGTCGGGGATATGCCTTTCGGTTCGTATGAGGCGGGGCCGCAGCCGGCGGTGGCTAACGCGATGCGGTTTCTGAAGGAAGCAGCCATGGACGCGGTCAAGCTTGAGGGCGGCGTGCGCATGGCTGCGACCGTCAGGGCGATTGCCGACGCCAACATACCGGTGATGGGCCACATCGGGCTGACGCCGCAGAGCATCGCCAAGCTGGGCAGTTTCCAGGTCCAGGGCCGGAGTGCCGCGGCAGCTGCCGCATTAATGGAGGACGCCCTGGCCCTTGAGGAAGCGGGCGTGTTTTCGCTGGTTCTCGAAGCGATACCCGCGGAGGTGGCCGCCATGATCACCGAGCGGGTGACGGTCCCGACCATCGGCATCGGCGCCGGGCCGGGTTGTGACGGGCAGGTTCTCGTGCTGCACGATTTGCTTGGCTTGTTTCAGCGTTTTGTGCCCAAGTTCGTTAAGCGCTACGCCGACCTGGCAACGGAGGCGCGCCGTGCGCTGGATGCCTACGCCGCCGAGGTGAGGAGCGGGGAGTTCCCCGACCGCGAACACAGCTATCACCTGCCGGCGGGAGAAGAGCGGCGGGTGAGGGCCAGGCTGGAGGAGGCCGGGCCGACCGGATGACGCCAAGCCCAGGCCCAAACCTGACCCGCCCCCGCATCGGCGTCGTGGGGGCGGGCGCCATGGGGACGCTGTTCGCGACGCGGCTGTGCGCGGCCGGCTTCGAGGTCCATCTCATTGTGCGGTTGGAGGTTCAGGCCCGGGAGATCCGCGAGCGCGGGCTGCGGCTGACCATTCCTGCTGCCGGCGGCGGCGGCGGGGAGTTGCGTGCGCAGCCCGCGTCCGTGCGCGCCACAGACTTGCCGCCGGACTTCCAAGCCCTGCCCGAACCGGGGTTCGGTCACGGCCCCCGCGCCTGTGACCTGGTCCTGGTGATGGTCAAGGCCAATGACACAGCGGGGGCGGTGCCGGCCGTTCTAGGGCTGACCGGCGATGATACGCTCGTCCTCACCCTTCAGAACGGCCTGGGCAACGCAGAGGCCCTGGCCGCCGGAGGGGTTCCGCCGGCACGGCTGCTCTGCGGGGTCACCACGCAGGGGGCGTCGCTGCTGGGCCCCGGCAATGCGGCGTACGCCGGCGGCGGCGAGACCATGATCGGGTGGCATGACCCCATGGGCAGGGGGTCTCCGGGCATCGCCGGCGCTGCCCTGGACGCCCTCGGGAGGGCCGGTTTCGAGGTACGGTGGCGCAGCCCGATCGCGCCCTGGGTGTGGGGCAAGCTTGCCGTAAACGTGGCAATCAACCCGGTGACGGCGATTCTGGGGGTTCCCAACGGAGCGTTGGCCGAGCTGAGCGAAATTCACGGAGTGATGAAGGGCGCGCTGGCCGAAACCTCCGCGGTAGCTGCCGCCGGCGGCGTTGACCTGCCCTACCCCGATCCCTGGGCGCAGGTCATGGCGGTCGTGCGCGCGACGCAGAGCAACCGCTCCTCGATGCTTCAGGACCTGGACCGCGGCCGCCCCACCGAAATCGATGCGATATGCGGCGAAGTCGGGCGGCGAGGACGCCTTCTTGGCATCTACACGCCCGTCAACGACTGTCTTGCGGCCCTGGTTGGCGCATTGTCGCGGTGCCGCGCCGTGGCCGCTGCCGGGCGTCCACCGGGGAGCTAAACTGGCCGGCCGTCGGCCCGCCGAAGCCTATTCAGGACATAGCCGGTCGATCAGCGCCGTGAGACTGCTCAGGCTTCCTGAGCCCCAACCCACCTTGACGTCCTGGACTGTCCCATCACCGTCGACGACGACCGTTGTCGGCACCCCCGACACCCCGTAGACCTTGATCATTGCCCGCGCACCATCATGGAACAGAGGTAACCCGGGGTAGGCCGCGCTTGCTCGGTACGGCACCGCCGTCCGCGCCGAGTTGGCGAGGGTGACGAAGTAGGCATCGAAGCCCCGCTCGCGCCACTCCTCAAGATACGGCTGCAACTGCAGCATCTCATTGACGCAGGGGCCTCAGCCAGGCGACCAGAAACCGATCATCGCCGGACGGCCGTCCAGACCACTCCGGCAACGCCAGGCTGCCGCCGTCTCCCATCGCCGTTATCGTCGCCTCGGGCAACTTGCTCCCGACCTTGAGCAGTCCGGCCGCCTGCAACCGACAACGGAAACCGCCACCGCCAGTGACAACAGCGCAGGAAGCACCCAGCAGATCGCCCTGGCCTCCCGCCGCCGCCGAGCGCAACTTCGCATCACGTCATATCACCTCCCTTGCTCAGATCGTCGTCCTCGCCCGACGGAAACCCAAGCCCGAACTTCACCGCCCCCGCCGGGCAGGCGCTCGTACAGCGCAGGCAGCGTACGCACTCCGGGCTGTTGGGCCGGGCAGTAACGTCGATCCCGACGGAGCAGACCCTGCTGCACGCCCCGCACCGGTCGCACCGGCTCTCGTCCACACGCAGGCGCAGGATCGAGTGCTTGTTGAGCAGGCCATAGAACGCGCCAAGCGGACACAGTGTTCGGCAGAAGGGCCGATAGACAAATACACAGGCAACCAGCACAACCGCCAGCACGAAAGCCTTCCATCCGAACAGAACGCCTGCCAGGTGCCGCAGAGACGGGTTCATCAGCAGAAGAGGCATCCCCGCCTCCAGTGTGCCCGCCGGGCAGACGTACTTGCAGAAATGCGCGCGTCGATGCCGGTTTCCGTAACCAGAAACGCGGCGGCAGGGAGGAGCATTGCCAGCACCGCGTACTTGGCATTGACCAGCCACAGCAGGATTGCGGCCGCCGCCCGGACCCGCAATACGCCCGGCTCTGGATCAGCCCGAAGAGGCCTGGCCCTCGCAGATGCCGCGTCCGGCCACCCGCTCCGGCCGCCAGAGTCAGCCCGAGCGGATAGAGGTAGCCTACCGGTCACGACCATCGCCTGGAGCGTCCCGATCGGGCACGCGCCGAGGGCGCCCGGACACGAATAGCAGTTGAAACGGCACGCACACCGAGCAGGGCTACCCTGATAAATCCGGCCCGTGAAAAAGCCGGGCAAATGGGCATTGGCTGCGATCGCGCTCAGCCACTGGACAAGCCGGCGCCGCCGCTCAAGGCTCACCCGCGGGCGATGCACTCCGGGCAGATCGTCGCCGCCTTGATGAATACCTCCTGCAGCTCGCCCGCAAGACGCCGAGCGCCGCAAGAATCAGGGCGCTTCCCAGCAAGAGCCACCCCGCGCCGATACGGCGAATCACGGCAACAACTCCGTTCCGGTAGATCTTTGGCCGGCCAGGCCGGTAAACGTTGATTACGCTGGCTTTGTCCATCCTCCTGCCGCGATTGCCCGCCGAGGTCTCCGTTCGGCCATGGTCAAATGCGGTGGACCGGGAGGAATTGCGCAACCGGCCAATAATCTAGTGGCAAACACCTGTTCGCTATGGAGGCCGCACCTTGTCTTCACCAATCACAGCTCCAACGTCACCTCACCTTGCCGGCCCGGACGTCACCGGATCGGACGCCAACGGATCCGACGTCAATAGGTTCGACGGGCATACCCGTGACGCACATTCGTTTGAGGCATACCGGTTGCGCGGCAATCCGAGTGTCCAAGGCGGCCGCCAGGCGGTTTCTGTTGCTGCGGTCCGGCCTTGGCCGCCACGATGAAGGGCCCGCGTGTTGCGGGGGTGGGCCAGGGGAAGCGCGCCAAACCCTCGACCCTGTCGCGGCGGCGATGATGACGTTGCAGGTGGTAAAGGCGCTGGAGTACGTGCAGATTGATCCGATGCGGGTGCTCGAGTGCAACCACCATCTGGCGCTGGGCTCGCGCGTCCCCGGCTACACTCCCGGCGTGCTCGATGACCTCCTTTACGTGCGCCGCCGGCTGGTCGAGGTAATCGCCCGCAACCGCTATGTCGTTCCGTCGAGGACTACTGGATGTTCCGCGCGCGGTTGCCGAAATCGAGCGCAGAAACCGGCGGCTGAAAACCGCGTCTTGGGCAGCCCAGAGGCGATGATGTCACGGGTGTTACGGCGGATCGAAGCCGAGGGGGCTATGTCGTCGCTGGACTTCGACGAGGCGGAGACGGTTTCCGGATGGTGGGACCCGGACGGGGAGAACCGCACCCGCGCCGCTCGAACGGGCAATAGGTAAACGCTTTTCCACTTTGGCCGGTTGGCGATCAGTCACCGCGTCGGGACAAGGCGTTACTTCGACCTGCCTGAGCGTCTGTATGGAGCAACTTATGCCGGTAGCAGCCTGCGGGATGGGGAGGGCGACACTGCGGCGGACTACACCGCCGAGCTTGACGCTTTGCTCCGCAAGTACTTCGTGCGACAGGCCTGGTTGACGTGCGTGATTGGGGTTCGAACAGCGTGAAAGGGCGAGGTACAGCGCTCGGGCGCAGAGCCGCTCAGAGCAGTTCGCGGCGGCCGGCGGGCAGTACGTCGAGGGTCAGGGGACGCAGCAGCGTACTTGTCCACGGCCGCTGGGCGGAACGACCGTTTGCGCAGGCTCGCGCCCGCTCGCCCCGGACGTCGAGCCCTGCCGCGCCGCTTGACAACGTCATCTGGCTGCGGCCGCGCCTTGCGGAGGTTTTGATTTCAGCTACACGTGGGAGGCCTACGTCCCCAGGCCCAGGCGCCTCTATGGCCCGTACACCTGTCCGGTTCTCTATGGCGACCGCTTCGCGGGGCGCGTGGACGCCAAGGTCGACCGGGACCGGCAGGCACTCGTCGTCAACGGCCTGTGGTGGGAACCTGACCTGCCCCGGCCCCCTCTGCAGCAGCTGGAGGCCGCGTTGGGCGCATGGGCGGCGGTGTGCGGAGCCGAGACTATCGAAGGCCTCGCCGGCAAAGCCGGCCCGGGCTCATGCAGGAAACTACCAGCTAGAACCTCTCTCGCCTTACCTGAGAGGTATACGTTCCGCCAGATGCACTAACTCGCGATTCTCCTAGTTCCGTCCATGCCCCCTCAATCTCCTGCCCAGCATTACCACCAAGTACCCTCGCAACGGCATGTACTACCGGCATCCCGTTGCAGACGATGACCTTTGGGCGGTGACGCTGGAGTTGGGACTTGAAGGTGCGTGAAGCGGTTGCCCACGACGGCATCCACGTCAACTCCCGCTGGCGGGAAGCTTCTGGATGAGCACTTCACCAAGGTCGGTGTGCGCCACCACCACGGGCAGCCCTAGATGGTAAAACAGCCGTGTCGAGACAGAACGGTAGTTACGGAAGAAGGAGTCGCACTTGAGACTCCGATAGCCAGACAGGCCGCCATCGTCAAATGCGGCCGCCAACTGCAGGGTTGTCCTCTGGTCAACCCAATTAGGGTCTTGCCGCGGGTTAGGTCCGACGATCCAAACGACACTGTCCAGGTGACCTTCCAGATAGTCATCTGGAGCATATTTGCGACAGAACCGGAACGGCGCGCTGCATTTGTCACAGACATGGTGCAGGATGGCCGCCACCGCCTTTCTCCTTGTCAAAGCCTAACGGTTAGGCGGACTCAGCCTGTCTATCAGGAACTCCTCAATCGCCGCCGCTTCGAACGCGTGACCAGGCGGCAGCTCAATGGCAACTATGAAACGAGCGTCAGTGTCCGACTTCCAGGGCGAGGGTCTTGCGAACTGCCCCGCTCCTTGGCCATCGTGGCGAAAGTAGCTGCCAAGTCGGATGCCCAAGTCGCCGGAAGACTTGCCAACCTTGAGGAGTCTCCACTTCTCATCGAACAGGGCATAGGCTCCCGGCTTGCCGACACCAGGGTAGTACTTGACCCAGTCAGTCTTGACATCATAGGCCTCACTGAGAACCAACGGATCGATGCCTGGACGTGGGTACCTAGCGTTTAGCTCGTCGAGTGCAGCTGACAGACGCTCAAGGTCACTCATAATGTCGCCCCCCCCTCACAGTCAGCTGGCCTCGTTCAACCCTAGCACCGCCGGAGTTCACTGGGATCAACAGCTGCGGGCGCAGGCGCTGGTCAACAATATCGGCATGACTCTTCAGCCTTCGCCCGCCTAGCCCAACCGCCACCACTTGGCAATAGCGGCGACAGGCAACACAATCACAGGCAACACAATCAATGAGAGCAGCCCAATCGGCCCGGTCGGCAAGCGATACCTGACTGACCCTCCCGAATGCTCAAACCGCGCCGCCGCGTACGGCAGGCCGAACAGCGTGTAGACCCTGACCTCCACCTCCCACCCCTCCGGCAAGCGGTGGGGGTCCGTTACAGGGGTGGACGACGGGGCGATTTCGGCCACCGCAAATCGCCTGACCCACAAGTGCTCAAGCGGGCTATCCCAGAAAACGTGGGTCGCCTCGCGGATGCCGACCGTCCCGGCAGTGAGCTCTGCCTCACCAAGCCCGTCGAGACCATCGGGTATCAGCAGCGGCAATCCCCAGGCCGCGATGTAGACGACCAGCACCAAAGCCACCAAGGTCGTGCGCCTGCGCCCGGCGCCCCCGGCAACGCTACGGCGACGCCGGGCCCGCAAGGTATTCCTCAAGGGTCACGGCGAGCGCCGCGACTTCCGCGGCGATCTTTGGCCCGACGTAACGGAGGTGCCAGGGCTCATAGGAGTAGCCCGTGACCGGCTCGCTGCCCTGCGGGTAGCGGATCACGAACCCGTACTCCGCTGCGTGGGCGGCCAGCCATTTGCCCTCGGCGGTTTCGCCGAACTCCTCCACGAGCCGGAAACCCACACTCCCGCTCGACACATCCATCGCCAGCCCCGTCTGGTGCTCGCTCTGCCCCGGGTAGGCGCTGAAGCGCGAAGCCGCCTCCCGCCCGTGCAGTTGGACGTTGCGGTCGAAGATGCTCTTCTGCGTTGCGTAGGAGCGGTACCCCGATACGGCCGCCAATCGAAAACCCTCCGCCTCCGCTGCCGCAAACAACTCCCCAAGCGCCTCGGCGGCCTCCGGACGCAGGTACTTCTTGTCCGCCTCGCCGGAGAACGAGAAACGCACATCGGGCACAACCAACCCCTCCGGCACGTACGTAGCCGGCAGGTTACGCTGCTTGTTGACCACGGCGTCGATGAGGTTGTAGTTGGTGACCGTCGGCAGGCCGGTGGGGTCAGGCGCCACTGTGGCGGCAAGGGTGTTCTTGATCGTAACCACGAGGTCCGCAGTGTGTCCGCCGTGAGTCGCGCGTATCGTGGCAGAGTCGCAGGTTATAGCGGTGGCGGACGCGTGAATGGTGCCATCCTCGCTCACCCGCACCACGTCCTCATCTGTACTGCTATAGGAAGTGCCGGCGGCTGCCCCGGTGACATCCCTGGTCTGAGAGGTGCTCAGGCTGGCGGTCACGTGGGGGCGGTGCTCGCCGTTGTGCGCGAGCACGATCTCGGACTGGTCGAATCCCAGGCCCACAACCTTGGGGCGGCATCCGGCCACCCCGGCGCAAACTGCCCCAACCACCAGCGTCACAGCTAAGAGCCGCCGCCCCATCGCCGACCCGAACCTTTGGTAATGCCGCCGTTTCACGGTACAAGGCCTCCCCTGTCGATACGTCTACCCTATCATCCTTCCTTGCCCTGGCGCATGGCAAATGCAGTCGTGGACGACTCCGCCTCCGTGCGGACAGGCTGCGCGGCGGCCACCCAGAAGGGGCGCATGAGGACGGGCATTCCAATGTCATATCCACCCAACCACGGTGGAGGCCACCTCGTCGGCGTTTAGCAGCGGCGGCAGGGAGCCCTGCAGGTTCCTGCTATCGTTTGTCCCGGAATCCGCCGGCTAAGGGCACATAGGCACCATCAATCACGGTGCCCTCGCCGGCCCTTGGTGCCGGCTACTCCTTGCTTCCCCTGTCCGGGAGCGGCCCCGTTTCGTGTTCCCTGCCAAGCCGCTCGCCCAGACAGTAACAACCGTCAGGGCGCAGATGATCGGGTCCAGCACGTAACGGCGTCGAGCTCTGGGGCCTGCGAGAACGGTTTCGTCCGCGTGGGACTCCACGACCTCCGCGATGTAGATCGCGCCCTTGCCGATCGCTGTGCGGCTACCACCCGGCACTCGAAGTTTACCGGACACTCCGCGATTATCGGGGAGTTGACCTTGGCCGCCGGTAACAGCGTCCAACCGGGTGGCTTTACCTTATCCGGGTCGTCGCGGCCGCTGATGGTACCGCAGTAGTCGACCCCGCTGGCCGCAACTGCTCGACGGTACGTTGAGCGTGAAGCTCATCTCCCGGTCGATGAACGGGGCTGGTAGTAAACCGCCGATCACAACGCGACCAACGCCGAGGCCGTTGCCCACGATCCCCGCCAGGCAACGGTCATGATGTTGGCGGCAGTTTCGCCGGTTTGACGGCTAGCAGCAACGCGGGCAGAGGAAACAGCTTGGTCCTCGGCCCAAGCAGGTACAGCATGGGCGATACTTCGCCTGCGCGCGCGTCCCGACCTGCCAAGACATGCAGTCGGCTCCCGGATGGCGTAAGATGGGTCTAAAGGGTTTCCACACCAAAGAGGTGTAGGCAATGACCGAGCCGGTGCCGAGCATGTCCAGAGTGCAACACAGTCCTCAGCGAAAAGACCCTCGACATCACCTTTGAGAACGTAAAAGCGGGGTTTGTGCGGTGCAGGTACTGCGGCTACAAGATTGCCGTTGAGGGCATGGGTGGCATTCAAAAGAGCCTCGAAGCCCTCAAACGGTCGGGCGAGCAGGTCGGGCTCAAGATGCAGCGGTAGAGGACCACGGAGACAAACGGCGGAGCGGGTTCTCAGTCATCAATCCGCAGGCTTCTCGATTTCCTTCCAGCGCCGCAAACACTTCCTCGATGACCTCCGGCGTGTGCCCATCGCGCGACCATGCCTCTTCTGACCAGCGCGAGGTCACAGCCTGTTCGCCGCATGTGTTCGATCAGCGGCTGTGCCCGGTCGGGGCGCCGGCGGGTCAGCTCCGATACCAAACGAGGTTCCAGTCCTACCGCGGGAACTGTATAGCTGCCGCGCTCGATGGCCACAAAGTGCTCCCACGGTCCTCGGCCCAGGCACTCGATGCCGTCCGGAGTCGGCCTCCCCCTCCACAGTGCTGATCCCGACCTCCACGCCGTGGAAGTCGCAGAGCGGCGTAGTACTGCCTGGCCCGGGCAAGGTACGTGGGCGGGGTCAGGCGCAGCAGATCCGCGCAGGACGCGGCGAACGCGTCCACCTCCGGACAGATGTTGACCAGGATGTCGACGTCGCCGGCCGGGAGGTTAACGCCTTGCAGGAGCGCGGCGGCTGTGCCGACCAGCCGGTATCGCAGATCGGGCATCCAGCTAAGTACCTCGCCCAGCACGCGCCGGAGGTCTGTGACATCCCTGAGAGGTCTAGTTCCAGCCATTTGCTCCAGCCCCCCATCCCGAACAGCCGTTCGGCGAGAACGCTCGGCATCCCTTCTTGCCCACGGGACTCTCAGTTGCGGGATAAGTGTGTGGGTGATCATAGATAATAAAGAAAAAGCCAGAGACGCTGCGGCCCCTAGCTGGCCTTCACATGGTCAGGGCGGTCAGATTTGAACTGACGGCCTCATGGTCCCAAACCATGCGCGCTAACCAAGCTGCGCCACGCCCCGATGTCACCTGCTAATTAACCTGCGGTGCAAATTGAGCTTCCTCCAACCGCAGTATCAGTATAAGAGCCGCGCGCGCGACGGTCAATTTGGCTCATGCCGGCGTCAACCATGCTTTGCGTCACGCTGATCACATGCGCACATCAGACTGACCTCATGCTGACGTCAGATCAGGTCTCCGCCTCCGCCCCCGCGCTCCCGATATGTCCGGCGTCCCCGGCATCTCCGGCGTCTCCGGCATGTCCGGCATCTCCAGCATCTCCAGCAGCACCCGCCGTACCTTCGGAAACGCCCGCCCCCGGTGCGACAACCGGTCCTTGACATCCGCCGCGACCTCGGCAAACGTCTTTCCCAATTCCGGCCGCACGAAAACACTGTCGTATCCGAAACCGCCCTCGCCCCGCGGCCGGTAGCCGATTACGCCGTGGCATTCGCCTTCGGCGACGTGTTCACGCCCGTCCGCCGCAACGACGGCCACTGCGGTCACGAACCTCGCCCCGCGCAGGAACTCCGGCGCGCCGGCCAGATTCACCGGCCAGGAGGCGGTTGTTCGCCGGGTCGTCGCCGTGACGGCCGCAATACCGGGCCGACCGGACCCACCCGGCTCACCGCCCAAGCATGCCACGCTCAGCCCGGAGTCGTCGGCGACCGCGACCCACCCCTGCCCGGCGTGCCGCACCGCCGCCCTGGCTTTGATCAGCGCGTTCTCGCGAAACGTGGCGCCGTCTTCCTCCACCGCCGGGCACTCGGGGAAATCGACAAAGTGCTGACGCAGCCCCGTCGAGGCGAACCCAAAAGCCGCGCCATCTCCCGCCCCTTCCTGGCGTTACGGGTTGCGAGCAGGACCTGCACGGCCAATCCTTTCCCGCCAGCGGCCCGAGGGCTTTGCTTTTGCTCCTCGATCAGACTCGCAATGCCTTGCGCGCAAGGGCCATCATCTCCATTTCGTCCGCTGTGAACGGCGCCTGCTCCCCGTCCCCTGCAGTTCAACGATGCCGCCGCCGGCGGTCATCACCACGTTCATGTCCACCTGCGCCCGCGAGTCTTGCTCACGGCACAAGTCAAGAACGGGCCTGCCATCCACGATCCCGACACTGACCGCAGCCACATAGTGGTCAACGGCGTAACCAAGCAGGCCTGCTCGACCAGCTTGCCCAGCGCCAGCGCGAGAGCCACGAACCCAGCCGTGATCAAGGCCGTCCTGGTGCCCCCGTCGACCTGAAGCACATCGCAATCGACCCAGATCGCGCTCGCCCAAGGCGTTGAGTCCGTGACCGAGCGCAGAGCTCGGCCGACAAGCCGCTGGATCTCCTGTGTGCGGCCGCCGACCTTGCCGATTGTCGATTCGCGGGGCTTGCGGACCATCGTGGCGCGCGGAAGCATCGCGTATTCCGCGGTCACCCACCCGTGGCCGGCCTCCTTGGCCAAGAAGGGTACTCGGTCCTCAACAGACGCGGAAACCAGTACATGCGTATCGCCCAGCTTGATCAGTGCCAGATCCTTCTGCGAACTTCGCCAGCCCCGGTCTCGATCGTGACCGGGCGCAACCGGTGCGGCAACCAATGCAGAATCGACGCTATCCTCCTCAACGTGCTCGACGTCGGCTATCCGGCTTAGTGTCCCGTACCGGCAAAAACCCGGACGCTGGTCCGGGATCAATCTCCCAACCATCACCCCAAAGCAGCAGGTCAGCGCGGCTAGGCCTGGCCGCAACGCCTCCACCTCGTGCTCTACCTCCGCCCTCTGCATCCAGGGTGTAGAGGTCGCCCAGGTACCTGATCAACGATCGCGCTCGCTCTCAGGCACCTGCTGTAGAATACCGCCCAGATATCTCTTGCGCGCGATCATGACGGCATCGATCACCTGCCGGCCGGGCTCAAGGACCGCCAGAGGCACGGTCTTCCTGCGGTCGTTCTGGTCGCGCTCGCGAGCGATCAGCCCGTTGCGCGCTCGGTCGATCAGATCGGTTGCAGTGCCATGCAAGATACATCTTCTCGCACAGCTCGCCCATCGTTATCTCGCGCTGCTCAATGAGAATGACAGGCGCGTTCAACTGCGAGTGTGATACCGAAGTTGCTCAGGATCTCCCGTCCCCGCTTGCGAATGATAACACTGACGTTGCGGAGCAGGGCCTCGATGGCCTCCATGCCGTGGGGAAAGCCGCGGATTACCCGGGGCCACTCACCTCCATGAAAAATGTTGGCGGCCTCGCAGCCGCATTTAATGAACAGGATGCAAAACTTCTGTACAGCAACTTTCGTTAACCCAATGATAACAACAACATCTAGTATATGTCAACGGAAATAGCTCTGTAGCGCATCAAACAGCAAATCTGCAATCTTGGCCTGCTTGGACGGATCTAACAGAACTTTCTCATCTCAGGAGTTGGTCAGAAACCCTAATTCCACCAGTATTGCCGGCATATAGGTTTCGCGGCAGATCGCATAGTTGCCTTCGCCCGACACCTTACCGGTTGACCAACCCAAGTTTGGTCAGGCTGGCCATGGTGAGCTTGGCGAACCGCAGCGAATCGGCCGAATTGCCGTAGTGCCAGACCTCGCTGCCGGAGGGATCCGGTCTGACGTGGGCGTTGCAGTGGATCGACATTACCACCTCGGCGCCCCAGTTGTTGGCCACGTCCGCGCGCCCATACGCGTTGATGCTCTCGTCACCGTTGCGCGTCATTCTCACGACCGCACCGGCCCTCTCCAACCTGGCCTTGAGGGCGACGGCAATCGGCCAGTTGACATGCTTTTCGTATACACCGCTGTATGAAGTGCAGCCCGGATCGTCGCCTCCGTGGCCCGGATCGACGACGACGCGGTGCCCGGCAACGGCCGAGCGCTCGAGATCGAGGGTTACGGAGCCGTTGGCTACTTTGAGTTTGTGGCCTGCGTATCCGGTGATCTGCGCCACGACGGATAGCGCCCCTTCTCCGCCCGGCTCTACTTCATAGGAGTCAACCAGGCCGTCGAAGACGTCCTCGCCGCTCAACCCCGACGGCGAAAGACCTGTCAGTTGCAGCCGCAACTCGCGTCCGGAGGAGGCGACGGCGACGTCGGCCGTCACACCGGCTTCCGCCTGGATGGTGAAGCGGCCGCCGGTCTCCGTGGTTGCGTAGTTGAGCTTGCCCTCCGGCGGGGATGCGTCGGGGAGCACGCGTAACCCTGAGTCACCCCTGGCGACCCGGAAGATCATTGGTTTCTGAAGATCAAGCACGACACGGACCACGTCGGGACTGGTCTGGAACTGCGCGATGCGGGCCCGCAGGACGTCTCCGTCGCCGACTTCGACGTTCTTGGCGGTTTGGCTGAGGGATGCCCCGGGCAGGTCAATGACGTACCGGTCGGGGCTCTTCAGGACAAAGCTCTTGCTCTGCAGGGGCCCGCTGCTGTGAATGGTCAGCCCTCCGTCTTCCCAGACCACGCCCGCGACCTTGTAGTAAATCTCCACGTCGATGCCTGCTCCGTCCTCCGCGGGACCGTGGGTGAACCGTACCGGCTCCTCCAAATCGAGTACCACCCTGGTGAACTTGCCCGAGGACTCGCCGACCCCGATCCTTATGCCCGAGACGAGCGCCTGGCCGATGGGCTTTTGCGCCCAATCCATGGCGGGCTTGGTCTTTTCAAGGTCGATTACGAGGCGCGGCGGGTCCTCAAGTGCCGTAACCCCGTACAGCACCTCGTTATCCGTCCGCAGGTGGATGACGGCGCACTCAGGGCGCAATTCCATATCGACCGCCATGAGAGTGCCTGACCGGGGCGACTCGACCATCGCAGTGCGGGTGCTCGGATCCCACAGGACGTTGCAGCTCATCGATTCGGCGACAAAACGCAGCGGGACCAAGGTGCGGTTCTGATATAGCGCGGCAGGCGCGTCAAGGTCGACATGCTGCGAGTTGACCCGCGCCAACGAAGCCCCGATGGGCATCTCGATGTGTCGCGATGGGGTATCGACGATAGCCGTCTGCCTTTCAGGGTCCCAGCTGACGTCGGCGCCCAGAGTCTCGGCAATAATGCGGATCGGCACAAGCATCCTGTCGTTGTTGACGAGCAGAGGCACATCCGGATAGACGTAGTTGCCGCCGACCACCAGATGGGCGTCGGCAAACACCTTGCACCCTGCCGGAAGTGCTGCAGCGCTGGCTACCTGCGGATTGTCGAAGGCCGGCAGCCCCGCAACAATCAGCGCAACGATGACCAAGACGGCAGCCGCACGATACGCCAAATCACGCAACGCAATCCCGCGGCGGCGGGCAGTACCTGAGATCGGACCAGAGCTTGTCGAACGAAGTATCATTGTGGCTCCACCGTTGAGTAGGGTTCGGGCTTAGCAGGGGTTTCCCTTCCGCCCTTGTCTTGGATTGTCCTACATCGATAGGACTTTCAGCAGCCGGGAGGCGTTCCCTCCGAAAACCGCCGACACGTCATCATCCTTCATCCCTATTTGTCGGCATGTCCGGACCTGTTCCTCAAGATATCTATGGCTAAAACCGCGTGGAAACCAGCTCGAATCCGTTCCAAACACGATGCGCCCGGAGCCGATTGTCTCGAAGGCGCGCCGGAACAGGTCCTCCAGCGTCAGCCGGTAGGGAACCCAGCGGACCCATTGGTTGGACCCGGAGGTATCGACGAAAATGCCCGGGCAGCTCCAGGCCAACTGGAGGGTTTCACGCCAGAACCCGCAACCGAAGTGCGCGAGGACGAAAGGGATCCCCGGGTGGCGGCTTGCCGGCTCATAGATGACCATCGGATTGATGTTGGGGTGGTCCACGATACCTCCGCCGGTGCCAAGCCAGCCGAAATGGATCAGCACAGGCAGCCGGTTGTCCTCGCAGTACTGCCAAAGCGGTTCGAGCGATGGGTCGTTAAGCCTGACCTCCAGGCCCGGCGCGATGATCTTGAGCCCGCTCAATCCAAGCTGCTCGACAGCGCGCCTCAGTTCCGGCCCCGCATCGGCGGCAGCGAGGTTGTGGTGGGCCATGCCGTAGAGCTTCCCCGGATACGGGGCAATCAGCTCGGCCAACCGGTCATTGCCTCCCCCGCTGACCATCACCGCGGACCGGAGGCCGTGCCGGTCGACCTCAGCTGCCCAACGCTCAGCCTGCTCGCGCGGCGTGTACTCGCCCTGGTTGGGCTCGGGGTCGGGAAAGTTCCATTCCTTACGCCACTGACTGCGCCTCAGAAGGCCGTAGTCGGCAAGGGCCTTCTGAGCATGCGGCGGCCGCGACGACCGCAGCCCGGCAGATCTCCCCCGGCCACGCGGCCACGGCACCGGCAGGTGGACGTGGAAATCGATAACCTCAATCCCGTTCCAGGTCACTGGGGTCACCCCTTAGAGGATGCCGGGCGAAGGAAGGCCCAGGGTATCCAAAACGTTACGCATTACCTGGATGAAGGCGCAGACGAGGCAAACACGCCGGACGCGGGCGTCGGACTCCGCCGATAGGACGGGAGCCCCCTCGTAGAAATCCGTGAAGCTCGACGCAAGCCCAAACGCGTACTCCGCGACGATCGACGGCAGGAGTTCGGCTGCGGCGGCCTGCAGCTTGGCCGTGAAGTCGGCGATTGTCATCGCCATGGCCTTCTCGGCCGGCAGGACTTCAAGGCCGGCATCGAAGCGCGACCGCGCAAGGCTCCAAGTGAGGGCTTCCGAAGGGTCGGCCGGACAACCGGGTATTGCTTCCGAAGCCTTCCGGAGGATGGACAGCGCCCGGGCATATGCGTACTGCAGGTACGGGCCGGTGTTTCCGTTCATCGCGAGGGCTTCGTCGAAGTCGAAGGCGATCAGGGTATTGGTGTTAAAGCGCACCATGTAGTACCGGATGGCCGCCACGGCGATGGCGTGCGCCAGGTCACGCACCTGCTCATCCGTCATCTCGGGGTGGCGCTGGCGCACCTCGGCGGTAGCTTTTGCCTCGGCTGCGTCGATGAGGTCGTCCGCCTTGACACCGATGCCCTTGCGGCCTGCCATCGGAACCGCGCCCTTGGCATCTTTGGGAACATCGACGCCGAGTTCGGCGGCGGTTTCCGGGGATAGGGCCACGACTTCGTAGGCGAAGTGCACCGAGCTATCCGCCTCGCGCGCAAATCCGAGCTGGCGTAGCGAATGGCGGAGGATGTCCTGGAGGTACTTCTGGCGGATGTCGATGACGTTGATCACGCGGTCCGCGTGGCCGAACTGCAGGCCTGCCGCAATGTCGCCGGCCAGCGCGGGCGGAGATGAACTGTAAAGCGTCGTCCCGTTGGGCTGCTGGACGTACGGGCGGTAGTCGAAGTCCAGACCAAGCACACCAAACTTCCAAAGCTGGTACGCGATATCTTTGGCTACGTAGGTCGCTGTGCCGTTGCTGCGCACCAGCACTTTGTCGGGGTTCTCCAGGCCTGCGAACTCGGGAATGCCGCGCAGCCGGACGACCCAGCAGCCCGCATTAGGCCCTTCGGTCTCGTAGACCAGCGAGCCACGGCCTTTGAGTGTCTCGAACGCGTGCCGCCAGAAGCCCTTGCGCACGATATCCGATTCCCAGGTCAGGATATCGTAGGAGATTCCAAGGCCCCACATGGTCCGGAGATGGCCCGCCAGCACGCGCTCCGCCACCTGTTTGGCGAACGCGGCGATCTCGCCCTCGCCCTGTTCAATCAGGTGCAGGTACTCGCGCTGCACCTCCCGCAACTCCGGCTCGACCTCGTACCTGCGATGGACCTCGGTGTAAAGGTCCCAGCAGAAGTGGTCAAAGCGCTCGCCCTCCGCCGGCATCTGCGCACCCAGGTGCTTGATCCCAAGCACGACGTCGGCCACCTGCGCACCCGTATCGTCGATGTAGTTCTGGATCTCGACCTGGAAACCGCACCGCCGCAGGATGCGCACAAGGGTATCGCCGAGGCACGCGTTGCGGACGTGCCCGATGTGGGCGGCCTTGTTGGGGTTCATGTTGGTGTGCTCGACCACGGCCTTGCGGCCGGATGGCGGAAGCGAACCGTACTCGCCGCGCGCGCCCGCCACGTCCTCGACCACCTGATGGAGGAGGCGAACGGCGTCGATCCGCACGTTCACGTAGCCGGGCGCGGAAGACGTGACGTCGCGAACCAGGGGAAGGCCGCGCTCAATCAGAGCATCGCGGATTTGTTCCGCAATGACCATGGGCGGCCTGCGCGCCTGACGGGCGAGCTTGAGCGGCAGTGGCGTGCTGAGATCGCCGAACCGGGGATCGGGAGGCTGCTCCCAGCCGACTGCGGCGGGGTCGATGTCCAGGCCAAGCTTGTCCTTGACCGAGGTAGCGACAATAGTGCGGAGGGAATCTCTCACTTCGGTAAGCAAGCCGGTAGCCGGCCGCGCGGTATCCATCAGCAACCCCCTCTAGGGGCGATCCTTAGGTCGCCATATCCCCTAGATTCTACCCATCAGGCAGAACGGCTGCAACTTGCGGCCTGCTTGAGAAGCACGAGGTAGTAGTGCCGGACCGACAGGCCGCGCGCGAGTTCGGTACGCAGCGCGAGCAACTGGGCTGTGGTCCGCTCGATCAGGCCGAGTTCCTCGGCGAGGGCTGCTTCGCCGACGGCGGATGCGGTTTCCAGTCCCTTGCGCTGGGCGCGTTCGAGCGCGCCTCGCTGCCATGCCTGCACGGCGCCCCGGATCACGTCGCCGATGCCGGAAACGACATGGTTGACGACATCGGAGGAGGGCTCTGCCTGCTGGCGCGCCTGGCCACGCCTGCCGCCGAACAGACTGCGGAGACGACCCCCGTCCGACCCGGGTGAATCCGTGCCGGCAAGCCTGTGCTGGTTTAGCAGCTTCACTGTCTCAATGTAAATCTGCCGTCCGGAGAAGACGAGGGGTGCCGGCGGGAGGGATGCGTTTGACAGCTCGGCGTAGATCGGCTCCCACACGCTACGCATGTGGCTGAAGACCTTGCCGGCCAGTTGGCTGAACTGCGCGGAAAGCTGTTCGGGATCGTCACCACCGGGCTGGGCTGCGGCTGCGGTGATGGACTCAAAGCCTTCGGTCAGCAGCTGCTCGATTTCGTGGGTCACCCGTAGCGCGGCATCGGAAAGGGCCTCGCCGGTCTTGCGTTGCCTGTCGAGGAGCTTGCGGTTCTTGCCTGCGGCGCGGGAAAGGACCTTGATTACCCCGTCTGTTTCGGCGATCAGCTGGCGGCACTTCTTGCGAACCTCGGTTATGGAGACGGGCCCCTGCGCCGCGTACGCCTGTTTGGCTGCCTGGACAAAAACCTGGCCGCCGCACCCGAGCTTTTCAAACAACGAATCGCTGAGCAAGAACGCCGCGGCAGCGCCGTAGTCCCCTGCCAGCCTGCTCAGGTTGCGGGTGTACACGGCCATCGACCGCTCGACGACATCGTCGATCCGCTTGTCCGACAGGTTAGCTACCGCCAAAGCCAGCCCCTCATTTCGCCGCAAGCAGTAGGTAACACACGAATGTAAGGCCGACGACCACGCCGGTCGACAGGTAGAACAGCCCGTTCAGGGCCGAAGAAGTCCGCTTGAAGGATTTGCTGAACATCTCCAACTGGCTCAGGTTGGCTGCTGTGCTCTCGACCATCGCCTGGTGGTGGGCCTCGTTGCCCTGCATCAGGTCGACGACAGCCCTTCGGTGCGCTCGGCGGTGGCGCGGACCTTGGTCTCGAGCTCGGCCTGGCGCTGCGTCACTCGTTCGAGGTTGGCAGCCAGGATACCGGCGAATTTGGTCTCGAGCGCCGTGAGCGACCGGTCGAGGGTGTCGTTGTATGTCCGTAGCATGCTCTTGAGGCCGTCCTGGCCGGTTTCGACGCTGCGGGCGGCCGTCTCAAGCGGCGGGATCACGGATGCGATCGCCGACCGCAGGTCGTTGGCTTGATCACCCAGTTGTTTCGCCGTGCTGGCGAGCACGGTCTTGAGGCTCTCTCCGGTCTTGACGAACGAGTCGATCTGGCCGCGGATCGAGTCCGCGGCTGAGGTAGCGGCCGCCCTGGTGCTGCTGGCCTGTTCCTTGAGGTGGTCTTCGAGTTCTCCGAGGCTGTCCATCCGGCCTTCCACGGGCACAAGCCTTGCGTCCACAGCTTCGACAATCCCGGCCTGGCCGGCGGTGAAGGAGTCGTTGAGCACCGCCACGAGTTGGGCGGTGGTCTGCGTGCGCATCGCTTCGATCTCCGACCTCACGGCGCCGAGCAGGGCTTCCTGCTCGGCTCGCAGTCCGGCCACTTCGTTCTCGAGGCTGGCGCGCAGTTCCTTGCCCAGCGCGGAAACCTCGGCGCGCACCGCTTCGGCAACACCGCTGACGGAGGGGCTGGCTACGGTTTCGGCAAGATCGCCCGCCAGTTCGCGCAGTACTTCCTTGAACTCCAAAGCCAGCTGGGATTCGGCGTCCAGCTGCTCATCATCAGGCGTGGGGTATAGAGCCTCTTGGTTGCTGGATTCGGCCATGGAGCGCCCTCCTCGGAGTGAACCTGTCGTTGTCCTCATCGATTGTTTTCGCTCCCGAGAATAGGCTCTTATGTATGCTTTCTGGACAGGAAGAAACGAAAGAGCCGCCCAATGGCGGGCGGCCCGGGTATTGGCGATGGTGGAGGCGAGCGGAGTTGCACCGCTGTCCGAAAGCATGCCGGCAAGGACGTCTACGAGCGTAGCCTCCGCTTTGCTTTAGATCCGCGCGACCCTCGGAGACAAGGTCCGCGCCGACCGAGCCTCTTTTATTCCCCCAGCCGGCCGAGGCCCTCCGACCTGAGGTATCCTATGTCTTTGACGCCCTGGTCCGGTCCCATAGGAGAAGCCCGGGAGGACGAGCCGCACTAGGCGGCTACTGCCAAATTGGTGTTGGCCTTTGTGTTAGGTCCCACTGTTTTACGAGTAGTTGGGGAACTCGGCTCGCTGTCCCGGCCCACACAACCCCCGTCGAGACTAGTTCGCCCCCATGAGGCAATGCTGCCGAAACGCGCTATTCAATTAGATGTCTATGATATCACAATTCACGCTTTCCGCGCAGCGCGCGCTCCATCTCGCGCTCCGAGTCGCGTTTGGCGATCACGTCCCGCTTGTCGTACTGGCGCTTGCCGCGCGCCAGCGCGAGCTCGACTTTGGCACGCCCGTCGTGCCAGTAAAGGCGCAACGGGATCAGCGTGTAGCCCTTTTCCGCGACCTGCGCGCCCAGGCGGCGGATCTCGTTCTTGTGCATCAACAGCTTACGAAGGCGAAGGGGCTCGTGATTGAAGCGGTTGCCCTGCTCGTACGCGCTGATGTGTGAGCCGACGAGAAACAACTCGCCGCCCCGCACCTCGGCGTGGGCATCGCGCAAATTGGCCTTGCCCGCGCGCAGTGACTTGACCTCCGTGCCTGTCAGCACGAGGCCCGCTTCGAACGTATCTTCGATGTGATAGTCGTGACGGGCCTTGCGGTTCTCTGCTATCGAACGGCCCTCACTGCGCTTTGCCGACATTGCGGCTCCCTCCGTACCCCCAGCAAACCCTAGAGGCCAAGCTCACCCGCGATCTGCTGCATGGCCTCGACGCCCATCGCAACGAATTCGGGAAGCTCGAGCCCAAGTTCGGAGCAATGGCGGATCGTATCGCGGTCCGCGCCGCGGGCGAAGGACTTCTCGCCGAACCTGTTCATCACGAAGGCGGCGTCGATCGCAGCGAGCTTCTTCTCCGGCGATATCAGCGCTGCGGCCACGACGAGGCCGCTCAACGGATCCGCCGCAAAAAGGGCCTTGCACATCATGGTCTCGCGCGGCAGGCCGTGGTAGTGATTGTGCGCCTTGACCGCGGCGACGACATCCGCCGGCAGGCCGAGGGCTTCAAGCTCCGCCCCTGCGACCAAGCTGTGCCGGGCCGGGTCGGCCTTGGTCTCCTCGTAATCGATGTCATGCAGCAAGCCTGCCAGGCCCCACAGCTCTTCGTCTTCACCGAAGTGCCGCGCTAGGCGCCGCATGATGGCCTCGACGGCAAGCGTGTGTTTGCGCAGGTTCTTATTGCTCAACTTGGATTGCATCAACTCGACGGCCTCTTGCCGGTTCATCGCATGACCTCCCGTGAACGTGGCCGCGGCGGAGCCGCGAGCAGGGCGTCCGCCCCGGATAGCAAGCAGGCCGGCCGCGAGGCCAGCCTGGCGTGATACAGGATCTATGGTTTAGCTGCGAGAAGCACCGTCAGGACGAGAGCCGTGAGCATAAACCCGACGACGAAAACGACCGTCCACCGCGAGAGAATCTCATCCAGGCCTTTGCGCTTACCGAAAACCTGCTCCGCGCCTCCGCCGATCGCCCCTGAAAAACCGGCGCTGCGGCCGACTGCAATAGGACTGCAGCGATCACGGCAAGCGAGAACAGAATGCTTCGTGCGGTCAAAAACGGTATCATGTGGTGCCTCCTTGCGCCGGCAAATGCACATGCATTCTATCACAATTCCCGCCAACACGCCACCCGCGTACACTGCCTCCGCGCCGAGTTGCTCCTCAATGCGCAGCAGGCGGTTGTACTTGGCGACGCGCTCGCTGCGGCAGGGCGCACCGATGTGAGCTGCCCGGCGCCAAGACCGACGGCGAGGTCTGCGATAGTCGTGTCTTCGGTTTCACCGGAGCGATGGGAGACCACGACAGTCCAGCCCGCCGCCCGCGCCGTGTTAATCGCTTCCGCCGCCTCGCTGAGCGTACCGATCTGATTGACCTTGATCAGAGCTGAATTGGCGGCTTTGCACTCGACCCCCCGCGCAATCAGCGCCGGGTTGGTGACCAAGAGATCGTCGCCGACGATCTGCACCTTGCTGCCGAGCGCAGCCGTCAGCGCCGCCCAGCCGGGCCAATCCTCTTCGCCCAGTGGATCTTCGAGCGAGACGACGGGGTATCGGCCGGCCCAGTCGGCATACCTTCCGATCAGGTCGTCTGCGCTGCGGCGGCGGCCCTCGAAGTCGTAGGATCCGCTTCGTCCGCCCCGAAACTGCTGGCGGCGCTGTCCAGCGCGATACCGACATCCGCCCCAGGCACGTACCCGGCGGCCCTGATCGCCGCGACGATGACTTCGAGCCCCGCCTCGTTGTTGGGCAGGTCGGGCGCAAAACCGCCCTCGTCGCCGACATTGACGTTATAGCCCTGCTTCTTGAGCAGGCTGCGCAGCGACTGGTACACTTCGGCGGCGGCCCGGAGCGCTTCACGGAAACCGCCGAACCCATAGGGGACGATCATGAACTCCTGTACGTCGACGCTGTTGTCCGCATGCTTGCCGCCGTTGATGATGTTCAGCATCGGCACAGGAAGGGATACCGGGAACTGCGGCGATCCCAGGACGTCCGCGAAATGGCGGTACAGCGGCAGGCCGCGACCCGCGGCGGCGGCGTGCGCCGCGGCCAGCGATACCGCCAGCAGAGCGTTGGCTCCGAGGTTGGACTTGTTGTCCGTACCGTCCAGCGATTGAAGGAGTGCGTCCAGGGAGCGCTGGTCTGTGACATCGTGCCCGGCCACTGCCGGTTCGATGATCTCGTTGATGTTGCCCACCGCGGTGAGAACGCCCTTACCCCCAAACCGTTTCCCGCCGTCCCGCAGCTCCAGAGCCTCAAATTTGCCGGTGGACGCCCCAGAGGGGACGGTTCCGCGCCCAAAGGCGCCACCAGCCAGGATCACGTCGGCCTCGACGGTGGGGTTTCCACGCGAATCGAGTACCTCGCGCGCGAACACGCTCTTGATCGTCAGCTCTTGGCCCATGACGTCTTCCCCCCCCACGAGCACTCGCCGGACTCCGCAGCGCAATCGCACTCCTCAAACGGGAGCAGGTCGGCGCCCTTGACCGAATCGACGAGTTCGAAAAGGGCCTTGGCCCCGGAGTCGTCGATCGCAACGTGATAGGTCGTGACCGAGTAACCGTCCACGCTCGCCCCCCTGCCCACGATGGCCGCGTCGCCGCCCGTCAGGACCCGGATGGCGTCGCGCTCGTCGAAGATCAGGTCCGGCTGGTAAACCAAAAAGCGCGAACCCCAGCCGAGCGAACTGTCCGGGTAGCCGGATGGACGCAGGGACCCCTCGGGCACGAGCTTTTCGGCCAGCATCGGCGCAACAACGCGGGCGGTGCAGCCGGTTGGCTGGCCCGTCTCATTGAGCCCGGGAAAGATGCGGCCCATGGTGCCAAATCCCTGTTGATGCCCAAGCAAGACGCCGACGTTGCGGCCGTCGTACGCATTGCCGCTTTTGACGATGAGATCCTCGCTCCCGAGTTCTGCGACGTCAAATGCCTTGTAGGTCCACGTGTCGCCGGTGACTAGCGCCTCGGCAGCGGGCTTGCGGTTAACGCAGACGCCTTTGGAGTGCGTGACGCCGGCGGCGAAGGACTCCCACGGGAAGTCGGGCCACCTGGCGACCATGAGCGCGGCGCAGGTCGAGGACCGGCAAACGATCACCCGCCGGGCCTCACGGACGGCCTGCCAGCGCCAGAAACCGGCAGCCAGCAGTTCGCGCGCCTCGGCTGAGTTGAGGCTGAATTGGACCAACATCAGGATCCCTCCTCCGTAGGATGGACGATCAAGCTCCGGCCGGTCATCTCGGGCGGCGCTGCAAGCCCCATCAACTCAAGCAAGGTCGGCGCCACGTCCGCCAGGATGCCTGGCCGCAAGGCCGTGCCCGGGCGCAATCCCGGGGCGAGCAGTATCGCCGGCACCGGATTGTGCGTATGCGCCGTGTGGGCGCAGGCCTTGTCCCTATCGTACATCTCTTCCGCATTGCCGTGGTCGGAAACGATCAGCACCGCGCCGCCGCGGGTGGTCGTGGCCCCGACTACAGCAGCAAGATGTGCATCCACCGCTTCCACCGCCCTGACGGCCGCGTCGAAGTCGCCGGTGTGCCCGACCATGTCGCCGTTGGCGTAGTTCATGACGATCGCGTCGTAGGCCCCGGAATCGATCGCCGCCATGGCCTTCTGTGTGACTTCGGGGGCGGACATCTCCGGCTGAAGATCGTAGGTCGCCACTTGCGGCGAAGGCACCAGGATGCGATCCTCGCCGCAAAACGGCTCCGCGCGGCCACCAGAGAAGAAGAAGGTGACGTGGGCGTACTTTTCGGTTTCGGCCAGACGCAACTGCCTCAACCCCGCATTGGAAACCACTTCGCCGAACGTCCCGGTCAGGATCAGCGGCGGAAACGCGGCCGGAACGGCGAGGGCTTGGTCATACCGCGTCAAAGTGGCGAAATCCACAGCGGGCCGGTCGGGGGGAAGGCCGAGGGCGGTAGCTTCGGTTGCCGAGGTCGCAAAGGCCCTGGTCAACTGCCGAGCCCGGTCGGCGCGGAAGTTGAAGAAGAAGACCCCGTCACCATCGCGTACCGGCTCGGCTCCGGCAATCCGGACCGGTGAGACGAATTCGTCGGATTCGCCGCGCCCGTAGGCCTGCGCCAGGGCTTCACGCCAGCCGGAGGCGGTGGCCACTGCTTCGACCGGGCTGCCATCGTGCGGAACGCAAGGCCCGTACGCTCCCACCGCTTATCACGGTCCATGGCGTAATACCGGCCCATTAGCGTGGCCAGACGGTACGCAGGTTGAGGTCCCTCCGCCGCCCGCTCCAGCCGCCGGCCGATCAGGCGGAGTCTGTCGTCAAGGGCCTCAAGGTACTGCCTGGCAGACCTCGGCGGCACATCGCGCCCGTCGAGGAATGCGTGGACGGCGACCGATTTCACGCCGGCCCCGGCCGCCGCGTCGAGCAGGGCGAACAGGTGGCCGATGTGGCTGTGCACCCCGCCGTCCGACAGGAGGCCCATCAAGTGCAGCGTCGCACCCCGGCAGGCGACCGAGCCGAACAGCTCGCGGATCGCGGGGGCCTTGCCGATGGTGCCGTCGCGCACCGCGCGGTCAATGCGAACGAGGTCTTGATACACGATGCGCCCGGCTCCAAGGTTGAGATGCCCGACGTTGGAGTCGCCCATCTGCCCCGGATTGAGCCCGACGTCCTCTCCGGAGGCGCTGAGCAGAGTGTGGGGCCATTGGGCCTCCCACCGGGCCAGGTTTGGGGTCCGGGCCTGTCCGATGGCGTCATAGCCCTGAGCGCTCCGCTCCGCCCTGCCCCACCCGTCCAGGACAATCAGAACCACGGGCCGGTAGCCGGGCGCCGTGGTGCAACCCGCCGGCTGAGCCCGGCGAGACAGTTCGCGAGCAGCAGGCCTGCCGCCCGTCATTGCCGCCGGGCCCTCAGGCCTGCGATCGCCAGCGCCGCAAAACCTGCCCCATCAAGGCTTGCACCACCGACCAGCACGCCGTCGACCGCCGGCTCCGCCATGAATTCCGCGACGTTACCGGTCTTAACGCTGCCGCCGTACAGGACGCGAACGCCTTGGCTGACACCGGCCGGCAGCTCGGCACGGATCGTATCGGCCGCTTCCGAAGCGTCCTTGGCGCTGGCCGCAAGGCCGGTGCCGATTGCCCAGACCGGCTCGTACGCGAACACCAGCCTGCCGGTCACCGCCCCGTCGAGCCCCTTGATGGCGCCACGGACCTGCCTTGACAGGACCTCCCCCGTCCTGCCCCCTTCGCGCTCGGCCTGGCTCTCGCCGACGCAAACAATCGGCAAGAGGCCGCTTTGGAGGGCTGCTGCGGTCTTCCGGGCGACGGATTCGTCGGTTTCCGCGAAGAAGGCGCGCCGCTCCGAATGGCCGATAATCACCGCCCGGCAGCCGGCGTCGACGAGCATCATCCCGGAAACCTCGCCGGTGAACGCTCCCTGCGCCTCCCAGTGAAGATCCTGAGCGCCCAGCATCACCAGTCCGTCTCCTGCGAGCGCCGCCCTGACGGCGCCGAGCGCCGTAAACGGCGGGCAGATCAGGACCCGCCCTGGGCAAATCTCGCCAGGCGCGGCACGGAGCCCGCCGAGCAGGGCGCGCGCCGTGTCCGCCGCCTCGCCGATGGTCTTGTACATCTTCCAGTTGCCTGCGACGAGAGGGGTGCGCGCCGCTGGCTTGGTGGATCCGGCGGTCATTGGACATTCACTCCCGCACTAAAGAGCTGCGGGCCCATCCGGGCCCGGCAGCCACGAAGTTGTCACCCTGCACCTGGCTATCTGGGCAAAAGGCACTCGACGCCCGGCAGCGGTTTGCCCTCCAGCAGTTCAAGCGTCGCGCCTCCGCCTGTGGACAGGTGCGTGACGCGGTCCGCAAGCCCCGCGGCGTTCACCGCGGCCAGCGAATCGCCGCCGGCCGCGATGGTGGTCGCTCCAAGTCCGGTTGCCGCTGCGACGGCGTGTGCCACTCCGATCGTGCCTTTGGCAAATGCGGGCAACTCGTACACGCCCACGGGCCCGTTCCAGAACACGGTCCCTGCGCGCCCGGCCGCCGCAGCGATCAGCTCGACCGTCGCCGGGCCGATGTCGAATGCGGCCATGTCGGGCGGGATCGCATCGACGGACACCGTCCGGTTGGCGATTCCCGGCTTCATGTCGGCGGCGATGACGCGGTCGACGGGCAGGACGACCTCCACGCCGGCCACGGCCGCCTGCTTGAGCAATCTTGCGGCGTCCGGAATACGGTCCCGCTCG
Source organism: Bacillota bacterium (assembly GCA_040766985.1). Lineage (GTDB taxonomy): Bacteria > Bacillota > Sulfobacillia > JAUYEG01 > JAUYEG01 > JAXGPL01. The sequence goes on from JAXGPL010000007.1 coordinate 100,383, forward strand.
ACCAGCGACCGGCCAAGCTCATAGCCCTTGGCGCCGAGAAAAGCGTTTGCCATCCCCCCGCCCAGGGCGATGATGTCGCATTTGCCGAGGAGCGATTCGATAACGGCGAACTTGTCCGAGATCTTGGCCCCGGCGAGGATCACCAGGAACGGGCGCCGGGGGCTGGCGAGCAGGCCGCCGAGCATCTCAAGCTCGCGTTCCATGAGCAGTCCCGCCACCGCCGGCAGGTGTGCCGCAACGCCCGATGTGGAAGCATGAGCGCGATGTGCTGCGCCGAACGCATCGTTGACGTACAGCTCGCCGTGCCTCGCCAGCCGGGCGGCCATCGCCGGATCGCATGCTTCGTCGCCGGGGTCGAACCGCACGTTCTCGAGCAGAGCGACCTCGCCTGGCCCAAGCCGGGAGGTTGCCGCGACCGCGGCGTCGCCCGTGCACTCCGGGACGAACTGCACCGGCCGCCCGAGCAGCTGAGAGAGGGAACGAGCTACCGGGCTGAGGGACATCGCCGGATTGGGCTTGCCCTTCGGCCTTCCCAGATGGGACATCAAGACGACCGAAGCCCCTCGCTCGATCAGGTAATCGACCGTAGCAAGGGCGGCTTCGATCCGGGTGGCGTCGACGACCCGCCCGCCGTCGAGAGGCACGTTGAAGTCCACCCTAACCAAAACCCGCTTGCCCTTGACCTCGACATCCCTGACCGTCTTGCGGTCGAAACCAGTCCGGGCCATGGCTCCAGCCTATAGCCCCTTCGCTGCGATCATCTTGCAAAGGTCGACGAGCCGCATGCTGTATCCCCACTCGTTGTCGTACCAGGCCACGACCTTGAGCAGGTTGCCAACGGCTTTGGTTTCCGGGCCGTCGACGATCGCGGAATGGGGGTTGCCCTTATAGTCCGATGAGACGAGTTTTGCGTCCGTATAGTCCAGGACTCCCTTCAGCGCGCCCGCCGCAGCAGCCTTGAACGCCTCGTTGGCGGCCCTGGGCTCGACCGGCTGAGGAGTCTGCACCACCAGGTCGATGCACGAGACCGTCGAGACCGGCACGCGGAACGCCGTGCCGTTGAGCTTGCCCTTAAGTGAAGGGAGCACGGCTCCGATGGCCGACGCCGCCCCCGTCGAGGTCGGGACGATATTGATCGCGGCGCTGCGCGCCCTGCGGATGTCGCCGTGGGGCAGGTCCAGGATGACCTGGTCATTTGTATAGGCATGAACTGTGCTCACCAACCCGTAAACAATACCGAACGCCTCGTCGAGCACTTTGGCGACTGGGGCAAGGCAGTTGGTCGTGCAGGAAGCGTTGCTCAGGATCTGGTGCTTTGAGGGATCGTAAAGGTGATCGTTGACGCCGATCACGCAGGTGAGACCGTCTCCCTTGAGCGGAGCCGCGACCACGACCTTCTTAGCGCCGCCGGCCTTGATGTGTTTCTCAGCAGCCTCCCGGTCACGGAAGCGCCCGGTGGACTCGACGACCACGTCGACGCCGGATTCGGCCCCAACGGCTAGCGGGGTCCCGCTCCGCGAAGAGCTTGATCTCTGCCGTCGACGGCGATCGCTCCTCACCGGCTTCGACCCGCGCATCAAGTGTCCCGTAGTTGGAGTCGTACTTGAGCAGGTGGGCAGGGTCTTGGCGTCCCACAAGTCGTTGACGGCCACCACTTCGAGTCCTTGCGCAAGCGCGCAACGAAGGAACCTGCGTCCGATACTGCCGAAGCCGTTGATCCCGATCTTGACCGACATGATACTCCTCCTTCGACTTAGCGCCCCTCAAGGCGCCGCCGTTGTGCCGACGAAGGCACCCCGAGCTCACGGCGATACTTAGTGACCGTGCGCCTGGAAAGGGTCGCCCCACGCCGGCGTAGCAGTTCAACCAGCCGTTGGTCGCTATGCGGCGCCAACGGGTCTTCCGCCTCGATCAATTCCTTTATAACCTGCTTGACACTAGCCGAGGAAACCGTATTCTCCCCCACGGCCGATGCCACGCCGCTGGTGAAGAAAAACCGCAGCTCAAAGGCCCCTCTGGGGGTCTGCATGTATTTGTTTGCCACCGCCCGGCTGACGGTCGACTCGTGGACGCCGATTGCCGAGGCAACGTCCTTGAGCGTCATCGGACGAAGGTACCGGATCCCCCTCGCCAGGAACTCCGCCTGCCGCTCGACGATACACTCGGCGACCCGCCAGACCGTCGAACGGCGCTGTTCAACGCAGCGCAGCAGCCACATTGCCGAGCGGAGCCGTTCGCTTAGGAAGGCAGCGACATCTGCCCCCAGCCCCTCGGGGCGGCCGGCCAGACTGCGATAGTAGGCGTTTATGCCCAGGCGGGGGGCGGCCGCGTCGTTGACCAACACCACGTAGCCGTTCCCAACACGTTCAACTACGACATCCGGGACGATATACCTCGTCTCCCCGCCCCCGGCGAACGATGCTCCCGGGCGGGGGTTGAGGTTGCGGATCGCATCGAGCGCGCCCTGTAACCGGTCCATGGTCTGGCCCGTCGCCTGCCCAAGATGCCGGTACCGGCCGGCCGCGATGTCGTCGAGGTGCCCGGAAACCAGCTTGATTGCGAGCGCAGGCGGCGGATCCTGCAACTTGAGTTGCAGTAGGAGGCACTCGCGCAAGTCACGCGCCCCAACCCCCGGCGGGTCCATTGCCTGGACGATCTCCAGGCCGCGCCGGAGGTCGCTAACCCCGAGCCCCGCGTGCCCGGTCAGTTGGTCCAGTGGAATCCGCAGGTAACCATCGTGGTCGAGGGCATCGATGACGGCCCGCGCGGCACGAACACCAACTCCATCGACGAGGTCCGTCAGGTTGAGTTGCAGGTGAAGATGCTCGGCAAGAGAGGGGCCCGCCGCGGAGGCGGCCTCGATGGGGTCGGGGAGGTCCACTGCGGCCGGTCGGGACACCGGCAGTCCAAGGTCGCTCGAATCGGCGAAGTACTCCAGCCAGCGCTCGAGGTCGTCGGGGGCCGGTCCGTCTGTTGCGCCGCCGTCCGGCTGGTCGGCCGCGGCTCCGGCAACGTCGAGCTCTGGGGGATCGGGTGCGTCGTACTCGAGGTCGGTTTCAAGGAGCGGATTCTCGAGGGCTTGGGCCTCCAAGTACTCCCCTAACTCGATGGCGCCCAACTGCAAGATCTCAACGGCCTGGCGCAGTTGAGGGGTCATGACCAAGCGCTGGCTTTGGCGTAGTGAGAGTTGCTGGTCAAGACGCATCGAGTGTCACTGTGTCCCTTCCGGGCGGCCCTCGCCCTAGTGGCCTATCCGCCGGCGAATTCCGACGCCCCGTTAATCACCTATGCTGCTAGGGCTCCGCTTGCGCTACCGGATGCCCGACCAACATCGCCCTGGCGTGCACGTTGACTCCGAGGAGGTTGAGCCCCGTCGTATACTCCAGAACCTTACGCACATGCAACTGCGCCGTCCGACACACGTCCACGACCTGGGCCCCGAGCCACAGCGCGATGTCGAGGTTGATCGTGGTGCCCTCCGGCTGAGAGTCCACCCGGGCCTTGAGGGGGCGGGCGACGCCTTCGACTTCGCGTGCCGCACGCAGAGCGATGCTCATCACCACGACATCGTGGATATAAAACCTGCCCAATTCGCTCCAGGTTGGGCGGACGACGGACTTCTCGATGATCAACCCGGCGCGGCCGTCGCCTTTGGGGCGCAGGAAGAACCGCAAGGGGTCAAACAGGTATCCCGAAAAAGTCTTGCGGACCTCGAGGGTCGGCGCGGGGATGACGTGTTTGCCCTGCTCACGGCGGATCCTCCGCGCGCGCCAGATATCTCTGGTGCTCGCGACGTCCTCGATCCGGATGACCCGCTGCGGCGGGCGCAGGCCGAGCGCCACGCAGATGCGGCCGATCATGTCGAGCGACGTCCCCAGGATCAAGACCCGCTGTGGGGTTTCCCGCTGGAGGGCCTCCCTGGCTTCTGCGGCGTGCTCGGAGTCGGCAAAGATCGCCCGTTTGATCGCGCCGACTCGATTGGCCTCGGCCTTGGCCGATTTGCCGGCCAGGATTTTGCCCTCCCTGATCAAGAGGCCGTCGTCGACAATCAGCTCGACATCATGCTCGTGAGCAACGTGCGAGGCGTGGTAGCTCTTGCCCGTGCCGCTGCCTCCGACAAGGGCGATCACATCCGGCTGCGGGGCATCGTGCTCGGAAACCGGTTCCACCCTGCTGCCACCGCGATGGCCCCGTGCTTCGCCCGGACCGTCCAGGTCGTTTAGCTCGCGGGCCTGCTCGACCGATTCAACCACCGGTGCCCCTCCCTTCCGGTCGTATCTTCTGGGCCGGGAAGTCAAGTTCCCCGAGCTCCCAAGCAAAGGCTGTGCCAGTGCTCACGCAAAGGCATGCAAGAGCGCATCTTCCCAGATATCCATAGCTGTCTCCAATTGCCGGTCGGTGATGACCAGAGGCGGAAGCGCGCGTACGCAGTTATCCAGAATCCCTGCCTTGAGGATAATCAGTCCGTGCTCGTAGCAGTATCTGATGACCGCAGACGCCTCGGCGGCGGCTGGCTCCTTGGCGGGGCCCGAGGCCGGCTTGACCAACTCGACCGCCCGCATCGCCCCCAGGCCGCGCACGTCGCCGATGCCCGGCAACCGCTTGGCAAGCCTGTGCAGGCGGGTTGCGATGACCTCACCGATCTGCGCCGCGCGCTCGGGAAGCTGTTCCCGCTCCATGACGTCCAGAACGGCAAGGGCCGCGGCGCATGCTACCGGGTTGCCGCCGTACGTGCCGCCGAGCCCGCCGACGTGCACCGAATCCATGATCTCCTGCCGCCCGACAACCCCTGACAGCGGCAGCCCCGCCGCCAGCGACTTGGCGAGCAGGATCATGTCGGGCGCGACACCGTGGTGCTCACAAGCGAAGAGCTTGCCCGTCCTGCCGAAACCCGTCTGGATCTCGTCCACAATCAAAACGATGCCGTGTCGCGCGCAGATCTCCTGCAGCCCCGCGAGGTAGCCCTCGGGCAGGGGGATGAACCCGCCCTCACCCTGCACCGGCTCGACGATCATTGCGGCAACCTGGTCCGAACCGATATCGACCGAAATGGAGCGTTCGACCTGTTTGAGGCAAGCAAGCTCGCAGTCCGGCGCCCCGTGGCCGTGGGGACAACGGTAGCAGTATGGACTCGGCACACGGTAGACTTCGGGGGCGAACGGACCGAAGCCAAGCTTGTATGGATTGACCTTGCTCGTCAGCGACATGCCGAGGAGGGTGCGCCCGTGGAAGGCGTTCTCGAACGTGATTAGCGCCGTCCTCCCGGTGTACTTGCGGGCGATCTTGACGGCGTTCTCCACCGCTTCGGCGCCGGAGTTGAGCAAAATGGCCTTCTTGCCGAATTCCCCCGGCGTGACCTCGACGAGCCGCCGGCACAACTGGACGTACGGTTCGTTGAGGATCACGTGCGTGCAAGTGTGCAGAAATCGCCCGGCCTGGGCCGTCACGGCTGCAGTCACAGCGGGATGGGTGCTGCCCACGTTTAGAACACCGATGCCACCGGCGAAGTCGATGAAGGTGTTGCCGTCGATATCCTCGACCATTGCCCCGCGAGCCCGCATCGCGACGGACGGCACGGTCAGAGAGACTCCTTTGGCAACGTACTTCTCGCGGAGCGACAGAGCCTCGGCGGCCCGCGGGCCGGGCAGGCCACCAGTTACCCGGGGTGTGGAGAACTCATCGCGCGTAGCCATGGCGATTCCCCCATCGGACGGTGATGGGTCTCTACTTCGGAGGGTCAAGGCGGCTGACCTGCTACAAAGCAAGGAAGAAGCGGGGCACGGCCGCCGCCGCTGCCCCGCACCTGCATGCTGGAGTCGGCCCTGACAAAGAGGGAGGACGGTGGGGCCGTCCTCCGAGGGTGACTACGGATTACGCTCGGTGAAACCGGACGTTACCTGCGGCGCTCGCGCCCGGTCCGGTTGGTCTCGCTGGTGTAGTTGCCGGTTTCCCGGTTGGATTTGGGGCCGATGAACGTTGCCCCCGGTCCACCGCGGCCCAACGGGTTACGGTATTGCTGGTCGCGCTGGCGACTAAGGCCGATCTCCTCGGCGACCTCTTGCTCAAAACGCCTCCGATTCCAATCCTGAGCGGTGTTCCTCCGCCTGAGCTGTTCGCTGTTCTCAGACATTCTGTCACCTCCGCCAACTAGTGTTGCTCGGCGTCGACGCAGCATGAGGGCCAGTTGATGGGAGCCTGCGATGTGCGTGGCAAAACAGCAGTCGCGGCTATGTTCACAGCCCCGCTGGCTAGAAACTCCGGAACATCTTGGACGGTGTGTTACAGATTGGGCACCGCTCCGGGACCTCGCCGGTCACGACCCAGCCACAGACCGGGCATAGCGCAACAGCCTCGTCGGCATGGTCGTTGCCTCCGGTCACCAGCGACAGGAGCCTGTCGAAGATGGCGCCGTGGACTTTCTCAGCTGCGTTGGCATACTCGAAGATGCGAAGGGCGGGCTTGTGGTCGTCGGCCTTTGCCGCCGTGATAAACCCGGGGTACATCTCCGTGAACTCGTGCTCCTCGCCTCTTTTGCTCTCGGCAAGGTTCTCGGCGGTCGTCTTCACCTTGCCGGCTATCTCAAGGTGCTTGAGGGCATGTACCGTTTCCGCCTCGGCAATCGCACGGTAGATCCTCGCTACGTTGGGGAAGCCCTCTTTCTCTGCTCTTGCGGCGAACGCCAAGTACCTGCGGTTGGCTTGAGACTCTCCCGCGAATGCCTCCATGAGATTGGCATCTGTCTTCATACCTCTGATCACGCTCCTTCTATCTATCTGGTTGGCAGGTGGTTGAGCCACCCGCCTGGGTTACGTTCCGACGGGCATACGGGTATTGTTTCTCCGTCCGCACGGCTACTTCATCCCCACCCCAAGGTCTTCACCCACGCGGACCGTAAGCCCGGAAGTCTGAATTGTCATACTTTACGTTTCCGAAACCTTTCGCATACAGAATCGTAGTACGGAATACAGATACTGTCTGCCGAGCCACCAAAACCCGATTGGATACGACCGACAGAAAAGCACTGGGAGGCTAAAGACAATGACAGGTAACGCAATCCCAAAAATGTCCCCACAGGACGAGAGCACGTGGTTCAAGGTACGGATTGCCCTCAAGGTAGAGCCCCAGACGGAAGGTTTCTACAAAGACATCAAGATCACCGTTAATCGCGGTACGGTCACGCTTGAGGGAACAGCCCCGAGCAAAGAGGCCGCCCTTGCGGCTGAGCGTGCGGCGATGGGCGTGCAGGATGTCATGCAGGTGATCAACAACCTCAAAACCGCCTAGCGAGCCGGGTGAAGCATAGACCGGCCGATCCGGCGCGCGCCACGCCAGGGACGCGCGCCGGCTGGCTAGACCGACCGGTCCGGCCGGCAGCTGCAGGTATCCATCTGCCGGCCGCACTTGGGACACATCTCGATTCCACAGCGGGCATGGTGCAGTTCGCCGCGCTTGGTCCCGCAGTCCGGGCACTCGTCAGGCCAACGGATATCCTGATCATCGATCACCCATGATTCCATGCCGTACCTGCTCCTGAGGTAGACGACACCATCGATCGTGATGCCGGCCGGGCGACCGCCCAGTCTCATTCGCGTCGCAGACCTGCTCGCAATATGCGCCAACGGCTTTCCCCATCTCGTCGGAGAGTTTTGCCATCTGGAATATCACGCTCAGCGGTGGGCGTCAAGCTTTGTTTGTCTACAGCAAGCCACAGTGCCGGAGCAGGGAAGCCGTGTCGGACGTAGCATAGCCGATATTACCGTCTGCCTGTGGACCAGATGAATGCTGGACCTTATGGGGCGGGGAGGACGAGAACGAGCTTGCGGAAGTCAATGACGACCAGCCTACCGCGAAACACCTCATTGCCGACGATCGCGTTGACTTGACCGCGGCTGGACGAGGATACCTGATCTACCAACTCGCTTCCGTAGAGGGTGCCTATTGGCAAGTCGATTAGGCCAGAGTGAAGGGAGATGGTGCAATCAGCGGCTTGAAGATCGACCAGGCCCTGGAATCCCGTCGTCCGGATAGTCCACTCCCGGCCGGCCTCGGCAGTCAACGACTCATAGGCAGCCTGACCGCAGATGAGGGAGAAGGCTGAAGCGCCAGTATCATATAGCGCCCTCAAATGGACGTCCCCGTTGAGGTTCAGGACCGGTCGTCCACCCCAAAGCGCTATTGTTGTTTCGGGACCGGAGACGGCGGGCCGGCGTGAGGACAGTGCGGCACGGCCGCAGGCAAGGTCCAGGATAAGGCAATGCGACCGAAGAAGATCCGTACCGATGGTACCGACAAGCGGAGGCGCTTCCCCATCGATCCTGAAGCTGGCCTCCACTCCCTTGCGTGCGGGGTCGTCCGCCAGGTCGTGAACGACGATGTTGAGGTTCTCGAATCTGCGCCCTAAGAGCTCAAGATCTGTGACTTTTCCATGCCAACTGGTCCGGGCCGCGCTGGCGTCGAGTTCCCTCACCACCTCATACTTGAGTCCTGCATGGTCCGCCACATCGCGGTTAAGATAGCTGTTTCCTGCTCCCGTATCCAGCTGAAACAAGTATTCGGCGCCATTAACCCTAACCGGCAGGAGCAGCGCCGCACGGTCCCACCCGCCAGGCACATCAGTCCCCGGATCATAGGAAGCCCAGGTGATATCGGTCCAGTCGAGGTCGTCGAGAGTCACAACGGCGCATGCAGGCATAGCGAGACCGGCAAGGAGCATTCCCACGAGCAACAACCCTATCCATGGACGGGTCGGTCTGGCCGGTCGCACGCTTGCCATGGCTATGAGCCTCCCCGGGCACTGCTGTCGACTGATCACTCCCCAAGCTACCGTGTCCGCCTTATCTCCTCAAGGCACGCCCTCAGGACGCGATCGGTCACGACAGACGGCTGGCTCGACCGTACTCCGATAACCTCCAACCCGGACTCGCGCACCCAGATGTCAGGCAAGGTACCGCACTGCGCATTGGCTGTGCCGTCAGGGTTCAGCCCGAGGACAGACGCAAACCCGACTACCATCCGGCTATGCGGAAGGACCACATAGGCGGGATTGAAACCGACTCCGTCTCCTCCCGTCTGACATCCAACCAGTGTCGCCCAACCCGTGCCCCTACAGAACGAAGCGAAGCTATCTGCCGCCGAGAACGAGCGACAGTCTGTCAGCACCCATATACGGCCGCGGTAGGCAGCTCCGTCGGCCTCTGGCTCGATAGCATCCGTGCTAACGACGAGGTCGCCGAACTGCTCCGTCTTTACTTCGTCCGGAATGCCGCCTCCTGCCGGCCCAAAGAGCTCCTCAATGCGGTTCCTGGAAACCCATTCGCCCCAGCCGGCGTCGACGCAGGCCGACAGATAGCCTTGACGAACTCGGAGTTCCTGCCCACGAGGATTGTCCGGTGGTGGACAGGCTCGGCGCAAAGCAATTTGACCAGCAGTTGCCATACCCCGCTGCTGCCGCCGGGGTTTCCGCGAATGTCGATTATCAGGTCTTGGGTGTTGAGCACAGCCTGCACACATGACCTGAGTTCGGACTCGAATCCATCGCGTGCCCCAAAATCCCTCAGCCAAAGGTAGCCAATGCCGTCGCTGAGTATAGTGGAGCCCACTCGTTGCGAGCGAGGGCAGGCCACCGCTCAAACCCGGGGGAGGGTTGGCCGTTGGCGGATGACAGGACCAGGGAGACATCGTCACCAGCTCGGTCGGTGAATCCAGTCTCTCCCGGTGGCAGGTATAGGTCACGGGCGAAGACCTTCCGGGCGACCGGATCCCATTGCAGCTTCATCTCACCGACCCGAGAATGGACGTAGTCGTCGACGGCCAGGCCCCCGACCCCGACAACCCGCCACCCCACCTCAACCGGGACCGTTTTTGGCAGGTCAGGGCTTACGCCTGCGACTATGTACTCACCCGAGGCATAGGCTGCGGCGATACCTGAGAACTGACTCACGGTGCTATCCGCGACGTAGTCGTACCAGCTCTGGGCTTTACCCGCCGAAGCTCCCGTGACCATGTCGGTGAGGAATTGCGGAGCATACTCGCTCTGGAGCAGGTCCACGTAGTGCCCGGGGACGATCAGCGGTGTGAGCCGTTGGCCAAGGACTTGAGCATGTGGTCGATTGCGAGAGCCCATTGCTGATCGCTCTCAGCGGCTACAACCATCGCCTTGAACTCCTCGTACTGGTCCTCCCACTGAACGCCGAACATGCGTGACCACACACCGAGGAGAGGATGGTTGTCCCGGATAGTGCCGAAGAGGTAGTCGAAGTCCGCGAAGCGCTGATCGACAGACAGCCCGCAACCCGCTAACGCAATGAACAGCAGCGACAGGATCAAGAGCAATACTAACCTTCTGCCGAACCGGGAGTGTAGGGGGCGCGAGACCATAGCTTCCGCGGACCGCATCAGCGAGGATCCCCTTCCTCCCTGGTGGCGCTGCCGGTACACTGGGCAGCCGCCACTGCGCCGAAGCCTATCCCCTCTTCATTCATAGCATGGAAAGCGGCTTAGAGCTATCGGTTCTGGGTAGGCGCATGATCCTGCGTGCTCTGAGAGGTGAGGATGACGGCGACATGAGAGACGACCCCACAAGGGGTGGAGCCTCGTCGTACTGGGAGTAGCCGCCGGTATCGACGGTTGCTCCATCTCAGGGCACATTCGTGAGCAAGGTTCCCGCAGCCTGACGAACCACTTCCAGCACCCAGTGCAGCGCAGCCCGTCATCGTCGGGACGCCAGGCAGCGGCAAGCGTAACGGTTGGCGATGAGGTCAGCGAACGACATACCACACCCGGACGGGCCAGCGCCCGACCGGCAGCCGGGGCCAGCGTCACCCCCGCATTGCCGGCCACCAGCGATAACAGCGTCTCCATCTGGATTGCTTCTTGTGTCACTCGTGGTTGGAAACCGGCCACACGGCAGCACCGTCGATTATCTGCCCGGACAAACCCTGCTCCCCGGTTGGGGGAAAGAGGACAAATGGCTCTGCAGCGAGGTCCTTCACGTCTATCGGTCGCTCTGCTGGAGCGGACAGCGGTTGGCCTTTCGGCAGAACCGCCACCAACTGCTCCTCCTGCACCGCCTCTGTGACGAGGTCTGCTGTACTCCAGCGGCGGCCTGAGGAAACCAAGGTCGAGGTCCCCGAGAAAGGGCCGCAGCCTGCCGGCCCGTGGTCATCTCGCGTAGTGCTAACGTGATTTCTGGATGGCGATCTCTGAGGCCTAAACCGTGGCGCTTGTATCACAGTTCTTGGGACCACGTAGGACTTTCTGCGGGAGCTTGATGGCCCAGTCCGCCGGGACTGGTGAGTTGTAGAGGCTGACGAATGACAACGGACCGTCGATCAGCGTTTTCGTCAACGCCTCTCTGCCAGCCCTATCGACGATTGTGTGGCAGCAATGCATCCCGGCGATGTAGTAGGCCCGGCCACCAGTGTACACCTTTCCCAGATCAACCTGGCTAGCTCATCCGGGGAAATGGAGCCCACCGCAGCAAGGACTTCGTTGTAGGCGTCAACTTGTCTGCGTACCTCTGCCTGGTCTTCGTAGAGGCGGAAGTCTACCTCGCCCGGTGCCGGAAACTGCTGTCTCGCCTGGTAGGCGACATAATCGCAGAAACCCTCACCCTGCAGCCCGTAGAGGAGCGTGCCATACTCGCCCTCGGGGATTCCGTCGTTACCGCCAAGCGCCCGGCATTGGGAGTGGCCCACGTGTCCAACCCCGTGGATCAGGCACTGCGGCGGCAGTCATTCGTCCAGCGCCCCCACCGCCAAAGCGGTAGGGGGGCGCCATCAATGCGACCGGTTTGCCGCAAATCTCGCCAGCCTCTCGAGCGACCCGCGCGGATCCCCCGGCGGCAGGATGCCCAGCGCGTCCTGCGCCCTTCGCACATAGCAGTCCGCAACCACGCGCGAATATTCCACCCCATCGCTGGCGCGGACCAGATCCAAGGCTCGTCGGCGGTCCTCCGGCCCGGCGAGCCTGCGACCCAGGAGTGTGCGCAGTTCGGGTTGCCTCGCCACGGCCCTGATCACGGGCAGGGTGAGGAGACCGGTTTCGATATCCCGGCCTGTCGACTTGCCGACCTGGCCATCGGCCGCAATGACATCGAGGATATCGTCGGTGATCTGAAACGCGATTCCGAGCAACTCGCCGTAGGTATGCAACGCATCCGTAACCACCGGTGAAGCCCCCGCCAACACGGCCCCGGAACGGCAGCACTCTGCGATGAGCAGGGCACTCTTGCGTCGGATCAACTCGATATACTCCGCCTCAGTGTAGGCAAGATCGTATGCCCGCTCGACTTGCTCCAGTTCGGCCTGGCAGATGCCCTCGACCGTCTGGCCGAGGCGGACGCTGATCTCAGTGCGGCCAAGACCCGCGATCATGGTCAGGGCCCGTGCAAAGAGATAGTCGCCCGACAGCACCGCGACCCGGCTGCCCCACCTGGCTGCAACGGTAGGCTTTCCGCGCCGCAGGCTTGCACCGTCGATCATGTCGTCATGGACAAGAGTGGCGGTGTGAAGGATTTCGCAGGCGACCGCGAGAGGCATAGCGATGCCTGCTCCCGCCGGGCCGCTAGGGCCCGCCTGGGCACAAAGCAGCACAAGCGCGGGACGGAGCCTCTTGCCGCCGCTCTCGGAGAGATGAGTCGAGATTTGGCCGAGGAGCCCGGCCTGGTTCTCCAGCGCGGCGGCTAGTCCGCGCTCGAAGATGGGGAGGCTTTCGAGCGCAATGTCCTCAGCCACAGGGACTAGTACTCCTCAGGCAGCCGGCCTAGCTCAGCCATGCTGAACACCGGGCCGTCGCGGCAGACGTACTTGGATCCGATGTTGCACCGGCCACAGCGTCCAACCCCGCACTGCATCTTCAGTTCCATGCTAACGAGGATGTCCTCCGGCGCAAAGCCGAGGGCCGCCAGGGTTTCCACAGTGAAGCGGATCATCAGCGGCGGACCGCACACAACGGCGATCTGCCCGTCGGGGGCCGGCGCCAGGGCCGCGAGATGCTGGGGAATCAGCGCGACCGGGCCGTCCCAGCCGGGTGCGGGCGCGTCGACCGTGAGGTGCACTGCAGAGTCGCGTGCCGCCGGCCAGGTCGAGACAGCTCTTCCTTGTAGCACATCTCGCCGGGGTTCTGCGCGCCGTAGACGACCGTCAGTCTGCCGAAATCGGATCGCTTGTCGAGGCAGTAGTTGACCAGCGAGCGCAGCCCCGAAAGGCCGATACCGCCGCCGATGACCAGCAGGTCGCGGCCTGCCAGGCGCTCGATGGGATAGCCGTTGCCGTAGGGGCCGCGCACGCCGACCTTGTCGCCGGGCCCAAGTTCGTGCAGTGCGGCGGTGTTGCGGCCGGCTAGTTTGACCGTGAACTCCAGGGGCCCCCGGCGAGTCGGGGTAGAGGCCATCGCAATCATGCTCTCGCCGGTCCCCACATTCGAAACCATCCCGCACTGCCCCGGCCGGTAGGAAAACCACTCCCGTACGCCGTCCTCTCCGTGGCCGGGGACGATGCTGAAGGTGCGGATCAGGCCGGAGGCGGTTTCGCGGATGACGTCAACCACCGTCCCGACTTGTGGCACGAGCGGATTGGCGTTGATGCTACTCATAACCGCGTCGCCTCGCCTTCGAGCAGCACTGCGGCTGCCTCGGCCACGTGAAGGCCGACCGGGCACGCCTGCGCGCATCTACCGCAGCCGACGCACATCAGGCGCCCGTGGCGGACGCGATGGTAGGAGAGTTTGTGCATGAACCGTTGCCTCACCCGTTCGGTCTTTGTCGGCCGCGGGTTGTGTCCCCCGGCCGCGACCATGTACTCCTTGAACTGACACGAGTCCCAGGTCCGGACCCGGCGTCCCCCCTGGAAACCCGCCTCGTCGCTCACCGCGAAGCAGTGGCACGTCGGACAGACATAGGCGCATGCGCCACAGCTTATGCAGCGTTGGGCGATCGTGGGCCAGGCCGGGCTGTTGAACAACACCAGGGATTCCTCTTCGGTGGCGCCGCGCACCGCGCGAAGGTCGACGCGCTGCCCAATAGCTGTGCGCCGGCCGGCAAGGGCGGCATGCCGCGAACGGTATTCGGCCGCTGTTTCAGGGCCGGCTGGCGAATCTCCCTCCGCGAGCCGCGCGAGAACCTCGCGGCCCCTCTCTGTCAAGCCTCGCAGCAGCAACGTGGACTCGCCGGACGATTCGCCGGGCGCCGGCAGGACCATCAGGTCGCCGCCCTCGGCGGCCGGGTTCAGTCCGCATGCGTCGCAGAAGCATTCCGGCGTGGTCGCCCCGCATGCCCAGGTCACGGTCAGCGTTCGCTCGCGCGCTGCCCCGTAAGAATCGTCCGGCCACGGGCCTTCGAGCAGGGCCTGGTCGAGTATCTGGAGAGCGGCGGCATCGCAGGGGCGCACGCCGAACAGGACCGCAGACATGAGCGAGCCATCGGCCCGTCTGGAGGGAGTGATTCGCAGATCGTTCTGCCGTGACTCCCAACCGAACAGTTCTTCAGTCTGGGGCAACAGGATTGCCTTGGGAGAAAGGAGTGTGTTGACGAAAGCGCTCCAAGTGGAGCAGTCGATTTCCGCCGGGTTTTGAGGCTCCCAGACCCAGCCTTCGGGTCGGTGACGCGGCGCCCAGAAGGCTCCCCCAACTCCCGCAACCGCCAGGCATGTCTCGGCCAGTGCCGCCAGCCGCTCGGGTCTTAGGCTCAGATATTCGAATTTGGTCTCCGTACCCGCCGGGCCAGTTAACTCAGTCATGGCGCCTCCTTGCGGTGCAACGCGGGCCGGCTGCGACGAAGCCGGCCGCCGGATCGGGGTCGCCGGGGTCAAACCGACCAAGGGGCTCCTCCTCGGCGGGCAGAAACGGGTCGCTGACTCCGAACAGCTCGCCTACGTCGGCGGCGACTTTGGACCAGAGCCGCGCGAGCGGGAGTTCAACAGGACAGGCCCGTTCGCATTGCCCACAGCCGACGCACCTTCCGGCCACGTCCATGGCCCGTGCGAAGTGAAACATGAACTGCTCCGGAAGCCCCGTCGACCGGCCCAGCCATGTCGGGTCGGTTTCGAGAATACACGTCTCACAGTGGCACGCAGGGCATGCCGCTCGGCAAGCCTGACAGCGGATACACCGTCCAAACCAGTCGCTCCAGTAGGCGAGCCGGCCGGTCGGGTCAAGCCCCTCTAGCTCCTCGACAGCCTTGGTGATGACAGCGTCTTCGGGTGCGGGTTCGCTTTCTAGGCGGTCGATCCACTCACGTAACGCCGGGAGTTGTTCCGGGGTGCCAACCATCTCAGCGCTCCCGGCCTCCGGCCCGCCGGGCCACCGCACGCGGCATTCCTGGCAGACACCGGCCAGCGACATACGCAGATCCGGGGCCGCCTCCTCTCCGACGGCAGCCACGCGCCTCAAGTCAAGCCGCCCGGCGCAGGGGATCACCAGCACGCGGACACACTCGGGCGGGACCCGGTGGTCCGCGATCAACCTCCGCACGCCGAGCAGGTCACAACCGCGGGCGACGAGGACGGCGGGCGACTCGGGGGTCAGCCGGGGAAGTTCGTCGAGCAGGTATTTCGCCAGTCCGGCGCCGCACGCCGGGCCGACGACCAGCTTCGCCGCGTCTTCCGGCCCTCGCACGAAGCACGGCACGGCGGACCAGCCCGACCACCCCACGCTGTGGCCGATGACCACCGAAGCCCCGTCCTCCTGGAGCAGCGCGGCGGCCCGTTGCCGGACAAGGGCGGTGAGGGTTTCGAGGTCGGCTGCCAATGGCCCGAGCAAGGACGTCACCCTGGCGCAAACCTCGGTCATGGCTGCCCCCTCCGCGGCCCGCGGCACGGACCAAGCGCGCGTGTAGCCGCCGTGATCTCGCTGATCGCCTCGGCAAAGCGCGGTCCCTCGGAGCCGGATATCCACCGGACATGTAAACGCCCCGGTTCATAGCCGAGGAACTCCAACAGCCGCGACGCGACCGCCAGCCGCCGCCGCGCGTAGTAGTTGCCGGTGCCGTAGTGGCAGTCGCCGGGGTGGCAGCCAGCGACCAGAACCGCATCGGCCCCCTGTTGCAGGGCGCGCAGGATAAGACGCGGGTTGACCCGGCCTGAGCATGGCACCCGGATGATCCTCACGGTCGCCGGATATTCGATCCGGCTGGTGCCCGCCAAATCGGCTCCGGCGTAGCTGCACCAGTTGCAGCAAAAGGCGACGATCCGCGGCTGCCAGTCGGCACCGGTCTCAGGAACTACCGCCACAGGGCGTCCACCTCCGCAACCAGTTGCTCATCCGTGAAGCCCAGCAACCGCATTGCCCCATTGCGGCATGCCACAACGCACGCCCCGCATCCCTGGCAGAGGCCGGGGTTGACCGCGGCCACCAGCCGTGCCTGACCGTCACCGTCGCCGCGGCCCCGCGACCGGACAGGCTCCATGGCTATGGAACCGTACGGACATACGGCAACGCACCACTGGCACCCCGAGCACTTGGCTTGGTCGGATTGGGCGACCATCGCGCCGGTTTCCAGTGAATCACGGGCCAGCAACTGAGCCACCTTGACCGCCGCGGCGCTCGCCTGGGCGACCGTCTGCGGGATGTCCTTGGGCCCCTGGCACGCACCGGCGAGGAAGATGCCTGCGGCGTTGGTTTCGGCGGGCCGCAGTTTGGGATGGGCTTCCGTGTAGAAACCGTGCTCGTCGTACCCGATGCCGAGCGTCCTCGCCAGGTCGCGCGCGCCTGCCCCTGACACCATCGCCGCGGCTAGCACGACGAGATCAGCCTGAACGACGGACTGAGCCCCGAGTAGAGTGTCTTCGCCGGCCACGACCAGGCGATCTCCCTTGGGGTAGATGCGCGAAACCCGCCCGCGAATGTACTTGACCCCGTACTCGGCCGCCGCCATGCGGTAGAACTCCTCGTACCCCTTGCCCGCCGTCCGGACGTCGATGTAGAACACAAAGGCGCGCGACCCGGGCAGCTTCTCGCGGGCCAGGATCGCGTGTTTGGCCGTGTACATGCAACAGGCGGCGGAGCAATACGGTACACCCTTCTGCTCGTCCCGCGAGCCGACGCACGAGATAAAGACGATTGTCTGCGGCTCGCGCCCGTCCGACGGCCGCACGATCTTGCCGCCTGTCGGGCCGGACGCGTTTACCAGACGCTCGAACTCGAGCCCCGTGATAACGTCCGGCAGACTGCCGTGCCCGTACTCGCCGTATACCGAGTCGTCGAACTGGTCAAACCCGGTGGCGGCGACGATCGCCCCGGCCTCGACCGTCACGAGTTTGTCTTGCTGCTCGAAATCGATGGCCTTAGCCTCGCAGAACCGTTCGCACAGGCGGCAACGGCCCTCTTGATAATACAGGCAGTGCTCACGGTCGATGGTCGCCTTGTTGGGCACCGCCTGCGGGAAGGGAACGTAAATGGCCTTCCGCTGGCCGAGCCCGAGGTCGAACTCGCTATCCACTTTGACCGGGCAGCGCTCGAAGCACGCCCCGCAGCCCGTGCACCTGGATTCGTCGACGGAGCGGGCCTTGCGGCGGATGGTGACCTTGAAGTTGCCGAGGAAACCCTCGACTTTCTCCACCTCGCTGTAGGCCATCAGGGTGATCCGCGGGTGCGTCGCGGCCTCCACCATCTTGGGGGTCAGGATACAGGCGGAGCAGTCCAGGGTCGGAAAAGTCTTGTCTAGTTGCGCCATGTGCCCGCCAAGGCTCGGCGTCCGCTCTATAAGCACGACCTCGTGGCCCGCTTCGGCGATGTCGAGGGCCGCCTGAATACCTGCCACCCCGCCGCCGATCACCACCGCCCGCCTGGTCACCGGGATGCGCAAGGTCGTCAGGGGCCTGTGCCGGGCGACCTTGGCAACCGCGGCCCGCACGAGATCGATCGCCTTGCGCGTCGCCTCGCCGCGGTCCCGGTGGACCCATGAGCAATGCTCGCGCAGGTTGGCGATCTCCAGCAGATACGGGTTGAGCCCCGCGGAGCTGATTGCGCCCCGAAACGTCTGTTCATGCATCCGCGGCGAGCACGCCGCAACGACGACCCGGTCGAGGCCGCGCTCGGCGATTGCAGCCCTGATGCCCGCCTGGCCCGGCTCGAACACGTGTACTTGTTGGCCTCGACGTGCACGACGCCGGGAAACCCTGCCGCAGTCTCGACGACAGCGTCGATGTCCACGGTACCGGCGATGTTCGAGCCGCAGTGGCAGACGAAGACGCCTATCCGCGCCATGCCCTCGCCTCCCCCGCCCCGATGCTCGGGCCATGGCGGCGAACAGCGGCTTGACCGGCGTAAGGTGCGCTCCAAGTGAGAGTTGCCTTTCGGGCACGTCGAAGGCCAGACCCAGCAGTTGCGTGATGTAGAGAATTGGAGTCGAAAACGGCCGGCCGGCTGCCCTTGCGGCGAGGTCCTGACGGGTGTCGAGGTTGGCGTGACACATCGGGCACGCCGTGACGATCACGTCCGCGCGGGCCTCGGCGGCCGCCTCAAGGATGGCGGCGACGAGCCTGCCGACGATCTCCCGCCTGCTGATGCTCAGCCCCGCCCCACAGCATTCGCTCTTGTGCGACCATTCCACAGCCTCGGCGCCCGTCGCCGCCACGATGGCATCGAGCGTATTCGGGCTCTCCGGATCGTCGAATCCGGCGATATCCGGCGGCCGCAGCAGAAGGCAGCCGTAGTAGGAGGCGACCCGGATTCCCGCCAGCGACCGGCGCACCGCCGCGCGAATCGCGTCCGGCCCGATATCCTGGGCCAGAACCTCAACGAGCGACTTGACTCTGACGTCACCGCCGGACCATTCCTCGCCTGTGACGTCGCGAAAGCGTGCGACCATGTCTGGATCGCCGTTGAGCGTTACCGATGCGCCCCGGAGGCGGCTGAAGCACGCCGCGCACGGCACCAGGAGCCCGCCCGAATCAGGGGCCGCGCCCGCCGCAGCCTGGTTGAGGTTGCGCCCGGCAAGGGCAACAGCCAGCAGGCGGCTGGTCGCATGGGCCGCGGAGGAGCCACAGCAACTCCAGTCGGCGACCTCGCGCAGTTCCAGCCCCAACGGCGGGCAGATCGCAGTTAGGGAAGCCTGGTATTCTCTGGCCGTGCCCTCGAGAGAGCACCCCGGGTAGTAATCGTACGGCCTCACTTGGAGCCCACCTCCGGAGCAGAGTGGCCCGCATCCCGCTCGCTCTCCGAGACTCGCCGGATAATGCCCGCGACGCGCATTCGCGAGGCGGAGCGGGGCGGCAGCAACTTGAGCTTGCCGTGCAGGAGGAGGCCGAGGCCGAGTCTGATGTCCCCAAGGAGGTCCCGGCTACGAAGCTTGTAGGCGATGGTCATGCCCAGCTCGTGCAGCCGCCCTCCCGACCGGAGCGTCGAGAGGAATGCCTGGTTGAAGGCCACCACACCGGGCTCCGCCGCGCGGACACCCTCCAACCTGGCCACTTCCCGCAGAGCATCCATGATTCCGGCCAGGTCCACGTCATGCGGGCAGCGCACAGTGCACGTGATGCACGACGCGCACAGCCAGATGGTCCGGCTGTGGAGGACCTCGTTCCTGCATCCGAGGTGGATGAGGTGCATGAGCTGATGCGGCTGGTAATCCATGTCTCGTGCCAGAGGGCAGCCCGCGGAACATTTGCCACATGTGTAGCAGGCCAGTGGATCCGTCTCCGCCCGGCGGGCGACCTCGGCGGCGAAGCCGGCATCGACCGCGCGGTCCAGGTCAAGCGCTTTCACACGGAAAACCCCTCTTAAAATCCCTAGGATGTCTCGGCTCCGTCCGATTGCCGCGATTGGCTGGTCTTGACAGATGGCCGTCGGCGACCGCTCAAATATGGTGTACTTCTCGCAGAATGGGCCTTTCCCTTGATTACGCGGGCCACTTCGGGAAGGTGATGCCGTTTTGCCCCCCGAAACTGGGTCGGGTGCCGCGGCCCTTCCGCGGTACATAGCTATAACCGGGCACTGACTCGATCCGGTCGCAAAGGAGATGAGCCATTTGCGCAAGACCAGCCTCGCCGAGCTGTTCTTGCTGTTCCTGCGGATCGGCGCGTTCACCTTCGGCGGCGGGATGGCCATGGTCCCGGTCATCCGCCGCGAACTGGTCGATGCCCGCGGCCTGGTCACAGACGAGGAGTTCCTGGAGTGCATCGCACTGACCCAATGCTCCCCGGGGCCGATCGCCGGCAACCTCTCCGTCCTGTTGGGCTACCGGGTGGCGGGCTGGGCGGGCGCCGCGGTTTCCATCGCCGGCGTGGCCATTCCCGCTTTTGTGGTGATCCTCGTCATCGCATGGCAGTACGCCGCGTGGCGCGAGCAGGCGTGGGCGGCCAAGCTGTTCGCCGGGTTGCGCCCCGCCATCCTGGTCCTGATCGCCCACGCCGCTTTCCGCTTCTCGCGGATGAGCCTCCGGACGTGGCCGACGTGGATCATCTTCGGTCTCTCATTGGCTGGGTTGATCCTGTTTCGGCTGCACCCGGTGGTGATCATCTTGGGAGCAGCCGCATTTGCGGTCCTCGACTGGCGCTTTGGGTGGTCAGGCAATCAGCAGGCGATTGGGGTGAGCGATTCTGGCGGCGATTCTGGCCCAGTTGACTGAGTTGGCCAAGGCCTTTTTCGTCTGCGGCATGCTCAGCTTCGGCGGGGGGTACGCGATGATCCCCGTGGTCGAGCGCGAATTGATCGCCGGCCGCGGGTGGCTCTCCGTGGAAACCTTCACCGAAATCATCGCCGTCGCCGAGATGACGCCCGGCCCGGTTGCGGTCAACACCGCAACCTTTGTCGGCTACCGCATCGGCGGGGTGATGGGCTCGCTGTTCAGCACCGCCGCAGTTCTGACGGTGCCGGCGCTGGTCTCGGGCACTTTCGCGTATATCACCGGGCGGTATGGCCGGCTGCAGGCCGTGAGAGGAGTACTGTGCGGGCTGCGCCCTGCGGCCTGTGCGCTGCTCGTCTCGGCCGCCCTGACCGTGGCCCGGGGAAGTGCATACGACCCGCGGTCAGTCGTCGTAGGGCTGGCCGCTGCCCTGGCCTTGTGGCGGCGGGTCAACCCGCTGCTGGTGATCGCGGGGTCAGCGTTGCTTGGTCTGATCCTGTTCTGAAGCCCGCAACTTTTCCGCTATCCGCCGCAGTTGGCGCAGCCGGTGGTTGACGCCCGACTTGCCCAGCGGCGTGTTCAGCATCGCGCCAAGCTCATCCAGCGTTGCCTCCGGGTGCTCGAGCCGCAGTCGCGCCACCTGCTGGAGTGCAGGTGAGAGGGACCCCAGGCCGATAGCCTCGTCGATGTACCGGATGGCCTCCTGCTGCGCCACCCCGGCGTTGATTGTCCGGCTGAGGTTGGCCGTCTCGCAGTTGACGATGCGGTTGACCCGGTTTTTCATTTCTTTGTAGATGCGGGTGTTCTCAAGGCTCAGCAACGCCTGATGCGCCCCTGTCAGATGCAGCCACTCGGCGATCGCTCCGGCGTCCTTGAGGTAGATCACGTATTCGTGCCGCCGCCGGACCAGGCCGGCTTCGATACCCTCTGCGCCGAGCAGGCCGCGGACGAGCCGTGCGGTCGGCCGATCCTGGAGGCTGACCTCCCAATGGTAACTGCTCTTAGGGTCAAGGATGAACCCCGCTCCCATGAAGACCCCACGCAGGAACGCCCGCCGGCAGCACTCCTTGAGATCAGGGCCGTCCCGGGGCTCGCCGGTTGGGTCGGCGATTCCGGCGGCGGCCAGGGCGTCCCCAAGACCATCGCCGGTCACCGAAACCGAGAAGTAGGTCGCCTTATCGAGCTGGCGCCGCTTCTGCGCCGTGATGTGGGCCTGCAACCCGAGGACGTTGCGGATCAGCCGGTATGTGGCACGCGCAACGGTCCCGTGTGGTGTGCGTATGGACAGAGTAAGCATCCCGCCGGCATCCTGCGCGATCCTCCCCGCGGCACGAACCAGGCCGGATAACTCGGCTCGAGCGCAGCAGTCTGGTCGGGGGAGCAGCCGGGCCATCTCGTCCTTGACCGCGACACTAAACCCGATTGCCGACACCCCTCTCACCGGCGCCGCGGCGGGAACGCCACTGCCGCATGCGCTCTGCAAACCACATGAACCCCACCCACCCGGCGCGCTCGCGGCCGCCGCGCTTGCTGCCGATGAGGCCCATCAGGGTCTGCGCCAGCAGATCGGGGTCGTGTCGTGCAAGCGGCCCCTCAGAAAGCAGCGGCACTCTGATCACGCGGACACCGCTTTTCTCGGGCTCGCCACGGCTCGGCGGCACTGGCTCCGCCCCTTCGACTGCGTATGAGGCCAGCAGGTCCGCCGGCACCGGCGCAGCGTTCTCGATAATCACATCGACCAGCGGGACGCCGGCGTGGTCAATGACCGCCTTCCAGTGGTCGGTGACGCTGTATCCGTCGGTCTCACCGTGTTCGGTCATGATGTTGGCGACGTAGACCACCGTCGCGGGGGAGTTCTTGATCGCGGCGGGGATACCCTTGACGAGCAGGTTGGGGATCACGCTCGTGTGCACGCTGCCCGGCCCGAGGACGATCAGGTCGGCCGCCGCAATCGCCCTGAGGGACTCCTCGAGCGGCTCGGCGTCCGCCGGGTCGAGGTGCACCCGCGTGATGAACTTGCCCTGGGCAACGATAGTCGTCTCCCCGGACGCGGTCGTTCCGTCGCTGAACTCGGCTGAAAGCACGGCGTTCTCGTTGGTGCTCGGCAGGACCCGCCCGCGGATCGCAAGGACGCGGCTGGACTCGCGGACCGCCTCCTCAAAGTCGCCGGTGACCTCGGCCATGGCTGCGATGAACAGGTTGCCGAAGCTGTGGCCCGTTAGCGACCCGCCGCGCTCGAACCTGTGCTGGAACAAGCTCTCCATCAAGGGCTCGGTGTCCGCCAGAGCAACCAGGCAGTTGCGGATGTCGCCCGGGGGTGGGACGCCGAGCTCGCCGCGAAGCCGCCCTGAACTGCCGCCGTCGTCCGTTACGGTAACAATCGCCGTGATGTTGGATGTGTATGTTTTAAGACCGCGCAGCAGGGTCGAAAGGCCCGTGCCGCCGCCCACCGCCACGATACGCGGCCCGCGCTCAAGGTACTTACGCTGGTAGACAAGGTCACCGACCTTGTCGCTGTCGGGAAAGAGCACCTGCAGGACGGCCCTGAACAGCTCCCCGGCGGCGCTGCCGATCAAGATCAGCCCCGGAATCACAAGCAGGAGGCCGCGCCAGAAGGGCGTCATAAACGTCCCGGTCAGGAGATAAGCCGCGTTGCGGACCCAGTCGGCCAGAGCCCGCAGCGCGTTGCCGCCGAGCATCACCGCAATACCAAGGCTGACGAGAACGACGCCGAGCGCAAAGACCGCGATCCAACGCTTGACGCCGATGCCGGGCCAAAGCCACCGCAGAAAGCTCATCAAGGGCTATTGCCGCCTCTCGGCAGGTCACGGTGGTGCACCGTGACCCCCCAGTCCCCCTCACGCAGCGCAGCGGCCAACTCGTCGGCCAAGACCACCGAGCGATGCCGTCCGCCCGTGCAACCGATACAGATGTGAAGTTGAGACTTGCCCTCCGCCACGTAGTGCGGCAGCAGCCACGTCACGATGCTTTTGACGCGGCGCACGAACTGCTTGGTGATGGGCCACCGCATGACGTAATCGGCGACAGCCGTGTGGGTGCCGTCATGCTGGCGAAGCGCTTCGACGTAGTTGGGGTTGGGCAAGAAGCGCGCGTCGAACACGAGGTCGGCGTCGAGCGGGAGGCCGTGCTTGAAACCGAAGCTGACGATGTTGACCAGCATCGGCGGCGTGCTGTCGGGCCCACCGTAAAGGCGCGCAAGCTGGTCCCGCAGTTGGCGGGGCTGCATCTCGCTCGTGTCGATGATCACGTGCGCGCGGCCCCTCAGCCCGTCGAGAACCGCCCGCTCGGCCCGGATCCCTTCGACCACGCCGCCCTCGCCGGCGAGGGGGTGCCGGCGGCGGGTTTCCTTAAACCGGCGAATGATCACCTCGTCCGCCGCTTCAAGGTAGATGATCGTATAGGCGAAACCTTCGCGCTCCAGCTCGGCGAGAGCCTCATAGACGTCTTCGAAGAAGTCGCCGCCCCGGATGTCAATCACGGCCGCTGCGCGGCCCGGGCCTCCCTGCGCCTGGGCGCAGAGGTCCGCGAACTTGGGCAGCAACGATGGAGGGAGATTGTCGACGCAGAAGTAACCGAGGTCCTCAAGAGCATGGATCGTCTCGCTCTTGCCGGCCCCGCTGAGACCCGAGACAATCACGAACCGGAGGTCCCTCATGCAATCACCTGCCCCTCCGGCATTGTGAGTGCTGAACGAGTTCACGGAGCCCATCAGCTTCTCCTGCCGCCCCATCCTCCTCCGGCCCCGCCGGTGCGGGCCCCCGCAAGTCCGGTGTTGACGATGCGTTCGGGGTCGATCTTGGCCTGACGCGCGATGCGCGCACCAAAACCCAGATCCCCCACCCGCGCGGGACTATGGGCGTCGCTGTCGATCGCGAAGAAGCACCCCTGCTTGGCTGCCGCCCGGCACGAGGCGACGTCGAGCTTGCCGTGCGATGAGTTGATCTCAAGGGCAACGCCCTGCCTGGCTGCTGTTCGGGCGAGGTCGGCCGCGTCGACGGCCATACGCATCCCGGGATGGACGATGATGTCGACGGGGCGGCGAATAGCGGTTTCGCAAAGGGCCTTGGTGGCGTTCTCAAGCTGCCGGCGGCCGATCCGCCCCGACAGCCGCGGCAGGATCGCGTGCTCCCAATAGCCCATTACGCTGCCCCAGACGCCGTCGCGGCCGGCGGCGGGGTGGAGGCCGGCCAGGACGATGTCGAGCTTTTTGAGCACGGCGTCGGGCAAGTCGAGGTCGCCGTCGCGGCTCATCACGTTGGCCTCGATGCCCTGGAGCACGCGCGGAGCGGATGCGGTGGCGGCGTTGACTTCGTCAACCTGGGCGCGGATGTGTGTCATCGCGTTGGGACTCCGCAGGCCGGCGCCGCTCGCCAGAGCCGGACCGTGGTCGGTAATGGCGATCTCGGTCAGGCCGCGGGCCGCGGCGGCCCGGGCGTTTTCAGCGATCGTGCCCCTTCCGTGGCTATGGACCGTGTGTGTATGATAATCCGCAATGAGGGTGTAGCCGCTGTAGGAAGTCATACGCCTATTATGATTGCCTGCTTCACCCGACAACCGTGGCGCGGCCGAGCCTGCGGGGCAGAATACCGTGTCATCGCCACCAGCGACTACGAGGACGTCACATGTGGCGTGGAGCGAAGGTCCCGCCGTCCGGTTCGCGCTTCGGCTCTGCGGGCGCTCCTTGTCGTTGGCACGGCCAAACCCGACGCCCCCCGACAATCGTCAGGCACGCCCGCCACTCGCGATCAACGACCGTGACATCCGCGTCGAAGCCCGGCAGCAGCCTCCCTTTGCGCGCACCGAGGCCAAGTACCGCGGCGGGCGCCTGGGTGACGGCAGCGACCGCTTCTTGCACCGTTGCCCCCCAACTAATCGCACGCCGTACTGCGTCGAGCACGGTAACATCGCTGCCGGCGAGCGTACCATCGTCGAGTTCCAGACGGCCGCCTCGCCTGGTTACGTTCCTGCCGAGCCATTGCGAGGCCGGTCCTTCGGGCCGCTGCCCGCCCGGCCCCTGCTCCAGTCCCGCGCAAGGCAACGCATCGCTCACCAGGATCAGCCGGTCGGGGCCGAGCGCCCGTCTCGCCAGGCCCCAAGCGCCCCGGTGGATGTGCTCTCCGTCGAGGATCAACTCGGCGGTAATCCCGCCGGGCGCGGTCAGAGCCGCCCCGAGCGCCCCCGGCTCCCGTTGATGAAACGGGC
>JAXGPL010000008.1:0-125142 GCA_040766985.1 Bacillota bacterium
CATATTAAGGTATTGCAAGGTGCTCAACGCACTCGAAGACCCGGCCTTGACAGACGGCCGGCCTACGAAAGGAGTCAACCACAATGACCCAGGCAGTCACCCCAGCGACCAGAGTCGGGCCATTGCTTGAACAAAACCCCCAGCTCATCGAGTCTCTCGCCTCGTACGCGCCGGAGTTCGCGCGGCTGCGGAGCCCGTTGATGCGCAAGACCTTCGGCCGGCTGGCAACGATCGCGGACGCCGCGCGCCTGGCCGGCGTCGATGTCGACAAGCTGGTTTCGCACTTGAGCCAGTTGCTGGCGGGATCGGAGCCGGGGAAGGTTTCCACAGAAACCGGCGCCTCCGCCACCGGCGACTATAGGGTCGACGAACTCAAGGCCATGTTGCGCGAGCTTCACGCCGGGCGCACCGCGGAGGAGGTGGCGGCACGGTTCGGCAGGCTGCTCGCGTCCGTGAGCGCGTCGGAGATCGCCGAGGCCGAACAGCAGCTGGTCACGGACGGGTTGCCCGAGGATGAGATCAAGCGCCTGTGCGATGTGCACGCGGCGGTGTTCCGTGGCGCGCCGGAGCAGCAGGTGGCGCTGGACCTGCATTCGGATCACCCGCTGGCGGTGCTGCGGGAGGAGAACCGGGCACTCGAAGCCGCGGTGGGCGAACTGAACACCATCCTGGCGGACCTGGCGGAGTGGCCTGCGGCGGAGGCCTGGGCACACCGGCGGGACGATCTGCTCGCCGCGCTGGAGCGCTTGGGGCGGCTGGAGGAGCACTATGTGTACATCGAAAACCGGCTGTTCCCTGTGCTGGAGCGCTATGGCGCCGAGGCCCCGCCCAAGGTAATGTGGGCCGTGCACGACGACATCAGGGAGCTATACAAGCGGACTGTGACGGCCGTGCGCGGAGATGACGCTGCTGCGGCTGCTGCGGCGGCTGCGGCGGCGGCGGATGCAACCGGGGCAGAGCAGACGTTGCGGGAGCTGTTGCGGCAGGTTTCCGAGATGATCATGAAGGAGGAGCAGGTCCTCTTCCCGCTATGCCTGGAGCTGTTCGAGGGGGCCGACTGGGCGCGGCTGCAGGCCGGCGAGGAGTCGGGGCATCCGGGCGCCGCGTACGGGCACGGGTACCGGACGGCGGAGGACCGGCGGCGCGAGGCTGAGGCGGCGCATTTACCGCTGCCGGGGGGTCCTGAGTCCCCCAGTGCGGACGCCGCTGCCGGCGAGGTCCCGCTTCCGGTGGGCAGGCTGACGCCGGAGCAACTGGCGTTGCTGTTCACCAATCTGCCGGTAGACGTCACGTATGTCGACGAGAACGACGAGGTGCGCTTCTACAGCGAGGGGCATCGGATCTTCCCGCGCAGCCCAGAGATCATCGGCCGCAAGGTGATCAACTGCCACCCGCCCAAGAGCGTACACGTGGTGCAGAAGATCGTCGACGAGTTCCGGGCGGGCACGCGGGATGTGGCTGAGTTCTGGTTGGACTTCCGGGGGCGGTTTGTGCACATCAGATACCTGGCGCTGCGGGACCCGGACGGGGCCTACCGGGGCGTGTTGGAGGTCGCGCAGGACGTGACGGACATCCGGGCGTTGGAGGGGCAGCGGCGGTTGCTGGATTGGTAGAGCGCAGACCTGCGTTCGGAGCTGGCAGCAGGTCGGCGTGGGTGTGCGTCGGCCGCTTGGTGCGGCGTGTGGTGCGTCTTGACCCGTAGGGGGGGCGGGTAACGGTGTAATCAGCATCGGAGCCCTGCTGTCCTGTGTAGCACATTGCATCACAGCCCCCCCCCGGCGGCGGTTGATGGGTGCAGATTGCATCAGACTGCCGCCACCCTATGATGCTTGTGTCATCGCATCGGGCACTGACTACGGGGCAAAGAGCACCATTGGCGGCGGCGGGACGGCCTGGCGGGCAACTGGGGGCGATGCGGTGCACCTCGCCCCCCACGGTGGCGGGGCAACGGTGTAATCAGCATCGGAGCCCTGCCGTCCTATGTGGCATATTGCACCACAACCACCCCTGGCGGCGGTCGACGGGTGCAGATTGCACCGTACCGCCCCTGCCCTGCGGTGTCTTTGTCATCGCAGCAGACACGACTGCGGGTCACATTGCACCATGGGCACCGCCGGCATGGCGAGGGCACCGGCAGGGCGAGGGCACCGGTGGCATGGCGAGGGCGCGGCCTAGCGATGCGACTGCCCCCGGCGCCCAGATCTGCTCCTAGCCGACGCCCAGCTTCTTGGCCATCGAGACGCCGACCTCGCGATACCCGATCTTCAGATATAGGGCCCTGGCAGGGGTGTTGTGGCCGAAGACGCTGAGGGTGATCTGGTCGAGCCCCTGTTCGACGGCAAACCGTTCGACCGCCGCGAACGCAGCCTCGCCGTACCCTCGCCGGCGGTGCTCCGGGCGGATCTGGATATCCATGACGAAACCCACTTCCCCACCGCCGCGCTTCATGGTCGTGAACCAGAAGTCACCGACGTGCTCGCCGGACGCCGCCGACTCAATGGCAAAGAAGTGGTGCCCCGGCGTCGCCATTCCCTGCGGCAGCATCTTGCCGAGCTGCGACGCTAGAATATCAGCCGCCTGGCCGGCGTCGACGGTGCCGGCGATGATTTGATTGCGGACCTGATCTTCCATCGAAACCTTGATGAACTCCCCATACTGCTCCTCGGTCATCGGCACTAGCCTGACTTGCTGAGCGGACATGGCTGGGCCCTCCCCGACTTTGAATTTTCACCTTGTCTTATACAGTAAGACTAAGTTAGAATTTAATAAAATTCAACCTGTAACACCTAATCATTTAGGACACGGGTAGACGGGGGTTAATGACGATGACCTGTTCCATCGTTGCCGTCGACCGCAAGACCGGCCAATCGGGATTCGCAATCGCTTCGTGCTGCTTCGACGCGGGCCAGGTATGCCTGGCGATTCCGGGCGCTGGCGCAATCGCGTCGCAGGCGCAGGGTAACATGAAGTTTCTGGCGGCCTTCGCGAAGGCGCAGGCGGCTGGGCACACGCTGGCGGAGGCGATGGGGCGTTTCCGGGAGATGGACCCGGACATCGAATCCCGGCAAGTCGGCATGGTGGCGCTGGACGGCGACTGCGATGAGCGCGGCAGCCTGGCCTTTACGGGCACGGAGTGTTCATACTGGGCCGGTCACCGCTGCGGGGCGGACTACTCGTGCCAGGGCAACATCCTTGTCGGCCCACAGGTAATCCAGGACATGGCGGACACGTTCGAGAGGACAGGCGGCTCCCTGTTCGACCGCCTCTACCAGGCCCTGCTCGCGGCGGACGCAGCGGGTGGCGATGCGCGCGGGCGGCAGAGCGCAAGGCTGATGGTTTCCCAGAAGGGCGCCGGGGCCGGCACGGGCACAGTCATCGACATCCGGATCGAGGACCACGATGACCCCATCGCGGAGTTGCGGCGGCTACGCGGCGTGTGGGACGACTTGATCCAGATCTTGAGTTATGTCAACCGGGCCGCCGACGCCGCACCGGGCGACCAGTTGGCGGCGCTGGATGAGTTGCGCGCATTCCTCGACGAGCGACGGCAGCCCCGGTACCTCGACTGGTGGGAAACCCTCGCCCAAGCCTACCTTCGCGCCGGGGAGCGCGCCAAGGGCCTCGACGCATACCGTGTCTACCTGGCGATAAACCCGGGCATGGGGCGGATTATCGCCGAAAACGCGCGCGCGGGCCGGTTCGTGCCGGATGTGGCGCGGGAGCTGGGTGTGATGTGACGTCGCGCATCTGTCTGTGTGGGTTCGCTGCGCATTCAGTCGGCGGGCCTCATTGGCGCTTCTTCCATGAGCGGGCCCGGGCTACCAACTGGATACTCAGGTCGACGAACGCACGATAGTACGGCCCGTCGGTGTCGATCGGGCGGCGCTCGAGGTGGGGCGGGATGAGGGTTTCCAGAATGGACGGGTGCAACTGGTCGACAGTCACGACCACGAGTGTCACTTTGGCGTCGATGCTCAGCCCTTTCTTGAGGATATCCCTGTTCTGCTGCTGCTTGAGGGACTCCTCGTCGGCGAATTTGTCGGTCTGCATGTAGTGCTGAGGTCCGTTGAATTCGAACCCGACCGATGAATCCAGGTACAGGCGGTCGAGCTCCAGCCGCTCGCCGGTGATGGGATTGGTGAACGCGCGCGGGCGTGCGTTGTCGATGTAGTCCTGGCTGACCACGCGCCAATCAAGGAACCTGCCCATCAGGAACTCACACCCATGCGCCGCCATCCCTACTTCCGCAACAAGCTGCTTGGCCATCTCAACCTGAATCTCGCGGGGAATCAGCGCAACCGCAATTTTGCGGTTGGCACTGCGCGAGAGAGCCACCCACCCGCGCTCAACCAGGCGCGCAAGCGCGCGCCTCGCGGTGTGGCGGTCGACTCCGACCTGCGCCGCTAGTTCGGCCAGCCCTCTTGGCCTTCCGCACCACACTGCCGCATATAAGACCAGGTCCACTGGTTCAAGGGCGTCGTCGACAAGCAGGCCTCGCCAGATCAGATCGGGGATCCGCAACGGCGACACCTATCTCTACCGCGTAGGCGCATCTGGAAACCCTCTGCGCCCGCGGGAGTTTTGACAGTATGGAAGTATTTTACATCAAGACAGGGCGAAATGGTAGGGGTGGGCAACAAAGCGTGGGCGTAAAAACGGGAGGGGCAACGAAACGTTGGGCCACTGGCGAAATGGGCGCCTGGGCGGTTGGGGCGGCGGGCGCGTCAGCGCCGAGGCGACTTGGCGGCGGTGTGGCAGCTTGGCGTAGGCTTGGCGGCGGTGTGGTGGCGGTGTGGCAGCTTGGCGTAGGCTTGGCGGCGGTGTGGCAGCGGTGTGGTGCAGTTCGCCCCCCAGGTGGCCGGGACAACGGTGGAATTGACATCGCACGGCAGGCATCCCATGGGGCAAACTGCACCGCAGCCACCCCTGGGGACGGGTCATGGGTGCAGATTGCGCCGCACCGCCGCCGCCCTATGATGCTTTTGTCATCACACCGGGTGGTAGCTAGGGGTCAAGATACTCCGTAGGCCGGCGGCAACGAGGCTGGCAACAACGGGGCCGGCGGCAACGAGGCCGGCGGCAACGGGGCCGGCGCCGGGGCTGGCGCAACAGGTCGGCAGGGCGGCGGGCCGCGCCGGCGTGCGACCCCGGCCGCGCCCTGCCGACGCTGCATAAGCCCCTACACCCTCGCCCGCTTCCAGGCCCCCGAGCTAAACCGCATATAGCTGACGAGCCCGCGGATCCACTGGTCGCAGACCATAGCAACCCAGGCGCCGTTGAGGCCCCAACCAAGCCGCAGCGCGAGCAGATTGCCCAGCACCAGCCGGACACACCAGATGCCGATGATGGAGATCAGCAACGGAAACCGGGTATCCCCCGCCCCCCGCAACGCGCCGACCAGCACGAAGTACACCCCCATCGCGGGCAGGGCGGTCGCGTAAAGGCGCATGATGAAAATCCCCATATCGACGACGCTCTGGTCCGCCGTGTACATCCGTAGGATCGGGACGGCAAACAAGATGACGACGACCATCACAGTTGACATAAAAGCAATACCCATGCGGTTGGTCTCGCGTGCCCCCCGCTCGGCCATGTGTGGCTGCCCTGCACCGAGGTTCTGGCCTACGATCGTCGTTGAAGCAGCCCCCAACGCCTGCGCCGGCGTGTATCCCAGTGACTCAGCGTTGACCGTGATCTGATGGGCTGCGTAGGCGACCGTCCCCAGGCTGGCGATGATTCTCGCGAACAGCACCTGGCCGCCCCGCATCACGAACTGCTCCAGGGCCGCCGGCAGGCCCACCCGGAAAATGCGCGCGACGACCGCCCGCGTCGGGCGATGGCTGTCCCGCAGCGACATCGACAGCTTGGTCCGCCCACCGTACAACGCCACCAGGAACAGCACTGTGCTGGTCAGCCTGGCAATCAGGGCGCCGTACGCCGCCCCCGCCACGCCCAGCGCCGGGAAACCGAAATACCCGAATATCAGCACCAACCCCACCGCGACGTTGACGATGTTGGCGACACCGTTGACGCGCATGGGCGTCTGCGTGTCCCCGCTGCCGCGCAGGATGGCCGCCACCACGATGCCGGCCACGGTGAACACCGTACCGCCGCCGACGACTCGCATGTAGGTGGTGGCCCCTTCGATGACCTCGGGGCGCGCGCCCATCCAAACAACGATGTTACGCGCCCAGACCAGGAAGGGGAGCGATGCGATGAGGCCAAGGGAAAGCGTCAGCACCACTGATTGGCGTCCCGCCTCGGAGGCGTCTTGAAGCTCGCCCGCGCCGACGTGACGGGCCACGACCGCCGTGCTGCCAACGGTGAGGGCCTGGAAAACCCCCTGCGCCAGGAGTAGCGGCTGGTTGCAGATGCCCACCGCGGCGACGGCGCTGGCCCCTACCCTCCCGACCATGACCATGTTGGCGACGCCGATCAGCGTCGTGAGCGCGTATTCGATGACCGCGGGCCAGGCCAGGTCGAGCACAGCGCGCCTGATCTCGGCCGGCGGGGCGCCGTCGCGCAGGACGCCCGGGCCGACGCGCTTGACCGGGGCAGATAGGGCGGCCGCCTGTGCGGGTGCGCCAGCGGGCGGGAGGTCGGCTGGAGAGGGGGAGGTTTCTATGGAAACCGTCCCCGAACCGCCCCCCGCGATCGGGATGTCGTCGCCACCGGACGGGTCGGGGGTCATCGCAGAAACCGCCGCACGGGCGCGGCACCTTTTGCCTTGTGAACTGTCAGATACCCGCAACGCATATCGCGGCATTCGGTGTGCGAGATGGCTTTCCTGCTGGTTAAGGGCTTGTCCCGGCAAAGAGGTCAGGCGCCCGGCCTTCTGGTCGCCGAAGGATACCCGTTCCATTACACGCGGGGCGCTGCACACGGGTTTTCCCTGCTGGCGGCCTTGTTGCTGTTCGCCGTCCTGCCGCCCACCGGCGCACAGCGCGCCCGGGTGTACCGCTGACCGTGGTGGTGGCTTTCTTGATCGTACGCTATCGTCTGTTCTCGCTGCTAGCGGGCGGATTGTAGAAGGCTGGGCTTAGGTAGCGTGCCCGGGAAAGGGAAACCTCCGGCGCACCGCTCGCCGCCCTCACCCCCGGTGCTCAGGCCAACCCCAGAGCATCCCTCACCGCATGATAGACCCCGTCCTCGTCGTTTGACGGTGCGATGTGCCTCGCCGCGGCCTTGGCCTCGGCGCACGCATTGCCCATGGCAACGGAGTTCTCAAACGCCGCCAGCATCTCGATGTCGTTACGGTCGTCGCCGAATACCGCCACCTCGTCCGGGCGAGGTCGTACAGCCGCATGACCCGCTCCACAGCCGTCTTCTTGTTGGTGGCTTCGTCAGTGATGTCGATCGACCGGAAATCACTGCCGCAAAGGTAGACATTGGCGACATCCCCAATGGCGCCGGAAAGCCGGCGTGGAGAGCCGGCAAAAGCTCTACCGGCGAGAAGACGACGATCTTGATGACCTCGTGATAAGGGACTTGGTCGAAGCCCAGCAAGTCACTCGGATCGATGCCCCAGAGAATACTGCCCGGCATCAAGATCATAACGGAAACTCTGCCCAGCACAACTGACTGCGAGGTTGGTTTGCGGCGGGATACGGCAATCTCGATGGCCCGCCCGGCAGTGTCCCCGGCAGCTTGGTGTAGTATCTCGCGCCACGTAGCACACGCACCCGCCGTTTTGGTAGACCCCGCCGTCGCCCAGGATCACCTCGGCCTCGTCGGGCGTGAGCCGGAGTTGCTCGCGCACCCTGGCGCGTTGCGCGACAAGAAAGATCTTGATCCCGTGGCGCTTACACTGCCGCAGAACGTCGTACGTCTTTGGGGATATCTTCTTGTCCGATGTCAACAGGGTCCCGTCGAGGTCGGAAAACAGCGCCTTAATCAATTGGTGGCCCCTTCCCGCCGGATGGCTTTTGATATGTGTCGCACAGGAAGGGGGGCGTTGTCAAGGGTTTGTGGCTGTAAGGCCGGTGATCGTTAGGCCTACAACTCACGGTAGTGGTACGAGATCCCGGGGATAACCCTCCAGCCATTGTGCTCCCAGAAGGCCCGGCGGCCGGGTTGCCATAGTGGGTGAACAGGAAAGCGTCAACGATACCCCCGCGCCGCAACTCCGTCATGCTCCGCTCAATCCTGCCCCTGGCCAGCCCCAAACCGCGATGCTCCCTGGAAACCGCCATGTGGATACGCTCCCGGGTGTCGAAATCCGGGTGAACGCCCAACTCCGGAATGCGTGCCCGCAGCTTCATGCACTGCTCGTAGTCCTCATGGTCATCGCGCGGATCAGCATGGTCCGGCCTCCCTATGCGCCGGCCCTCCAAGGGGCAGGCTAGTTGTGCTGCTCGAGAGCTTCACGTAGCAAGTTACATTCCAGGCCCGCGCAGTGGTACGCTGAGACGGAATCGAGCGGGTAGCCAACACCGGTTGTGGGAGGGTGGCGTATGCACGTGCGAGAAGGTCTGGTGGAATGAACAGAAGGTGCCCTGGCGAGTTGCCCAAGAGCTACTTCAGGTTGGTATACTCCCTGCTAGAGAACATCACCCCGCTGCCGAGCGACTGCGGCGAACTCTGCGGCAAGGCTTGCTGCAGGGTAGCCGAGGACGGTGCGGGCATGCTTCTTGTTTCCCGGGGAGGAGCGGGTGTTTAGAGGGTACCTCCAGGAGTGGGTTACTCGGCGAGTGTTCCGGTGAACCGGAGGGTTTCTGTCCGGATTGGTTGGGCCGGATCGACGCTGTCACGCTGGTGAGATGCTCGGGCGAGTGCCCCCGCGAGGCTCGACCGCTCGCGTGCCGCCTGTTCCCACCGCGCCAAGGGTCACACCCGCGCTCGGCGGCAAACACAGAATCGGCGTCATGCTCAACCCCGATGCCGCGATCCTATGCCCGCTAGCAAGGTACGGCAGGCTGCAGCAACTCGACTCCACGGTTCCGGGCGGCCTGCCGCCATGCCTTCCGGCTGCTCGCGGACGACCCGCTGATCTTGCCGATTTCCGCTGGCGCAACGCCCGCTGGCGCGAGGAAAGCGGCGAGGCGTGGCGGAGACTGCTTGATCCTTGAGGGAAGTCTGACACCCGGCTTCTCCCCGGCCTGTGAAGTACGCAGCAAAGAGCATCTCCCTGGCGTTGACCTGTCCCAGGTCGAAATCAATGTACCCAGTTAGGCGGCAGCCACTGGCGAAAACTGGCGCGGCAGCATCGGGTAGATCGTCGTTGAAGCCCAGGACTCAACATGCGGAGCCCAGTGCGGTAGACAGACCATTACCTTGACACCATCACCTTTAGCAGATACACATGCTCCATCGCCACGTCGCTCGGCGCAACACCGTCACGGACTTCCCTGCCCCACCCCGGCCTCCGGCGCCTCGTCGCCCCAGGCAGCGACGGTCAACGAGACGGGCTCTCCTCGAGAGAGGTCAAGCGGCCCGGAGGTCCCTCCCGACATGGACGACAGGTTCGAGTAGAACGGTATCGTCCCACGCACAGGTTCCGAGCCGATTGTCAGGGTCCACTCTTGCCTCACCCACTGCTCGTCCTCGCAACCGCCTCGCGGGAGGAGGTGATGGTCAGTGGCTGATTGGCGAGCGGCACTTCAAGCCTGACGACTCTGGTCTCCTACCAGCTCGCCCAGGTAATAGGTCTCGACCCAGCACTTCAGCATCGCGCCACTGGAAACACGTCCGACGACCAGGAACTTGTCCACATTCGCGCCCTGTACTCCTCGCGCTCGGCGGGGGTGAGCGCGATAGAGCGGACCGAAACCGGCTGGAAACGCGCCAGCCAGATCGAGACGGGGGCTTGCTGAACACGCCCAGCCACGAGGCGCGATAAGAACCCCGGACGAGAACGAAAGCAATCGCCAAGCCTATACGGTTGCGGCTGGGCACATCGTCCTTTCAGGCTACAGACGGCACGCTCATGACCCTGCTGCGCATGACCAGTCGTCGCAGCGGGCTGTTGTACATCCTGATGGACTTGACTGTCTTGCCGAGGATGTTGGTGGCCAGCCCGCGTGTTGCTCTCCGGTATCTGCCAACGCAGCCATCCAGGCCAGAGCCCATTGCTCCAGCCAGTGCGATAGCGCTCCGCATCGCATAGCTGATGCCCTCCGCCGAACTTGGGCTGATCCAGCCGGCTGCTTCGCCGATCAGCGCCAGACCGTCTTCGCCGAGGGCAAGTTGCCCGGGCCGGGCCGGCCGCAGCAGCAGGCAGCCCTCGCGTTTGACGGGCTCGCCGAGCGGAAACCCTCTCGCCACCAGCCTATCATAGAGCAGAGCGAGCCGCTCCCGGGCCCGTCGCCGCGGCACGGCTGCTCCTACCACCAGGTAATCCTGCTTGGGGATCGTCCAGACGTAGAAGTCGGTGATCGCCGGATCGAAGATGGCTGAGTAATGCGGCAGGGGCCGTTCGACCGCGAACCACTCCTGCAGGGCCGCATAGCTCCGTATTCTGTGCCGGGGAGATGCCCAACGCCTAACTCAACGTTGCTGGGCACCTGAGAGAGAAGCCAGCGATCAGACTTCTCCCGGTCCATGTTGAGGTAAAACCGCTGGTAATACCGCTCTACCCCGCTCGGCAGGTCCATGGCCCGCACGACAAACAGCTGTACAATCGAGGACTGATTGCGGAAGCCCGAGGCCCATCTGTCCGATTACCTGCTGCGCATCGGCGAGGAGCCCCCGCAGCACTTGCCACGAAGTGTGAGTTCAGATGGCTGATCCAGCGGGCGCCGGTCGACCAGCAGGACCCGGTACCGGCGACCGATTAACCTTGCCAGAGTGGCGCCCGCCGGCCCGGCGCCGACGATTGCCACGTCATATGGCGTCCGCACAGTTCCGCCCCCGGCCGCCCCGGATCAGCTGATCGAGGTCGCCAGGACAGCGCAATCGTGCCTGTCCTCCGCGCTACACATTGATGGCGTGGCGAGTTGCTGCGCAACCCATCGGACAACCCCGGGCCGGTAGTTGGCCGCCAAGTGACAGCTGTCACGGAGGCCTGAGCCTACCCCGTTTCCGTGGACACCTGAGACTTGGTAAGGTGTAGCCATGGGGGAGGTTATCGACGATGCCGGCCACAAGGCCGCCGTATCACCCGGAGTTCCGGGCCCAGGCGGTCCAACTAGTCAAAGACAGCGGCAACTCGATGCGGCAGATCGCCGCAGACTTGGGCGTGTGTTACGAGACTCTGCGCAAGTGGACCCGGCAGGCCGAGATTGACTCAGGTGAGCGTGAGGGGCTGACAAGCGAGGAACGAGATGAGTTGCGGCGACTCCGGCGAGAGGTTTGGCTTCTCCGTGAGGAGCGCGAAATACTAAAAAAAGCCGCGGCCTTCTTCGCGCAGGAGAGCAATCGGACCCGGTAGCAGCGTTTGGGTTAGTTGAGCGGGAGAAGGCCAACCACAGGATAGCACAGATGTGCCAGGTGCTCGGGGTCTCCACCAGTGGCTCACATTGCATCTGACTACCGGTTCCTTCTGGGCGATCATCTCTTAACTGTTCTGAGGTATCCAGCGTGCAGCAGTACATCAAGGGCTACCGCAGTCTACGGAGGACGGAAGTCAATCACTATTGACTGATCCTGCCCTGGTGGCCGAGGAGTTCTTAGGAGTGGAGCAAGAAAAGTACCGTGGACCTCAAGAGCAACCCCGCTGGAGGGGAGCGCCATTACCGATATAAGTATGAGGGTTGATTGCGTATTCATACAGGATTTCAAACTCCGTACCCGGCACTAAGAGATCTCAGGTACTTTGGCCAGGGAGTCAGTGACAAAACTGGGCTCAGCGCCAGTGATCACCACGGGGTATCTGTCGACCTTCAAATGCCATATGAGGCGACAAGGGAAGACAACCAGAGGACCTACCGGTTGGCGATGCTGGGTGTCTTGGCTGTCTGGACCGGCGACTTGCCCAATCGGGTTTCATTCAGACGAGCATCCATCATTTTAGCTGCACTTTGGTTAATTCCCTTACGCTGACCTTTCGATAAACGGAATAGCCGGAACTCATACAATTACAGTATCTAGGAAGGTGATGGGACGGGCCACTTTGCATGATGGTGCAAGACGCCGACACGCACATCATGGAGGGATAGTTCATGTACAAGGATCACGGCGAACCTGCCGCGAGATCAAGACCTCCCTGCAAGAACCAGAGAGGCCTCCGTCTACGTGCCATCTCTACTGGTCAAACACGGTCTACACCCGGGTGCAATCGCGGAGGAACCGACGGTGTCATTATCCTACACTGATGATCAAATGAGGCAGACCAAATCCATTCCACTGTCCATGGACTCACCCGAGGGGCGCTTTATTGCGCTCGTGACCGGCTTTCCAGTCAACTTCGAATCGCTAGAATGAAGTCAGATCCAGTCTTGCGAGGTTTTCGTTTACGTTGTTCCGCGATCCGGCCAAGCAACTCCAAGTCATTAGAGGCAACCTTGTTGAAGCGGGCAGTTCTACCAGTCGCCAGCATCGTTCTGGCCGTTGGAGAAGCGAGGGAACACGCATTGAGAGAGCGGGCTCTAGCAGGCGATAGGAGAACTGCGTCCTGGTTGATCATCGCCGCAATCATGGTGATTGGATGTAGCCTCTTTGTATTGGCAGACCGCGACAGCAGCCGCCCGCCCGTGCTCACCGAAGAGGAAGCAATCGAGCTGTATTCTGCGGCAAAAGAGGCCTTTTCTTGGTTTGAGCTTGCTGGACTGGATTGCAGCCTTGGTGACATCGTAGGAGTCACAGGGTTTGAGGGCGATGCGTATTACCGCGTGACTGACGACCGGTTTCAGACTCTATCCGATCTGGAGGATCACCTCAAAGCGCTTTTCACGGACGAGATAGCGAGTGATTTGCTCAATGAACCAACTCCACCTGTCTATGCGGATGTGGACGGTAAGCTTTATTGCCTCGACTTCGACGCCGGTTCCGACATCACGAAGGGAGAGGACTCGGTGTGTTCAATTGAGCAAGCCGATGATGATTCGCGCTTGGTCACGGTTCACGTCGATATCCTGGACGTGGAGACGCTTTCGAAGATCGGCGTAGAGGAGCACCGGTTCCTGCTTAGGCACGAGAACGACAGATGGGTGTTTGGGGACTTCTATCTGATTGCGGGGACGTCTGGCGTGGGGAGAGGTACAGTTGTTGAAGGAACCAACGATCAGGACGCGCAAGTGCGATACGACATAGCTGAGGCTTCCTTGAGCAACATCCGTTTTCACGCTGCCGGCGCGGAAGAAGCAGCGCTAACGTTTGTCCGTGAGGTCTACGGGCAGCACTTGATGAATCTACCGCAGGACAACCGTTTTTCGATCACCGGCTATGCTTTGATGGAATATTCGCTGCAAGAGGTGATCGACAAGACCGTATCAGGTACCTTTGTGTTTGCAGTCAATCCGCGATTTCGAGTGTACTACGTCGGGCTCTACACTCGGGCCGGTGCTGGCGAATACGAAGGATGGCTGATCTCCCACAAGCGCTTTGTTCTGCGGCAAGACGACAACGATCAGTGGTCCTGTGTCAGCCTGGAGGAACTGCACGATGAGCACCCCTGGTAGGCGTTATCTTCATCCGGCGAATCGCCGCCGAAACCGAACGGGGGCCGGCAAAGGTTCTTCTACCTGCCGTGTCTGGAACCGGCGGACAACCCGTTCCGGGGCCTCATGTACGCCCTATATGGTGCTGGCGGAAGCCGCGACCAAGCTAGACGAGTTGCTGCGCGTTCATTAGCAATTCCATTAGCTGCGCAAGCGCCCCGAAGGGCAACGGAGAAGCTTAAGGAGATATCGTGGCGGGCGCAATCGCGGCTTAACCGCAAGTACCGGCGAATGAGCGCCCGAGGCAAGACCAAACAGGTGACAGTTGTTGCGGTGGCAAGGGAACTGCTGGGGTTTGTCTGGGCGGTTGCCAAAGAGACTCAATCAGGTGCCAGGCAACTGGCCGCAAACTAGCCCACTCAACTAGGCAAGTCGAGCCGCACCGGGAACCGGCGGGCGCGGACACGGTTAGGGAGAAACCTCGTGGCTCCTATGTGATAAGGCGTCAAGCCCGAACTCACGGCTCTAGACCGAGGCAGCTCCCCGACGGATCAGAGTCATGCGTTACCCAACACGCGAATATCAGGCTGATCCACCGTCGTAAACGCCCCGCCCGCCCGTTGCCGGCGCGGCTCGGAACAAAGAATAGGCGGAGGGTCATGTGCCTCTTGACACGGCCCTTCCATATCAGGAGCCTGTCTCCGTATCAGTTTTGATTCTGGTCGGGGCGAGAGGATCTTGAACCTCCGACCTCACGGTCCCGAACCGTGCGCGCTGACCAAACTGCGCTACGCCCCGACATGCTTTTGGCTGTGGTACTAGATCGCTCTGTATCGTCGCACAATACGGCACAATGATGCCATCTGACTCAGCCATTATATCGACCGGGCAGCTTGGAAGTCAATTAACGCCGCATCAACCCTGCTGACGCATCAAGCGGCATCGCCTATGCGGCATAAACCGCCGTCGCTCCTACTGCTCAATGCCATCCTCTTCGCCGCGCCTGATCGCGTTGATCGTTCGAACGGCACGGCCAAGCACGGGCTGCAAATTGCGGTAGGCGAGTTCTTGCTTGACGTCAGCAAGCGGCACCCACCTGACGCCGAGGATTTCCTCGGCCTGTGCCTTGAGCTCGCCGCCTTCGGCGTGTACGAGGTAGAACCAGACTTGCTTGCGCACGATTTCCTTGTCCGGGCGAGTGTAGAAATATCGCACGGCGCCGAGTTCGCTGAGAATGCGGCCGGTGATGCCGGTTTCCTCGCCGGTAAGCTCGCGCAGGGCCGCCTCACGGGCTCTCGTCGGCCTCGATCACACCCTTGGGAAGCGTCCAGCGACCGTACGAATCGTGGATCAACAGCAACTCCGGTGCATCGCCGGACCGAAAGGCGATCGCGCCCGCCGCACGTTGGTTAATCACCGCCGGTCGCCTGAAGGTCCTGCCCGCCGCCGCCGCATATAGCCCGAAGGTCAACTCAAAGCTCTCGCCCGGGGCCCCTCCGCCATGCCTATCCCCTGAACTCCTCCTGAATATTCTGCAGTAAGGGTGGGCAACTGCAGCAGCTCGCCGAGCCGCTCGGCCGGCACGGATACGCGCTCGGTCGCGCCAAATACGAGCCCCACTTCGCGCCCGGAAACCGCTACCGCGCCTTGCAGCATGGCGCCGGAGAGGTTTCGAGGATCACCGAACCCGGCTCGCCGAAAGTCCCTACGGTGGTCGTCAGGACGTACTTGTGGCTTGTGGCGCGGTAGTACTTCTCGATGACGCCCGCCTTCTCCCGCTGAAATGACCTGGTTGACAAGCCCCGAACGCCCAGGAACTGGAGGTGGTAATGCGCCTGCGCCGGACTCATACCGAGCGCGCTCGCCCAACTGCTTGGTGGTCATGGGGTCCGCGATGAGCAACTCAAGATCCGGACGCGGGTCGGGTGCGAGAACGCCTTGAGCTGCGCTCGGCTTGCCGACGAGCATCACGGGCAGGGCGGGTTCGGCGTCTCGCGGCGCGCCTGGCGCAACGTCCTGTGTCACAGAGGCATACCTCCTCGGCCCTGGTCTACTTGGACGTTTCTCCCAGCCTTCCGGGAAACCTGCCTGGTCGCTGCCGGACCACGCGGCAGGCGGCCTCGGGCCGACACCGGAGACGGCCACGGTCCCGCCCTTCCTTTACGCCAGCAGCGTGATGAAGAGCACCCGTCCGTCGCGCTGAACCGTGCCGCGCCGGGCGTGGATCTTGAGCCCGCCCAGTTCGACATCGAGCCTTTCGGTGAACTCCACTCCCTTGATCAGCGGCAGGGATTCGTCGTCGCCAAACAACACCGGGTCCGGGCCCGGCAGGTTGGTGTGGAGGAGTTTGGCTCGCTTGTCCTCGACCATTGAGACGCCCCGGAATTCCACGAACGTCCCGCCGTCGCCATAGGTGAAGACGCCGGGGCGGATGTGGACGAGGACGGATTCGCCGATCTGTTCGACGGTGCTGGCATCAAACCATGTCGAGCGCTCGGCGACCTGGCGGCCGAGACGTTCACGGAGATGCGTGTACCGGCTCCCTCGAGGACCCCTTCGAGGAGCTGGCGGCGGCGGCCGTCCATGTCGCGCGTCCAGGCCCGCTCGTCCTCAAGCCGGTCGAAGTAGCCGTAGTACTGTCGCGCCGTCTCAAGAACGCGCTCGTCGACGTTGCCGCCGTCGAACTGGACGACGGATTCCAGGATGCGGTCGAGTGGCATTGCCTGCGCGGCAACATCCTCAGGCCATCCAGGCACCACCCCGTCCAGCAAGAACCCAAGGGCCATGCCCGAATGATAGAACCGGCGCCGCGAAGCGCCCCAGCCGCGCTGGTTGAGTTGGGTGAGCAGGCCCAGCCTCGTTGCGACCAGCCGCCGGGCGCGGACGGCGAGTTCGGATTGTGCATCAGCCTGCTCGCCCAACTGCTGGAACAAGCTGACCTCCACATAGCGCGGCAAACCTTCGTAGACCTCCATCCGGCGCTCGTAGGCGACCAGCGACGCGGGCATCTCGCCGTACCGCTCGCGTCGCGCGAGCGCGAAGGCCCTCGCCAGAGCCTTTGCGGGCGGCTCGCCGGTGATGTCTGCCAGGTCGGCGGCAAAGCCGTTGGCCGAAACGTGGCCGTACAGGAGCCTCCCCTCGAGGTTGGCCAGGACGTTGTTGATCAGGGAGGTTTCCGGATAGCGCTCGAACGCCTTTTGGCTCTCGAACAGGAACGCGGCCAGGCGAGCCCTGGCCGTCTGCGCGCCAAGGCTGTCCGCGGCGGTTTCGAGCAACTCCTCAAGGTCATCGCCGCCAAACCCGGCGCGCACGTCAAGGTCCGCAGCCAATTGCGCCCCTACCCCGGCACGGAAGAGATTGCGCACCATGATCCCCAGGTTGACCAGGGGGTCCTTGCCCGTGCCGTCAACGGAGACCACAGGGAAGACCCTCTCGCCAAGCGCTATCGATCGATACCCTCCAGCCAGCGTGCCCTGCACGAGTGGCGCCACGGGCAGAATGCCGGGGCGGTACCAGATACCGCCACCGCTGCTCCCGCCATCGCCGCCGTCGCGTCCAAAGCCGACTCCACCGTCACGTCCAGAGCCGAACTCCGCCGCGCCCTCGACGGGCCTGAACCCAGGCGGGGGCTCGTCGACACCCAACGCAATGTTGCCGCCGCCGGCGATGGCCAGGATGGCCGGGGCATCGGTAACCGACCAACCCGGCCACGGGTTGCGCTGGGCGCAGAGGCGAGAGATAGCCGCAACCTGCGCAAGGGCGGCGGTGACTGCCCGGGGATGGCCGGTCCCGCTCATTGCCTTACACCCCCGGTGCCCCGGGCGAAGGGCATATTGCCGCAGGTTAGCTCATCTATTAGTAGGGACAAAACGTCCACCCGCTCGGGAGGAGTGAAATCTATGTTGGGCCGATCGACCAAGCGACTGATCCTCCTGATAGCAGTCATGCTGGTGTTATACTTCGTTCTCACCAGTGCGACGGTATACACCCTGCTCGACAACGCATGGAAGGCGGTCAAGAACCTCGTCGGCCTCGGGCCGGCCGACACGGTCACACCCAAGCAACCGGACACGACCGGAGGAACCAAGCCGCCAACCAACATTGTTTACCGTGCGGCCAACAGCGAACAGCCCGCGGGCACCACGCGAATAATCCTATACTTCGCTGACCGGGATGTCATGTTCCTAGTGCCGGTGACGCGCTCGATCCCGCTCAGCAAGACGCCGATCAAGGATACGTTGACGGAGTTGATCCGCGGGCCGGCTGCGGATAGCGGGTTGGTTTCGCCGTTCATCGAGATGGCCATCCGCGACCTCAACCTCCGGACAGACGGCACCCTGCGGATCGACATCCCGACACAGGTGGTCCAGGCCAGCACGGGCTGGGGCAGTAGCGCGTCAGTTGCCGCGCTCGAATCGCTCGTCAACACCGTGAGCCACTATTCTGCCGTCAAGCGCGTTCAGTTCATGGTGGGCGGAAAGCTTGCCACCACGCTGTTCCATGGCCTGGCTGCCGACGAACCGATACCGGCGCAGACCTGGGAGACCGCGGCGGGGCGGATGACGCTGTACTATGCGATCTTCAGTGGAAACCGCGCCTACCTCGTCCCCGACCAGGTAGAGGTTGCATCATCCGACACGATCGCCCTCCTCAAGCAGGCGGTCGAGCAGCTCAAGGTCGGCAAGTCGGTCGGCGACTACAAGTTGCACCCCACCCTGCCCGCCAACATCAACGTGCTCGGGGTGGATCTGTCGGGGCGTACGGCGATGGTCAACCTGAGCGGCGAATTCTCGACGGTCCTGACCCTCGAGCCCGCCCAGCAGTCGCTGCTGCTCGACTCGCTGGTAATGACGCTGACGTCGTTTCCGCAGGTCGACCAGGTACAGATCCTCGTGGAAGGCAACAAGGTCGCGCAACAGTTCGGCGGCCGGGACATCGGGTCGCCCTTGGCGCGGCCCAAGTGGATCAACCCGGAGTAGGCGCACTGCAGGTAGGCAATACGGCGGGCGATGTGGCTTGCTGCCGCATCTGCCCGCCTGCCGCCAGGCGCCGGCATATCGTGCTAGGCCGGGCGCCCCTGGGCCGGCGGCGGCCCGTGCCCCTGCTTGGGGGACATGGCGCTGTTCTCCTTGGCGCCGTCCGACCAGCGTCGCTCGTAGCCAGCCAGGTGGAACGGCTGCCCGCCCAAGAGGTTGGCAACCGTCGCCAGCCGAGCCATCCCAATGGGCAACCAAACCGACAAGAGCAGTGCGAGAAGGCTGAAGAGGGCGCCACTCCCCAGAATCCACGCCGGCACGCGGTAATCCTGCCCTGTCAGAGTGCGTAGCGGCCCGATGCCGGCGGCCAAAAGACCTCCGCCCACCAGCAATCCCACCGCAGCGACCGCAAGCACTTCCATGTACAGCAGGGTGGCGACCTGGCCGCTGGTCAGGCCGAGAGTCTTCATGACCGCCAACTCGCGCCGTCGGTCAAGGAACGCCAGCAGCATCAGCGTGAAGACCCCGACCCCAAAGAAGACGTACAGCAAAAACATCGCTTCTCCGCCCGGGAAGTATATGGCCCGCTCAAGGCCCCGCGCCCAATCGAACGCGAGGCCCGCCGTCATGATCAAGGGCAGTTCCGCCCGCTGCGCAACGTACGGGA
This sequence comes from Bacillota bacterium, assembly GCA_040766985.1. Classification (GTDB taxonomy): domain Bacteria; phylum Bacillota; class Sulfobacillia; order JAUYEG01; family JAUYEG01; genus JAXGPL01. The sequence continues at coordinate 19,179 of JAXGPL010000008.1, forward strand.
CCCTCAGGTCCAGAGGTACGAACCTGCTTCTGAGCCAGTTGACGGTCCTGGCAAGATAATCGCCGGTCGGGTGCAGCCACAGGAACGCTATCGACGGGTCGCCCGCCGCCGCGTACCCGGAAGCATCGAGAACCACGTATGGCATATCAAACCAAGGGTCGCGCGGCTGATAGAAACCGGCGACCGTTACCGCCGCCGGAAACCCACCGGCACCTGCCGCCTCTACACCGGGCCCTTGCGCTCCCGGGCCCGCAAGCCTGATCAGCCGCATCTGAGCGCCGATTTCAGCGCCGGGGACACCCTGCAGCGACAACGGCAGAAGGCACTCGCCGCTGAGGGGGTGGTCGCCGGAAACAAGGGTGCCAGGCAGGGCCAGCGGGGCGTCGGCAGGCGAGAATAACGCCTGCACCGCGCCGAAGTCCGTCGCTACCTGGCCGAGAACACCCCATTCGCGCCGACTGAGGTAATGCAGGACCCGAACAGCGTCCTGGTCGGCCGCTTTGACCCCACGGGGAACGTAGAGCACGATGTCGGCCGGTAGATCGGCGGGACGGAGGATCTTGGCTGATTCACGGTAGGTGACGTCCAGGAAGGAAGCGTAAAGCGAGTAAAAGACCAGGCTCAGGGCTACTAAGACGATAATCAGCGCGTTGCGCCGGCTGCCCGACGCGAGCAGGCGTCGGCAGAGCGGCCACAGCACGCGGACCTGCCGCGGCAGACCGAGGGCTTGGTGTACGCGGACGCGTCGTTCTGTCACCGCCGCTCGTCACCCACCAAGCGGCCGTCGAGCATCTTTAACACTCGATTGGCCTGGCGGTCGAACACATCGGAGTGGGAAACCACGATCACCGTCTTGCCCAGCTCAGAGTTGAGCTCGCCGAACAGGTCCGCGATGTCGGTGGCGCGCTGGCTGTCGAGGTTTCCGGTGGGTTCGTCGGCCATCAGGAAGTCCGGCTCGTTGGCCAAGGCACGGGCGATAGCCACTCGTTGCTGCTCGCCGCCGGAGAGCTGCGACGGCACGTGACGCCGGCGCGCGGCCATGCCGACGAGTCCGAGCAGTTCTGCGGCGCGCTTCCGGGCATCGGCCAGCGGCAGACCGGCGAACTGCAACGGCAGCGCGACGTTGTCCTCGGCGGTGAGGTACGGGATCAGGTTGAAGAACTGGTATACGAAACCGATCCGGTTACGCCGCAACCGGGCAGCGCCGTCTTCGTCGAGCCGGCTGTAGCGGTTTCCTCGAGGACGACGTCACCGTAGATCGGGCGGTCGAGACCCGCGAGAAGGTGCAAAAGCGTGCTCTTGCCGCTTCCGGACGGGCCCGCCAACACCACGAAGTCGCGCGGATAGATGTCAAGGTAAAGGTTGCGAACCGCCCAGACAAGCTCATTGACATGGTAAGTCTTGGTCAGGTTGACGGCGCGCAGATTGGGGCTAATCATTGCGCAGTGCCTCCATGCATGTGGTACGGGTCGAAGCGATGGCCGGGAGGAGGCCGAACAGGGCGGCCAGCCCCAGTGCAATCCCCACCACGAGCCCGAAGTCGCCGAAGGTCAATGCGGCGATGCGGCCGATCGACAGCCGGTTGGCGACCAGCGTCAACGTCGCGAGCAGGCGGATCGGCCAGAAACCGAGGACACATCCCGCCAGGCTGATCACGAGCGCTTCGGTGATGACCATCAGGGCGATGTCGCCGGTCCGCGCGCCCAGTGACCGCAGGATGCTGATCTCACGCCGCCGTTCCGCCAGCAGGACGAGCAGGTTGGCGGCAACGATCAGGGCCGCGATTGTAAAGGCCAGCACCGCGAACACGAAGTTGAGGTCCAGCGGGAGGCCGCGCGGAACCAGACTGCCCTCCACCTGCGGCCCGGCCATCTCGCCGCTCAGAGGCGTTGTCGCGCCTGTATACTGCAGGGAGCGCTCAAGCTCGCGGACGGAGAAGGCCACGGCGTGGGGCAAGGCTGCCCGGATCTCGGCAGCCAACCGGTCGATATGAACGAGGTCCCGGGCCTTGACCGCGATACCCGCGACGGGCGCACGCGCAAGACCCGCTTGCCGCGCGATCGCGTCCAGCGACACTTGTGGCACCAGGAGCGCTCCCGTTCCCCAGTACGAGTAGACCGGCCCGCCGTCGGTCAACTCAACTGCGGTAACCGTCCGCAGGACGCCGGCGATGCTCGCGCTGACCCGGACCGGGTCGGCGTAGTCGAACGCGACCACGTGCCCACCTGGGAGTTGGCTATCGCCACCCGCGGCAGTGCCCGCCCCGGCGCGCGGTACGGAGAGGCTTACCGTGTTGCCGGCGAGCAGAATCGGGTAGCCCCGCTGGCCCCGGCTTGAGTCACACACGGCGGTGACGTCCGGCGGGTGCGGTGTCGCTGGCGCATTGCCGGCGGCGTTTCCGCTGTCTGCCACCTCCAGGTAACGTCCTGCGTGGAGCAGGTCGGACAATGCGTCGCCCCACCACTCCGCATCGCGCGCGGGATCCCTGCCGATCAGGTAGCTGCGCACATATACATCGTCCGCAACCTGCTCGAGCGCCGGCATGTAGGAAAGCGGGGCGATGCCGGCGACCCTGGAGTGTCCGCTCAGTACCGCCTCCAACGCCTCGATATCCGCATCCGAGAGCGTCGTCCCCGGCGCGTGCTGGCTCCCGTGGCTCCCCGAACGGGCGAGATGGCCGTAGGTCCAGGGCCACGGCACCGCCTCGCCGAACAGCCCCGCGGCATCCAGCGGGAGGCGGTCCACACGCCAGCTCCCCTCCGGTGCGCCATTGGGGTCGAGGTCGGCGGCGCTGTTAATCACCTGCATGCCCGTCACCACGATGTCGCCGCCGAACAGAAAACGCTGCGCCAGGAATTCGGCGGTGTGAGCCGAGGGGGCCAGCGAAAGAAGAGACGTCACAACGAGAGAGGCGACTGCCATGCTGACGATTGCCAGGACCGAACGCCCGAGATTGCGGCGGACGTTGACCAGCCCGAGCATGACGAACGTCAATCGGCAACCTCCTCGCGCAGAATGAAGTCCACTTGCGGGTTGTTTCCGGTATTACGGCATCCGGGTGGTCATGTTTCGCCCAAGCTATCCGGCATTTTGGGGCATACTGCCAACCGGAGGTGCCCTGATGGCGGTCTCGCCGGGACAACCCAGGCGGCGTGCGCGCGCGATGGTCGCCATCGGCGTGGCGATTCTCGCCGGGTGCGCCGTGGGCTTGGTTTCATCGATCGTCTCGGGACGTCCTGCCGGCGCAGCCGTGATTGTGATCTGCGGCTACCTGACCTGGACGGCCCTCGACGTCAACATTCAGGCCGCCAGGCACGCTGAGCAGAGCGTTGTCGATGAGCCGCGTGCGCCCGATGAATACAGCCATGGCGATGAGGATGACGCCGTCGCGGAGGTGGCCGGCGAGAGGGGCGAGGGTCTGGGGATCGGCGACCGTGAGGTAGTCGATTCTGGCGAGCGGCTCGGCGGAGACGACGGCCAGAAGCCTGCTCTCTAGGATCGCGGCGTCGCGGCCGCCGGCTGCGAGTTCGCGGCGTGCTGCTTCAATGGCTTGGAACAGGACGGTTGCTGCGGTGCGCTCCGCCGGGGAGAGGTAGGTGTTGCGCGAACTCATTGCGAGGCCGTCGGCATGGCGCACCGTCGGGACAACGACCAGCTTTACCGGCATGTCGAGGTCCGCGGCCATCCGCCGCAGGACCAGCGCCTGCTGGTAGTCCTTCTGCCCGAAGTAGGCTCGGTCGGGCCCGACGATGTTGAAGAGCTTGGCGACGACGGTTGCAACCCCGCGGAAGTGGCCCGGACGTGACGCGCCGCAGAGCACGTCGCTCAATCCCTCGACTTCGACATGGGTGCAGAATCCCGCCGGGTAGACCTCCTCCGCCGCCGGAGCGAAGACCAGTGACGCACCGGCCGCCTCGCAGGTGCGGAGGTCGCGCTGAAGGTCGCGGGGATATGCGGCAAAATCCTCGCTGGGCCCGAACTGCGTCGGGTTGACGAAAACACTCACAACGACGAAGCCGCACTCAGCGGCGGCGCGCTGGATCAGGGCGGTGTGCCCTTCGTGCAGAAAACCCATCGTCGGCACCAGGCCGACGGCCAATCCGTGCCGCCTCGCCTCAGCCACCGCGGCCCGGACTTCATCGATCGATCCCGCGAACTGCATTGCGTGATTCCTCCACGTTCTTCCCCGGAATACTCGCCCATCCTAGAAAGGAGACTAACTTTTGGTGATCAGATGCCCACATCCGATGGTACTCGCGGTCAGGACCGCGGACAACCCCAAGAGCAACAGCCGCACGGAGGCAGGGACGGCGTCCGAAAGCGTAGGCTGCCCCCGCCGCTTGTCCAACACGAGACCGAAGGCACCGCACCGCCGCCCGGATCAGTCCAGGGCGACGCAGGCAAGCCAGAGGAACCCCCGCAGCCGACGTTTTTGCAGCGGGTGTTCGGCCGGTCGCGGCGGAAGCGCGCGGGTCCGCAATTCGACGAAGCTTTCGCGCCCGGCGGCCATATGGCCTCACCGGATGAGCTTCGCCAGCTGCCGCCTTCGTTCAGGCGAACCTCCGTCCTGCCGGAGATCGACGCCAACCGCGAGTTCCTCCGGGAGGCGTTCGGCGGGTCGTTCGATATCGTCTTTCGCGATCTGAGCCTGGGCCGCGAAGGCGTCCGGGCCCTGCTTGTATACGTCGACGGGCTGGTCGACAAGGAGGGCATCCAACGCTTTGCCATCCTCCCGCTCACGCTTGAGGCGCGCAAGCTGGGAGCTGTGGCCGAGACCGGCGGCACGACAAGGCTCAGCGAACTGCAGAGCAAGGTCATCGGCTTCGGTGAGCAACGCCTGAGTTCAGACCTCGCGGAGATCTCCGACCGCCTGGTTTGCGGTGAGACTGCCCTGTTTGTTGAAGGCGAGACGGCCGCGATCATCATGGACACCCGCGGCTGGAAGAGCCGCGGCGTCGAGGAGCCGTCGACCGAGGTGTCCGTGCGGGGCCCGCGCGAGGGGTTCACGGAGACGATCAAGGACAACACCGCGCTCCTCCGGCGGCGGCTCAAGACGCCGCTGTTGCGCCTGGAGAGGGCCGTGCTCGGCGACTACAGCCGCACGGACGTCGTGGTTGCGTACATCGAGGGGCTGGCCAACGAACAGGTCCTGCGAGAGGTACGCCGCCGGCTCAATCGCATCTCCATCGACGCGGTCCTGGAAAGCCAATACGTGGAGGAACTGATCCAGGACGACCCGTGGACGTTCTTCCCGCTGGTTCGAGCAACGGAATACCCCGACCGTATCTCCGCGGGCCTGCTGGAGGGCGAGGTGGCGATCATGTTGGACACCACCCCGTTCGCACTGCTCGTACCGACTACAATGGTCAGCCTGATGCAGGCCGCGGAGGATCACTTTTCAAAGCCGCCCGTCGCAACGGCGATCCGTTTGCTCCGAATCGTGTGCCTGGCAATCGCCTTATTCGGCACGGCGACGTTCGTCGCGGCGACAACCTTCCAGCCCGAGATCCTGCCGACCCAGCTGCTCGAACGCCTGGTGCTGGCCAAACGAGGGGTGCCCTTCGGCTCGCTGGTCGAGGCGCTCATCCTGGAAACCGCCTTTGAAATCCTGCGCGAGGCAGGGGTGCGCCTGCCCAGGCCGATCGGCCAGGCGACCAGCATTGTCGGGGCGCTGGTGCTCGGCGATGCCACCGTCTCGGCGGGCCTGGTTTCGCCGGCGACGGTTATCGTGGTTGCACTATCGGCGATCTGCTCGCTGGCCCTACCCTCCTACTTCCTGACCTTCGGAATACGGCTGTTGCGGTTTCCCCTTATCGTCTTGGCAGGCAGTCTCGGGGTGTTCGGCCTGACCATGGGGGCGATCGTCCTCATAGCCCACCTTACGTCGCTGACGTCGTTCGGGGTCCCGTACTTGTCGGGAGTGGCCCCGTTCAACGTCGCCACCTGGAAGCGCGACCTCCTCATCCGCGCCCCTCGGTGGGGGATGAACGAACGGCCCGCGGAACTGGGCTCGGGGCGGCCAAACAGGGCAGCTGCCGGGCTGCAGCCCGGCCGCAGGCAGCCTAACGCGCCTTCAAAAACGAAACCAGGAGAAGACGGCGAGGGACGCAAATGAGCCTTTTTGGCTTACCGGGGACCAGCACCACGGGGGGCAAGATCAGCTCGGGCCAGACGACGCTGATCCAGATCGGCGTGGTTCTGGCGGTTACGATTTTCGTCCTGCCCGGAAGGTCGGCGGCCGTGGCAGGCAACGACTCTTACCTCTCGCCCGCCGTCGCGACGCTGCCGTCGATCCTCCAGATCGTCGTCATCTACCTGCTGGCCCAACGTTTTGATTGGACCAGTCCGTATGAGTACCTTCCCCGGCTGCTCGGGCCGGTTCTCGGCCGCGCCGTGTCGCTCTTCTTCGTGTTCCTGCTGCTGTTTCTCGCGGCGACGGCCGACCAGGAGATAACCAAAGTAGTCGGGGCGGTATTCATGCCGCTCACGCCGCTCGTGGTGTTCGTCATGCTATCCACTCTGACGGCGGCGTACCTTGCGTGGCTGGGACACGAGTCGTTCGGACGGCTGGCGCAGTTGATGCTGCCTGCGCTCCTGCTCGTTCTCGCGTGGGTTTGGATTGGGGCATCGGGGAACGTTGACTACGGCTACGTGCTGCCGATTCTGCACAGGGGTTGGCGGCCCGTTCTCCACGGGGCCGGGACAGCAATGGCGATGCGAAGCGAGGCGGGGATGACCCTCGCGTTTCTCATTCCTCACATGCGAAATCCAAGACAGGCCCTGCGTTCGGGGGTAATGGCCTCGTGCGTGATCGGTTTGGCGCTCGCACTGAACGTGATCACTGTCATCGGCCTGGTATCCCCGCCCGAAACCGTCAGGCTGACAATGCCTACGCTCACGGCCGCGCGGATGGTGCAGGCAACAAGAGAGATCAGGCACCTCGAGTTCTGGTCATCGGCCCGTGGTTGCTCGCGCTGACGCTCAAGGTTGCGCTGTTCGTCGCCCTTGCTGCCGAGGGGCTGGCGCTCGGTGGCGGGTACGCGCACAGGCGTGCTACGTCCTGCCATGGCGGCTATCGCGGGCCTGATGGGTTCGTGGATCACCGGGCTTCCAGGCGCTGGCGGAGATGATCAGCGATGGGTGGCCCGAGGTTCGCGCTGGCCGCCAACTACATCCACCAGGTAGTCCTGCTCCTGCTTGCCGTAATACTGCGCAGGGCCGGGCGCATGGTTGAAGTCGCCGGATCGTGGCCGCAATCTCGTCCTCCTCGGGGTTGTTTGCAGTTCTCCTGCCCGGCTGCTGGGATAGGCGCGAGATCGATGAGCAGATTCACGTTCTCGCAGCTCATCGACCTCGAGGAGGACGGCATGTTGCGGGTCCAGCGCCGGAGTACTGGGCCTCGCAGCCGGCGGCGGCCGAGCCGAAGCCACCCGCACCGTCCTCTCCGCGCGAGGACCAGTATCTCCGAGGCCGTGCCGGAACATGCGGTGGACGGCCGGGGGATGTGTCCTTCGCCAGCCTGAATGCTATCTTCATCGGCGGAGCGCCTTGCAGAGCATGGCGTCCGAAGTGTGGACTCGCTTGCCCAGAACTATGATGTGCGCCGTCACGTCTATCTGGTGACCGTGCCCGGCAACGCGCAAGCTGTGCTGTCATCGGCGATGACTTCGTCGCGGCATTCGGAGCAGTATGCCGGCATGCTGGCCGGCTTCAGCCGGATCGGGGCCAACGCCCAACGCATGACGCTCAACGGCCTGCGGGATCTCGCGAGCGAGGGGATCGACCCGATGCTGCCGGTGATCTCGTCCCCCACCCTCGGTCGAGCACAGGAACAAGGCAAGTCGGCGCGTGATGAAGCAGTCGCTGTGCCGGCGCGAGGAGGCGGTGCCGCAGTAGGCGGCAGGGACGGCGAAGATCAGGGCAGCGAGGGCGCCAAGGAAGAAGACGGTCCGCCGATCGGCTGTTGACTGGTTCGGCCATTTACCGGGACGACAATTCGCCGGTTTCCTTGAGGACGAGGAAGCCCTGGGATTGGGGTGGCTGATGGGCGCCGTCGAGGGCGTGTGGTGTCCTTCGCCGTAACGCCCGGCGCAACGAGGAGATCGTGGTCAGGACCCATACGTCGACTTCGGCATCAGCTTCGCCGAGGACGGGAAACCGGTCTTTGGAGACGGCGGCCGACGGTACAAGTGGACCTTGCCGCGATCCCGACAACACTGGAGATGACCTCACCGGCCGGCGCCCTGGTGATCGAGGACCTGATCGCCGGCTACATCGAGGACGAGATCCAAAGCAGCATCGGCTTTGCGGTCCTTGAGTTGGGCGCGGACCCGGTCGGTTTCGGGCTGTACCTTTCGCGCTGGCATCCACGGCAGTGGGAGGCGTACCTCTCCGGGTACGCAGGCTGGCGCGAGGCCCTCAGGGAGGCCCGCTTTGAGGTGTGGAGCGAGGTCAGCATCATCAGCACAGGACTGCTAAGACAAAAGCAGCCGGGCGGTCCGGCTGCGACAGGACACGGCGGATAGGATGAACACCTTCGCCTTCGTTGTGACGACCCTCGTACTCAGCGCCTGGCAGGTCCGGCGGCTCTACGCAGCAGGTTCGAAGAAGGAAGCCTGGGCCGTCGCTCTCCTGTGGATCATCGCCCTGGTCATCGCGGTGGAGCTTACCGTCGAGCTGTCCCTGCCCTCACCTGGCGGGCTGGTGATGCGCCTATTCCGTGGGCTCAACACCTGGCTTAAGACCTTCTGAGCCTTCCTCGCCGCGCGGCGGGCACTCCGCCAAGAGGCGACGCGCTGCGGCATAGGGATCAAGCCGCCGCTCGGCGACATCCCTGACGAGTCCGTCCCACAGGCCAAGCTCGCGTGCGACCGCCAAAGCCCGTTCGGCGGCGAGATGCCCTGCCAGTTGGGCTAGTTCGTGGGCAGTTCGCCGGGTCAACCTTCGGGCGAGGCGATCGTCGGCCTGGAGCCATTCCTGGTGTTGCTCGCAGGCGGCGGCAAGTTCGTCGATCCCCTGCCCGTCGGCGGCTACGCACCGCACCACGGGCGGCCGCCAGGCCTTGTCGCGGGCAAGGTCCAACATCCCCTGGAGCTGCCCGACAAGTTGGTCGGCGCCTTCGCGGTCGGCCTTGTTGACGACAAGGACGTCGGCAATCTCAAGGATACCGGCCTTCTGAGCCTGGACATCGTCGCCCGCGCCGGGAGCGAGGACGACGATGACTGTGTGGGCCAGGTCCATGATGTCAACCTCAGACTGGCCGGTGCCGACGGTTTCTACGAGGATTGTCTCGTACCCCGCGGCGTCCATCAGGCGGACGACGTCGCGGGTGGCGAGGCTCAACCCGCCGAGATGGCCGCGCGTAGCCAGGCTGCGGATGAACACGCCCGGATCAAGAGACCGCTCCTGCATCCTGACGCGATCGCCGAGGATCGCCCCGCCCGTAAACGGGCTGGTGGGATCGACGGCGACCACGCCGACGAGCGAGTTTGCGCCCGAGCGGAATGTCCCAATGAGGCGGTTGACCAGGGTGCTCTTACCGACGCCAGGTGGTCCCGTTACACCCAACAGGCGCGCGCGGCCGGTCAAAGGGTAGATCCGGGCCTGGATCGCAGGCAGGTCGGGGGAGCCGTTCTCCGCGACGCTGATCAGGCGCGACAATGCACGGCGGTCGCCGGCGAGAGCAGACGCGACAAGCCCCGCCAGTTGCCGATCACGGAAACCGTCTCCGCTGCTAGGCGAGGGTCCGGCGGACACTTTCCTGGGTGGTGCTGACGATGGATTCAAGCGTCGAGCCAGGCCCGAAGACCTTCGCCACTCCGGCCTCCAGCAGGCCCGGCACGTCGTCGTCGGGGCCGATGCCGCCGACCCGCACGCTGACGTCGTCGAGGCCCATGTCGCGCATCAGTTTGATGGTCTTGGGGACGAGCGTGTTGTGCGCGCCCGAAAGGATGCTCATGGCGACGACATCGACGTCTTCCTGCAGGGCGGCGTTGGCGATTTGCTCGGGGGTCTGGTGCAGACCGGTGTAGATGACCTCCATGCCGGCGTCGCGCAGCGCCCGGGCGACCACCTTGGCGCCGCGATCGTGGCCGTCGAGGCCGGGCTTGGCAACCAGCACGCGTATCTTGCGCATCTTGTGTGACCCTCCTTGGGACGAGCCTAGACGGGACTAAGGGCCGTTGATTCGCCGCCGCGGTCGGGTTTGCCTGCCCGGCAGGTCCGCCGCATAGTGTCTGCGAAATGTGGGCTGGATACTATTCCGGTCCGGGCCCATCCCGGACGGGACACCGTGGAGAGGAGCGGTAGTATGGGAAGCAACCCCGGCGCATACATCGAAGCCCGCCTGTCTGAACTCGGCCTGGAACTCCCGGAGATGAGCAGCCCCGTCGGCAACTACGTCAAAGGGGTCGTCGTCGACAATATGCTGTACCTATCCGGGGCGGGCCCCCACCGGCCCGGCCAGCAAACCTGGCGCGGCAAGGTCGGCCGTGAGTTCACGCTGGAGCAAGGCTATGAGGCTGCAGGCCACGTCTGCCTGCAGTTGCTGGCAGCGGCCAAGCACGTGCTCGAAGGCGACCTCTCACGCATCAAACGCGCGGTCAAGGTATTCGGCATGGTCAACTGCACGGAGGACTTCGTGGACCACCCCAAGGTCATCAACGGCTGCTCAGATCTGCTCGTAAAGGTGCTCGGCGATGCCGGACGGCACGCGCGGTCGGCCGTCGGCATGCAGCAGTTGCCTGGCGGCATCCCGGTCGAGATCGAAGCGATCTTCGAAATTGCTCCCAAGGGCAGCGTGGATTAGGCAAGGCGGCGGCGGGTGCGGGAGGAGGTGCTGGATGTCTGCGGCAAGGAGATCCTCCGTCCCGGCGGCAGTGGTAATCTCCCGCAAGATCCGGTTGGTGAGCAGTTGGCCGCCAATTCGGTGCCGTGCGGATCTCTCTGCTACCCTTGCCGTCTCCGCCCTCGGCCGCGCCGCCTTCGATGTACGCCACGAAAGTGCCTGCCCGGACGAGCATCGTGATGGCTGTCGTGACGAGTGAGGACAAAAGGGAGCCGAGGTTGCCAAGGAAGGTCGGGGGGTGCGTGAAGTCGGTCGTCTGCCCGCCCCCGAACAACGCCGGGACCACGAAGTGTGCCAGGATCGCCACGACAAGCAGCGGGCCGTAATCGCCGATGCGCCGGACCGCCTCGCGGCACGCCTTGCCGATCGCCGCGAACGTGCCGGCGTCGTCGATAACGACAGCAGCGAGCCAGATATGTGTCAGCGCTGCGATCGGAATGGAGAGGGCGGTCATGGGCCAGGTGGTATCAAGGCCGGCGATCGCACCCAAGACGCCCAAGGCGAGGGCGGTCAAGAGGACGCCGCCGATGATCCTGCCATAGTACCGGCCAAGGTTGGCGAACATCACGCTCAGGCTGACCTCTTCGTTGGCCGCAGCCCTGGCCGCCATGGCATTGTACCCGCTTGCGACCGCCGGCCCGCCGAACGCCACGACGAAGACACCCAGCATCACGAGACCGCCGCCTGCGCCGGCCCCGCCTGCGGCCGCCCAGCCCAGTATGACGTTCACCGCTCCCAATCCGAGGGCCGAGAGTGCGATCTGCAGTACCAGCGGCACCATCAACAGCAGCGGGTACCGGACGATCCGGTCCCACCCCTGAGCCAGGTATCTCAATTCCCGGTCCAGCTCCTTTGCAGCTTTGCTCGAAGGACACCTGCGGGGGAGGCAGGCCGACGGAGCCGACGCCTCAGCACAAGCTCCCGGGATATCGGTCCCCTGGAAACCTATGCCCCCAGAGCGCAAATGCTTCCGGGTTCTGCTCCGCAGGACGGCTGCACTCCCTCGCTACGCTAATCCTGCCCCTTGCCCATCGCCGCCTTAACCAAAGCCGGCAGCTCCGAAGGCAGCTCGGCGATGGCCGCGCCGCCGCGCCGCAGGGCCTCGACCTTGCCGGCGTAGGTGCCCCTGCCCCTTTCGACGATTGCGCCGGCGTGGCCCATCCGCTTGCCGGGCGGCGCGGTCCGCCCGGCGACATGCGCAACGACAGGCTTGGTCATGCCTTTGATGAACTCGGCCGCCTCTTCCTCCGCCCACCCGCCGATCTCGCCAACCAATACGACGGCTCTGGTATCCGGATCGCGCTCCATCAGCTTGAGGCACGATACGAAATCCATGCCGGCGGCCCTGTCGCCGCCAAGGCCGACTACAGTTGATTGGCCGAGCCCGTTCTGCGTCAGCTGATGGGCGATCTCATAGCTCAGAGTCCCGCTGCGTGCGATGATCCCGACAGGCCCGGGGGTGTAGATGCGGCCCGGCATGATGCCGAGTTTGGTCTTGCCGGGAGAGATGATGCCGAAGGTGTTCGGCCCGATCACGTTCGTGCCGTGTTCGGCCGCGAAGGCGAGGATCTCCATCGTGTCGTGGACCGGGATGTGCTCCGTGATGACCACAAGCACGGAAACCCCGGCGTCGATTGCTTCGAACGCCGCGTCCTTGGCGTGCCCCGCCGGAACGAACAGCACCGAGGCGGTTGCGCCGCGTTTGTCGACGGTTTCCTCGACGGTCTCATAGACCTGTATGCCCTCGACCTCGGTGCCGCCGCGGCCGGGAGACGTGCCGGCGACGACGCGGGTCCCGTAATCGAGCATCCGCCGGACGTGAAATGCCCCCTGCTTGCCCGTGATCCCCTGGACGCAGACCTTGGTCTTCTCGTCGACGATGATCGCCATCTAGGCCGCCCCCCCTCCAGCCAGCGCGACGGCCCGTGCGGCCGCCTCCTCCATGGACCGGTAGGTCGATATCCCCTCGCGTTCCAGGATCGCCAGGCCCTCAGCCTCGTTGGTCCCGGCCAGGCGCACAACGAGCGGCACAGCGCTGCCCGGGCCGGCCTCATCGCCGGCGGCGGCGCCTAAGCCAAGCCGGTCCCTCACCCGGATGATCGCCTTCGCGACGTCGTCGCAGCGCGTAATGCCGCCGAAGATGTTGATCAGCAGTGCTTTGGGTTTCTTGGCGAGCAGCATCTCGAGGGCCTTTGCCGTCTGCTCCTCGCCGACCCCGCCGCCGGCGTCCATGAAGTTGGCCGGCCGGCCGCCGTATCGCTGGAGGATATCCAGCGTCGCCATCGCCATCCCCGCACCGTTGGCCATCACGGCGATGTCGCCGTCGAGATCGACGTACGCAAGTCCGAGTTCGCGAACCTTGCGCTCGAGATCGGTCTCCTCGCTGACCACCGGGAGGTCCCGGTGGCGCCAAAGCGCGTCGTCGTCGACATTGAGCTTTGCGTCCAGTGCGACGACGGTGTCGTCCGCCAGCAAAGCCAGGGGGTTGATCTCCACGAGCTCGGCGTCGTGACGCCGGAAGACGCGATACATACGTAGGATCACATCCACCAAGGATGCCGCCGCCTTGCCTTCGATGCCAAGCCGTCTGACGGCCTCCCGCGTAGTGAACGCGAACAACCCCCACGGCAGGCCGATGTGCCTGCGGACGATGCTCTTCTCGGCGACGTCCTCGATGTTGATCCCGCCCTGGGTGGAGACGATCAGCACCGGCTTGCGCGCCGCACCGTCGACTGCGATGCCTGCATAGAACTCATTTGAGACGTCAAGTTTCTGTTCGCAGAGCAGGCGCTCCACGGAGAGGTCCCGGATGGTCGCGCCAAGCAAGGCGGAGGCCTCGTTCGCAGCCTCCTCGGGCGTGTCGGCGAACTTGACGCCCCCAGCCTTGCCGCGGCCGCCCACGAGCACCTGAGCCTTGAGAACCACGGGTCCCAGCTCAGCGCATGCGTCGGCGGCCTGCTGCGGTGTCGAAACCAGCCTGCCCCGCGGCGTCCGGACCCCTGCCCGCGCCAAGACATCCTTGGCCATGTACTCATACAGCTTCATTGCCCGAGGGCACCTCCAGTCGGCTAGGTCCTTGCCTCCCGCACTGGCTCATCACAGACCGGGGCTCGTCCTACGCCCGGCTGATGTGTGCCGGCCCGGGCTGGCGAGCTCCGGCGGTCGTGCGATATGTAGTCCGTCTAGTCCTTGCCGAATTTTGCGTTCGCGGCTGCAACCATTGCCGCCGTCCGGTCTGCAACCGCCTTGGGGTCGACCGGCACCCGGGCGACACCCGAATCCATCGCCGCCTGAGCAACGGCGGCTGCGACCGCAGGTGCGACCCGCCGGTCAAACGCGTTGGGGATGATATGGTCGGGCCCGAGTTCATCGGCGGCCACCAGGCCCGCGATGGCCCGGGCGGCGGCGATCTTCATCGCCTCGTTGATATCGCTGGCCCGGGCGTCGAGCGCCCCGCGCAGGACGCCGGGGAACGCCAACACGTTGTTGACCTGGTTGGGGAAGTCGGAACGCCCGGTGCCGACCACAACGGCTCCCGCCGCCAGCGCTTCGTCGGGAAATATCTCCGGGACCGGGTTGGCCATCGCCAGGACGATCGCCCTTTCGTTCATCGACCGGACCATCGCCCCGGTCACAGCGCCCGGGGCCGAGAGCCCGATGACGCAGTCCGCGCCATTCATGGCTTCGGCCAGAGTCTTGGCCATCCGCTTGTTGGTGCGGGCGGCGATGGTTTCCTTGTACGAATTCATGCCCTGGGCGCGCCCTTTGTAGATCGCGCCCGTCCGGTCGCATAGCGTCACGTCCGCCGCGCCCATATCCATCAGCAACAGGCTCGTCGACATGCCGGCAGCGCCGGCGCCGTTGACCACAAACCGGCAGCCGCTGATGTCTTTGCCCGTCACGCGCAGCCCGTTGAGCACGGCGGCGAGGACGACAATCGCCGTGCCGTGCTGGTCGTCGTGGAAAATGGGGATCGAGGTCTCGCGCTTGAGCCGGGCTTCGATCTCAAAGCACCGGGGAGCGGAGATGTCTTCCAGGTTGACCGCGCCGACTGTAGGCTCAAGGAGCTTGACGAAATTGACGATCGCGTCTACTTCCTTGCTCGCGATACAGGCCGGGAACGCGTCCACGCCGCCAAACCCTTTGAACAGCAGGGACTTGCCCTCCATCACCGGCAGCGCAGCTTCCGGGCCGATGTCCCCCAGCCCGAGGACCGCCGTGCCGTCGGATACCACGGCGACCAGGTTGCCCTTGGCTGTGTACCTGTAGACCAGTTCCCTGTCACGATGGATTTCTCTGCACGGCTCGGCGACGCCGGGTGTGTAGGCCAGGTTAAGGTCTTCCCGGACTCTGAGCGGCACCTTGGAGATGATCTCAATCTTGCCGGGCCCGCTTTCGTGCAGCGTCAGTGCTTCGTCGCGTAGTGTCACTGTTCTGTGCCCTCGCCTTCCGTTGGTAGTCTGCTCTCGATGCTGTCTGCTCCTTGCCGTGCGAGCCGTTGCTCTCCGGGCCGGACGCTGCGACCGGACTTCTGCCTGGCCTTGGCGTAGGCGTCGTCGCCCTTTGTGTCGACACCGACGATCAACGGAAGCCGGTCAACCACCAGGCGGCGGACCGCCTCCGTGCCGAGGTCAGGATAGGCCACAACCTCGGCCTTCCTGACGCACCGCGACAACAGGGCCCCGGCGCCGCCGAGCGCCAGGAAGTACACTGCCTTGTGCTGCTTTATCGCTTCCACCACCGCCGCTGAACGGGCCCCCTTGCCGATCAGGCCTTTGATGCCCTCGGCCAGCAACGCCGGTGTGAAGGGGTCCATGCGGTAGCTGGTCGTCGGCCCTGCGGAGCCGATCGCCAAGCCGGGACGGGCCGGGCACGGCCCTACATAGTAGATGACCTGTCCCCGGGGGTCAAACGGCAGCCCTTCGCCACGCTGTAGTTGCTCGACCATCCGCCGGTGCGCCGCGTCCCGCGCCGTGTAGATCACGCCGCTCAGGAGCACGCGCCGGCCGGCCGGCAACCCCTCCAGCACCCGCGGGTCAAGGGGTGTCGCCAGTTCGACGGGCTGGACCGCGGAATGCTCAGCCATCTAGATCACCCGCGTGGCGCGCCGCAGGGCGTGGCAACTGAGGTTAACCGCGACCGGCAGCGAGGTGATGTGTGTAGCGTAGGCCTCGACATGGACCGCCAGGGCCGTGGTATCGCCGCCCAGCCCGGCAGGACCCACGCCGGTTGCCTGGACATCAGCGAGCAGGTCCCGCTCCAACTGAGCAAGATGCGGCTCCGGATTGGGCTCGCCGACCGGCCGGAACAGGGCCACTTTGGCCAGCATCGCAGCCTTCTCCATGGTGCCGCCCAGGCCGACGCCCACGACGAGCGGCGGGCACGGGTTGGCCCCTGCGCGCTCGACCAGGCCAGCCACAAAACAGCGAACCCCGGCGGGTCCGTCCGCCGGGGTCAGCATTGTCAGGCCGCCCATGTTTTCCGAACCGAAACCCTTGGCCGCCACCCGCAGAATCACCGCAGTCCCCGGGACGATCTCCGTGTGGATCACGGCAGGGGTGTTGTCGCTGGTGTTGACGCGGGTGATCGGGTCACCGACGACGGACTTGCGGAGATAACCGTCCTGGTATCCCCTTGCGACACCGGAGTTGATTGCGGCGGCCAGATCGCCGCCAACGAGGTGCACATCCTGCCCGATCTCCAGCAGCACTACTGCCATACCCGTATCCTGGCACAGCGCAATGTCGCATTCCGCTGCCGCGGCCGCGTTCTGGATAAGGAGGCCGAGGATCTCCTTTGCACCCGGCGACGTCTCACGGTCGGCCGCGCGCTGCAACGCCTGCCGGACGTCGTCCGGCAACCGGTAACAGGCCTCGATACACGCATCGCGCACCGCAGCCTCGATTACGCCTACGTTGATCTCCCGCATACTCCTCCCCTCAGGGTTAATTCGGCCTCAAGCCCCCGTTCGTCCTGCTTTGCCGCTGTCCCCGCGATCGCTTTGCCAGTCAAGCGGCATCCCGGCCCTTCCGTCAAGCATCATCTGTGTATACTGGTGAGTAAATGCACATGGAGGCTTGAAGCCTGATGGTCCATCCTGCCCCGGAGCTATGCCTTGACCTTCTCGCCGAGCTAGCGGCGCCGGGCCACCTGGTCGCACATCTACGACAGGTTTCGGCTGCGGCAGGCCGCTTGGCCGTCCTGTGCGGAGCCGACGCGGGTTTCTGCATCGCGGCCGCATGGCTGCACGACGTCGGCAAAGCCCGCCTTGCGCCCGACCGTCTCGCGGAGCTCTTGGGTGTTGACCGGGACTGCGCAGCGCGTCTCGACCATGGCCGGCTGGGCGCCCGGCTGCTGCGTTTGCTCGGCAGCCCCTACGCCGAGCTGGCGGACGCGGTCGAACGCCACTTGATCGGCTCCGTCCTGTTCGGCCCGCCGCCGCGGACGCTCGAGGAGAAGACCGTCTTCTTCGCAGACAAGCTGGTGGGGGCGGAATGGCTCGGCTTCCGCGGACGCATGGACGACCTTGCCGCGCGCCACGGCCACTTGTTCGACATCCGCCTCTGCGAGCCCGGGACCGAGGCGGTGTTCCTCGAACTCGCCCACGAAGCTGCACTTGGGACGGCAGACCTGGAGCGGCTGGTCGGGGCGTCGGTCGCCGAGGCTGTTCTTGGCGCCGCCGCGCAGGAGACCGAGGTTGGCCACGGACGGTGTCAGGGCAGCCGGCCGGGAAGCGACTAAGGACGCTGCGGCCGAGCCGCCCAAGGGCCGCCGAGGATAACGCGCCGTAGTACGCCCTGAAGGTCCGCCAGGGAATTGCATTCGTACATCTCCGCGTGCTCCCGCAGCAGCGGCACTGCAGGCAGGTCGTCCCACTGGTCCCTGGGCACGGTGTTCAGCCAGATGACGCCCTGAACCCGCGCGCGCATCCGGCCGAGGATCGATGCGGCCTCGGCGGCGGCCAGAGTTTTGGTGTCACTGACCAGAAGCAACACCGCGTCGCCGGTCAGCAGGCGCCCGTGTTCGTCAACGAACCGCCGCAAAGCGAGCCCGAGATTGGTCCCCTTCCCCCAGACCGTGCTCCCCTTGGCAAGCCCGTGCATTGAATCCGGCCCGGACCCAAGCGAGCGGAGCTGCGCGGTGATATCTTCCAGGTCCTCAGAGAACACGAAGGCCCGCAGATCAGAAACCACTTTTGACAGGCCGTGCGCAAAGAAGAGCGTAAAAGCCGAATACCGGGACATCGAACCGGAAACGTCACAGATCAGCACGATCCGGGGTTTGCGCACGCGGCGCGCCCGGTACCGCAGAGCCATCAACGTCCCGCCGTAGCGGTAGTTGGCGCGGATGGTGCGGCGGAAGTCGATGCGCTCGTCGCGCCGGGCGGCCCGGTATCGGCGCATTATCCTTGCGGCCAGCCGCTTGGCCAGACGGCGGATCAGGGCCATCGCTCTGCCCATCTCCTGCGCCGGGATCTGCTGCATGTCCAGCTCTAAGAGCGGGTCGTCGCCGACTCCCGAGCCCGCCATAAGGCCGCGGAGCGGCTCGTCGATACCTTCGTCCCCGCGGGGTCCGGGGGCGCGGCGGGCCAGGGCCATCTGCCGGCGCCACCGGTCGAGATGCTCACGGACGACATGTTCGACGAGCGGCAGCAGGGACGAGTCGAGGGCGCTTTCGTTCCGGTCGCCGGAGCGCGCCAGAAACTCGCGCAATCGTTCCCGCTGGGCAGCAGAGAGGTTGGCGTAGGTCGCAAGCTGCTCCGGGGAGAGGTCGAGCGGGTGGTCCATGAAGGTCAGTTCGCCGCGCCCGGCCAAAACCCGGCGTAGGGCATCGCGCTCGCGTTCGGCCTTGGCGGAAAGGCGCGCGGCGTCACATTCCGGGGGGACGAAAAACTCTTCGAACAGGCGGTCGAGAACCTCTCGCGACCGTTCGTCCTTGGCGAGCGTCGCCGAGAGGGCAAGCCTGGCCTGAACGCGATCCAGGGGATCGACCGCGCGGAGAGCGTCCAGCGCGTCAAGCACCTCGCCGCTCCCGACCGGTATGCCGGCGGCGCGCAGTCCGCCGGCGAAACGTGCCAGGCGCAGGGCCAGGTCGCGGCCCGCCCGCCGGGCCTCGCCGGTCCGGTCAGCCCCGCAGGAGCCTGTCGACGCCGTGGTTGTCCAACTCCCTTGTCAAGGCCTGAAGGTCATCGCGGTTCTTCAGGAAAAGGCCTGCCGTGTTGCCGACCACGTCGGCGTCGAGACTGCCCGCGCCCAGAGAAAGCAGGGCACGCGCCCAATCCAGCGTCTCGGCGATGGACGGTTTCTTGCGCAGGTCAAGGTGGGTACGGAGGAAATACATCGCGCGGGCGATCTCCATGGCCAGGGCGACCGGCACCTCCGGCGAGCGGGCGAGGATGATCTCCACTTCGCGCTCCGGCGTCGGGAAGTCGATGTAAAGGTACACGCAGCGGCGCTTGAGCCCGTCGGACAGGTCGCGCTCGCTGTTGCTGGTCAGTACGACAACCGGGATGTGCCGGGCCGTGAGCGTACCGAGTTCGGGAATGGAAACCTGAAAGTCCGACAGCAATTCAAACAGGAAGGCCTCAAAGGCCTCGTCAACTTTGTCGACCTCGTCGATCAGCAGCACAGGACGGCTACTGCTGCGGATGGCGCGCAACAGCGGTCGCATCAGAAGGTATTCCTCGGAGAACAGCTCACGTTCGCCGGCCTGTTCACCGCCGCCATGCGCCACGCCTGCCGGGTCACTAACCCTGCCCATCTGGATGCGAAGCAGTTGGCGCTGGTAGTTCCATTCGTAGAGGGCCTTGTTCTCGTCGAGGCCCTCGTAGCACTGCAGGCGGATTAGCTCGGAGCCCAGCACTCGCGAGAGGACCTTGGCGATCTCGGTCTTGCCGACGCCGGGCGCGCCTTCGATCAGGAGCGGCTTCTTCAGCCGGAGGGAGAGGTAGACGGGCAACAACACGTCCATTCCACAGATATATCCGTCGCCCGCAAACTCCCGGGCAAGCCACTCCAGATTGAGGTCCACCGGGGTTCCACCTTTCAAGAACCGGACCGCCGGGGGGCGTCCGGCCCGCGAGCGGTCGGCTTGGACTGGGTGTCTAGCGCGTCACCCCGTCGACTTTGCCGCTCGCCCGGAAAATGCGCAACACGAGACGGTTTGGGAGGCACACAATCGCCTTCGCGGGATGACTCGTCCAGCCGGAATGCCAGCAGACGCCGAGCGGGCAGACGTCAGCGGGCAGGGGTAGGATCCGCGCCCTGCCTCCGGTGAGTTCGACCGTGATTTGGCCGCGGGGCGCGTCCACGACGATCAGGCGGGTTGGGTCGGAGGATCGGAAAGTAACCTCCTTGACCGTGCGGCCGTCGACCTCCACGCGCAGGGTGCCCGCGTCCGCAGCGCCGGCGGCCGCGACCCATTGAACGCTCAAAACGCCTGTCACGAGTATCAGCAGGCCTAGGGCCAGGTCGTATGGGGTGAGCAGGCGGCGCCAGGCAGTCACGAACCTCGCTCCCTTGCCTTACGGCCTTGATTGTACGTGCCGGCGCCAAAAGCCGCAACTACGGTGGCTCGCAGCCTTCTGCGCGCAGCCACGCAGGAGCGCGGCCTTGCCGGCCAGGAGCGGGGCTACATCAGCGGCATCGCTTCGGAGTACTGGGCGTGGTCGATCTCCCCTGCCGCAAGGAGCTTGACGAGACTGTCGTGCATGCAGGTGGACCCGGGCTCTGCGCCTTCGTCCAGGAGCTTCGCGATCCGGTCCCACTGCGCGCCGAGGATTGCCTGCCTGGCATCCTGGCCGACGGTGAGGACCTCGAACGCCGGCACGGAACCCTCGCCGCCGGAGCGCCTCAGCAGTTGCTGGCAACTCGCGCCCCGCAGTACCCACGCCAGGCGATAGGCCGCCTGCTCCTGAGCGTGCACCGGAAACCGGTTGACGATGCCCGCGAGCGCCTCACGGATACTGCGCGCAACGACCGCGGCAATGATCAGGATGCGGCCTGACGCCGCCTCGAACACGGCCGGGATCACTTCGGGCTGGAGGTCGCTGATCGCTACGACGTCGGCTGCCTGCAGCATCGCAGAGGCCAGGCCGGAGCCGAAACTAGCCGTGTCGGTGCCGATCTCCCGCTGGTGAACGACGCCCAGCCTGTGCCGGAACAGGTACTCCACCGGATCCTCAAGGGAGACGATGTGCACGGCGCGCTGCGTGTTGATCATGTCGATCATCGCCGCGATAGTAGTCGTCCGGCCGCTTCCCGGCGGACCTGCCACCAGGACCAACCCACCCTGCGCCAGGCCGAACCGCAGGACGGGATCCGGGATGCCCAACTGGACGCCTGTGCGGAGGATGCTCGGGATGACCCGGGCGACGATCCCCACAGTACCCCTCTGACGGAAGCCGCTGACCCGGAACCGTCCGGTGCCGAAGATGCTGTACGAGACGTTGATCTCGCCTTCCTGGTCGAACCTCCGGCGTTGTTCTTCGTTAAGAAGCTGGTGCAGCAGAAGCTCGGTGTCCCCGGGGCCGAGTGCCGTGCCGTCGCACCTGACAAGTTCACCGTTACGGCGGAGGACAGGGGAACTGCCGACTGTCACGATGACGTCTGACGCGCCCGCCTCGACGGCCTTCTGCAGCAGTTCGCTGAATCGCATGGAGACCTCCCTAACCGCGAGCCGGGATGAACTCGCCTTGCTATCCCGTTTATCCCGGTCCCGGGCGCTCCACTTTAGGCTCAACTGGTCCGCCCGGCTCACCAACCGGCATGCTGTTCCGCCTCAGATACCATATCGCGGCGCCCAGTAAGAGCAGTCCCAGGCTGACCAGTTGGCCAAGAGTGAGGCCCGCCGCAACGCGTTCTCCTTCCCGGAAGAACTCCGCAAGGAACCTCGCGATACCATATCCTGCGACAAACAGCCCAAACAGCTGCCCCAGGCGACGCGGCTTGCCCATGCGCCAGGAGAGGTAGATGAAGAGGAGGGTTAGGAGGAAGGTTTCGTAGAGCTGGCTCGGATGCCGGAGCCCCGGGGCGTAAACAGTCGTGCAGCCCCAATCGCCGCCGGTGAGCCGGCCGAAGCAGCAACCCGCAAGCAGGCAGCCGATCCGGCCGATCCCGAGGGCGATCGCCAGGGCCCTTGCGTATAGGTCGGCGAGCATCCAGAACCTTAACCTGAGCCGGCGCGCCATAATCCAGCCTGCCGCCACTCCGCCTAGCAGGCCGCCGTGAATCGTCAGGCCTTGCCGCTCCCAGCCGCCGACGCCGATGATCGACCAGGGGGTGGCTGCGTAATCGCGCCAGTTGAGCAGCACATACACCAGCCGCGAGCCGACCAGCCCGGCAAGCACGACGGCCAGCATCAGGTCCACGGTGACGTTGGGATCGACACCCTCCCGGGGCGCCTGGCGCCACACCAGGAACAGCGCTACCAACACGGCCAGCGCAATCATGGTGCCGTAACTATACACCGTGATCGGCCCGATCCGGGTCAGCTCGGGTAGCAAGCTCCGGCCTCCTTCCACTCGCCGGCGCGCGGAGCGCGCCTTAGGACCGCACCGTATTCACCGCCGGCGTCGCACAGGGGTTCGCGCACAATCGTCAGTCCGGAACGCTCCGCCGTCAGGCGCAGCGCCGGTGGGGACACGTGCAGCCAGTTGAACCACTCGCCGATACGGCCGCGCGACTCGACGCGTAGCCGCACCGCGACCGGCAGGTTTGTTCCTGCCGGGCCCGCTGAGGCTGTCACGAGCGCGAATCCCGCGGGCCGGAGCATGCGGCGGATCGCCAGCAACAGCCGCTCCAGTCCCGGCTGCGAACCCGCCATGCCGAGCCCCGCCCCCAACAGCGTTATTGTATCGAAACGGGACCTCATATTCAGGTCGCCCGCAAGGTCCTCCCAAGCGGCACGCATGACGGTTGATACACCACGCCGCCGCATGCAAGCGCACGCGTGCGGCGACCGGTCCACCGCGACCACCTTACCCACCCTGGCTTCGCGCAGCGACTGTTCTTCAAGGTAGAGGGCGACGCGGCCGGCACCTGCGCCGAGGTCGAGGGTGTCGCCCCGCGCTTCGCGGAGGAGTGCTTGCTCAAGATGCGTGAATGAGGAAGAAGGGGCGAAATAGCGGGCTACTTCAAGCAGAGATAGCCGCCCATCTCCCCTGCGCAGGTGACTGGGGACCCGTAAGCCCTCAAAGTACTCCAAGAGCACAGTACCGAAGAGATCGGGGGTGACTAGCATGTAAGCCGGCAGCGCAGCGCCTGGCTCGAGCTCCGAGACGTGGCGTTCAAGGAACTTCGCCACCGTGCCCAGAGCCTGGACCAGGTCTTCGCGCTCCTTGGGCGGCATCTTGGCGATGTAGGACGCCACAACCCCGTGCAGCCCCCTACGGCGGGCGGCGAGTATCTCCCTGCCCTTCTCCGTGATCTGCACGATGACAACCCTGCGGTCCTGCTCGCTGCGGCCACGCGAGATAAGCCCGTCCTCGATCAGCCGGTCCATCATCAGGGTCAGGCTGCCGGGGGAAAGGGCCATCCGGTGGGCAAGGTCGCTCATCCGCCAGCTCTCCCTCTGGGCCGTAAGGACCAGCACACGGAACTGGGCGTGGGTAAACCGGTGAACTGCATCGGCATCGTCGTGGAAGCTGTGCGAAAGGCGCTTCATGAACACCGGGACAAGGCGCAGGAAGTCGTCAAGGTGCTTTACCTGCCCGAGTTCGTCCATCGGATACCCCGCCCTGTATCGCGCAACTGGTAAGGACAGGGACAAAAGCCCTGCTCCAACACGACTATAGACCGAACCTACCGCGGCGGTCAAGGACGGGGTCCGGAGCCTGACGCCGGCCCCCATCCTCCGCTTCGCGGCTCTGACGATCCGGCTCAGAACCGCCTCCTCAGGGCGGCTACCTGAACAAGGTGTTGTTAAGTACGAAGGCCGCGAACACCACGGAGACCATGGAAACAAGCTTGATCAAGATGTTGAGTGACGGCCCGGACGTGTCCTTAAACGGGTCGCCGACCGTGTCGCCGACCACGGCCGCCTTGTGCGCCGCGCTGCCCTTGCCGCCATGTGCCCCGGCCTCGATGTACTTCTTGGCGTTGTCCCAGGCGCCGCCTGCATTGGCCATCATCACGGCCATCACGAATCCGCCGACGGTGGCGCCGATCAGGAGCCCGATGACTGCTTCAACGCCGAGCAACACGCCGACGACCACGGGGACGATGATCGCCATCAGAGCGGGAGCGACCATCTCGCGCTGGGCCGAACGCGTGCAGATGTCGACGCACGTCGAGTAGTCCGGGCGCGCGGTGCCTTCCATGAGGCCCTTGATCTCGCGGAACTGCCTGCGTACTTCCTGGACGATCCCCTGGGCCGCGCGTCCGACGGCCTGCATCGTGAACGCGCCGAACATGAACGGGAGCATCCCGCCGATAAAGGTGCCTGCGACAACCTTGGGGTTGAGCACGGACAGGTTCAGGGCCAACTCCATTCCCTGCTGTGTGGCGAGCAACTGAACCTGGTCACGGTAGGATGCGATCAGGGCCATTGCGGTCAGGGCTGCCGAACCGATTGCGAAGCCCTTGCCCGTCGCCGCAGTGGTGTTGCCCAACGAATCGAGGGCGTCCGTCCGCTCGCGCAGCCCGTGGCCCATCCCGGCCATCTCGGCGATGCCCCCGGCGTTGTCGGCCACCGGGCCGTACGCATCCGTGGCAAGCGTGATCCCGAGCGTCGAGAGCATGCCGACGGCGGCGATGCCGATGCCGTACAAGCCTGCCTCCAGGTCAACGCCGCCGCCGGAGAGGTAAAAGCTGGCCATAATCGCGATAACCACCACGATGACCGGTATCGCCGTCGACATCATGCCCAGCGACAGCCCGCCGATGATCACCGTGGCCGGGCCCGACAGGCTCGTGCCGGCCAGTTCCTGGACGGGTTTGTAGCTGCCCGAGGTGTAGTACTCGGTAGCGAAACCGATGATGTTGCCGGCGATCAACCCGGACAGAATGGCGAAGTAAACACCGATCCTCTCCGGGCCGAGAAGGCCCACCACGAGGAAGTAGGCGCCGATCGCCACCGCAAAGCTTGCCGTGTAGACGCCCCGGCGCAATGCTCCCAGCAGCATGCGCTGGTCGGCGCCCTCCTTGGTCTGGACGAAAAAAGTACCGGCTATTGCAGCCAGGATACCTACGCCGGCCAGGACGAACGGGAGGGCCACGCCCCCTGCCCCGAAACCGCCGGCCAGCGCCAACGCCGCCGTCGCAACGATTGAGCCGACGTACGACTCGTACAGGTCCGCCCCCATCCCGGCCACGTCGCCGACGTTGTCCCCAACGTTATCGGCGATGACCGCCGGATTGCGCGGGTCGTCCTCGGGGATGCCGGCCTCCACCTTGCCGACCAAATCGGCGCCAACATCAGCGGCCTTGGTGAAGATGCCGCCGCCCACGCGGGCGAACAGGGCGAGCGAACTGGCGCCCATGCCCGACGTCAGGAGGATGCTGGTCAGTTGGCGGAAGCGTTCGCCGGTTTCAAGGTGCGCATAGTGGAAATTGAGGAAGTACGTCCAGATGCTCAGGTGCAAGAGGCCCAGCCCGACTACTGTCAGCCCCATGACCGCGCCGCTTGAGAACGCGACGCGCAGGCCGCCGTTAAGGCTCTTGCTCGCCGCCTGGGCGGTCCGCGAACTGGACCTCGTCGCGACGCTCATGCCGATGAACCCGGCCAGACCGGAGGTGAAACCGCCGGTGAGAAAGGCGAACGGGACGAAGATGGCCAGGTAGCCACGTAGTGACAGCAGGATTAGGACTACGAACATCACCGCAAAGAATGCTGCGACACCCTTATACTGCCGCCGGAGATACGCCTGTGCTCCCTCGCGGACGGCGGCTGCGATGGCGCGCATCTCTTTGGTCCCCTCGTCCTTGGCCATGATCGTACTGGCCAGGTACCAGGCAAAGAGGAGCGCCGCCACGGATGCCAGAGGTGCGAGCCACATTAGGTTGGTCATCCCGATGCCCCCTTACTCCCCGTTCGGCGCCTCTGCGCCCGGGGATGACAAGCCTCGTAGGTTCGAAACCAAAAGGCAAAAATCCTTCCACCTTGACGGTTGGGATTATGCGCCTGTGCGCTGACCCCTATGCCGCAGCCCCGCCCTCGCCACCGCTGGGGGGCCGTCGCAACCTATGATAATGCCGTTTGGGGACAAGTTGTTCGATGATACCGCAATTGCACCCGGGGGCTACGCGAATGCAGAGCAGGCTTGCCATCAGCGCGGAGTCGACGGCGGGCGGGAGACAACAGGTTTCCGTGTGCAGGCCTAGAGCCTCCGCGCCGAAACCCTGTACGCCCCCGACCACTGAACGAGCCCCGAGGCGGCCGTACGCGCGAGGAGATCGCGGCGATAGCGGTCAAGGGCCATCCAAAGACGCTCGTCGAGGGCGGGGGGGCTGCTCACCGGCTCGCGCAGGTACTCCCACAACTCCTCGCCCCCACGCTGCTCCTGCCTCTCGTCCATGGAAACCCGAACCCTATCGAATCCGAGTTCGCCGAGCCTGGCAACCAGCCAGCCGGGGGGAACCTCGGTGTAGTGGGGCAGCCCGCAGAGTTCGGCGACGGCCTTGTACCAGCGCCAAAGTGCACGGGCGACATCCGCCGCACCGGTGGGCCCTGCCGCGGCCACCGGGGTGCCGGCCGGCGCGGCTATCGGTACCGCGGAAATCTGGGAGGCGGGAGGCAGGGGCAGGTAGTCCTCAAGGAAGAGCATGCCGCCGGGAGCCAACATATCCCGGCAGGCGCGCAACACATCGCCCACGCCCCACGGCCGGGCGAGCGGTACGGCGCTGAGCAGCGCAGAAGCACATATCAGGGAGAACCGGCTCTGATACGCCGGGTCCGCCGCCAGCCGCAGGACATCTGCTTGGATGGCGCGCAGGCGGCTGCGGACCGGCCCCGGCATTGTGCGGACCTTGGCAGTCGCCGAGTCCACCGGCCCCCTGGCGAGGTCGATGGTGATGAGGCGCCAGTTGCCCCGGCCGGCGGCCAGCAGATCAACCAGGTAGCTGAACAGGGCGCCGCGGCCGGTGCCCACCTCGATGACCTCTGCCGGGCCGCTCAGGGCAGCAACGGCCTTGGATAGCTCGGGCCACTCCATGTCAGTCCCCCCTGCCGGGGGCCGCCGAAATCCAGCGGCATATTCGGGGCACGGCAATCATAGCAACCAGAACGGCCCCCCGCAAACAGCCCGAAAGGGCCCAAAACTAAGCCGAAAGCTAAGCCGGTTTTGACAGGTATGTACTTTGAATGCTAAAATAATCTAGATATAAGCCACCACCTAGGTCGCTGAGTCGCGCGGCGGATCGCCAAGCGAGCGGGGGACCCGAGAAGTTGGGGCTAATCGCGTAGACCAGCCTGGCAAGGCGGGCTGGGTGCGCGTAGGGTCACACTCTTTCGACCCGAGCCCGTCAGCTAACCTCGTAAGCGTCGGAGGAGGAGGTGGGTCTGCCGGAAACCTAGTCACATGACTTAGCCCTGCCCGCGGCTCCGCGGGCGCCAACGGTCTGACCCGTCCTCCCTAAGGCAAGTGTCGTAACGCGCCCTTGTATTCGGTCGTGGCTGCACGAGCGCCGATGGCTTGGTTTCCGCCACCCGGCGCCCGGCTGCCCGCACTCCAGCCCGGCGTGTTTCGGTGCGCGCATCCATTAGCGGTCTGGTGGCAAAGCCTAGTCTAGGGAGGAGGGTTTGGCAATGGATCGGCATGTGTATGCGGTCCTCGGCGCCGGTAACGGCGGCCAGGCGATGGCCGCCTATCTTGGTTTTGCGAGGCTACGAGGTGCGGCTTTGGAACCGCTCTCCCGCCCGCCTCGCCCACATCTGGCAGAAGGGCGGCGTCCGCGCAAGAGGCGTGATGAGGGGTTTTGGTCCTGTCTCCCTGGCAACGACCGACATGGCGGCCGCCGTGGCGGGCGCGGATGTGATCATGGTCGTCGTCCCGGCCACGGCACACAAAGCCATCGCAGAGACCCTGGCCGGCATCATCGGGCCGGACCAAATCGTCTTGCTCAACCCGGGTCGCACCGGAGGGGCCATGGAAGTCCGCAACATCCTGGCTGCGGATCCGGCGTCCGCGCAGGCGTTGGTCGGCGAGGCCCAGACCCTGCTGTTCGCAAGCCGTGTTCTGGACGACGGCACCTGCCACGTGTACAGCATCAAGAAGTACGTGTCGCTCGCAGCCGTGCCTGCCTCAGACACCCCGCGCATCATCGCCGCGCTCAACGCCGCTTTTCCGCAGTTTTACGCGGCCGCAAGCGTCCTTGAGACGAGCCTTGACAACATGGGCGCGATATTCCACCCCGGCGTGACGTTGCTCAATGCCGCGCGGATCGAAGCCACCGGCGGTGATTTTGACTATTACCAGGACGGAGTGACCCCGACTGTCGCACGGGTGATCGAGCAGATCGACAACGAGCGCATGGAGGTCGCACTGGCCTACGGCGTGCGCGCCCGCAGCGCGAAGGAGTGGCTCGCCGAGGCATATGCCGCCGAAGGCGGCACGCTGCGCGAAGCAGTCCTCAACAATCCCGGGTACGCGGGCATCAAAGCCCCGCCCCACCTCAACCACCGCTACATCTGGGAGGACGTCCCGACCAGTCTCGTGCCGATAGCGGACCTCGGCCGGATCGCCGGCGTCCCGACACCGACGATTAACGCGATGATCGCGTTGGCGTCAGCCATTCACGACACAGACTACCGCCAGGAGGGCCGCAATGCCGTGACCATGGGCATTGCCGGGCTCAGCGCGGCGGAAGTGAGGGACATGGTCCGCGAAGGAGAGACGCCAATTGACGGAACCGACTACCCGCTCCAAGCGCCGGCTGCTGGCAACCTGCCTGGGTGATTGCGTCCATGTCGCGGGTGTGCGCAGGTTCTTGGCCCTTGCCGCCGCGTCCGGATACGAAACCCGGTTTCTGGGCGCAGCCCAACCGATCGAGGCCGTCGTCGCCGAGGTAGCGGCCTGGCGCCCTGATGTGCTGGGACTGAGTTACCGGCTGACGCCCGACGCTCTGGCCCGCCTGCTTGACCAATTGCTTCCCCGGCTCAGCCAGGAGCGCAAGCGCGGGCTGCGGCTGATCTTCGGCGGACCGGATCCCAACTGCGCGGTTGCGGCAAATACCGGCGCGTTCGAGGCCACCTTCGGCAGCGGCGCCACGGATCTGGTTTGCCAGGCCTACCTTGAGGGCGGGGAGGTCCGCCGTGAAGTCGTCGATTGGCCTCAGGACCTGGTAAGCAGGATCGAGGCCAAGAGCCCCCTGCCCCTCCTGCGGCATCACTTTGGCCAGCGGACCGTCGACGAGACGGTCGAGGGGGCGGCAGCTATCGCCGCCGCAGAGGTCATCGACGTGCTGTCGTTGGGCCCCGACCAGAACGCGCAGGCGAGTTTTTTCCGCCCGGACGAGATGGACCACGCTCAGGACGGGGCCGGTGGCGTGCCCCTGCGCACGGAAGAAGATTTCCGCCGGATCTACGAGGCCACCCGCAGGGGCAACTACCCCCTGGTGCGGTGCTACAGCGGCACGCGCGACGTGCAGCGCATGGCTGACGTCTTGGCGCGCACGATCAACAACGCCTGGGCTGCGATTCCGCTGTTCTGGTACAACGTCCTCGACCTGCGATCCGACAGGCCCCTCCGCGAATCGGTCGCCGAAGGCCAGACTGTCATGCGTTGGCATGCCGAGCGAGGCATACCTGTCGAGGTCAACGACTCCCACCAGTGGTCGCTGCGCAGCGCACCTGACGCCGTCGCGGTGGCGTCGTTCTTTCTCGCGGCCTACAATGCCAAAGCGCAGGGGGTCCGCGACTATGTCGGCCAGTTCATGTTCAACACTCCGGCCGGCATGACACCGGCCATGGACCTGGCGAAAATGCTGGCAAAGCTGGATCTCGTCGACGAACTGACGGGCGGCGGCGACTTCCGCGTTTGGCGGGAGACGCGCACGGGCCTGGCCAGCCTCCCTGCCGACATGGATGCCGCAGTGGGACAGATGCGGCTCGATAGCCATGCAACTGGCTGTGCATCCGCAGATCTTGCATGTGGTGAGCTTCTCAGAGGCGCATCACGCGGCTACGGCCGGCGATCTGATGACCGCCGCCCGCATCGCGCAAGGCGTAATCGATGCCGTGCTGGCCGGTTACCCCGATGTGCACCGCGACCCGCGTATCGAGGCCCGCCGCGACGAGCTGGCAGGCGAAGCGCGCATGATCCTCGCGGCGATCAAGGAACTCGCGCCGCCGGGAACGGAAGACCCGTTCACGGATCCCGAGACGCTGGCGCGGGCCGTCGAATGCGGCTTAATGGACGCGCCGGACCTGGCGGGCAATCCCGCCGCATGGGGACGCACTCAGACCAAACTGATCGGCGGCGCCTGTCTTACGGTCGGCGATAACGGCTTACCGCTGCCGGAAACCAGGCGGGTGGCCGAGAGCCTGACCCGGGCCCGCGAGATGTGGGCCTAGCAAAGGGTGGCCTTGCAGTAGCCCAACAACGCCGAGACCAAGGAGGAACAGTATGCCCAATAACCAGCTACGCATCGCCGTACTATACCGCCCCGGGCGCAACGTCGAGTGGCAGCGCAAGTTCACGGGCCAGGACATCCCAGACGACGCCGTCGAAGAAGCGACGCTGCACCGTGACGGAATTCGCGAAGCGGGCTTTCAGGCCGAACTAGTCGAATGGCAAGGCGGCGACCTGCCCCGCATGCTTGAGCAATTGAGCGGCGGGCACTCACGATCTGCGTTCAACGCTTCGTCGATGCAGGAAGCAGCCCTGCTTGAGGCTGGCGGCTTCCCTTCTGCGGCTCCGGGCTTGACCTCGTGGCACTGGACAGCGCCACCCGCAAGAAGCTCTGGGCTTACCACGGGGTGCCCACTCGCGCCGTTTGTCGTCATCGACAAGGATTGAGCGCGCCGCGACGTCATCCCCCTGAGCGATGTCCAGAACGGCCGGTTTGCCGCGCCGCCACTTACCTATCCGCTGTTCGTCAAACCGGTCCGCGGCCGGGGAGCCTCCGGCATCTCCGACGACTCGATCGTCGAGTCGCCCGAAGCCCTGCACGCCAGGCGGCGCTATCGAGCGCCTCGATCAGGGTGCGCTGGTCGGCATATCTTCAAGGGGCGCGAGGTCACGGTGGGCCTCCTTGGCGACCCGCCCGCACCGCTCACGCCGCTCGAGATCGAGTACAACCAGGCCCGGACCAACACCTACGAGCACAAGATGGACAACGAGATCATGCATTGCCCGGCGCGGCTCAGTCCGGAAGCGCTGCAGCGGGTCAAGGACGTCGCGGTGACGGCCTTCTACGCTGTAGGAGCCCGGGACTTCGGGCGGGTGGACACGATCGTGGACGAGTCCGGCAACCCCACGGTGCTCGAGCTGAACACTTTCGCCGGATTGCAGATCCTGACCGGCGAGGAACAGCACCTTCATGCCAGCTACATCGGCACGATGGCCAAGAACATGGGCTTCGACCGGGCCCGCGTCATGGGTGCCATCGTCAACGCGGCGCGCAGGCGCTACGGCATCTGAAGCGAAGGCAGACGCGCGAGGGTACCGCCCGCGGCTAATGCCGGCGGGCGTGCCGCGGTAAGCGGGTTTACGACCTTTGGGCGACCGGGTTCCGTCGCAGCGCCAAGACTCATCGCTGCTGCTACGGCCTCCCGGTCGTCCGTCCGCGGTGTCGCCGCCGTGGCTGCCCGTCGCCGGGACTGCTACCGGCACTACCCTAGCCCCCGCAGGTGATCGCATGCCGCCCGAAGTCTCCCGCCGATATCGGTGAGCCCTCTGCTGCCTGCCGTGAGGGCGACCAGCTGGCCTTGTTCGAGGCCGCCGAGGGCGGGCAGAGCCTCCATTGCGGAGCGAACGGCATAGGATTGAGGTGCGGGGTTTCGTGGTTACGAAAGATTACGCCGCCGCGCGCTTATGTAAACGGCGTGCTAGTATCAGCTGGGAGGTGCGCCTGTGATCGCACGTTTGCGCCAGCGCAGTTCAGCAGTACTAGTGGCCGTTTGTTTGGGCGTGTGCTTCCTCGCCGGCGGAGTATGTATCCTACTCACCGCATGCGATGCACCCGCATGGCTTGCCGATGCCTGGCCCTGGGGACCTAAGCCGATCGATCCCGGCCCTGGCGGCAGCGGAGGCGCCGGTGGGAACGGAGGCACGGGGGGCACGGGCGGTGGTGGAAGCGCGGACCCAGGCGATTACGTGATTCTCGCGGACCAGGTCATCCGCGTGCCCAGAGTCGGTAGTTCCGAGCCAACCACGCGGATACCCAACCCCCCGCAGATCGTCACCCGCATCCCGGCCGGCGCCGGTAAGGTCGCGCTGACCTTCGACGCCGGATGGATCTTTGACCCGACAATGCCGCTCCTCGAGATCCTGCGCGCAAACGACCTCAAGGTCACGTTCTTCCCGCGCGCCAAATGGATCGAGGACCACCCCGACCTCGCCCAGGCCATCCTGGCCGACGGGCACGAGATCGGCAGCCATTCGTATACGCACCCGGACAT
Source organism: Bacillota bacterium (assembly GCA_040766985.1). Lineage (GTDB taxonomy): Bacteria > Bacillota > Sulfobacillia > JAUYEG01 > JAUYEG01 > JAXGPL01. Next base: position 51,583 of record JAXGPL010000008.1, read on the forward strand.
GACCACAATCGAGGCCGCGGCCGTCGAGGCCGAGATCAGCAAGGCCAAGCAGGCGTTGATCGGGGTCGCCGGCAGCGGCTCGTTCGTGCCGCTATACCGTCCACCCTACGGCGCGCACGGCGAGACCGTGTCCCAGTTGCTGGCACAGTACGGCTACGGCTGGGTTGTGATGTGGCAGGTCGACAGCCTCGATTGGCAGCCCGAACAATCGGCGGACGCGATCGTCAACCGCGTTCTTGGCAAGATCGAGGACGGCGGTATCGTCCTGATGCACATTGGCCGCGTCGAAACCCTTGAGGCCCTGCCACGCATCCTTGCCGGCCTGGCCGAGCGCAACCTCAGCGTCGTCAAGGTGAGCGAACTGCTGGCCATCGATACCGGCGATGCTGAAACCGAATCCTACACGGTAAAGGCCGGCGATACTCTCTACGGCATCGCGCGCAAGTTCGAGACGACCGTCGAAAGACTACTCCAACTCAACCCCGAGATCAAGAAATAAGGACCACTAAGGGCCCTGCCGTCAACGGCAGGGCCCTCCGGTGTTGTCCTAAGCGATCAACGCGCCGGGCGGCGGCGCAGAGCGCTCCCGGCTAAGGCAGCGCAATGGCCTTATCGGGACACTCGTCGACGCACGTACCGCAATCGGCGCAATCCGCCTCGCTGACGACGCAGATGCTGTCGATGATCTTGAGCGCCTCAACCGGGCAAATGCTGACGCAGGTACCGCAGCCGCTGCATTTGGTCTTGTCCACTATGACCGCCATGTGGTAGCCCCCTTCCCCTTCATCCTGTCGTTGTGCGAAGATTGCTGTTGCGAACCCTACCGTATCGGTTATCGAAACCAAAAGCCCGGACCGCCCAGCCCGAACATGGAGAATATAGCACACCGGCCGGACCCATTCCTGCTTGACGGCCAAACGGGCTGGCGTAAGCCGCTGGGCAGTCGATGACCGGCCCTATCGCAGGTGGTGGGTGGCGTTAAGCAGCGTGAGTACGAACCCGCGGCTGTCCCGGAGCAGAACGGTCACCGACGCGTTGTCGATCTGAACTCGCCAAAACAGCTCCGGCCCGAGGCTCAATGCTGCCGCTACCAAGAGCTTGGCCGGCACGCGGTGCGTAAACAGAAGGTAGTCCCCGCCGGCAGTGCTGCCGGCGTCGCCAGTGCCGTCGGCGGCGGGGGAACGGCGGGCATCGCTTGAGATACGCGCGAGAAGTCTTGCGCAGCGATCGTGAACCGAGCGAAGGCTCTCGCCGCCGGGATAGGCGAACGAGGCCGGGTCGTCCACCCAGCTTCCGTATACCGCCGGCTCGCGGCGCATGACCTCTGCCACGGAGAGGCCTTGCCATTTGCCGACGTCAACGTCGAGCAGCCCGGGCTCCACCTCGATAGCCATGCCGAGCGCCTCTGCCAGCGGCGCGGCCGTGGCAGAAGCGCGGGTCAGGCGGCTGGTGTAGATGGCCCGGGTGCTATCCGGACGGACGCCGAGCCCCTCGACCAGGAAGCGGGCAGTTAGGCGGGCCTGGACAAGACCGGTTTGATCAAGAGGCACGTCGAGCAGACCGCGGTACAGGCCCTCGCGGTTATGGCCGGTGCGCCCGTGGCGAACAATGATAACCCGGAGGGGCGAGCCAGGGGCTGACACGCGAAGGTCACGTTCCTCGGAAGTCGAAATCAGACACACCCCCTTTGGGTACCCACTCTGAGAGCATACCCCGGGAGGGCGCATCGACGAAAGGAGCGATCGACCCTGAGCGAGCAAACCGACACAAACAGAGGGCAATGGACTGACGAACAAGTCAAACTGCGCCTCAAAGAGCTGTTGATTCAGCTGACGGCACTGCCCGGCGTCTCGGGCTTTGAGACCCCGGTGGCCCGCTTCATGGCCAAGGGCTTGCGCGAGACGGCCGACGAAGTCACGGCGGACCCGATGGGCAATGTGTTCGCCTATAGGCGCGGCACGCGCCCCGGACCGACCGTGATGGTTGCCGCCCACTCCGATGAGATCGGCCTGATTGTCAAGAACATCGAACCGAACGGGTACATCCGGTTCGACAAGATCGGCGGGATGATCGACCCCCTCTTGATCGGACGGCATGTCACCGTCCGCGGCCACCTCGGCGTCATCAGCGTCAAGGCCGGCCACCTCCAGACTGCGGCGGAGCGCACCCAGGTCAAGCCGCATACAGAGTTGTTCATTGACGTCGGGGAGGACGGCGAGGAGGCCGTTAAACGGCTCGGCATTCGGATTGGCGACCCTATCGAGCAAAAGAGCGACCTGCAGTTCTTTGCGTGCGGCGACCGTTTTTCGGGCAAGGCCGTCGACGACCGTCTCGGGTGCGCTGTTTTGCTGGCGTTGTTCGAAGCGCTATCCGCTTTGGATATTGCCGGGACCCTGGTTGGAGTGGTGACGGTGCAGGAAGAGGTCGGCCTGCGCGGCGCCGGGGTATCGGCGTACCGGGTCAATCCGACCTTGCCATCGCCCTTGACACCATGCCTTCGGGCGATACGCCGGACGTCAACTTCAGCAAGGAACTGCCGGTGGGCATCGGGCGCGGGCCGGCCTTTCAGGTGATGAGCGGGGGCTCGGGAGGGCGCGGCATTATCGTCAACCCGAGGGTGCGCAGGCTGCTTGAGGATACGGCGGCGGCGGCCGGCGCCCCATACCAGGTGACGACGTTCGTCGGCGGCAACACGGACGCGACCGCCATGCACCTTGTGCGCTCAGGCATCCCGTCGGGAGTTATCGCGTTGCCGCGCCGCTACTCACATTCCCCGGTGGAGATGGGCGATATCCGCGACGCCGTGGGGGCGTTCCGAATCCTGCGGCAGCTTGCCGCCGATATGGATAAGGTGCCGGCGTATCTCAATCCGGAGATCTAGCTCTCACGCCTCGGGCCTGCGCTGCGGCTAATGGCAGCGGCAGCCCAGCCCGCCACCTGCGGGCTCAGGCCGAGGGTGGCAAGTGAAGGCTCCTCAAACCAACGCAGGTGCGGCAGGTCCTGGCTGAGCCGCGGCCGGAAGCCGGCGGCGGGGCGCGCGAAGTATACCAGGCAGATATGCTCGTGTGTAGCTGTGATGCGCTCCAACATCAATCCTTCCGGCCGCGGCAGGTACGCCGGCGACCAATCGGGCGGAGTCGGTGCTCAGCAGCTCGACCGGAAGGCCGGTCTCGCGCGAGCACCACCCTCAGAGCTGCCTGGCCAGGCAACTCCTCCGGCCGGATATGTCCCGAGGGCGGCGACAGCACGCCGGATAGTTCGTCATATAGGAAAGCCACCCGGCCCTGATGGACGGGAAACACTGTGACCACGAAGTCCCTCGTCGGACGATCCTCTTGGGTCATGACCTGCACGGCGCGACCCTCCCTAGAGTTGTCCAACTTCTACCTGCTGGCGTTATCCTCCTGCGATGTATCTTCTAGGTAGATCGACCGGATTTGCCCCGCCGCTTTGGCCCAGGAAAAGCGCCGGGCCCTGCGCAGCCCGGCGGCCGCCAGCCTTCGCCGCAGGCCCTCGTCGCCGGCGAGCATCTTGATCGCGCCGGCGAGCCCCGTTACGTCCCCCGGTCCGACGCGGATCGCCGCGCTACCGGTTACCTCCGGGATAGACGAGGTTTCGGTGGTGATGACTGCGGTCCCGCAGGCCATCGCCTCGAGCGGGGGGAGACCGAATCCCTCGTAGAGCGAGGGGTAGACGGCGAAGTCGGCCGCGCTGTAGAGCGCGGGCAGGTCGGCTTGCTCGATGTGGCCGGCGAGCCGAAGGTACGGCACAATCCCGATAGCCTGCCCCATGGCCTGGATTGCCGGGAGATGGCGCACGGATTCGCCGGCAATGACCAGTTGCTGGCCGGAGTCAAGACCCCTGCAGACCTTGCTGTAGGCGTAGAGCAGGTCGAAAAGGCCCTTCCGGGGGTTCAGTCCCCCGACGTAGACAAGGAAAGGCGGCTCGACGCCGTACCTGGCCTGCAGGATCCCGTAGGCCGTCGCCGGGCTCACAGGCCGGAAGAAGTCCTGGTGCGCAGGATGGACAACCCGGATCCGCTCGGGCGGGACCGACAGGACCGAGGTTAGATCCCGGGCTGTATGCCTGGATACGGCGATGACCCGCCACGCCGCTTCGAGGGCGGCCGTTACCTCGCGCTGGAAACGGCGGCGGAAGCTGGCGTTGACGGTTTCCGGCATTACGAAAGGGATCAGGTCGTGAACGGTGACTACCAGCCGCGTCGCACCGAGGTCATCCGGCACCCGCATCCCGTTCTGCGGGACGTGATAGATGTCGATGGCCTCATCGCGCAGCCAGCGTTCGATAAGCGGGAGGTCCGCCTGGTGTTGCCGGGGCATGGGGAAAGCCCGCCAACGCTCCGGAAGCGGCGGCGGCTCCTCGTTGTCCGCCCACAGGATGCGGTACTGCTCGTCGCCCGGCAGCGCCTGGAGATTGGCGATCAACTGCTGAGTGTAATTGCCGACGCCGGTGCCGCGGTACCAAACCACGGGGCGGGCGTCGATGCCGATGATCAGCCCTAACCACCCTCCCCCGCTACGGCCGGCCCGACGCAGCCCATGGCCTCAAGCGCCATGTCGACGGCGTCGCGGACTGTGCCGGCCACAAAGTAACGTCCCTCCACCTCGGGTGGAAGAGAGGCCGCAGGCGTGCCGCCCACACGGCCGTCGCCCCGGCCGTCCGGGAAGGCCTGCCGTACGCGGGCATGTTCTTCCTCCTGTTGCGCCCCCAGCCCGGTCCGCACCAGAACGCCTGTGCCACCCGACGCCAGCCCTGCCTGGACGTCGCCCCACGTATCACCGACCGTCCACGACCCGCCGAGGTCAAGGCGTAGTTCTGCGGCGGCCTGGAACAGCATGCCGGGCAGCGGCTTGCGGCAGCCGCAGTTTCCGGGGACGTGGGGACAGAAGTAGACGGCGTCGAGGCGCGCGCCGGCCGCGGCCAGCAACTGCTCCAGGCGGTCGTTGACCAGCATCAGGGCCACTTCGCTCAGTTGGCCGCGCCCGATGGCCGCCTGGTTGGTGACCAGGACTGCGGGCACGCGGCAAGCGTTTAGGCGGCCGACGGCTTCCGCGGCTCCGGGCAGCAATTCCACCTGAGCCGGGTCTTTGACCAGGTCGCGCTTCGCGATCAACGTCCCGTCCCGGTCAAGAAAGACCGCCGGCCGGCGTGGAGTGAGCCTTTCTCTGGCGGGCGTTGGCGAATGGCGGGTCCGGCACTCCACCGGCCGCATCCGCAACGCAGCCCGTTCGATCCCCGCCGCTATGGCGTGCAGCAGAGCGATGTGGACCTCTTGCACGTGCGGGGTCGTCAAGCCGTCGCCCGGGCCGGGCGGCCGGGGCACGCAAACCTCCACGTCCACACATGCCGCCGCCCCGGACTCAACACCGTCCGCGCCGGTGAAGGCGACCGTGAGCAGCCCGTTCCGCTTGGCGGTCCGAAACGCGGCAAGCACGTTTGGCGAGCTACCGCTGGTGGAGATGCCGATCAGGCAGTCCCCGGGCCGCCCGAACGCATCCACCTGCCTTGCAAACACCGACTCGAAACCGTAGTCGTTGGCCAGGGCGGTCACGGCCGAAGGCTGGCAGGCGAGGGCCATGGCCGGCATCGCGTCCCGTTCGTAAGCGAACCGCCCGACCAGTTCCGCGGCGAAGTGCTGCCCGTCGGCGGCGCTTCCGCCGTTGCCGCATACGAGGAGGCGCCCGCCCGCTTCAATCACCAGGTACAGCAGTCCTGCCAGTGACTCGGCCCGGCCGGCCAGGGTCGTGGCCGAGTGCGCTGCCCAGGCCTGCCAGCTAGCCAGGTAACCCTGGCAATTGAGGTTGGCGTTCATCTGCCTTCCACCCGCCAGGTCTCAAGGCCCCGCTCACTGAAGCAAAACCGCGTCGCCCGCCCGCCCAGCACGGACAGCGCTGCAGTCACCGCCGGGGCGCTGTGTTGCGGGCAATAGAGCAACAGATACCCGCCGCCGCCCGCCCCCAGGAGTTTGCCGCCGACCGCGCCGGACCTGATCGCGGCGGCATACAGCAGGTCGATGTGCGGGTCGGTGATCCCGGGGGCAAGCCGTTTCTTCTGTTCCCAGCCTTCGCTCATCAGGCGCGCGAAGTCGTCAAGGCGCGCTCCGGCCAGGGCGCCCCTCATTTCCACAGCCAGATCGCGCAGCCTGTCGAGGGCTGCAGTCACGCGCGGCGCGCCGCTCCGGTACGCCTCCTGCTGCGTCCCGATGATGTTGCGGTTGACCCGCGTCTTTCCAGTGAAACCGAGAAGCAGGTTGTGGTGCAACTCCAGCAGGAGCGCTCGCGGAAGCATCAACGGCTCGACGGCAACCTCGGGGCCGAAGCGGATGAAGTTGAGCCCACCGAATACGGCCGCGTATTGGTCCTGCCGTCCGCCCTTGATCCCGCAATCAACCCGCTCCACGCGGTATGCCAGTTCAGCGAGATCGTGGCCGCCAAGGGGCCTGTCGGCCAGGGCGCAAAGGGCGCCCAGCGCGGCGACGACCACCGAACTGCTCGAACCGAGGCCGGAACCCGGAGATGCGTCGCTATGGACGGTAAGGGTAACGCCGCCCGCGGGAACGCCAGTCGCCCGCACAGCGCCGGCGAGCAGGGCTAACGAAGAGGGAGCCTCCCTGGGCGGCGGCACGGCATCCTCCGCGAATTCAGCCGCGGCGTGGAGGTCGAGCGATTTCAGGCGGACGACCCCGTCTGTCCGTGGCTCGGCAGAGGCGTACGCGTACATGTCGATCGTGGTTGAGAGCACGGCTCCGCCACGGGTTTCCGGATACGGCGATACGTCGGTACCCCCGCCGGCGAAACTGATGCGCAACGGAGCCTGGCTGCGGTAGATCACTTTCGCTCCCACTCCCCTTTGAGCTGGCGGTACCGGTCCGGGGTCCCGATGTCCGTAAACCGCCCCGTAGATGGATAGACGTACACCGAGCCCAGCAGCGGAACCAGGAGCCCGGCCTCGAGCGAGTATGGACCGGTGCGCGTACCGCCGCCGGGCGCCTCCCCCGGCGCGACGAGGGCTGCGGCTTCGAACATGCGCCGTTCGCACATGAACCACCCGCAGCAGACCCAAGCCTCAGCTATGCCGGCGGCCCCGGCCGGGTGCGGGAGAGCCCCGCGGGCAAAGGCCGTGACCTTGCCGCCCCGTCCCGTGAGGACATAGCCGGCGTCATGGCGGGGCCTGCCCCGGGACTTGCGCCCGACAACGGTGACCAACCCGCCCCTGGCCCGGTGATAGCGAGTCAGCTCGGCAAAATTGAGGTCGACCAGCGTATCGCCATTGAGCAGCAGGAAGGTGTGGTCGAGAAAGCGTTGGGCGAGGCGGACGGCTCCCCCGGTCCCGAGCGGCGCGTCTTCGAGTGAGTACCGGATATCGAGCCCGAAATCACTTCCGTCCCGGAAGTAGGCTGCGATCTCCTCGGCCCGGTACCCCACGCACAGCACCACCCGGCGGATGCCATGAAGGCGCAGCCGATCCAGCACGTGCGCAAGGAACGGCCGTCCCGCGACCGGCGCGAGGACCTTGGGCAAATCGGGCACCGCGGGCCGCAGCCTAAGGCCGAGGCCGCCGGCGAGGACCGCCGCCTGCGTGACGTCACTCGATGTCGTCATCGTGAACCCCCGCCGTGCTATCCGTCAGGCACTCGGCGAAGTAGCGGTCCAAGAAGCGGTGTTTACGGTCGTCCTGGCGGTGATGCTTGGTCAGCTTGTGGATGTGACGGCGGTACGACCACCCCGGCCGCTGATTGTAGTACCGCTCCACGTCGCGGTAGAACTTGGTGGGAAACGCGAGGAACGCCCAGATGACGGGCATCATGGCCGGCTCTACCGGCAGGACGGAGCGGTATGCGGCGAGGATCTGGCGCGCGGCATCAAGCCGCCACTTGTTGTTCTTGAGGGCGCGCCTGGTCAGCTTGGCGATATCGGCGGCGGGAAGGTCCATGCGGGTGGTTTCCAGGTCGATGATCCGCGTGCGCCCGTATTCGGTGACCACGAAGTTGCGCCCGGCGGGATCGCCGTGGACCACTTGCCGGAGCCGTTGATACCGCTTGCAGAGCGAGGCGTACTCGGAGCGCGCGAGGACGTCAAGGGCCCGCTCGGCGTAACCGAGCTGGCGCCGTCCGCGGGCAAGGACCATGTGGTCGAACCCGGTCCCGTTGCCGGTCATCACCCTGCGGCGCGCCTCCGCGAGGCAGGCCTCGATCTCCGCCTTGCGGTCGGCGAACGTCGCCGGCCAGGTATGCCAGTACTCGCGCGGCCCCTCGCCGGGGCCGAGTTCCTTTCCCCGGGCCAGGCTATGAAAGCGCGCAAGAGCCCGCGTCGAATGAAGCACATCGCCGAGGTGGTCCCATTCGCAGGTCCGCCCGTTGATCCACTCGCAGAGGATCCAATGACGCCTGCTCGTCTCCGAAGCCATCACGTTGCCCGATTTAGTCCGCAAGAGGCGCGGCGTGAGGGGGTCGTCGCCGCGGCCCGCCGAGAGGAACTCGGTGAGCGTGCCGATGTAACGGGCCCGGCGGCGGCTCTTGTTGAGCGGCTTGAGGACGTATACCTCATCCGCCGTTTTAACCCGGAATACGTCCTGGAAGCGCTTGATTTCCGCCGGCTGCACATCCCAGTTGCCGAGCAGTTCGGAAACCTGCAGCACATCCATCGGGCGGGTGTGGACCAACGTCACCTTCTCCTTAAATCCCCAGGTCCGGCGCGAATTTGCGCCGGAATGCCGCCAGGAACTTTTCGCGTTCGCGCCGACCGCCGGTCTTGCGGTCGAGCGATTCGAGGAACCGGTCGAGCGGCCAGGGCTGGCGCTCGATGTAGTACTGCAGGCCGACCTGCCAGAAGTCCTGAGGCCAGTGCAGAAGGGCCGCGAGGATTGCCATGTCGTCCGCACCGACCGGCTCGGGAGCACGTGCGTTGTAGGCGGCGATGACTTCATGCGCCCACCGCACGTCCCAGCCGAAGCGCTTGCAGTGGCGCAGGATCAGGCTGCCGATGTCGTGCAGCCGCGTGTCCGCGATGCAGTAATCAAGGTCGATCAGATGAAGCTGCCCGCTCTCGCCGAGCAGGATGTTGCGGTGCGTGAGGTCGTGGTGGCACAGAGAGGCGTTGAGCGCCTCGACTTCCATGACCCGCCGGTACGGCGTGCGGAGCAGCATGGCGATCGCGGTAGCGCCCTGATCCCAGTAGTACGAGAGCAGGCCGATATACCGGCGGTCAAAGGAGGTCTTGGCGTCCGACTCGTGGGCCAGGCGCTTATACACGGAGAGCTGATCGAGCCGGTTGCGGAATATCTCCGGCCACTTGCCCCAGACTACCCGCGACGCGGGCTCGGAGGGGGCCGCGAACCCGTGGCTGTAGAGGTGGAGCTCCGCCACCCTCGCCACCGCGGCGTGCAGTTCACGGCGCCTGCGCAGGCTTACCGGCCGGGCCTCGATCCATGGGCTCAGGACGAAGACTTCCCCAGCGTGCTTGCAGTACGGCAGGCCGTCGAGGGTGAGGTCGAACCGCGTCGCCCACTTGAACCCCCTTCGCGCCAGGTGCTCCTGCGCGAGGTGCACGAAGCCGATCTCGGTTTCCTTGATTCGCGACCGCTTGAGGACCTTTGGCCCATCGCTGGTCTCCAGCTTGAGCACTCGTGGACCGGCGCCGGGCAGTTGCTCCTTGGTCTTCAAGACGAGACCATAACAAGCCAACACCGCCTCGGGCTGCAATAAGGACCCCTCCCAGCCGGGCAATACGAACCCGGTCCTCAGTAGGTGGTCCATTATAGTGCTGCTCACGGGCCAGTGGTGCCCGGCCCCCCCGGGCTTCATAGTATGTAGCAATACTGAGGGGGCTCGTCCATGCAGCAAGGCCACGGCGGCGCGGCCCGCATCGGCCTCGACATCCGCTCGGCGCATTGGTATCCGGGGCACGGCATCGGGACTTACACATCCGAGCTGTTCCGGGCGCTCCCGGCGTCCGCCGGCGGCCGGGACGTCGTCGGCCGGGCCCGGGGCGTGGAGATACCCGCCGGAAACCTTCCCTCTGCGATCCCCAACCCTGTGCCCGGCGAGTTGTTCTGGCGGATGGCGGCGGACCCTGCCCAAATCACGGGGGACGTCGCGCTCTGGCACAACCCCCACAACGGCCTCGGCGCTCCGGAGCACGCCGAGGTACCGCTGATCCTCACGGTGCACGACCTGATCCCATTGGTCTACCCCGATGCCGCGCGGGAGGACTACGTCCGCGAGTTCGAGGCGCAGGTCCCGAAGGCGGTCGAGGCGGCGTCGGCGATCATCACCGTCAGCGAACACTCCAAACGGGATCTCATCGGGCTGCTCGGCACGGATCCCGCGCGGGTCCGGGTCATCCCGGAGGCCGCGCGCTCCTTCCTGCGCCCCGTGCCGAAACACGTTGCGCGGCGCTGGGTGGCCGGCCGGTACGGGATCACGGGACCGTTCGCGCTGTACCTGGGAGGATTTTCCGAACGCAAGAACGTGCTCACCCTTATCAGAGCTTTTGCCCAGGCTAAGCCCCGTTTGCCGCGTGGATGCGCGCTCGCGGTGGCCGGCGCGCAGGACCGGACCTACGGTCAGGTCGCCGAGGAGGCGCATAGGTTGGGTTGCGCGCATGACATCGTCTTTCTGGGCCACGTCCCGGATGAGGTCCTCACCCTGCTGTACAGTGCGGCAGACGTATTCGTCTATCCGTCGCTTTACGAGGGGTTTGGACTTCCGCCGCTGGAGGCGATGGCGTGCGGCTGTCCGGTGGTGTGTTCGGACGCGACTTCGCTGCCCGAAGCCTGCGGGCCCGCCGCGTTGCTCGTCGACGCCGGGCGGCCTGAGGCCATCGCCGCAGCCATTGAACGCGTCTTGACCGACGAGAAGCTCGCCGCAGAGTTGGCCGCCCGAGGGCCACGATGGGCGGCGCGGCTGGGATGGAACGATGTCGCGCGGATGACGCTGGCCGTGTACGCCGGGGCGCTGGAGACCGGATGACCGTGCGGGGGGATCAATGTGACCTTCATTAAGTCGACTGGAAATGAGTTTGCCGCGCGCCGGCAGCACTACGAATTGCTCCGCCAGGCGGTCCGGGCATACGGCTTCGCTCCCGGCGCCATGGTCCGCATCGGCTCGGGATACCGGGTCGAGGGGCCTGCGGGGCCGCGTTTCCTTAAACGGCTCAACTACGGCCCGCCCGAGGCCTCGTTTATCTACCACGCCCTGGAGCATCTGCGGCGCACCGGCTTCGCGGAGGCGCCGCGGATGCACCTCACAACCGACGGCCTGCCGTTCATCGTCCCCGACGGCGAGATCTATTACCTCCAGGACTGGCACGACCTCAGCGATCCGGACCTTGGCGATCCGTCGGTTCTCGGCGGCTGCGTCGATCTGATGGCGCGGTTACACAGGGCGGGCGAGGGATTTGAGCCCCCGGGGGACATCGCCGACGTCCGCAACGACTACGGCTCGTGGCTGGACAAGTGCGTCGGGCGCCTGCGGGAGATGTATAGCTTCGCCGAACTTGCGGAGGAAAGGAAGCGCATCAACGCTTTCGACGGACGGTACGCGCGCGCAAGCCTGTACTTCGCGCGCCAGGCAGAGGAGGCGGTGCGCAGGCTGGCCGAACTCCCGCTCGCCGAGGTCGCGCAGCGTGAACGGCAGGCCAAGGCCCTCTGCCACAGGGACTTCACTCCGCGCAACCTAGGTCTTGACGCCAGATCCAAGCTCCGCGTGTTCGATTTTGACAACGTGGCGCGCGAAGTGCGCCTGGATGACCTGGCCAAGTTTATCCGCCGGGCGGCCTACCTTGACGTTGACCGCGCGGCGTTCATCGTCGAGCGGTACGGCCGCGAGACGGGCAGGGCTCTGAGTTCCGAGGAAATCGCCCTGCTTTCTGCCTACCTGCTATTTCCCACAGAGTTCTGGTCCGTGGGCAATTCGCGGTTCCGCAAGGACCGGCCGCGCGAACACAGACTCCGCCGCCTGATCCGGGACAGCGAGGCCTGGGCCTCCTTTGCCGAGGCCTTGGCCGACCTGAACGTGCCGAGGAGCGAGCTATCGGCCGCGAGCAGGGGCGGCTGGCTCAGCGACGCGCCAGGCGGCGCACCAGGCAGCATGCTGGACCCTGCCGGCGAGGGCCCCGAGGGCATCGCCCTGCCGGAGGGGCCGTATCTACCGTCCGTGCCGTTTGCGGAGGGGCATACCGCGCCGGCCGCTGTTGCAGACACCGGGTTGGTCCGCTTCGACCGGCCCGCCGCCCCATCCAGTCCAGACCAAGAGGAGGTCGTATCGACCGTGCCATCGACCGACAGCTGGAATTGTGACCGCCCGCAGGAAGAGAACACCGGGATACCGGTTGTCGCACATCAGGACCCGGCTGACGCACATCAGGACCAGGGTGACGAAGCGCCGGAGGAGCAGATCTGGGTCGGCGCCGAGCTTCCCGAGGGGGCCGAACCCTGGGTTGATCCCATCGCCTCCGGCGGGGATGCCGCCTCGGACGCGCCCGGGCAGTCACCGCCGGTTTCCATTGACGCGGGAGTTGAGGAAGCCATAGTCGAGGCGGATGCGGAGCCGCAGGGGCCCGAGGCCGCGGATGACTACGTGGAAGCGCGCCGCGGGCTGATTACCAGTGCGACGACCATTGTCTGGGGGAAGTGGCCGAAGCCGATGGAGAAGGCGTCTTCCGGGGGACAGCAAGGATGAGTTTGGAGCTGCCCGGAGTGTTTGCGGCCTACGGGCTGGAGGTTTCGCACTTCGACCAGGTCGGAGAACACCTTTGGCATCTCGCCGTGCCGGGCGGCGAATTGGCCCTGCGCGCCATCCCGCGCAGCGGCTCGAAGGCGGAGCTATCGCTGCTGGCGTTGGATCGCTTGATTGCCGGCGGCTTCGCCAACCTCCCCAGATTCCACGAGACCAAGGAAGGCTCCATCGGCCACCGGTCGGAGCATGTCACCTGGCTGGTGTCCGACTGGGTCACCGGGCATGGAGCGACGCTGGGACTGACCAGCGACGCCGTCGTGGCCGGGCGTGACCTCGCTCGATTGCACACCCTGGCCGATAGTCTTCGGGCTCCCGAGGACCTGGCCGCGCACTTCGGGCGGCACCTCAGCCGCTGCCGGAGCAGGCTCAAAGCTCTGCGGACATACGTCTTGGTGGCCGAAAACCGGATCTACCAAACTGCGACCGACCGGGTGTTCCTCGGGCTGATGGAGGGGATCCTGCCGCTCGCGGAACGGGTCATCCGCGACCTCGAAGCGTCGCCATACCGCGAACTGGCCGAATCCGACCGCGCCCGGGGGGCTTTCATCTACCACAACATGGGCGAGGGCGGCGTCGTCATCACCCACGAACCCCAGCCGCGGGCCATGTTCGTCGACTGGAGCGGCTGTCGCCTGGACAGCCCGGTGTTCGACCTCTGCAAACTCATCGGCCGGGTCGCCAAAGGGTCCGGGGGCGACCCGGAGGTCTGCCGCCGCACCCTTTGCGCATACCAATCTGTACGCCCGCTAAGCCAGGCCGAGGCCGCTGTGCTGCCCCTGCTGCTGCAGTTCCCGCAGGAGTTCTACGCGGTCGCCAAACGCTATTACGAGAACAAGCGGGACTGGACGGAGCGTTCGTTCACCAGGCGGCTCCGGCGCGCCGTCGACCGCGGCGCCGCGCTCGCAGCGTGCCTGACCCCGCCGCCTCCGGCCGACGGAAATTGACATGAGGTGAGCCTAGACCTTGATTGTGGTTTTCGACGGCCGCGGTGCTACCCGCTACCGCGGCACCGGGATCGGCACGTATACACATTGCCTTGCGGAGGCGCTCGAGGCGACCCGCCTGCCGACCGACGTCCTCCTCGTCTGCCTGGCCCGGGAGGGTGGCCCGGTGCCCCTCGAGGCGGCCGCCGTCCGGCAGGCCCCGGTTCCTGGCGGCGGGCTGGTGACATGGCGGTTGTCCTCCGCCAGGCGGGACGACGAGGCCTCGGAAATCGCCGCCATCTGCCGCCGCGTGAACGCGGACGTCCTGCACATGCCCCAGAACGGACGGGGAATGCCGGATGTCGGCTGCGCGGTCGTGACGACCGTCCACGACCTGATCCCGTACGCCCTCCCCCAGACGTGCAGTGCATCCTACCTCCATGACTGCTTGGCCCAGATGCCCGCGATCGTCAGGCGGTCCGACCGCCTGATCGCCGTGTCCCGGCACACGGCCACCGGCCTCGTGGAAACTCTCGGCGTCCCCCCCGACAAGATCGCCGTCATCCACGAAGCGGCTGAGCCGATCTACACCGCGCGAAGAGGCGACGGCGGCGGGAACCGTGGGGACCGCGCGGCGGCCCCGGCGCCGGGTGGCGCAATGCCGGCGTCCCAGGGCCTTCCCCCGCAGTACATCCTGCACACGGGCGGGTTCAGCCCCCGCAAAAACCTCACCGCGCTGGTGACGGCGATCTACGCCCTGGTCAAGTCGGGGCGGGCGCAGGGGAAATTACCGGCGGTCGTACTCACAGGGCGCGCGGGGCGGGACAACGAGGCGATTTCAGCTCTGGCGAGGCGGCTTGGTGTAGCCGATCGGGTCTTCATGCCGGGCATGCTGCCGGTTGAGGCCATGCCGGCGCTGTACGGCAACGCCGTCGCGGTGTGCCTGCCTTCGCTGCACGAGGGCTTCAGCCTGCCCATCGTCGAGGCGATGGCCTGCGGCGCCCCGCTATTGCTGTCGGACATCCCGGTACACCGGGAGATCGCGGGCCCCGCCGCGGCGTTCTTCGATCCTTACGATCCGGAGGATCTGGCAAAGCAGCTGGACTGGCTGGTCAGCCGGCCGGACCAGCGTTCGGTGATCTCGTCCCTGGGCAGAGCACGTGCCCAACGGTATAGCTGGCGAAGGGCCGGCCGCGAAACTTGGCTCGCCTACCGCTGGGCGGTGATGGAGCGTGAGCCAGACGCAAGCGCCTGACGCGGTCGAACGGCGGCTCCGCTGTCACTCGCTGCGGCCGCGTTCCGCTGCCCTGGGCACGCCGGGGCCGGTCGACGCCGAGCTAGGACCGGGCGATATGCTGGCGGTCATCGGCCCGCCGGGGGCCGGTAAGAGCTCCCTGCTGCGGGCCATCGCCGGCCTGGAGGACCCGCTCTCCGGCGGAGCTTTGGTACACGGTTCGCCGGCCTGGTCGCTCGCGTCCGCCGGTCCCCGGCCGGGGCTGGTTTCGGCGGCCAGCCGGCTCCATGACGGGTGGACCGCCGAGAAGTCCGCACGCGCCGGATTCGAGGCGGCGGGGTGGCCCGGCGAGCACCTGGCCGGGGCGGTCTCCTCTGTGTTCGAGCAGCTCTCCCTGGCCCCGCTCGCAACGAGGACGCCGTCCGAGCTGACCACGGCCGAACGCCACCAGGTGTTGATTGCCCGTGAGCTTGTTTCGTTTCCATCCATGCTGTTATTGGACGATCCTTACTCAGGCGAGGGTGCCGCCACACGGCGGGAGGTCGCAGGAACCATCCGGGTCGCCCGGGAGAAGCTCGGGACCACAGTCGTATACGCCTCGGAGTCGCCGGACGAAATCACCGCGACTGCAACGCAGACCACAGTGCTCACCGTCCCGCTCGACATCACCCCCTTGGCCGACTTGCTCAAAAAGCGCGGATCCGCCAAGAACGGCGGCGGAAGCGGCGCAGGCGAGCCGCCAGAGGCCACTTCGGCCGGAGGCGAACCCGCCGGGACAGCCGCCGGGACAGCCGCCGGGGCAGCCGGCGGCGCCGCCGCCGACGCCGTTGCGGCCGATTCAACTGCCGCACCGGGATTGCCCGCAGCACCCATCCCGAAGGGAGCTTCCGGGCCACTCGGACACGGGGGAGGCGGCGTGGCCGGGGAACCGCGGTGGGTCGCCGCGGCCGTCTTCGGGTATACGGCGCCCGGCGACGCACATGCCCTGCACCTTGCCGGTCCCGGAGGCCCGGCGCGCGAAGCGCTGCTGGTCCTCGACCTCACCCGTCTGCCCGGAATGCAGTGGATTTCCAGCGACGGGGCCCTCGATACCGGTCCGGGACAACCTCCGAGGGGCGTCGCCTGGGTGGCGACCGGAAGCGTAAGAGCAGACACCGGGTTCAGGAGGCCATTCGGCGGCCCGGTGACTGTGGAGATCACCCCTGGCGACGGCTCGGTCCAGCGCACCCGGGCGATTCTCGTCGACCTGGCCGAGAGCACGCCGGCGCTGCGACTGGAGCTTCTGTCCGACGGCTCGGGGCACCGGGGCCCGCGGCTCGTCCTCGGCATCTGGCGGCGACGGACGGATGCCCCGGTCCTTCGCAGACTGGCGCGCGAAGCCGGGCGGGAGCGGGCGTGCCTGCCCGTTGTCGTCGCCGGGTCGCACGTGGCGGCTGCAGAGCAGTTTCCATACTGCTACCTCCGGACTACGCCCTTGCACCCGTCGCCGTGGCGTTCGCTCATCCGGGGGAGGATCGTCGCGGCCCTGCCCGGGGGGCCGCAGCCGGCATACGGCCCGGCAATGGGCAACGCCCCCGACCTGCTCGGGCGTCCCGACCTCGTCCTGAGCGTAGAACACTTCCAACGCCGGGCGATGGTGGCGCTGCAGCAGGCTCCGCGCGGGACGGGCGGGGCGGACGGCGATCCCATCCTCGCCGCAGCCCTGTGGGCGCTGACCACCGGCAGCCCCGGCCTGGCGATGAGCCTGCTGCGGGCCGGCGGCCGCGACAGTGGCTAGCGTCGGCTCGAGTTGCCCCACTTATGCCGCCATCCTGGCGGGCGGGAGCGGCAGCAGGTTTTGGCCCTGGAGCCGGGAGTCCCGGCCCAAGCAACTGCTGTCGCTCGACGGCGGCCCGACGCTCCTTGAAACCACCACGCGCCGGATGCTCCGGATCGTTCCTCCGGAACGGCTCTTGGTGATCACTCGCACCGACCTGCGCGCAACCGTCACCGGCCTGCTCCCGGACATACCGGCGGAGAACGTGATCGGCGAGCCCGAACCAAGAGACACCCTCGCCGCAGTCGTCCTGGCTGCAGCGCTCGCCCGGGTCCGGTCGGGGCGCACCGACGCCGTTACGGTAATCGCGTCATGCGATCACGTGATTTCCGGGCAGTTGGCCTTCAGGCGGAGCATTGAATCGGCGGCCGCGCTCGCCGCCGGCACCTCGCGGCTGGTCACGCTGGGCATCCGGCCGGGCTGGGCAGAAACAGGCTACGGCTATGTCCGGCCCGGCAAGAGCATCGCCGGGCCGGGCCCGGTAAGCGCCCGCGAGGTCGTGGCCTTCGTCGAAAAACCGGGCCTTCAGCGGGCCGAACGGCTGGTTGCGGAAGGCTGCCTGTGGAACGCCGGGATATTCGCGTGGCGCTCGGACGTGCTGCTTTCGGCGGCCGGACGTCACGTGGCCGGCGCGGCCGCGGCGGTCGCCCGCATCATCAGGGCCCTTGGCGAGGAGGGCCGCGCCTTGAGCGAGGTGTACGCGGCGTTGCCGCGGGTTTCCGTGGACCGGGCGATACTCGAGCGAGAGCCCGGCCTGGCCGTCGTCGAAGCCGAATTCGGTTGGCACGATGTCGGCACCTGGAATGGGTTGGCCCGGACGGCCGGCGGCGATACTGCGGGCAACGTGTCGTTTGGGCCCGTAATGGCCTTCGACGGCGCAGGGAACATCGTCCAAGCCCGGGCCGGAAGACCTGTCGTCGTGGCCGAAGTGAGCGGCCTTGTGATCGTCGACATGCCGGACGTCCTGCTGGTGACGAGCCGTGCTCAGGGCCAGCGAATCAAGCAGGTCCGGGAGCAGTTGCGCCGGGAGGGCTGGGACCGCCTGCTGTAGCCAGTCCCCTGCCCGCGTCAAGCAGCGCCTGAAGCAGCAGCGGGCTCTCCGCCTGCGCATAGAGCCGGAGCACAGGCTCGGTGTGG
This sequence comes from Bacillota bacterium, assembly GCA_040766985.1. GTDB lineage: Bacteria > Bacillota > Sulfobacillia > JAUYEG01 > JAUYEG01 > JAXGPL01. The sequence continues at coordinate 69,450 of JAXGPL010000008.1, forward strand.
CTCGCGCGCACGTGCAGCCACGAACCGCCGCTGAGGAGCAGCTTGACTCCGTCAAGACGCTCGCACCCCGTGACATCTTCTCCGGCAAGGCTTGGGGGCGGCGAAAACCCGCGTTCGATCGCTTCCGCAGCCGCCGCCGGCACCCGGATGTCCACCCTGCCGAGCCACACCCTGCCCGCTCGCTCCCTCAGCCGCTCGACTGCCTCGACCAGGGTTATCTCCCGCATCGCGAGATGTTCGAGGATCATCAGGGCGGCAAAACCCCGTCGCGCTCGGGCAGATGAAAGGCAAACCCGATGCCGCCGCTCTCCTCGCCGCCGATTACGGAGACGCCTGCCTTGAGTAGCGGTGCGATATGCTTGAACCCAACCGGTGTGATGTGGACCCCAAGCCCATACCCGCCGGCCAACCGGTCGACCAGCGTGGATGTGGTGACGGTCCGGACTGCGGGGCCGCGCATGCCCCGATCCTCTACCAGGTGCATGAACAAAAGCGCGAGGAGGTGGTGCGCGTCAACGTAGGAGCCGTCCTCGGCGATGGCGGCGATCCTGTCGCCGTCGCCGTCCGTGGCGATACCCAGGGCCGGCGGGTCCGCCTCCCGGATACGTTCCCGGAGCCCGCCAAGGTTGGCGAGAGTCGGCTCCGGTGAGAGGCCGCCGAACAGGGGGTCGCGAACTCCGCGTATGGTTTCCAGGCCGGGGACCAGCCTGCCCAGCCAACCGGCCGCCGACCCGTGCATGGCGTCGTGGACCACCGCCCCCGCCCGGGAGCAGACGGCCTCGATGGCGTGCAGATCGACCAGCCTGGCCACATGGGACAGGTATCCCGGATACGGGTCGAACTGCTCGACCGGGGCTGCCGGAGCCTGCGGCGGCGCGGTCGGCAACGCCCCGCCGGGGGAAAGCATCGTCTCGAGCCGGGCGGTCAGCTCCGCCCCTGCCGGCGCTCCTGTCTCGTCGCGCAGCTTGATTCCGCTGTACCTGTAGGGGTTGTGGCTGGCGGTGACAATGGCGGCAAGGGCAGTACCAAGGGTCCGCGCCGCAAGGGCGACTGCCGGGGTCGGGCACGGGCCCGCGCACGAGATGGTCCGCACTCCGCGCGACGAGCAAATCCCGGCGAGGATACCCGCGTAATCCTCTGCCATGAACCGGCAGTCATGGCCGATCACGATGCCCCTTCCGCCCCAATCGCGTTCGAGTATCAGCCGCGTCAGAGCATCACCGAAGCGCCTGACGCCGGCAAAGGTGAATTCGTCGCCGATCACCGCCCGCCAACCGTCGGTGCCGAAATGGATTCCCACGGCGCACCTCCCTGTCGCCCAGTCTATGTGCCTTGCCCCTGATATGGGCGAAGCACGGGGCGAAGAGGTGTTGGCGGCCACAGGCTGAAAGTAATGGAAGTCTATTCACGAGGAGGCGAACGCACGTGGCCGGCGCACCCCCCGGGCCAACCCCGTTCGCGGACCGCCTGTACCAGGCCGTCCGCACCAAGAACACCAGAGTATGTGTCGGACTCGACCCCGTGATCGACCGCCTGCCCGGCGACATCCGGGAACGTGCGGTCGAGCACTACGGCGACGGGCCGCTCGCCGTCGCAATGGCGTTTGACGAGTTCGGGCGCGGCATCATCGACGCCACAGCCGAATTTGCGGCCTGCATCAAGCCGCAGGCCGCGTTCTTTGAGGGCTGCGGGCCGGCGGGGATGTACGTCCTCCAGGCGTTGATCCAATACGCCACGGAACGCGGCCTGCTGGTCATCGAAGACGCCAAGCGCAATGATATCGGCAGCACCGCCGAAGCCTACGCGCAGGGCCACCTGGGACAGGTGAAGCTGATCGGCGGCGGCGCGGGACGCGCGTTCGGCCCCGACGCCCTGACGGTCAACCCGTATCTCGGCCGCGACGGGCTCTTGCCGTTCATCAAGGCGTGCGTGCAGTTCGGCAAAGGTATCTTTGTGCTGGCCAAAACCTCCAACCCGTCATCCGGCGACATCCAGGACCTGATCGTCGAGGGCCGGCCGCTGTACATGAGGGTCGCGGCACTGCTCAAGGAGCTTGGCTCAGGGCTGGAGGGCGAATCCGGCTTCACACCCATCGGCGCGGTTGTTGGCGCGACATACCCGGAACAGGCGGTGGAACTCCGCAGGGTCCTGCCGTCGAGCTGGTTTTTGGTCCCGGGTTACGGCGCACAGGGAGGCACCGCGCGCGACGTCGTCGTCACAATGGACGGAGCGGGGATGGGCGCCGTGGTCAACTCCAGCCGGGCGATCATCTTCGCCCACGCATCAGATGCCGCCAAGGCCGCGGGCTTCGACTACCGGCAGGCTGCCGCCGCCGCCGCGCGGAGCATGCGGGACGACATCAACTCGGCGCTGGCCGCCAGGTAAACTCGGCCTTGGTGATCTCCATCACCAGGTAACGCACCACACCGATCAGCGGCCACCGCACCGTCTTGACGTAACGGAAACCGACTTTCTCATACGCCCGCCTGGCGCGGGCGTTGTATTCGCGTACCCTCAGGTACACGCGCTCAAGGTTCCAGTTGTCGAAGAGGTCGCGCAACAGCAGGCGGATGGCGTCGGGCCCAAGGCCCCGGCCCCGATACGGCTCGTAGACCTCGATACCCAGTTCGGCTTGCGCCAGGCGGCGGTCGAGGTTGCGGAACGAGATCTGCCCGGCGCTCAAGCCGTCGGGGAGTCTGATATCCATCACGTGCTCACCGAACTCGAACCTGGCCGGCCGAGACAGAGTCACCCGCGCCCCGTCCTTCAGCGTCATGCCGGCCGCCACCTCCACTTGGCGTTATCTACCATCGAGCCCAGGAGAGGGAACTTCCGGTATCACTGAGAAACATCCCTTTACCTGGCCGGGTGTTGTCAGCACCCTGTCCCCGCATCCTCGAAGGGAGAAATTCGGCGCAAATGAGACATTCCTCTCCGTGGCGTTCGCCCGCCGGCGTCGCCATCCTGTTCACATTGCTCATCGTCACCGCCCTGGGAACGGTGCCGCCCGTTCCAGCCGCCCCCGAGGCGCCTCCGGGCGCGGCTGGAACGGCGGTCGACCCGGGGACCGGACCGTCCGGGGAAACGCCGGCGGCGGCAACGGAACCGCCCACAGCTACAACACCGTCGGGCGGCGACGGGACGCCTTCCGGCGGCACCGGGACGCCAGCCAGCGGGACCGAAAAGCCGTCCGGCGGCACCGGCACTGCGCAGAAGCCACCCGCGACCGGGGCCGGGGGATCGGGCTCTTCCAACTCCGTCTGCACGGTCCGGCAGGGCGATACCCTCTGGCTCGTCGCGCAACGGCACGGGACGACCGTCGACGCCCCAAAGGCAGTCAACAATCTATCCGGAGACACTATCTACGCCGGCGAGACGCTCCGCCTGCCGGGCGGAGCGACGGCGGTATCATCGCGCGGCGGAACGGGCACGGCCCTCAAGACGGCAGGCTTTGTTTACGGGGGCGGAGTCGTCCTGCACAAGGTCGCCCAAGGGGAAACCCTCTCGCAGATCGCCGCCCGCCACGGGACCACGGTTGAGGCGATCAGGAACGGCAACAACCTGCGCTCGGAACTGATCATGATCAACCAGCCGCTGTTCCTGCGGCCGGGAAGCCCGGCTCCGGCGTCAGTCACCGTAAGCGCGGGTCCACACGGACCCGGCGGGGCCGAAATGCTCGACTGGAGCAAAGCCAGATGGCTGTTCGGCGTAGACTATACCGCAACCCTCCGCGATCCGGCCACGGGACGCGAGTTCAGGGTCAAGCGCCTCGGCGGCTCCAACCACGCCGATATCGAGCCGCTCACCCCCGCGGACACGGCCGCGATCAAGGCAATGGCCGGCGGCGGCTGGACCTGGACACCCAAGCCCGTGCACGTGATTGTCGGGGGACGCACGCTCGCAGCGTCGATGAACTTCATGCCCCATCAACTGGACACCATCCCGGGCAACGGCATGCAGGGACACGTCTGCCTGCACTTCAGACACAGCACAACGCATGTGGACGGCCTCGAGCGGGCCGACCACCAGGCCGCCGTGCTAAGGGCCGCCGGGCTTGCGGGCGTAAGCCTGCCGCCGGGGATGTAGGCCCGGCCCTGCCCGGCTTACGGGGCGGGGCCGACCACCCCAAGGATCTGACCCGCCTGGAGCGCGCCGGCCGCTGCGCCGGGACGCTCTCTCGTACCCGCCAGGGCGAACGAGGCCCGCAGAGCCTCCAGGCCTGCCGCAAGGCGGGCGGGATCCGACGCGTACAGCTTGGCGAGCGGCTGCCCGGCGGTGACCATGTCGCCGGCGGCCGCAAGCAGGATGATGCCGGCGCCCGGGTCCACGGGTTCGCCTTTGCGGCTGCGACCGGCCCCAAGCAGAACTGCGGCGCGGCCGGCAAGGTAGGCGTCGACGGCTGCGATCTCTCCTCCCCCTGGGGCGCGCAACACCGCTTCGCGGCCCGCCACGGGAAGGCGCGGGCGGCCGTGGGCCCGGACCTGGAGCCATTGCGCGCTGCCGCCCTGGGCCTCCACGAGACGGAGGAACCGCTCCAGCGCCTGCCCGCCGTCGAGGAGCCGTCGAGCGGTGCTCTGGGCGAAGGGCAGGTCGTGGGCCAGACCGGCGACGACCAGGCCGTGAGCGGCAAGGGCGATCGCCAGTCTGCGTATGTCGGCGGGGCCCCCACCGGCCAGCACCTCGATCGCCTCGTCGACCTCCACGGCGTTGCCGATCGCCCTTCCCAGGGGCTGGTCCATCGTACTCAGTACGGCCACGGCCCGTAGGCCGGAGGCCGATGCGATGCCGACCATCAGCCGGGCAAGTTCCCTCGCCTCGGACTCCGAACGCATGAACGCCCCACGGCCGACCTTGACGTCCAGGACGAGCGACTTGGCGCCGCACGCCACCTTCTTGGCCATGATGCTCGCGGCGATCAACGGCAGGCTGTCGACCGTGGCGGTTGCGTCGCGTAGCGTGTACATCAGCCCATCTGCCGGCACCAGCGACCTGGTGTGGGCGGCCATGCAGCCGCCGGCGAGGCGGGCGCTTTCGATCATCTGCGACGTGGTCAGGTGGGTACGAAAGCCGGGGATCGCCTCGAGCTTGTCCACAGTGCCGCCGGTGTGACCCAGACCTGCTCCCGAAATCTTGACGACGGTTGCCCCGGCGGCGATGAGAAGCGGGACGACGATGAGCGTGAGCTTGTCCCCCACCCCACCGGTGCTGTGCTTGTCGACGTAGGGCGCGGGCAGTCCTGCTGCGGCAAGGTCGAGCCGCTCACCGCTCGAAGCCATGGCTGCGGTGAGGGCGGCGGTCTCGCCGTCGGTGAGGCCCTGCCAACGCACCGCCATCAACCATGCGGCCATCTGGTAGTCTGGGACGTCGCCGCTGCAATAGGCCCTGACGAAAGACTCGATCTCCTCGCGGCTGTGGACTCCACCCTGCTTCTTGGTCTCGATGACGTCCAGTGCGCGGACCATTTGAGCAACACCTCCCGTCAGCTTTTCCTGGCTGACATGGGCATGGGCTTTGGGTATACTTGGACGAGGGGGTGAGCGGGGCACGATGCTGTCCCTCGATCAGACAAACTTTCAGCAGTTCATCAGTACTAAGGATAAGCCGGCGGTGGTCAAGTTCTACGCCGACTGGTGCAAGGACTGCCGCGCAATCAAAAAAGCGGCAGACGAGTTGGCCAAGCGCTACGCCGGCGACCTCCAGTTCGGTGAGTTGGACACGATGGTCGCGCCGGAGATCCGCGACGCCTATAAGGTCAGGGGCATCCCTACGTTCATCGCCTTTAGCGACGGCGAGGAAATTCTGCGGACGCCACGGCAATCCGCGACGCAAAAGAGATCAAGACCCCGGGTGAGTTGGAGACGTTCATCGTCGAGGTGCTCAACAAAGTCAGAGCGTAGCCAAACCGGGAACGAGAAGGTATCCTCGGCAATCCGGCCGGGCGGCTAAGCCGCCCGGTCTTGCCTTATGCGGCAAGACCTACCGCCCAGACCCGGGGGCAGCTAAAGCGGTCATCACCTGCTAGCTGACCGCGCTGCGGTCCTCTTGCCTCCAATTCCAGGAGGGTGTAGCATTATTTCATAGTATATGCTCTTAGTAGCGGGTACTAAGAGCTACACACAGACCGCAAGTCAGAGGTCGCGCAGTAACCACAACTCGAAAGAGGTGCGCAATGGACCGGTTAGCCTTCATCTTCCCCGGGCAGGGAGCGCAATACCCCGGCATGGGCAGGGCAATGCACGACGCCCATCCGTCTTCCCGCGAATCGTTCGATACTGCCACGGACGGCCTCGGACGCGACGTGCGCCACATGTGCTGGAATCTCGACGCCGGCGAGTTGTCGGACACAGCCAACGCCCAGCCAGGCATCCTGGCCGCGAGTATCGCCTGTCTGCGGCCGCTGCTTGAGGCAGGCGTGCGGCCGGCTGCGATGGCCGGGCTGAGCCTGGGCGAGTACACCGCGCTCGTCGGAGCCGGAAGCCTGGACCTGGCCAGTGCGATGCGCCTGGTGAGAATCCGCGCCCACCTGATGCAGCAGGCCGTTCCCAAGGGCCAGGGGGCCATGGCCGCGGTCATCGGCCTTGACAGGTCGACGGTGATCAAGGCCTGCGCCGCCAGTTCGTCCCTGGGACAGGGCATCGTGGAGCCCGCCAACTTCAACGCCCCGGACCAGATTGTGATTTCCGGGCACGCGTCCGCGGTCACTGCAGCCTCCCAAGCCGTCAAGGCCGCCGGGGCCAGGCGAGTCATCCCCCTCGCGGTGAGCGCGCCTTTCCACTGCTCTCTGCTCAACACAGTCAAGGACGAATTCGGGCGCGCTCTGGCGGATGCGGATTTTCGTACACCGGGGATCGCCGTCATCGCAAACACGACGGCCCGGCAGGTGCAGTCGCCGGACGAGATCCGGCAGGCCCTGATCGACCAGATCGCGTCGCCCGTCCTGTGGGAGGATTCGGTACGCTACATGGCGGACGAACTCGGGATCAACGTCTTCGTCGAAGTCGGCCCGGGCAAGGTTCTCAGCAGGTTCGTCAGCAAGACGCAGCCCGAAGCGGTAACCCTGAACATCGAAGACCCGGCCAGCCTCGCGGCTGCCCTCGTGGCCCTGCAGGCACGGGGGCTCGCCAACGCGGGCTAGCCTCACCCCAATAACCCCAACTACTGGAGGTAGGAATCGATGCAGGATCAAGAAATCCTGGACAAGGTCAAAACCGCCATCAGCAGCACGCTTAAGACCGAAGGCAAGGAGATCACCATGGAGTCCCGCCTGATCGACGACCTCGGCGGCGACTCGCTTGACATGCTTGAACTGATTATGGCCCTTGAGGAGCGGTTTTCGATCGAGGTCCCGGACGAGGACGCCGAGGCGATCAACACCGTCCGCGACGTCGTCGAGTACGTCAAAGCCCGCCTTGACGGGTCCGGCCAATGATGGCGCGGCCGAGCCCTTCGGGCCCCCCCGCGCTCGTGACCGGACTAGGGGTCATCTCCAGTTGCGGCCAGGAGGTCGAGGACTTCTGGCAGGCGCTATTGGAGGGCAGGTCGGGCATCAGCCACCTGGAGCGGATTGACACCGAGGGGCTGCGCACAACATTCGGCGGCGAGGTCAAGGACTTCGCAGCAGACCGCTTCATGGCCGGGGGCCAAGCCAAGCGGATGGACCGGTTTTCGCAGTATGCGGTGGCAGCCGCGCGCATGGCCATGCATGACGCCGGGTTCTCGGTTTCGCCGGAGGAATCGTTCCGGGTCGGCGTAGTGCTCGGCACCGGCATCGGCGGCATGGAAACCCTCGTCGACCAACTCCACACGCTCGAACAACGGGGCCCTCGCAGGGTCAGCCCGTACTTCATCCCGATGATGATCGCCAATATGGCCGGCGGCCAGGTTTCCATGATCCTGGGCGCGCGCGGCCCGTGCGCGACCGTGACGACGGCGTGCGCGTCGGCCGGCAACGCCATCGGCGACGCGCTCCGGCTGATCCAGCACGGCGAGGCCGACGTCGTGATCTGCGGCGGTACCGAAGCCCCGTTCACACGCCTGGCGGTCGCCGGCTTCGGAGCGGCACACACCCTCTCAACCCGCAACGACGACCCGGAGCGCGCTTCGCGGCCGTTCGATGCCGGCCGGGACGGCTTTGTGATGTCCGAGGGCGCGGGCATGCTGGTCATCGAATCCGAAGCCCACGCACGCGCACGCGGCGCACGGGCATACGCGCGGCTCGCGGGATGTAGTATGACCGCCGACGCGTCGCACGTCACCGCGCCGGCCCCTGACGGCCTCGGGCGGTACAACGGTATGCGCCAGGCAATCGCCGACGCCGGGCTCGCGCTGGAGGATTTGGGATATATCAACGCCCACGGGACGTCGACGCCGACCAACGACAAAGACGAATCACAGGTCATCAAGAGGCTGTTCGGCCCTGCCGTGCCTCCGGTCAGCTCGACCAAGTCGGTCACGGGCCACTTGCTGGGCGCCGCCGGAGCGGTCGAGGCCATCGCGTGCGTGCTGGCCATCAACCGGGGAATCCTTCCACCCACGACAAACTATGAGCAGCCCGATCCCGATTGCGACCTTGACTATGTGCCGAACCAGCCGCGAAAATCGGAGATCGGCGCCGCCATCTCCAATTCGTTTGGGTTTGGGGGGCAAAACGCGATCCTTACCTTCACCGCCGCCCCCGACACGATCAAGCGTACCGAGCCTGCCCGCCCGTGGCCGGGCCTGTCAACAGGGGAGCCGGTACCGGAACCGGCATAGTTCCGGGGGCCTAACGGACGTAGTTGAGGGCCCACTGGAACAGAAACAGGTGCAACTGCTCGTCAGCGATGATCCTGACGAGTAGTTGCCTTATATACGGGTCCTCGATCGCCCGGAAATGGCGCTCGTATTGGGCGATTGCTTCGCGTTCCGCCTCGATGTCGGCTTCGAGCTGCGCCCGGAAACCCTCCCGGTACTGCACGCGCCGTGCATCCCAGTAGGCACCCTCGCCGTCATAGAAGCGCGGGTCGCCGCCAAGCAGGCGGATGGTTTCGCCAAGGAGTTCAAGATGGCGCATCTCGACCACGCTGATGTCCTCGAGCATCCCGCCGATCCACGCAAGGCCGGCCGGCGCCACAAGGTGGTGATAGATGTACTGCGCCGCTGCGCTGAACTCGCTTACCCTGCCGGCGTAGTCCTCAAGCAGAAGGCGGGCGTAATCGGAGTTTCTGCCCTTGACCTGCGGCTCAGGGTACGGACCGGGTGCGGCGACGCACAGGCGGCGCTCGGGACCGTGTTGAGATGCGGGCCCCGCCCGATACCTCAACTCCGGCTCGGGGAAATACGATGGCACGCGCACGGATTGCCCGGGTCCGGCATCACCGCCGCCGGTGGCGGAGCTGGCTCCGCCGGCATCGAACATCGCGCCGGCGCCAGGCCCTTCTTCGCGCGATGAAGTCATGGCGACACTCCCTCTCGAGACGGGCATGTCGGTCGCGCCCGTCGGACGGACCAGGCTATTCTATGCGCGTCCAGCCGGGCTCACCACGCAGGGACGGGCGTCGATCATGCTCTAGGCGTCGGAGCCCCCTCCCTCCAGCACCGCAGCCAGGGCGGCGAAGCGCTTGCCTTCGGGCAGGCTCGCCACAAACCCAAACCGCCTGCGCTCCTCGACGGCAGGCCGGGCCGCACGCGCTAGCCTATCCTCGCCGATCAGCATTGCACCGACCAGGACATCCTCGCGGAGGCGGAACTTGGCGTAACGCCCCTTCGAGTCGTCACGGCGCGAGACTTCCACCGTCCCCGGGGCCGGGGCTTCCCCGAGGTCGCCCGCCTCGCCCACCGCGAAAACCGACATACCGGCTACCTGAAGCAGGTTCTCTGGAACAACGGGCGCGTACGCTACCTGTCCGCCAGCAGCGTTGATCCCGGCAATCTTGCCCTGGGCCATGGCCTGAGGCCAGATCGCGTAATTGCCTGAGTGGTGGGACGCAACATCGCCGCAGGCAAACACCGCGGGGTCGCTCGTCGCCATACGGTCGTCGACCACCACACCGCCACGATCGGTCTTGAGGCCTGCAGCTTGGGCTAGTTCGAGCCGCGGCCGGACTCCGGCGGCAACGACAAGCAGATCACACGGCAGCTGGCGGCCGTCCTTGAGCTGGATCGCCCGGAGAGGCATTTCAGGCGGTTCGGCGGCGGGGGCGGAGCCGGCCTTCGATAGGGCCGCGGCAACCTCCGTTCCCGTCAGAACCTCGATGCCCGAACGTGCCAAGGCCGAGGCAAGCATCTCGCCCCCCTCGCGGTCCAGTTGGCGGCGGAGCAGCGAACCGCCTCGCTCAAGGACGATCACCTTAGGAACAACCGAGGCCAGCCCGTACGCAACCTCGAGGCCGAGCAGACCCCCTCCCGCGACCGCGGCGGCGCCGGCCTCGACGGCCCGCGCCCGGATGGCCATGGCGTCTGCAGCGCTCCGCAAGGCGGACACCCCGGGGCGCCCGCTACCCTCGATCGGCGGTATGAAGCTGCGGCTACCCGTGGCGAGAATGCATACGTCGAAACCCACTGCGGAACCGTCCGCGAGCCGGGCCGTGCGGCCCGCGACATCGAGTTCCGTCACGGCCACCCCGCGCCGGACCGCGATTCCATTTGCATCGTACCAGCCCTGGGGCCGCAGCCGGATCTTGTCGACCTCGATTCCCGTCGCCAGATCGTGGGAGAGCCTGACCCGGTAGTAAGCGTCGTATGGTTCATCGCCAAAAAGCAAAACCCGGCTCTCGCCGTCCTGTCCCCGTGCAGCCCCGGCCGCGGTCAGCCCCGCGATGCCATGGCCGATTACGAGGACACGCCTGGTCATTTCTCTACCTCGAACGCCGACTTATCTGCGCCACAGACGGGGCAAACCCAGTCGTCAGGGAGTTTTTCGAACGGCGTACCCGCCGGAATCCCGGCCGGTTCGTCGCCCTCGGCAGGGTCGTAAACATAGCCGCAAACGGTGCAAACCCACTTCTCCATTGGCCATCTCCTCCGTGCAGTTTATTAATAGTTGTTGAAGTTTCGGCGCCCCGCAGCAACATCCTGCAGTCACGCACAGGCTCCGAGATCGGGTGTATCGCCGGCAAATCGGGTGTGTCGCCAGTTCTCAGCGCGGCTCCGGACATGCTATAATGTGCCTCGATAAGGGCAAGGTTGGGGCGCCGCCAGGCGCCGCTCTTGCTTATGAGTACCGGCGGTGTCCGGACCTGCCCCCATAGGGGAGGTCTCTCACCATATGGCAGGTCCCGAGTTACTGGCACAACTGGCTGGCGCGACCAACGAGCACGAGTTCTACACCCCCATCCCCGAAGGATACCAACCAGGCAAGACCAAGTACTTCATCGTCACCGGCAGTGTCATCTCCGGTCTCGGCAAAGGCATCTTCGCCTCTTCGCTCGGGTCGCTGCTCCAGGGCAGGGGCCTGAAGGTCGCCCCGGTCAAGTTCGACGGCTATCTCAATCAGGACGCCGGTACGCTCAACCCCTACCGCCACGGCGAGGTCTTCGTCCTCGACGACGGGACCGAGTGCGACATGGATCTCGGCAGCTACGAGCGGTTTCTCAATCAGGACCTGTCGGCCCGGAATTACCTAACCGGCGGCAGGGTGTTCGCGCGAGTCCTCAAGCGGGAGCGGCATGGGGACTACCTGGGCAGGGACGTCCAGTTCATCCCGCACGTCACCGGCGAGATCAAGAGCTTTCTGCGGCAACTCGCCCTGACGTCGGGAGCCGATTTGGTAGTCGTCGAGGTCGGCGGCACGGTCGGCGACATCGAGAACGGCTACTTCCTCGAGGCGATGCGCGAGTTGCAGTACGAGGAAGGCTCCGTCAACGTGATGTTCGCGAGCGTGACCTATATCCTCCGGCCGCGTGTCCTTGGCGAGCAGAAGTCCAAGGCGGCGCAGCTCGGTATCCGCACCCTGATGGCGCAAGGCATCCAGCCGGCGATGATCGCGTGCCGGGCCGACGAGCCGGTAACCGAGAAGGTCCGGGAGAAGATCTCGATTTACTCCAACGTACCGCTGGGGCGGGTCGTCGGACTGCCCGACACGGAGTCGATATACATGGTCCCGGTCCTGCTCCACGAGGCGGGGCTGGATGATGCGGCAATTGATATGCTTGGCCTGCGCGAGCGGGTGGCCGCGGACGGCGAGGCGAGGCAGAACGAACTCGTGCGGTTCTGGCGCGACTTCGCGGGGCGGATCACCGGCCCGCGCAAGCGGCTGGAAGTGGCGATCACCGGCAAGTACACAGGCGTGCGGGATTCGTACGCCAGCATCATCAACGCCCTCGAACACGCGGGCGCCAAATTGGGCGGGCACGTCAACCTCCGGTGGATTGAAACCACCGAGATCACTGACGCAGAGCAGGCCGGCGAAGCCCTGGCTGGCGTGCACGGCATCCTCGTACCGGGCGGCTTCGGTTCGCGCGGGACCGAGGGCAAAATCGAGTGCATCCATTACGCGCGGATCCACGGTATTCCGTTCCTCGGGCTGTGCCTAGGTTTCCAACTGGCGGTAGTCGAGTTCGCTCGGGATGTGTGCGGCCTGGCGGGTGCTGCGTCGACGGAGTTCGCGCAGGAAGTCGCCCACCCGATCATCGACCTGCTCCCCGAGCAAAAGAAGCTCGAGGGCCTCGGCGGCAACATGCGGCTCGGCGGGCGATGGGTTGAGATCAAGCAGGTACAATTGCGCACCGGCTGTACGGCTCCGAACGGGTACGTGAGCGCTTCCGTCACCGCTACGAGTGCAACCCGGGTACATCCAAACCATTGAGAAAAACGGCATGGTCTTCTCCGGCAAGGCCCCCGACTACCCCATCATGCAGATTCTTGAGTTGCCCGAGCACCCTTACTTCGTGGGCACGCAGTTCCACCCTGAGTTGTTGTCAAGGCCGCAGCGGCCGCATCCATTGTTCATGGGTTTCGTCGAAGCCTGCCTGCAGGCCGCTCCGGTCGGCTCGGAACGTCCAGACGTGGTCTAGCGCAGATCGGCAGGGAAAGGTGGCGGCGTGAAGATGCAGCTTGAGGACATCGCCTGGCGCGAGGGGCGCGAGCTCGGAGAACGGCTCGACGGCAAGGTCGCGATCGTCACCGGCGGGGGCCGCGGTTTCGGCCGGGCGATTACGGTGCTGCTGGCAATGCGCGGCGCGGATGTGGCATGCTGTGACGTGCTTGACGAAGTCGATCACACTGCCGCCGAAGCCCGTGCGGCAGCTCCGGGTCGGCGGGTGCTTGCCGCGAAGGTAGACGTGGCCGACGAGGCGGCCGTCAAGGCATTTGTTGAGCGGGCCGGAGGGGAACTCGGTCCCGTCGACATCCTTGTCAACAACGCAGGCGGGACGATGGGTATCAAGCGCATGCCGATCGAGTCCGTCGAAACCGGCGACTGGCGTCGGATCTACGAGGTCAACCTGTTCGGGACGTTCTACTTTACCAGAGCCGTAGCCGCGGGGATGAAGGAGCGGCGGTCGGGCAAGATCGTCAACATCTCGTCGGGTGCAGGGCGCAGCCACAGCCGCACGGGGGTGCAGGCCTACGCGTCGGCCAAAGCGGGGTTGATCGGTTTCACGCGCCAAACGGCGGTCGAACTGGGCCCCTACAACATCAACGTCAACTCGGTGGCGCCAGGACTGGTTCTATCTACGGAGGAATACCGCGGCAACTGGGTGGGGCGCACAGAGAAGCAGCGCGAGGAGACCCTCGATTCAATAGCGTTGCGCCGGCTCGGCACGGTCGAGGATATCGCTGAGGCCGTCGCATTCCTGGTCAGTGAGCGTGCCCGGTACATCAGCGGACAGACCCTCGGCGTGGACGGCGGGCACTGGATGTTTTAGGGATGGGGCGCCAAGGGACGCGGCGCCTCGCATGCCCTTAGCAAATCCTTCGACATCCCGATGCCGATGGAAGGAAATCCCAATCCAGGACGCGAACCTCCCCCAAAGAACCAAATCCCCGCCTAGACGGATTCCTTGGGGGAGGAAGGGTGACGTGCCAGTGAAGGCGCTCTCAGTCAAGCAACCATGGGCCAACATGATCGCTTCGGGCGAGAAGACCATCGAGACCAGGACGTGGCCGACCGCCCACCGCGGCGAGATCCTGATCGTTTCGTCGCGCAGGCCATATATCGAGCCGGCAGGCATGGCCCTGGCCGTGACGACCATCGTCGACTGCCGGCCGATGACGCCGGAAGACGAGGCGGCGGCCCGTACCGCGCCTTACGCAGGCGCGTATGCCTGGGTGTTGGCCAACACGCGCAGGATCAAGCCGTTCCCGGTCACCGGCCGCCTCGGCCTCTACGACGTCGAAGTTGACCCGGACAGCATGGTCCCCGCCTAGTCCCGCGCAACCACCATCGCAATGCCCATGCCGCCGCCGATGCACAGGCCGGCTAGGCCGAGGTGTACGTCACGGCGTTCCATCTCGTGGAGCAGGGTTACGAGGATACGGGCACCGGACGCACCGATGGGATGACCAAGGGCGATGGCGCCGCCGTTGACGTTGACGATCGCGGGGTCAAAACCGATTTCTCTGACAACAGCGAGCGACTGGACCGCAAATGCCTCGTTAAGCTCGGCAAGCTCGATCTGCTCAGGGCCGATCCCGGCGCGGCTGAGGGCCGTGGCCACGGCCCTAACCGGGCCGATCCCCATCACCGAGGGATCGACACCTGCGCTGGCGTAGGAGACGATTCTGGCCATCGCCTGGACACCCAGCTGCGTTGCAGCCTGACTGCTCATGACCACCACCGCCGCCGCGCCGTCGTTGATCCCGCTGGCGTTGCCGGCGGTTACGGTGCCGTCCTTTGTAAACGCGGGGCGGAGTCCTGCCAGGGCCGCGGCGGTTGTCCCGAACCGGGGGTGCTCGTCGCGGTCAAAGGACACGGGCGGCCCCTTGCGCTGGGGGACCATGACCGGGACGATTTCGCGCGCAAATCGCCCGGCCTCGATTGCCTCCTGGGCGCGGTGCTGGCTGGTCACAGCGTAAGCGTCCTGCTCCTCGCGCGATATCGAGTACTTGGCGGCAAGGTTCTCTGCCGTGAGACCCATGTGCACGTCGGTGAGGCCGCACCATAGGCCGTCCTTGACCATGGAGTCGACGAGTTCGCCGTTGCCCAGCCGATAGCCGGTACGGGCCTTTTGGAGCAGGTACGGGGCCTGACTCATGGCCTCCATGCCGCCTGCCACGACCACCGACGCGTCGCCAAGAAGCACGGCCTGCGCGGCCATAACGACGGACTTGAGGCCCGAGCCGCAGACCTTGTTGACGGTGGTCGCGGGCACGCCCACGGGCAGGCCTGCGGCGCGGGCGGCCAGGCGGGCGCCCTGGCCCTGGCCGGCGGTCAGGATGTTGCCCATGATCACTTCATCAACAGCGTCCGGGCTGAGGCCGGAGCGCCGGAGGTTTCCTTGATCACCACCTCGCCGAGACGCCAGGCGGGGAAGGATGCGAGGCCGCCACCGAATGTGCCGATCGCCGTGCGGCAGGCACCCGCGATCACCGGTTGCCTGAGCTCCGCGAGGTCCGGCCGGAGGCCGGCGCGTGCTCCGATGGTTGAAGCTGTCGGACCGTGGTTGGACATCTACTACACCTCCATGGCGCCAGCGGCAGTCCCGCCAGTGCAATACCCTAGGCGCGGCCGATGATGTACCGCATGGGGTCGACCTCGTTGCGGAGCACCTGCAACTCATCGGCCGTCGGCGCGGCGGTCAGCCCAAGTTCACCGGCCCAGAGCAGTTCAAACCCGGTATTGGCGGCAACGTCTTCCCGCGTGATGCCGGGGTGCAGGCTCTCAACCTGCATACGGCACGAACCGGCGTCAAAGCCGATCACGCCCAGGTTGGTGATCACCTTGTAGGGGCCCGTGCCTGGCGGGAGCCCGGCAGACTCGCGCGCGCCCTTGCCCGTGAGATAGCCGGGGGTAGTGATGAAGTCCACGGTCTGCACGAACCGCCTCCGGTCCTGCGGCGTCATCATCATCGTGCGCCAGCACAGCGACGCCAGATCGTTGGCCCCGCCGGAGCCAGGCAGGCGGACCTTCGGCCGGTCGTGGCCGCCGATGACCGTGCTGTTGAGGTTGCCATACATGTCGACCTGGGCCCCGCCGAGGAAACAATAGTCGACCATTCCCCGCTGGCACATGCCCATGATCTCCGGCATGGTCGAGGCCGCGACACCACGGTAGAAGGTGCGCGAGTCGCCGACGGATATGGGCATCGACGGCAGCAGGGGCCCCACCCCGCCGGCCTCAAACATGATCATCAGGTTGGGGGCGCTGACCTTCTGGGCCAGCATCGCTGCAGCGCACGGGGCACCGGTGCCGACAACGACAGTCGCGCCGTCCTCAAGATACCGCGAGGCAACGCAGATCATCAGCTCCATTGGGTTATAGGCCGGCCCCGGCATCACGCATCGCTCCCTTCCGGTGCGGCAGCCCCTGGCGGCGCACCGCCGGCGGCCAGTTCCTGATCGATCATCAGCTCTTGCCGCCTGAGTTGCCGGAGGCGGTCAAGACCGCCGCATAGCTCCAGATACTCCGCGAAATCCGCCGTCCCGTAGATGAACTTGGCCAAGAATTCGCGCAGGGCGACAGGGTCTTCTTCCGCGGTGAGCCACGCACGCAGGTGATCCTCATCGGAGAAGTATTCATACGGCATGTTGCCGGGGTAGCTCCCGTAGGGCACCTCCGAGACTGCGTCGACCAGGAAGTACGGGATAATGGTGCGCGCCGGGTCGCGGCGGATCTCGTCCGTGGGCACCAGCCGCTCGCACGTTATGATGACGTGCCTGGACGCCCGGGCGAGATCGCCGTCGGAAACCGATATGCCGTCGATGTGGCAGTTGCCGTAGACGTCAGCCCTGTGGACGTGGATGATCGCCACATCCGGCGACAGAGCCGGCAGTGCGACAAGGGGCATGCCGGTGTAGGGACAGGTCACCTGCTTGGCTGCGGAGTACCGCATCGTGTCAGTCCCGAACATGATCCGCGCCGGCAGGTAAGGTACTCCCATGGCGGCCGCCTGGTAGCGCCATGCAAGCGCAGCGTTGGTCCACTCGGTCACGCTGAGCCTTCCGCTTTCAAACAACCGCCGCGCCGAGCGCGACAGGCCACGGGCTTCCAGGCCGACCACATACGCGACATCGACTCGGTCGATCGCCTCGCCGGCGGCAAGGATCTGAAAATCGTGGGTAGCGGTGTGTCCCGAGATGCCGAGCCCCTTGATGCCCTGGCGGAGGATCTCGTGCAGCGCCGCCGTCGGGATGCGGTTGGTGCCGAACCCGCCGACGCCGATGTAGCTGCCGCTTTGGACGAGCCTGCGGACGGCCTCGCCGACCGAGGTCACCTTCGCCTCCATGCGCCGCGGCTTATTGCGCAGGAACTCCCGCATTGCGTCGATGTCCGGTTGTTGGTACAACTCCGGCATGGGCGCCCCTCCCTCCATGTTTCTCCAGCGGGTTGTTCTCCTCCGGGAGCGGTCTTCCCTGTAATTCTCGATGTAGGCGGTCCGCCGCCGAAACCTGCAGGATGGCGGGGAGGAGAAACAGAACCCTCCACGCGGCAGCACCCGCCGAAAGGTGCTATTCCCGCGCAACAGTTTGAGGTGGGAAATTGAGGAGGTGCCCGTTTGAAGATCTTACCGTTCGCGGTTCATTCCGAACCGAGTATTTCGTACCCCGAGGCGCTGGAGGCCGCGGTCACCCTTTTGACCTTCGAGAGCAAGCGGGGCAAGGGCACTGGATTCATCCTGCGGAAGACAGAGGAGATCGCCTGGGTATCCCGGTTTTTGTGGCCGATGGCTGCATTCCCCGTCGACCTGCCGGACACCGGCGCGGCGGGCACCGGGGACGAGTACGCCGTGCCGGGGCGCAAACTGCTGTTCTTTGACCTGACCGGACTCACTTCGTCCAATATCCCCGTATTTCACCCACGGGAGGGCCTGGAGCTGGCCGAGCAGGCGGCCGGGAGCGAGATGTCCGTCGCTGAGTACACCGCGCTCGTCGAGCGCTGCCGGGACTCCCTGCGCCAGGCGAAGCCGCCCCTCGCGGGAGCCCTGTCGGCCGTCAAAGGCCTGGTCAGGCGGGGATCCGGCGGCGAGGAGGTCACCGGTTTCCTATCCGGACACCAACACATGAGCAAGGACCTGCTGACACACCTCGCTGAGCAGGAGCCGCCGGAGTGGTACGCCCCGGAACTGGCGAGATTGCTCACCACCGAGGACGCGGCTCGCGTGGCCGAGGAACTGGCTGACCGGATCCGGGCGTATCTCGCCCAGGCGTCGCGGACTGGAAGGGGTCCTGCTGCAACTCCAACAAGGAGCCGAGGTGTACCCGGCACAACTGCCGACCAGCGGGATCAGATCAGCATGAGCTATGCCGGCCAGATCGACGTGCCGGCCCGAAGTTGACCGTAATATCAACGGCTTCAGAGGGCGCTCGAAGAGCGGCTCAACGGGATTATGTCGCAGTACTCGACCACCTCGGCCGCCCAGGAGGCCGAGCTGAGCCGCGCTACGGCAGAGGAGGACCGGTTCCGGAGCATGGGTAAGGGCGCTGAGGCCCTCGCGGAGGCCTGCTGGGGCCGAACCGCCGATGCGCAGCGCAAGCTGGATGCCACCAACCGCGAACGCGACAATGCGATGCGCCAGGCCCGCGAGCACTTCCGGCAGATGATCGACCAGGAGAACGACAAGATCAACAGCCTGGTCAAGGCCCGCGACCGCGAGTTCGCCGTTCTCGACACGGCAGAGAAGAAGCGGATAACGCCTGCGTGATCTCGCCAGCCGCCGCCGCCGCGGCGATCCAGCACGACCGCAAGGCTGCCGCAGACCTTGCCGCCCTGCTGGGACCCAGCGACCTGGTCGAGCGGATGCCGACGGAATTCGGGCTTCCGGTGTACATCGCCCGCCTCGACGGGCCGAAGGTGCGATATGTGGCGCTTCTCCCCCAGACCATCAAGCGCACCCGCAGTATTCAGGAGCGCGTCGGCAGCCTGGTCAGCGGGCTGATGGGCGGCCTGAGCCTGCCCGCGGACGTGCGCGTTCGCCGCGCTATGAGTCGGTGCTCGGACGTGCGCTGACGCGCGGTCAGGGCGCCGGCGCGGGCGACGGGCCGCCGCCGCCGTGGCGGTTTCGATCAACGGGCGCGGCGTCAAGCAATGTCCTCGCCAACCCCAGCTTTCTGAGCATGGCCCTGGAGGGCCTGGACGCGCTCAAGGAGGGCAGCTGGCTCAAGGATAAGCAGTACGAGGAGCAAAAACAGGCCCTGGCAAAGATGTTCGGGTAACCGTCAAAGGCCGGCGGTACGCCGGGGGCAGCCCCGGCAGCAGACGGCGTCGCATGCATATGTGGGTCAGATGGAGGGCGCCCGGCAGGAGAAACTGCCGGGCGCCACCTTTGCCTTGGCCGCCCCTGCCCTTCAGCGACCGCTGCGGCAGGCCACGGGAATCACCGGCGCAGCCTGCGAAGTGCCCTTGCTTTGGCCAGGAACTCCTCGACCACCGGAGCGTACTCGGGAGCGGTGGGGTCAAGTTCCGCCAATTGCGCGGAGAGAACAGCCACGCGGTTTTCGAGC
Organism: Bacillota bacterium; assembly: GCA_040766985.1. Classification (GTDB taxonomy): domain Bacteria; phylum Bacillota; class Sulfobacillia; order JAUYEG01; family JAUYEG01; genus JAXGPL01. The sequence continues at coordinate 89,028 of JAXGPL010000008.1, forward strand.
AATAGACGTTCTTCGTCCGAGGTGGGCACCCCTTCGCCCTGCGCGTGTCCCCCGGTATCGCGGTCCACGGAGGCTACCCGCTCGGGGGCGTGGCCGAAAGAAGCTATGGGGGCCTTTGCCTCGTACTCGTCGTACCCGCCGTGGTACACCCGGATCCCGCCGTCCTCGAGGGAGACGATCCGTGAGCAGATCCGTCGAAGCAGGTAGCGGTCGTGGCTGACCAGTATGACCGCGCCCTCGTACCCCGCCAACGCGGCTTCGACCTGTTCACGCGAGGGCAGGTCGAGATAATTGGTGGGCTCGTCGAGCAGAAGGAGGTTGCTCGGCGACAGCAACAGCAGCAGTAACGCAAGCCTGGACCGTTCGCCGAGGCTGAGCGTGCCAACCGTTGCGAAGACCCGCTCTTCGCTGAACAAAAAGCTTCCCAGCAGGCTGCGGGCCTTAGGCTGGTCGGGAACCAGTTGGAGGACCTCGTCCAGAGCGCTCCTGTCGTCGTGCAGAGCCGAGGCGTGTTGGTCGAGATAGGCCGGCTTGGCCGCTGCCAGCCGGACGACATGTCCTGCGTCGGGCTCGGCCAGCCCCGCCAGAATCCTTAGCAAAGTGGTCTTGCCCGAGCCGTTGGGTCCGACGATACCGACCTTCTCACCGCGCCGCACGGCAAGATTGACCCCGGAGAACAGCGGCGAGGCGAAGGCCTTGGCCAGGTCTTCGGATACGAGCACGAACCTGCCGAGCTTGCCGCCCGCCCGGATTTCGAGCCTGATCGTGCGCGGATCGCGCGGTCGCGCAACGCGTTCCGCTTCCAGCCGGTCGAGGCGCCGCTGCAGAGCCTGGCCGCGGCGCGAGATCGCTTTGGCCTTGCTGCGGTAGTACACCCATGATGAACGGATTTCGGTGTTCTTGCCGGCGCTGTCGTGGGCCTGTTCGAACCAGTTGGCCTGGCGGGCGACGGCGGCGCGCAGTTTGCGCGCAAGCCGCTCCTCGTCGCGGTACCGGGCGAGCAGGCTCTCGATCTCGGCCTCGCGCGCTGCGCGGTAAGCCGTATAGTTGCCCGGATAGGTGCGCGCGACCCCCTCGTCCAGCGCGACGACCTTGCCCGCCACCTGGTCGAGGAAGTAGCGGTCGTGTGACACGACAAGCACAGTGCCCGGAAACCCCCGCACCCAACCCGCCAACCACTTGAGGCCCGCGATGTCGAGATGGTTGGTCGGCTCGTCGAGGAGCAGGAAATCGGAGTCCTCGAGCCAAAGCCGGGCGAGCGCGCATCTGGTGCGTTCGCCCCCGCTCAACATCCCGAGGCGCTGTGTCAGACCCGTGCGGTCAAAGCCGAAGCGCCCGGCCGCCTCCTTGACGCGCCCCGGAGTTGGCGGCCTGCCGGCCTTGGTCACCGCTCGCATCAACTCGGACTGGACGTCCAGGTCGCGCTCGCGTGCGGTTGCCGGTCCAACGACTGCCTGAGGTAGCCGGTCCGGACCCCGGCCGCAGCCAGGCAACCGATCCCCCGTCGGGGTCCAGTTCACCTTCGGATTATGCGAAGCAGGGTCGTCTTGCCCCCACCGTTCGGTGCCACGAGGGCGACTTTCTCGCCCTCGTTGACCTCAAAGGAGACATCTGCGAGAACCTGCCGGGCGCCGAACGACTTGCTGACTTTGGAGGCACGAAGCAATTGCATCCTCAGCCCTCCCTGGGGCGGAGAACATCAGAAAGCCCATCGCATGTGGCCGGGCCGGGTGCCGTTGACGGTCAGACCAGGTTGCCGAACAGACATAACACGAGTAGCTCGCTGACATTCACCGGAGATTCACGATTGGTGGGTCAAGTCGTCTACCTGCGCATCATCGTCTGTAAGGCTACCCTCCTCGGGGAGTGTTGCGGGCAACTGGTGCAGTTGCCGCGGAGCAGTTCAATGTTACTCCGCATCCGGCACGAAGGTCAACTCGCGGTCGGGCGCCGCGTCGGGCGCCGGGACCTGGGGGAGAGCCTCCGATGGAACCTGAGCCGAACCATTCGGCGCCGCCGCGGGAATACGGGCAAGGCGGTGCATAGCAGTCTCATAGGCTCCGGAATCGAACCACTTGATCAGTTCGGACGCGCGCATTACGGTCCAGGGCTGCTCGCTGCGGAGCGCGCTCACCACCCTGGCGAGCTTGTCGATGGCGTCGAAGTCGTATCCGCCGAATTCCCTGGCCTGGGCGCGGAAACCCTCGATGTCAAAAGACCTGTGCGGTGTCTCGACAGCCCCGCCGAGCTTAATCAGTGCGCGGCACGCGGCGTCGATATCCTGGCAGGCCAACAGCCCTGCCCTGTCGGCGCTGAAGTCGGACATCCGGAGCCAGTTGTTGAGCGACAACTGGAGCCCGCCTGAGAGCAGGCCGCCAATGCCGAAGGTCGCCGTCTTGAGGATATCGCCGAGGACCGGCAGCACAGTGGCAATCTGGCTGTACACGACATGGCGGCTTCGGACGTGGCCGAGTTCATGGCCGAGAACGAAGAGCATCTCATCGTATTCAAGCCCATCCAGCAGGACCGAAGACATGATCACGAGGGGGCGGTCCGCGCCGACGGTCAGGATCGAACTCAGTTCGATCTCCCAATCGACATACACGTCCGGCACTCCGGGGGCGTCGAGGACCCGGCAGACCTCCGCCGCCGCGTCGCATATCTGCTCAAAGCCCTTCCTGGTTGCCCGCACGTTGCTGCCCGCGTACTGCATACGCAGGAGCCGTTCGATCCCGTACTGATTGAGCTTGGAAACCGCCATGCTCAAGGCAGCGTTGCTTTCCAGGGCCGCAAGGGCCCTGCGGTCGTAGGGGTGCTCGTAGTCGCGGGACCTGAGGCCTTTGAGGGCCAGTCTCTCCATGGTCATCACTCTCCGTAGTGGGCGAAGGTAGCGGCGTTGGAGCTGGGTTTCAACAGGCGACGGAGCCCATCCTGCGCGGATGGGCTCCGAACGGGCCGAAAGTACTGTGATGCCCCAGGCTCAGTGCGGACAGCAGGGGCAGTTACACGGCCTTTCCTTCTCGCGCAGGACTATCTCGGTGCCGGCTGAGACGCCCTTCAGGATTTCGACTCGCGAGCCGTCCGATACCCCGGTTATCACATATACCCACTCGACCTCGCCCTTCCAGGTGCGGCTCTGGCGGACTACGCTGCCCTGCTGGTCTTTCTTCGGGTCGACCACAACCCGGACGGCCTGGGCTCCATACCGCTCCTGTACGGCCTCCACCGGAACCGTCGGGACGCCGGGGCGCACGTCGGTCACGATATCCACCACGCATGACATCCCGCAGAGCAGTCCCGGAGTGGTCGGCAGGCGCAACCGGATGGGGTACACGGGTCCGCTCGCGGACTGCTGTGACGTCTGCTCGACCTCCACCAACTCGCCCAAGACCGGCGCGTTGGATACCGCAGGAAACAATACCTCGACCTGAGCGCCGAGTTGAAGGTGATTGACGTCTGCCTGGCCGACATCGGCCAGGACCTCAAGCGCCGAGACGTCTGCCATTGTCAAGAGAGGCGTGCCGCTGTTGACCACGCTTCCCGGCTCGACAAGCACTGCGGTCACGGTCCCGGAGGCATTGGCCCGCACGTTAAGCGCTTCCCGTTCGAGAATCCTCTGCGCCGCCGACAGTTCGCCCGATTGGATCGATAGGATGGCCTGCCGCAGCGACGGCCCCGCAATCGGCAACAGCAGCGATGGATCGGCCGGCATATCCTGGCCCTCCGGGTATGCGCCGGCCTTCAGCAGAGTGTCGTTTTCCAGCGTGACCAGCGGGGTTCCCTCGGTCACATTCGCGCCTTCAAGCACGTGCACGGCCGCCACAGTCCCGGCCGCACCAAAGAACACCTGCCGTTCCTCCGCTGCAGTGGCGACCGCCACTGCCGAGACGTCTTCAACCTTGACGGGCAGGTACGCGCGACCGGGAGTCCCCGGCCAAGGCTGCAGCGGTTCGTGGACCTCCACGAGCAGGGTCGCCGTTGTGGCGCCCTGCCCCGCCACCGGCATTGTCTTGCCGACGATCACGCCGTCGAGATCCGTCTCCTTGAGCGAGGGCAATTCAACCCGGACCTGGTCTCCAGCTTCAACCCAGGCGAGGTCGACCAGCGGCGCGGCCACGCTCAGCAGCAGGCGATCGTCCGGAATAATCTGGACGAGCAGGTCCCCCGGCGCGATCTCCTTGCCGGAGGCGCCCGCGATGCCGACGGCCCGCCCTGCGTAAGGCGCAACCACCGTCAGCCCGCGGACGCGCTTGTCGAGATCCCGCCAGTTTAGCTCGGCCTGGACGCACTGGAGCCGGATGGTCTCCAGGATGGGCTCGCCCTCAAGATACCGGTAGCGTATCGACTCATATCGCACCCATGCCTGATCGTACGCAACTTTTGCCTGGTCGCGCTGGGCTACTAGCGACGGGTTGCTGAGTTCCAGGATCACCTCGCCGGCAGCGACCTTCTGTCCTTCCACGGCGCTCGACTTAGCGATGACCGCCTTGTCGGTTGCCCGGATCACTCCCTCGTCCGGGAGCACGACGATGCCCTCGCAGGGGCGGCGCGAGCCTAAGGCCGAGAGGGTGACATTCACGGTGCTGCCCGGCGTGATCTTGCCGTTGCTCTCGAACTCGACCTCAACCTCGACCGTTCCTTTGCCGGCCACTCCCTTGATCACGCCGCCAACCTCGCTGACCTGCCCTTGGAAACCAAGGCCGGTAAGGGAGGGCACCGTAACGGTCGCCGGTTGACCCGGCCGAAGGCCGGGGCGCAGGTGCTCGGGCGCGTCGATGGTGACAGTCATGCGTCCGGGATCGTCGATCACCGCCGCGACGCCGCCTCGCTGGACGATGTCACCGGCCTCTACCGCGAGCGATGAAACCCGCCCCGCGACCGGCGCCGTCAACCTGGTCGCCAGGGCCTGTTTGAAGACATCCTCGAACTGCAGCCGGGCGAGGTCCACCGAGACCTGAGCCTGCCGCCCGGATAGCTCCAGCTGCGGATTGTCAAGGCGCATGAGCGTCTGCCCGGCTACGACCGCATCACCCGCCTTGACCAGGACGGACGCGACGGTCCCGCTCGATCCGGAACGCACCGTGTTCTCGCGGGCGGCCACCACCGTGCCCGGCCTGACAACCGTACGCGCGATGTTGGTGTACTCGACGAAAGTCGTCTCGTATTTGGCGGCCAGAGTATCCAGTGAATACCAATAGCCGCCGTAGAACGCCAGGCCCAACAGCGCCGCGGCAACCACAGCGAAGCCCGCCCGCCGGACCAGCGTGTTTTGGCTGGCTAGCCTGAGCATCGGATCAACCCCCCCTCGAAGACTGCAGAACGAAACCCTGGCCGCGGCGCATGCAGGGGCCGGCCGCATGCACGAAGCTTCCCCTCCCCTGCTACCGGTGAGCGGCTATCCGCCGCCCCGGACCCGCGGCCGATCCGCCGCCCCCGCCGACCCTTTGGCGGAAGACCGCAATCACCTTGCGGCCAAGGAGCAGTTCGGTCACGGTTGCCACGCTGGCCATGGCGATCGGCAACAGCGAAGATAGCCCCAAAACGGCGGCCGTGACGGCCGTCGCCCGAAGCACCAACAGGAGAGGCAGGCGGCGACCAAGCCAGACCGTCAGAAGAACGAACGAGGCGGCCAGGCCCACGGCGAGGCCGGCCAGCCCGGTATACGTAACTTCAAGGCCGAACACAGCGGCAATATCCACCCCCGAAAACCCCACGGCCTTGAGCACGGCGATCTCCCGCCGCCGGTCAAGGAAACCAAGCAGAAACATCGTCAGGGCCCCTACGCCCACGAACGACAGCGATAGAAGGACGATCCCGCTCAGCGGCGTCGTCTGGCCGCCGACGCTCGACTCGAGGGCATACTCGGCCACCTTGTCGTTCCAGGCCCGCGCAATCGGATAGCGCGGGTGGAAGTGGAGCAGATTGTCGCTGTCACGGAAGCCGGTTTCGGTCGCCCAGTGCATGAACGCGAGGGGGTCGGTCCCCGGCGCGAGACGGACGACGTATGTGTTGGGCTCGAAGTTGGACAGGACACGGGGGTAATGTGCCGCGATGCTGCCGGTGTACTCCTCGCCGAAGCGGTCCGGCAACCACCCGATGGCCCCGTCAAAGAAGGGGTGGTCCAGGCTGAATACTCCCGAGACCGTGAGTTCGCCATCCGTGCACTCGGCTCGCTCGGTATCCACCGCGATGTACGGCACCGCCGCGCCCGGGGCAAGCCCCAGCCTACCCGCGATCGCCGCGGGCACCGCAACTTCCATCGGCCCCGTCGGCGGGCCGCCGGCGATGAACGAGGCGCCCAGGTCATCCCAGAGGGCAGACGGAACCGAGAACAGCTCGTCGGTCCCCCACGGCAGCTCCAACGTGACGAACCTGCTCACATGGCACTCGGCCACGTAAGGGCAGGACCGCATCAGATCAAGTTCGCTTCCCGGCTCGTCGGTGACGAGGGTGCGGAGGCGGGTTTCGGTCTCGGGTACTTCGACGGTGGCGGGATCCTGGAGAAAACGGACCTGCAAATACATCCAGCCTGTCAACTCGATGACGACCGTGTCGCTGAGGCCGAGATCAGCCTGGGGGACCAGCCCGGCCATGGTCTGGGCCGTGAAGATCGAGGTGGCCAAGTAGCTGGCGATAGCGAGGGCCGTGAGCAAGATCAGCACGACTGTGCGCATCCGCCAATGCCAGAGGTTGCGCAATGCCAGCGGAGTGGCCTCGCGGAGCGAGGTGCGGTGTTCTTCCCTGGATCTCATTCCTCGCGAAGCACCTCCATGGTCGAGATGGACGTGCTGCGAATCGCGGGCGCGAGCCCGAAGGCCGCGGCGCACAGGACGCACGCCCCAATCACCTTTGCCCCGTCGGCAAGGGCGGAGGCGCCGATCGCCCCGAGTTCCACCTTGCTCGAGAGCTGGCTCCACACCACGGCGAACCGGACGATACCGAAACCGCACGCCGCCCCCAACCCGCTGACGAGCGTGATCTCCGCCAGGACCATGGCCATAATGTCGCGGCGTTTGGCGCCGATGGCTCGCAGCACGCCGATCTCGCGCCTCCGGTGCGTCAGCATGACCAGGCTGTTCGCCGCCACAACAAGGGCGGCCAAGAGCGAGGTCAGGACCAGGAGGATGTACTTGACCTGGGCCGGCAGCGTGACCTGGCCGGCGACGACTCCGGTACCGCTGGGCGAGCGCCGCCACTGGGACCACTGCTCCGGCAGCCCGCCGCGTTCCGCCCCGGCCGCCGCGGCTGAGGGGATGCTCACGACAGTGCAGTCGGGAAGGGCCTCGCGGAGGCGGGCGGCCACGTTCTCGACAGTCGTCAAGTTGCGCACGGAAACCGACACCTGTGGAACGGCTATCGGCGCGCCACCGGAGACCTCCGCCCAGATCCGTTCGAACACGTCGTCGGGGATCAGGACCTGCGGCGTGGAATAGACCAACTCGCGGCCTCCGATCGAGACCGTCCCCGGAAACCGGTATCCCCCGATGACCCTGAACCGGAACCCTGCCGCGTCGGCGTAGTTGAAAAGCGCGTCGCCCGGCGCCCCCTCCGCGTCGGGGCTCCCCGGCATCGTTAATCTCGGGACCATCAGCTCCATCGTGCCGCCGAAGGACGACGAGAACGCGCCCGGCTGGCCGTAGCCGGCGGTCGCCCCCCGCCCGATGTCGACCACCGCGCGCATCAGCCCCTCATCTACCACCGAGAGGGGCCTTCCCGCCGCGAGGTAGTCCTGCATGAAGAATGAGTTGAGGTCCTTGTCGATGTTTCGCCCCTGAGCTGTCAGGCCGCCCTTGGTGGCCTCTGCGTCAGGTCGTGCGCGCCAGCCAAGGCGGGCAGGACAAGGTAGGATAGATGTCGACGACGCAGTCTTGGGCTCGAAGGCGCGCCGTGATCTCGTCCAGGTCGGGAACCACTGTGGGCCCTCCGACACAGCCACACCCCGTAGTCGCAGCTCTCCGGGCAGCAGCGCATTCGTCACCTGAAGTCTCGGTCAAGGCTTCAAACCCGAGGTTCTTTCCCCGCCGATACCCCCCGCTCCCCGCGCCCTGATCCTCGGCCTGCCCAACGGCGGTTTCCGAGGTGAGGGAAAGGGCCTTTGGGAAAACCATGATATCTCCGCCCGCGAACACTCCGGTGCGGCACGTAGGCCTGCGCCGGATACCCCGCGGCGAGGGTCAGGCTGCCGCTGAGGACCATGGCTGCGACCGCCATGCTGATCACCGATAGCAGGCTGCGGGAGAGGTTGCGCCGGGCGTTGGTCATTCCCAGCCTTAGGAACAAAACCGATGGAATTTCCTGCCGGCGACCGTCGCGCCGGTGAAGAAGAGACAGCTTGGGGATGGGCCGCCGGGCTGCCTGTGTTCGCCGTTGGTTGCAGGAACCTCTCCAACCTTTGGATTTTGTTGCTGCGGCAGGGATAGTGTTGCGAAGGGCTTGGTTGGCGCGATCGCAACCGAGCAGGGATAGCCGAATAGCAGCGGGAAGCCTTGGCGGGGCGGCGGCAGCCGGACCGCTACTCCAAGACAAGACGGGTGGTGCTGACCATGACTTACGGAACGATCCCGCGGATCGTCCTCCGCGGCGACGCGCGTGAACGCGGGACGCAGTACGGGCGGGCGGCGGCCGCGCTGATCGAACAGGTGGTGGCCGTCTACCGCGACTGGTTCGGGTGGTTCGGCGGAGGACATGGGGAAGAGGCGTTGGCTGGGGCCGCCACCTCGTGGACGAACATCAGCCAATTGCCGGGCGATAGCGGCCGAGATCGAAGGCATCGCCGAGGGCTGCGGCCGGGACCTGATGGAGATCGTCGCGCTCAACGCCAGGACGGAGATCGCCTATGGATTGGGCCTTGCGAGCCGGCTCACGGCACCTCGGGAAGACGGCGGCGGTTGTACGTCGTTCGCCGTTCTCCCCCGGCACACCGGAGGGCTCGGCCTCGTCGCCGGACAGAACTGGGATTGGCTCAAGGCGTGCATGCCGACCCGGGTGGCCCTGGACATCGAGCTGGAGGATGGCTTGCGGCTACTGACGTTCTGCGAGGCGGGGCAGGTCGGAAAGATCGGTTTCAACAGCGCGGGCCTGATCGTCTGCCTCAATCTGCTCGCAACCACCGCTGACAGCGATCAGGGCCTGCCCGTCCACGTCGTCTGCCGGCTTGCCCTGGAACAAACGAGGCTCTCGGAAACCCTGCGCGTGGTCGCTTCCTACCCGCGCGCGGCGTCGGGCAACCTGCTCGTGGCAAGGGGCACGCCGGACGGCGACGGGGAGGCTCTGGACGTCGAATACTCACCGCGCCGGTGGCCGCGATTGAGCCGGAGATGGGCGTCCTCGTCCACGCAAACCACTTCCTGACCGATCCCGGTGCCGAGGACCAGGCGGAGGTCCGGGCCGCAGGCAAGTCGACGTTCCTGCGCGGGATGCGGACCCGGCATCTCCTTCTCGCCGCGTGTGGCATAGGACGCGCCGCCGGGCGAGGGCTACGGCATGACGCAGCCCGGCAGAAATCATGGAGGTGCTCGCCGACCACTTCGACCACCCCTACAGCGTGTGCAACCACGTGTCGGGGCGGCCGGGCGAGGTTGGCCAGACCAACCTTGCATTCCTGGCTTTGCCGGCGGTGGGGGCATTCTGGCTGAGCGACGGGCCGCCCTGTGGGGAGGGTAGACCGCCGGGCGCGGCTTTTGCCAAGTACCCAATGCCCTGGTGCGAGGGCCGCTAGGGCTGGAGGAAGGTCCCCTGATCGTAGCGGACCTGGCCGAAGCGGCGATAGTCGCCGAGTTGGCCATGCGCCGCCTCCCCGCGAGCTCCGGGATGCGGCAGGGTTGCGGCGGCCCTGTCGGGCGTACACAACAGGCACGCCCCGTCGCACCCCGCCACCGGCCCGAACTGCTCTGCGGTCGACGCCCGCGCATATAGGGGGACGTCGATCCCTGCAACTGCGGGTAGTCGCAAACTCCCGGTTGAGGCCCGTCGGGCAGGCTGCTCTTGGCGCCCGGCCTTCCATATTCCATACACAGCGCGAAGGTCATCCCCGCATTCGGCAAGGCCCGCCACGTATGCGAACAGGTCGCGGCGGTACCTTCGGCCGCATGCATGCTCGCGCCGATGCGTTCCCGGTAGAGGCCGGCAAACCGCCTCTTCCACCGCTCCTTGCGGCCTTGAGGCATGCTCAGGAGAGTTGGTCGAGTACAGCGTTGCGGGAAACCAGCGGCACATCCACACAGCTGGCCACCAGATGGTCTGCTCCTGCCTTGCGGACGGCGGCAACCAGTGAACGGAGCTGGTCCTGGTCGTCGGTCAGGTAGATGATGGGATCAACGCGGGCCACCGCGTAGAGGCCGGCTTGCTTGATCCGCACAAGGTTGTCGAGCAGCGTCTGCGGTCCCGGGCTGCCCGGCATTAGCCTCTCCTGTGGAGTCCCTCGTCGAGGGTGATCAGAGAGACCTGACCAAAGCAATGGGGCTGCCCCATCATGATTGACAACGCCTCGTCCGGCACTATGCCCTTGGTGACGAACTCAACGGGCAGGCCCCGCCGTACGAACTCCCGGATGATCGCGACGGAGAGCCCGTACACTGATCAAGCGGCTGGAACGGATCGGTTACAGGCGACAGATAGCCGCAGGACGCCACGCGCAAAGAATCGAGCTGCTTTGCCACCTCGCGGTCGAAATCCTCGCTGCAGACGGTCACGATCGCCATGCTGGGCAAACATCGCAAACCGCCCCGGCAGGGCATGGGCATAAGCAGTAGCAGCAATTGTGCGTGCACCCGTTGTAGGGGTTGACCAGCAGCCGCTCGGAAGTACAGTCCCGCTTGCCGGGCCACCAGCCGTGAAGTCTCTTGCTGGTCGCCGTGAGCACGTGCGGCACCGGATCGCGCTTGACGCCGTCGGGAAGCGGCGAACCGCGCTTACTGCCTGCCCTCGGGGTCCTTCTCGGTTTGGCCATAGGTTATGCTTTGCCTCCCATCGGCCGACACCTCCCGGCGCTCAGAGGAATCCGCCGGGTTGTGCCAAATTGTGCTTCTCAAGTCAAATATGGAAGGGGTGGACGCAGAATTTGGTGAACGAGTCGACCGCAGGTTAATCTGGCCGCTCGTACCGCACTGCTGATCGGGTGTCTCGCCGTAGGATGTGGGCCAAGCACGGCCACGGTCAAGGTCACCCTCAAGGACCAAGACGGTGGCTTGCGGGGATTCACCGTCACGATCGGCGACAAGAGCTTACGACTGACGCCGGTGGCGTCGCGACAGTCAAGGAGGTGCCGCCCGGCCAGGTCACCATCCAACTGAGCGGCGAAGGAGTGACGGGTGAACACACGGAGACGGTCAAAAAGGGCGATAACGCGTTTTCCTATACCGTCGATATGCATGCGTTCAGCTTTGTTCCTTTCGGCGACATCGCCAAGATGCGGCTGAAGATCAGCTCCAACGGACAGGAGATGGCTGAAGCGGTACTGGTTTCGGACCAGGGATCACATTGGGTCATGAGCGGCGGTCAGGTTATTGTGATTGGCGACCAGTTTTACGTCAAGGTCGGCGATGAGCCATGGACACTGGTGCCGACGGAGGAATTGACCGGGTCCGGGATGAGCATGGCCGCATATACAGCCTTCTTTGCTCAGAACTGGGCGGCCAGCCTTGAGACCTTCGATGATCAACTGGCCAGCGAAGGGATTACGGCCGAGTTCAAAGGGACCGGCACGGCAAACGAATACAGCTGCGACATATATGAGGCGACGATTGCGGAGAGCGAGTCTGGACCGATCCGGTTCTACATAATCAACGAGGGCGAGTACAAGGGGCGCATCACCCGGTACGAGGATGTGACTCCCTCAGAGCACTCTGGGGTCATGGATATCTATGATTTTGGCGCGGAGCTTAACGTGGAGGCCCCCTTCTAGAGAAGACCTCCGATCCGCTGCCCGGTCGCTGCGGGCGGCTGTGGGGACCGGAGCCGAGCGGTGCCGGCCGCCGCGCCGGTCCACAGCCAGCGGTACGCGGCGCAGGCCGGCCGGCTACGGCTCTGCGGCATGAGCATCAGCAACTGCCCAGCGCGGCCTAGGCCCTGCGCGTATGGGGTCCCGTCGCCAGGGCGGTCGCCAGCATGGCTGCACACGGAACGAGTGAGCTAAGATTGATGTACTCCTCCGGGGTATGCGCTCCGCCGCCCATCGGTCCCAGCCCGTCCAGGGTTGGCGCACCTGCCGCAGCCGTGAGGCAGCCGTCCGAACCGCCGCCAGTCAGGCTCTCGGTCAAGTCACGGCCGAGCAGGGCGGCAATACGCTTGACGCTCTCGAACATCGCGGCGTTGCGCGGGGTCCGCACCATCGGAGGCCGGGTGATCCCACCCTCAAGACTGGTCGTCGTTCCCGGGACGTCCTCGCGGGCGGCGATGGCGGTGACATCCGCGACGGCCTGCCGCGCGATCTCGGGCGTCAACACACGGACATCAACATCGCACCAGGCCTCTCCCGGCACCGTGTTGAAACTTAGGCCGCCCCTGATCACGCCGACGTTGACAGTCGTACCCGCTTCGTAGTCGGTCAAGGCCTCCAATGCGAGCACCTTGTGCGCAAGGGCTTTAATCGCGCTCCGGCCGGCCGGGTGAGTTCGCCCCTGAGTGGGAAGGCCTGCCGGCAACGGTCAACCTAAACCTCGCGCTCCCCTTGCGCGCCGTCACCACCGACCCGTCGTCGCGGGCGCCTTCAAGCACGTAGCACTCGTCGGCGCGGCCGCCCTCGCGGGCGAAAACGTGCGCCGAGGAAGGGGATCGGATCTCCTCGTCGGAGTTGAAGAAGAACACGACCTCGTGACCCGGCCAGAGGTCGAGCTCCGTCAGAGCCTTGGCGGCGTACACGGCGCAGACCAGGCCGCTCTTCATGTCCTCAACCCCGGGTCCGTAGGCCCGGCCGCCTTCGACGCGGAACGGCCGTTCGGCTACCGTCCCCGGCGGAAAGACCGTATCCATATGCCCGACCACCAGGCTCACGGCCCCTCCCGGCTGTCGGGACGCGACCCTGCCCAACACATGGTTGCCGCCGGGAGCCGCGACAAACTCTGCAGGCACCCCGGCGTCCACCAACGCCTGGCGGAACATCGACGCGACCTGGTTGAGCCCCTCGACGTACCCCGTCCCGCTGTCGATACCGACCACCCGGCCGATGAGGCCGATCATCTCACTCTCGCGCTCCTTCAGGAACGCCAGTACCCGTTCTTTGACCGAAACCAGTCCGTTACCGCTGCCGTCGCGCATGAAGCTTCCCTCCTTAGCTGAACTGCTCTTGCTACCATCCCTACGGATGTTCAGAACATCCATTGGGATGGTCACGGCACTTCACCTGTCGCAATCCTGTGCAGAGTGGGTTGCCGACGGCTGAAGGTGGCGATATCGCCGAACCCCGCCCGGGGCGCCTCCGCCCTCCCAACCTCAAGACCTGCCGCTAGCGTTGCAGGCGTGTGGGCATCGCTACCGATGGTCACCCATCTGATTCCCGCGGCAGCAGCCATGCGAAGGAGCCCCGGCCCCGGGCTCAGGTACTCCCGACCTTTGCGGGCCCCGCGCGTATTGATCTCGATGCCGACACCGCGGGCGGCGGCGGTTTCCAGGGACCGGACCGCGAGTTCAAAGACCCTGCCTCCGGCCACGTCGTCCTCCGTGGCGACACCCATTGTGCGGCGGTACAGGTCGAGGTGGCCGAGGCAGTCGAAGATGCCGCATGCGGCTGCGCGCGCGACCCTGTCAAAGTACTGCATCAAGGCTTGCTCCGCCCCTCGCTGGCGGAACATCTGCGCTACGTGGGCGGCGCGTGCGAGCGTGTAGACGTCGACCCTGTGTACGGAGCCCAGGATGAAGTCGAAGGGGTAGGAATTGATCAGGTCGCCCAGCTTGTCTGCAACTCCATCGTGATAGCCGATTTCCAGACCGGCCTTAACCGCAAGTCCGGACGGCGCATATCGGGCGGCGACGGCAAGGATGTCGGTCAGATAGCGCTCGATCCATGGACCGTCGACCGGAACCCACCGGCCGTCGACGCTGACCCAGGAGTCCTCCCCCGCGGCCTCGGGCTCGGTGTCGACGTGGGTCGTGAAACATATCTCATCGAGCCCGCGTTCCAGTGCCGCACGGCAGTAGTCGTCCATACTGCCTTCGGCATCGATCGAGTACGCGGGGTGGATGTGGTAGTCGTAGCGGCCGGCGGGTGAGCTAGACATGGAGTTCAATGACGTCTTCATCCTCCAGGACGTGGTCGCGGTGCACCGTCTGGCCGTCGAAGACCCGTCTGCCCCAGACCCGCGCGTACTTTAGATTGGTCGCGAAATCCTTGTGCACCGCGGATGCCGCGTTGTAGACGGTCGCCCCGCGGGGCAGAACAAATGGGGTGTTGTAGTCGGGCTTTTTGCCCGGGGCCTTGGTGTAGACCCTGATCACGCCAATTGATTCAAATGCTGCTTTGCGCAGTTGATCAAGCCCGGCCCCGGTGAGGACGGAGGCGGTGAGCACCGGGAGCTCGACCCACGGCGTACCGGCGATCAGTTCCCTGAACAGGCCCAGGCGCGTTGCAGCGTCGGGGTCATCCGCCTTGGCGCCGACGATAAAGCACGGCTTGCGATTCTGACGGGGGGCGATCTCGCCGGTTTCGGGATCGACCTCATCCTCGCCGAGGTCAACCCAGTACTCCCCGTCTTCGCTCTCAGTTGCCCCTCCGGGCCTCGTTCCTGCGTCATCGCAGGCGCCCGGCGGGAAAAAGACCAACTCGTATTGCTCCAACTCGGCCATCGTGCCCTCAACTTCCTCAAGCAGATCGTCGCTGGAGAGATCGAAGACCAGGGCTACCGCGTCGGCGGCCTTGATCAGGCCGCGCACCCACGGGGGTGTCCGGCCCAGCGCGACCGGCGGCAGGTCGAGGACCTGGATCTGAACGTTCTGGAACAGGACCATGCCGGGCATGGGGGCGCGTGTCGTAAACGGGTAGTCGGCGATGTCCGGGGTCGCGTTGCTCGTGGCGCGCAGCAGCGACGACTTGCCCGAATTGGGCGACCCCACCAGGACGACTTGCCCGGCGCCCTCGCGGTCGACGTGCCAAAACGGTTTCTGCCGAACGGCACCGGACTTGCGCGTGGACTCCTGCCGCAGGCGGGCCATACGCTTCTTGATATCGCCGACCATCTTGTCCGTCCCCTTGTGCTTGGGGATGGTCGCCATCATCTCCTGCAGGGCGGCCATCTTGTCGGGGATGGTCCTGGCCTCGCGGTAGCGCCGCTCCGCGGCAAGGTAGTCTGGCGTAAGGTTGGCGGGCACGGCTCTCCGGTGTCACCTCCGGCTGCGAGGACTGCGTCACTGGCTTAGCACGTCCCATTGTACCAGAGACCAGGAACCAAGCGGCAGCGGGGGCGTGGGACGCCGGGAATGTGCTCTGGGGCGGCGCAGCGTCGGCATTGGCCGCGGGGGCGGCCTGACGGGACGGGAAACCGGGCGGGTGGCGGCCGCCGTTATCCGCCCCGCGCCCGCCACCCTTTCCCGGGCCAGCCAAGAGCAAGCTGCGGCTAACCTTGATGGACCAGCCTGCCCTCCACGTACACTTTCTCCACACGGCTCCGCACTTTGAACGGGTGGCCGCTCCAGATAACGAAGTCTGCGTCTTTTCCGGGCTCCAGACTGCCCACCCGGTCGGCCACACCGAGCGTCTCCGCCGGCGTGAGCGTTACGGCGCGGAGCGCATCGGCCTCAGGCATGCCCTCGGCGCAAGACATCGCCGCACACAGCATCAAGAAGTCAATGCTCACAAAGGGGTGGTCCGAGATGATGCTGACCTTGCACCCCGCAGCCGCAAGAATGCCCGCGTTGCGGAAATGCAGCGCCCGCGTCTCGATCTTGGATCGGTGGCCGAACGTCGGACCGAGGTTGACGCGCGCCTGCCTCTTGCCCAGGAACCCGGCGACAACCGCCCCGTCGGTGCAATGTTCGATGGAATAATCGATCCCGAACTCCTCTGCCAGGCGCACCGCGGTAACGATGTCGTCCGCGCGGTGGGCGTGCACGCGCAACGGCATCTCCTTGTTAAGTACCCGCAGCAACTGCTCCATGCCAAGATCGGTGTCCGGCTGTTTGGACGGGTCGTCCTTGGCCGCCGCCTGCTTGCGGGCGTAGTCCTTAGCCTTGTACAAGGCGCCACGGATCAGAGCAGCAGCGCCCATGCGGGTGGACGGGGACCGCTTAAGAACCTGACCGTAGTACCGCTTGACGTTCTCGCCCAGCGCCGCCTTCATACCGCTCGGCCAGCGCAGGACGATGTCCTCGACGGTCTTGCCGGCGGTATCGGTCTTGATCACGATCATCTCGCCGCCGATGGCGTTGCCGCTGCCCGGCGTGGTCTGCAGGGTCGTGACCCCGCCGGCGCGGGCGTCCGCGAAACTGGAGTGCTCCAGCCACAAAGCATCGATGGCCCTGACCTCGGGGGTTACCGGATTGGACCCCTCGTTGCCGTCCGCTTCCGCCTGGCCGTACCATTCGCCCCAGAGCCCGACGTGGGCATGGGCGTCAACGAGGCCCGGCAGGACGCACTTACCCGCGGCGTCGATGACCTCGGCCCCCTGCGGAACTGCGACTTCGCCTCGCCGCCCGACTGCCGTGATTCTGCCGTCCTGCACGACCATGACGCCGTCCGCAATGGGCTCGCCGCTGATCGGATAGATGGTTGCTCCCTTGACCGCGATTAACATCAGCAGCACCCCCCGTTGGCACCGGCGTGGCAGCATGGGTGCCCGCACTCGCAGTGCTCGACACTTCCGTCGATCAGCACACACCGGGCCTTGGTCAGCGGCTCGAACGGGTCGCCGTCCCAGACCACAATGTCTGCATCCTTGCCTGGTTCGAGGGTGCCGACCCTCTGGGCCACCCCGCACACCTCAGCCGGGTTGCGCGTACAGGCGAGGAGCGCGTCTTGCTCGGTCATGCCCTCCCGGATGCAAACCCCCGCCGCAATCCGCAGCCACTGCTGCGGGATGATCGGATGGTCGCAGATCAGGCTGACCTTGACGCCTGCATTCGCCAGTGTCCCGGCGGTGTGAGCGCCGCGGTCCTTGGTCTCGAGCTTGCTGCGCTGGTAAATCGACGGCCCCACCATGCAGGGAATCCCCTTGGCGGCGATGACGTCGGCGACCTTATCCCCTTCGGTGGCATGCTCGAGCGAGATGTCGATACCGAACTCCTCAGCAACCCGCATGGCGGTGAGGATATCGTCCGCGCGGTGGGCATGAACCCGCAGCGGGATCTCCCGCCGAAGGACGCGGCAGATCATGTCGAGCTTGAGATCAACGTCGGGGGCCTTGTCTGGTTTGCCGGCGGCTGCCTCTTGCTTGCGCAGGTAATCCTTGGCCTTGGCCAGAGCCATGCGCATGACCGCTGCGCTGCCCATCCGGGTGGCCGGCCGCTTGTGCTGCGGGCCGTAGACGCGCTTGGGGTTCTCACCCAAGGCCGCCTTGAGGCCGGACGGCCGCTTGATCACCATCTCGTCAGCAACGGTGCCTCGACACTTCATGACCAGGATCTCGCCGCCGATGACGTTGGCGCTGCCTGGTGCTACCTGGACCGTTGTGACGCCTCCCGCGACGGCCTCCGCGTATGCCGAGTCCGCCGGGTTGATCCCGTCGAGGGCCCGTACCTCGGCGGTGTTGGGGTCGGTCGCTTCGTTCACATCCACTCCTTCCCACCCGAGGCCGTCTTCGTAGATCCCGATGTGGCTGTGGGCGTCGATGAAGCCCGGAGTGACCACGCATCCTGATGCGTCGATAACCTCGGCTCCCTGCGGGACGGCTGTGTCGGGCCCGCCGACGGCCAGGATCTTGCCATCGGAAACCACAATCACGCCTGCCTCGATCCTCCCGGGAGCGCCGGAGGCGGCCGTGAGGAGTGTGCCGCCTTTGATTACGAGCATAGATAGCCTCCTTCCGCCCGCGGCAAGCGCCGGGGGCCGAAGGTACTTCTAGCGCCAAAGCTTGTTTCTCCTGCCGCCGGAGCGGGACCCCGGCGGGCCGCATCCCAGCATCCTAGATAGAACGCCATCAGATGGTTACTTGGACCTTGGGGCGGGACTATCACTGTCTATGGAAGGTGACCCGGCCGGTGCCTCCAACAGAATATCGGTCAAAGGAGTGTTCCTTGTGGGTAAGAAACACAACTGCGGGTGCGTCCTGCCAGTCGAGATCGCGGTTGCTCCCTACGTTGCCGGCCCCTGCAACGGTGCTGTAGCAGGTTACGGCGCAGGTTGCCAAGGCGCAGTCGCCGGTTACGGCGGCTACCCGGGCGCTGCAGGGGGGGTTGCCGGCGGGTTCGCCGGCGGCTGCTTTGCACCGCTGGCGGCCTGCTCTCAGGGCGTCTGCATCGAGAACGGCGAGCTTCTGATCGCCGCGGTGCTGCTGTTCCTGGGCCTCGGCCTGTTCAATGGCAACTGCCACCCCGGCGGGATCGGCCAGCTTCTCGGCGCGGTCAAGTCCCTTCAGTAACCGCCGTCCCAAGCGCAATCACACCGGACCCTGGATCGAGGGGGCGGCGCAGGCCGCCCCCCCATCGCCGGTCCACCCCGCCCCGCATCCTATGCAGACCGACGCAAGTAAGTTACCTGCACTTATGCCGTCAACTACTCTGATTCTAGAAGGTCCCCGGCCGGGGTCGCCACGGACAACGGACATAAGGAGTGCATTTACTGTGGGCAAAAAGAAGCGCCACGACAAATGCCGCTGCTACTGCTGCTGCGAGTGCTGCCCCGCTCCACGCATGGGCGGCTACGGCATGGGGTACGGCCAGGGCCAGGTTGCGGGATACGGCCGCGGAGGGTACGGCATGGGCATGGGCTATGGCATGGGCTACGGCGCGGGAGACATGTACAGCCAATGTTTCGCGCCTCTGACGGCCTGTTCGCAGGGCGTCTGCATCGAGAACGGCGAGCTTTTGATCGCCTTTGTCCTGCTGCTGATCTTCCTTTTCAGCCGCGACAAGTTCCCCATCTAGGCAAAGCAGCCGCGATCGGCGGGAGGGCGGTTGCGGCCGCCCTCTCTTCTTTGCGCCGGCCAACCTCCATCCTACGCTCTTCCTGCTCTGAAGGTTACCTCCCGCGTCTGTTCAGAGTACATCTGACTAGTGGAAGGCGCCCCGGCCGGCTCCCCCCACGAAACCAAAAGGAGTGAGTCTTGTGCCCGTATACGGCAACAACTGCTTCTCCCCGTTGGCTGGTTGCACGCAGGGCGTGTGCATCGAAAACGGCGAGCTTCTGATCGCGGCGGTCCTGCTTCTGATCTTCCTGTTCAGCGAAAAGGATCACAGGTTCCCACCCTGCTAATATCGTCGGCCGATAGCCGCCGCAGGGCGGCAAAGAGGGGCGGGTCGTCCCGCCCCTTGTTCTTTTTGCGGGGAGGACACATGCCGCCGCCGGGCCTGCGCCTCCCTCCCCTCCCCGGTATGACCCGGTTACCAGGAGGCCGCCCGGCGACTATGACTAGCAAGTGGAAGGTACCCCGGCCGGCGCCTCAACCGAACGTCGCAAAGGAGTGTCTAGAATGGCCCGTCACAACCAGGGATGCGGCATGCCTTGGGCTTGGGGTGGCTATGCTGCCCCGTACTTCGGCTCCCAGGCGGCTCCCCCGTACGCCGGCCAAAACGGCTGCTATGCGCCCCTTGCTGCCTGCTCACAGGGTGTCTGCATCGAAAACGGTGAGTTGCTCATCGCTTTCGTCCTGCTCCTGATCTTCTTTCTGGGCAAGGACAACAGCTTCCCGCCGGGACCCCCGCCGTGGGTGAGTAAGGAAGAGTAGCCGCAATAAGCTGGCGGCACGATTGCGATGGGGGCGGCTGCCCCCCCCCCCCCCCGATTCTCGGTGCCAAAGCGGACTCCAAACCTGGCGAAGCCCCCGTCCGTCCCCCGTGCCGCCGCCCCGCACCGCTCCCAGGGAGGTCAGCGGCCCTCGCCGCGGAAACCTTCAGCCAAGGCTGAGCTGCGGCCACGGCCGGGTGGGGACGGAGGCGGACGAATGTCCTGGAACAGCAGCGCCGGAGACGGCGCCCTTCATATCGTGGGCGGCACCCTTGTCAACGTATTCACCGGCGAGACCTATTGCGCCGACGTTCTCTGCCGCCGCGGCCTGATCGCCGAGGTGATGCCTGCAGGCTCCGCCACGGCGCCCGGGCAGGCGTCGCTGGACGCACGCGGGCTCTACGTCCTCCCGGGGCTGATCAACGGCCACATGCACGTTGAGAGCAGTATGGTCACTCCCGCCGAATACGCCTGCACGGTGCTCCCGCACGGCACGACCTGCGCCGTCGCGGACCCGCACGAGATCGCCAACGTGCTCGGTGCAGCCGGCGTACGGTCGCTGATGAGTTCCGCGAGGTCGGCTGTATGCGACTTCCGGTTCACCGCACCCTCCTGCGTCCCGGCCACGGCCATGGAAACCGCCGGGGCATCGCTCGGCGCCGCGGAACTCGAGGCCCTGCTGGAAGATCCCGCTGTGGTGGCGCTCGGGGAGATGATGAACTTCCCCGGTGTGGTCCGCCGCGACCCGGGAATTCTGGCCAAGATCGCCGCGGCCGGCAGGGTGGGCAAGCCGGTCGACGGTCACGCCCCGGGGCTCACCGGCACCGACCTCAACGCCTATGTCGCAGCAGGGGTCTCGTCGGAGCACGAGGCGACAACCCTTTGCGAGGCGCGCGAGAAGATGCGCCTCGGGATGTGGCTCATGGTCCGCGAGGGTTCGGCCGCGCGCAACCTCGCGGCGCTGCTCCCGCTGGCCAGGGATACGGGCGGCGAGAGGATGATGTTCGTCACCGACGACCGCCATCCGGACGACCTACTCGCGGCAGGGGAGTTGGACGAAGTGCTGCGGCTGGCAGTGGCCGGAGGTCTGGACCCGGTTGCCGCGGTGCGTATGGCCACCCTGAATCCGGCGGCCTACTTCGGCCTTGACGACCGGGGAGTCGTCGCGCCGGGGCGGATCGCCGATCTGTGGCTGGTCCGGGATCTCGCCGGATTCGAGACGGAGGCGGTCGTCAAGTCGGGGCGCCTCGTCTATTCCGGCGGACGGTGGGTCGGTGAGCCGGAAGGCATCCGGGCCGGCGTAACGGCGGGAGCTGGCGGTACAGGTCAAGCCAACTCCGTTCACCTACCGCAGGATCTTTCGGGACTGCTGAGGGTTCCGCCACGTTCGGGCCGGGCACGGGTAATTGGGATCGTGCCGGGGCAGATCGTCACCCGCAACCTGGCTCTCGAAGTCTGCCTGGACGGTGCGGGGTCACTCGGGCCCGCCGGCAGAGAGGTCTCGAAGATCGCGGTGATCGAGCGCCACGGCCGGCGAGGGTCGGTGGGGGTCGGCCTGGTATCCGGGCTGGGGCTCGCCGGCCCCGGGGCCATCGCCTCGACGGTCGCACACGACTCACACAACCTGATTGTCGCCGGGAGCTCGGACCGCGAGATGATCGTCGCGGCGGAGGCCCTGGGCGAATGTGGAGGCGGGTTCGCGGTCGTCCGCGACGGCGTGGTTTCCGCGCTGCTTCCCCTGCCCTACGCAGGGTTGATGTCGCGGC
The DNA here is from genome assembly GCA_040766985.1 of Bacillota bacterium. GTDB lineage: Bacteria > Bacillota > Sulfobacillia > JAUYEG01 > JAUYEG01 > JAXGPL01. Next base: position 110,601 of record JAXGPL010000008.1, read on the forward strand.
GCCCGGTGGCCGACGTGGCACGCGGCATCGCAGCGGTCAACGCAGCCGCAAGGGAACTGGGCTGCGAGCTAGAAAGCCCGATGATGGCATTGAGTTTCCTGGCCCTGCCGGTGATCCCCGAGCTCAAGCTGACCGATCTCGGCCTGTTCGATGTAGCGGCCTTCCGCCACGTGCCGCTCTGGATCGGGTAGCGAAGCCCGGCTCTGCTCCGAGGGCCCGCGAGGAGTGTTTGCGTTGACGGTTGATCTGACCAATGACGGCGGGGCCGGCGCGGTTTCCGGGCTCGGGTTTGACGATGTGCTCGCTGCCCGCACACGGATCGCGCCCTACCTGCGACGCACCCCTGTAGCGCACAACCCCGCGCTCGACGAGGCGTTGGGTTGCGAGGCGTACGTAAAGTGCGAGAACCTCCAGCCGATTGGCGCGTTCAAGGTCCGCGGCGGCATCAACCTGATGCTCTCGCTTCCCGATGAGCAGCGTCGACGGGGAGTGATCACCGCCTCCACCGGCAACCACGGCCAGTCGGTCGCCTACGCGTCGCGCCTTGTTGGGGCGCGCGCAATCGTCTACGTGCCCCGCGGCGCCAACCCGCTCAAGGTGGAATCGATGCGTCGCCTCGGCGGTGAAGTGGTCGAGGACGGGCAAGATTTCGATGAGGCCAAGGTAATCGCCGAACAGAGGGCCGGGCGTGAGGGGCTGTACTTCATTTCCTCGGGCGACGAGCCATTGCTTATCGCGGGCGTGGCTACGGCCTGCCTGGAGCTGTTCGAGGACGTCCCGGGCCTGGATACGGTACTCGTACCGGTCGGCGGCGGCAGCGGCGCTTCCGGGGCGTGTCTGGCGCGTGACGGGGCCAGTCCGGAGACCCGGTCATCGGCGTGCAGGCCGAACTGGCTTCAGCAGTCCACGACTCGTGGCGCGAGGAGCAGACCGGTGAAGTACGCGAAGGCGCCGACCTTCGCCGACGGGCTCGCGACGCGCGAGCCGTTCGCCATCCCCCTGGCGCTGATGCACAAGGGGCTGGCGGACTTCTGGCTCGTTTCCGAGCAGAGCATGAAGCGGGCGATCAGGCTGCTTGCAGAGACCCTTCACATGCTGGCGGAGGGCGCGGGCGCGGCATCGACCGCTGCGGCGATGGACCACGCAGCCGACGTGCGCGGCCGCAAGGTCGGCCTGATGCTGAGCGGCGGCAACCTGCCGCTGGACCTTCTGGAGCGGGTACTTGAGGAGACGCGGCACACGGGATGACCCGTAGGCACCTGGTGAACCCCTGTGCGGCCGGCTGCCCTTAGCAGCCGGCTCTTGCTTTCCGCCCCTCGGCGTGGGACCGAATACCTCGTCCCCCTCCCCGCCCCCGGCCAAGGCTTAGCCATGCCGCTCGATCAGCCGCCGCAGGATCTCGAACCCGATGTTCTGCCCGGAAACCACCAGCACCGCGGTACGGCCCGCGAACTCCCCCGGGTGCTCGGCGACGTACGCCCAGCCGACTGCGGCGGAAGGCTCCGCCAGGACTTGTTCGTGGCGCAGCATCTCGACAACGGCGCGTTCGATGGCGGTTTCCGATGCCAGTACGACTCTGTCGATGCACCGTCCCGACTCACGGAAACCCAGCTCCCCGACCCCGCCGACCAACGCCTCGCAGACGGACGGCGCAGTTGGATAGGTCTCGTAGAAGGTCTGGTCGCGCACGGCGGCCAGCATGGCGGGACAGGCTTCGGTCTGCACCGCGGAGACCACCAGCCCCGGGAGGGCCGCGCGCATCGCCACACTGATTCCCGTTATCAGGCCGCCGCCGCCCACCGGGACCAAGACCTCGTCGACCTGCGGCAGATCCTCGTGGATCTCGAGCCCGATCGTGCCGTGGCCGGCGATTGCGACAGGGTCGGAACAGGAGTCGACCCAAACCCCGCCGGAGCCGCGCGCGACGGCGGCTTTGGCGGCCAGATAAGCCTCGTCGTAGTTCTCGCCGACGAGGCGGAGCTCGGCTCCGTAGCGGCGGATCTTGGCGGTCTTGGGCTCGGGCGTCGTACGCGGCGCAAACACCTCCACCTTGACGCCCCACCTGCGGCCGGCCCAACTCGCCGCAACCCCGTGGTTTCCGCTGGAAGCGACCACGATTCCGCGCGCCCGCTCGCGCTCGGGCATAGTCAACAGCCTGTTGATCATGCCCCGCACCTTGAACGCACCAAGCCGCTGGCGGTTCTCCAGCTTGAGATAGATCTTGCCGCCTGTCAACTCGCTCAGAAAACCGGACTGCAGAAGCGGCGTCCGCCATACGTACGGGGCAATCCGATCCCGGGCGGCCGCTACGTCCGCGTCCGAGAGGGTCGCCGGGCGGATCGCGGAAAGGCTCTCGGCCATCAATTGTCCACCTCGACGTGCAACTCCAGCTGGGCCGCGCGATGGCACGCGACGGTCCGCGACCGCGGGCCGTCGTGGACCGGGACCGGCTCCGGCGCGGCCTCGCGGCAGATATCCTCCGCAAACGGGCAGCGAGGGTGAAGGCGGCAGCCTGCCGGCGGGTTAATCAGGCTAGGCGGGTCGCCGGCAAGGCCATATCGCTTGCGCTCGCGGCGTCTCGGGTCAAGCGGCGGCGATGCGGACAGAAGGGCCGCGGTATAGGGGTGCATCGGCCGCCGGTACAACTCGGCCGTCGGGCCGACTTCAACGATCTTGCCGAGATACATGACCCCGATCCGGTCGCTCAGGTAGCGGACCACGGAGAGGTTGTGGGTGATGAACAGATACGTCAGGCCGAACTGCTGCTGCAGGTCCAGCAGAAGGTTGAGGATCTGGGCCTGCACCGATACGTCGAGGGCCGAGGTCGGCTCGTCGAGGATCAGCATCTCCGGCCGCAGCACGAGCGCCCTGGCGATGCTGGCGCGCTGCTGCTGGCCGCCGCTCAACTGGTGCGGATAGCGGTCGAGGAGGTCATCGCTCAGGTTCACAAGGCTGATCGTCTCCGCAAGCCGGGCCGCGGCCTCTTTGCCGGTAACGCCATGCAGGGCCAGCGGACGGAGGATGGAAGTGCGCACCGTCCAGCGGGGCATCAGCGAAGAGGCCGGGTCTGGAATACGATCCCCATCCGCCTGCGCAGCCGCGTGGTCAGGGCCGCCGGCCTGGCGTCCGGCCGTCGAAGGCACCCGGCCGCCAGTGGGCGCGGCGAGGTGCGGTATCAGGCGGGCAAGGGTCCTTGCCGCTGCCGCTCTCGCCGACCAGGCGAAGGTCTCGCCGCGCGCGATGTCGAGCGTAGCCCATCGACCGCACGGACGCCCAGCGGACCTGTTTTCGGAGCAGACCCTTGGTCATCGAATAGTACTTGCTCGTGTTCTCCAGTTGGACCAACGCAGCCGTCGTCACGGTCGTACCTCCCACACACCAGATGGCACGCGACCTCGCGGCCGGAGGGCCAATCGCCGGATGCGGGGTTGCACGGTTTCACAGCGCAGGGTACTGCGTGGGCAGCGCGGATGGACGGGCAGCCCTGCGGCAGCTCGACTGGGCTGGGCACCGTGCGGCGATCGTCTCCAGCCGCCCTGGCCCTTGCCGACTCGGGGAAGGGCCCGCATCAGCAGGGAGGTGTAGGGGTGGAGCGGGTTCTCGCAAAGCTCCAAACACCCCGGCCTGTTCAACGATACGCCCGGCGTACATCACGGCCACCCAGTCCGCGATCTCGGCGACGACGCCGAGGTCGTGGGTGATGATCATCAACGCCATCCTGTTCTTTCTCCGCAGATCCAGCAGCAGTTCGAGGATCTGCGCCTGGATAGCAACGTCGGGGGCTGTTGTCGGTGTCGGCAATCAGCAGCTTCGGCGAACAGGGGAATCATCATGCCGGTCATGACCCGCTGGCGCATACCACCGCTGAGTTCGTGCGGGTAGCTCAACGACCGCTCCGCGTGGTCGGAGATCCGCACGTCGCCGTATCCACCTCCACCGCCCGCCGCCAGGCCTCCTCGCGCAGGACGCCGTCGAGAGAATCGCCTCCTCGATCTGCGCGCCGGCGCGGTACACCGAGGTTGAGCGCGACCAGCGGGTTCTGAAAGACCATCGCCACTTCCCTGCCCCGGACAGCGGCCATGTCCTCGGCGTTCAGCTCCAGGCAGGTCCCGGCCACACAGCAGGATCTCGCCGCCCGTGATCCTGCCCGGGGGCGGTACCAGGCGCATCATCGACAGGGCCGTCGTTGACTTGCCGCAGCCCGATTCGCCGACCAGGGCAAATACCTCGCCCTGGCGGATGTCGAACGAAACATCGCTGACCGCCCTGACCAGCCCCCTGCCGGTCGTAAAGGCAGCTTCGAGGTTGCGTACGGATAGCAGTTGCTCTGTCACGGGCCGTCACCTACGCCTTCATGCGCGGGTCGAGGATATCCCGCAGCCCCTCGCCGAGCAGGTTGAAGCCCAGCGCGGTGAAGACGATCGCCAAGCCCGGGAAGATGGAAACCCATGGCGCGTCATAGATGATGTTGATCCCCTCGTGCAGGATCACGCCCCAATCAGGCGCGGGCGGCTGCGAACCAAGGCCGAGAAAGCTCAACGCCGTGGTCGATAGAATCGCCGTCGGCAGCGAAAGGGTCGCCAGGACGATGATCAGGCTGAACGTATTGGGCAGGATATACCGGAACATGATCGCCAGGTCGGACTCCCCGAGCGCGCGAGCCGCCTCGACGAAGGGCACGTTCTTGAGGCTTTGCGTCTTGGACCGGATCAGCCTGGCGTATCCCGCCCACGACACCAACGCAATGGCAATGACCACGTTATTGAGGCTCGGCCCGAGCGCGGTTACGATCGCCAGGGCAAGCACGATCGGCGGCAGGGCCCAGGTCATGTCGGTGACGAACGAGATCACGCGATCGACCCAGCCACCGTAATAGCCCGCGAGCAGGCCCAGAGTGACCCCGAGGCAGCTTTCGACGAAAACGACGATCAGGCCGACCCGCAGCGCAATCCGCGAACCGTAGATCACCCTGCTGAGCAGGTCGCGGCCGTACTGGTCCGTGCCGAGCAACCTGCCCGGGCCCGGTGGCTGCAACTTGTTCGGAAGATCCATGGCATCGAACTCGCGCGGCGCCAGCGCGTCCGCCGCAATCGCAACCCCCAGGACCGCCAGAAAGATCAGCAGGCCGGCAAGCAGTTGTCCGTTGCCCGTGGCGAGCTTGAGCATAGAGGCGCGTTTCATCCCGCCACCTCCTCGAGCTCGATGCGGATCCGGGGATCGAGAACGCCGGAGATGATATCCCCGACGGTATTGGAAACCACCGTCAAGAGCGCGATGATCACGATGATCCCCTGGACCACCGGCAGGTCCTGATTGGTGATCGAGTTCCAGAGCAGCCTGCCCATGCCCGGCCAGGCAAACACGTTCTCGATGATCACCGAGCCGCCCACGACCCATGGTAGGGACAAAAAGAACATCACCGTCACGGGGATCAGCGCGTTGCGGAGCACGTGGCGCAGGACGACGCTCCGCTCCTGGAGGCCCTTTGCGTACGCGGTGAGCACGAAGGGTTCGCGGAGCGTCTCGAGCACCTCGGACCGGGTCAGCCTGACCGTGCCGCCGAGCATCGGCAGCGTAAGCGTAGCAACGGGCAGGATCATCGAAGACGGGCCCCAGTACCCCGAGATCGGCAGGAGCTTGAGGTTGATCGCGAACAGCAGCATCAGCAGGATTCCGAGCCAGAACCCCGGCACCGCGCGCAGGGCCGTCGTCACGAGCACGATCGCCCGATCGAGCCTGCTGTTCGCCCGCACCGCCGCGAGCAAGCCCAAGGGCACGGCGATCAGGTAGTGAAGCAGCAGCGAGCTCACCGCAAGAAGCAATGTGTACGGCAGCCTCGCGCCAATCAGGACGCTGACCTTCTGTCCGGTGACGATGGACTGGCCGAAGTCCCCGCGCAGGAGCTTGCCAAGCCAGAAGAAGTACTGGACATAGGCCGGCCGGTCGAGGCCCCAGGCCTGCCGGAGTTCTTCAATCTTCCACTCCGGGATCCGCGACGGGTCTGCGATGAGCCTGATCGGGTCGCCCGGCATCAACTGCATGACCCCGAACAGCACCATGGTCACGGCCAGGACGACGAGCAACCCAAAGGCAAGCCTCTTGGCAGCGTAGTTGAACATCTAGTCCGCCCTCACCCGTCCTGTCCCTTCCGAGCGTAGTTCTGCACAGTGCCGCCCGCGGAAACCCTCAATCCGCTGACCGCGTCGCCATCCCGGAGGAATGTGAAGTAGCAATCGGTCGTTGGATTGGCCAGAAAGACGTCCCGGCTGAGCGGCAGGAGGCGTGGGTAGGCCTCCGCCTGCCGGCCGGCGGCCTCGGTTTGGGCCGCCAGATAGCCCGACGCGTCGCGCCAGACCTTGACCGTGACCCCCGTGCCCCGGGGGTTGCCGACATACAGCCCTTCCTTCTCGGCCAACTGATCCGGCCCGAGCTCCACGGCCCGCACCGGAGCCATTCTCCCCGCAAGGAGGACCTCGGCGATCTCGCCTGCGATTTCGGCGAGCTTGATACCCGCGGCGTTGCTCAGGATGACCACGGTCAACCGGTGGTCGGTGAACCTGGTGTACCACGTGACAAAGCCCAGCGTGGCTCCCCCGTGGTGGATCTCGCGGACGCCGCGCCGCTCGGAGATGGTGTGGCCGAATCCGTAGCGGGAGAACGCGGGGTCGCCGGGGTTGCACGGGCGGAAGGCCTCGGCCATCTCCTCGTACGGAAGGAGTTCGTCAGTGTATAGGGCCTGGCCCCACCGGAAGAGGTCCGCCGAGTCGGAGATGATGTTGCCGTCGGCCCAGCCGACCACGGGAAAACACCACGGGGCGGGATCGAACGCCGTCGCACCCCGGTAGCTGTACCCGGTGGCAAGGCGGGCGGGGCGTTCGTCGGTTTCGCCGACCAGGGTGTTGGCCATGCCCAAGCGGTCAAATACATGCCGCTTGAGGAATGCCGCGAGACTCATCCCGGAGACGATCTCGACGACGGCGCCCAGCATGACGTACCCGGAGTTGCAGTAGCGCCAGCGGGAGCCGGGCTCGAACTCGAGCTCGCCGAGGCGGCTTATCAGGTCGAGCACCGATGCAAGGTCGGGATAGCCACCTTCGCATGCCGCGGCCCAGAACTCCTCGGTGAGATACTCAGGCACCCCTCCGGTGTGGTTCATCAGGTGGCGGAGGGTGACCCGGTCGCCCCACAGGGCCATCTGCGGCAGGTACTTGCCTACCGGATCGTCATAGCTGAGCTTGCCTTGGTGCCTAAGCATCATCACGGCCATGCACGTGAACTGCTTGGTAACCGAACCGATCACAAAGCGCGAGGCAGGGGTGATGGGGGCGGCAGAGGCCGCGTCAGCGAGGCCGTAGCCTTTGGCGAGGAGCACCTCTTTGTCGCGGCCGATGAGGACCGAGAGCCCAGGGCCGAGCGGACTGACGTGGGCGGCGACAATAGCGTCGATTTTGCGTTCGAGTTGGTTTGATGCCAAACTGGTCACCTCGTCTCCCGGAAACCGCCCGCGGGGCCGGACGACCGGCCCCGCGGGCAGCACGCGCTTTTTCCTGTTACTTCTTGACGTCGTTATAGTGGATTGTGCCGTCGACTGCGACGTGCAGGCCGGTCACGGCCTTGCGCACGCCCGTGTACGTGTAGTTGTAGAACAACGGGATCATCGGCAGCTGCTCGGAGACGCCCCTTGACAGCTCCCCGTACTTGGCGGCCCGCTGGGTCATGTCAAGCAGGCCGCGCCCGGTGTCGAGGATGTCGTCGAACTCGGCCGACGTCCAGATGGGATTGGTTTGGCTGGAGTGGAACGAGAAGTACCAGATGTCGGGATCTTGCCACATCCACTGCTGGAACGCGAGGTCGTAGTCCTTGGCGTCGACCCGTTCACGCACATACTGCCGGCCCTGTTCCTGAAGATCGACATCAATGCCGACGGCCTTGAGCTGGGCCTGAATGACCGGCGCGGCCTTCTTGTGCCCTTCGACGTCGTTGGTCGCGATCATCACCAGGTTCAACGGTTGGCCGTCCTTCTCAAGCATGCCGTCGTTGTCGGTGTCCACATAGCCGAGGTCCGCCAGCAACTGCTTCGCCTTGGCCTGATCGTACTTGCGGGCGGCCTTGAGTTCGTCTTCAACCTCCTGCGAGTAGGCGAGCTGAGACGGCGAAAGCAGGCCGTAGATCGGCTCGGCGCCCCCGTTGAGGGCCGTCTTGAGTTCGTCTTTATTGATCGCGTAGTTGAGGGCCTCGCGGAACCTGAGGTCGTTCAAGGGCGCCTTCTGGTTGTTGATCCGCAGATAGGTCTCGCCTGGAACAGCTGCGGTGATGAGCTGGAGCTTGTTGTTGTTCTCCACGCGATCCTTGTGGTCCACGGAGATGTTGAAGGCAATATCGACCCTGCCGGCTTCAAGCTCGGAGAGCCGCGTGAGGGCGTCGGGGACAACCCGGACGAGGGCCTTCTCCAGATTCCAGGGGCCCTTGTTGGTAACGAAGGTCTTGTAGTCCTTCCAATACGGGTTGCGCGTGAACGTGAAATGTGAACCCTGCACCCACTCGTCGAGCACGTACGGCCCGAGGCCTTCGCACTTGCGGTTGAACGCCTCGTCGCCGGCGGCTTCGGCCTTGGCGACGTTGATGATCGCCGAGTACTGTGACGTCAGAACGGCGAGGAACGACGCTGGAGGACTCCTGAAGGTCAGTGTAACCTTCTGCCCGTCCACGTCGATGTGATCGAGTTCGGCCCAGTCCGAGCCGTACGGGCTGATTTCGATATACCGGTCGACCGACTGCCTATACTGCTCGCCGGTCACGGGCGTGCCGTCCGGCCACGCAATATCGTCTGGGAAGACGAGGATGATCGATTTCTGGTCCTCCGAAAAGGACACGGAACTGACGGTCTGCGGCACCAGGCTCGTCTGGTCGAGACTGAAGACGACCGGCGGCGGCGTAATCAGCGTCTGGACGATATTGCTGGTATGGACCTGCTGAATATCAGTACCGTCGAGCTCGCTGGCAACCGCGAACACCAGCGTGTCCTTGTTCGGATCGGGCTTGCAGGCTGCGGAGCCGGAGACGACGAACACGGCGACCAGCAGCGCTGCCAGTACCTTCCCGAGTCTTGCCTTGCGCATAACTATACCTCCCCTTGATGGTGCGGCCCAATTGCTTCTGGACAATATACGAAGCTTAATGCGGGATTCCTGCCCCGCAGGGCGGTCTGCATAAAGATACCACACATCGGCATACAGGACCAGCCCCTTCTTGGCCCCGCCCGGGGCCGGCGCCCTAGGCGCCGTTGCGCCTCAGCACCCGTCCGGCCAGCACCCCGGTCGGATTGCCGCCGTCCACCGCGACCCGGCCGTTTACGAGCACGTACGGCAGACCGTGCGGCGGATGATGGGGATCGGCAAACGTGCCTCCCTCAGCGACGGTCCGCGGGTCGAACAGGACGACATCGGCGTAATAGCCGGGGACCAGGAGCCCCCGCTCCCGGATACCGGCCGTCGCCGCAGGCAACGACGTGCATTTGCGCACCGCCTCCTCCACGGTCAGAACGCCACGCACGCGCACGTAGTGGCCCAGAACGCGCGGGTACGTGCAGAAGGTACGCGGGTGCAGTTTGGGCGGCGGATCGCCGGGTTTGCGCGGCTCGGGGTAGCGGTCGACGGTCAACCCGTCGGTCGAAACCATCGTCAAGGGGTGCCGCAGCTTCATCTCGATGTTCTCCTCGGCCATCACCCCAACGGAGGACCTGGTCAAGCCATTGTCCTCGATGAGAAGGTCAAAGCAAACGTCGAACGGGTCGCGGCCTGATTCGCGTGCGACGTCCTCGACGGACCTGCCGACGCGGGCGGGGTTGCTGGTTTCAACGATACCGATTGCGCCCCAGCCAAAGCTTGTCGCCGGGTTGGTCCACTCGGGGATGCCCTCTTCGATCTGCGCCTTGATCGCCTCCCGCTGGGCGGGATCGCGCAGCTTGGCAAGCAGGCTCGGAGTGCCGCCTTCGGTGAGCGCCGGCGGCAGGACGTCGGTCAGGTAGCCGACGGCCGCAAAGCCCCACGGGTAGAGGTCGGCCGTGATTTGGATCCCGTGGGCGCGGGCGTCGGACAGCATGCGAAGGGCTGCCTCGGCCTTCCACCACGCCCCGCGCTGGTCGGCCTTGAGGTGCGAAATGTTGGCGCGTGCCCCAGAGAGCCTGCTGATCTCGATCGTCTCGGCGATGGCGCCGAGCCACTCCATGCCTGGAGCCTGGCCCTCGCTGCGCATGTGCGTTGCGTAGAAACCGCCGTGTCTGCCGACGACCTTGCACAACTCGACGATCTCTTCCGTCCGCGCGTTGCGCCCGGGAGGATACTCCAGACCCGTTGACATGCCGAAGGCGCCGGCGTCCATGGCCTCGCTGACCGCCTTGCGCATGTCCTCCAACTGTGCGGGGGTCACGGCCTGGGACTCGCCGCCTTCGCCCTCCGACCCCATGACGTATCGCCGAACCGTGCCGTGGCCGACGAGCGGGGCCATGTTGATGCCAACTCCCCTGCGGTCCTGCCAGGCGAGGTATTCACAAAAGGTGGTCCACTCCATCTTGAGGTCGCCCAGTCCGTGCTCGCGACCCACATCCGCCAGGGACTCCGGCACTTGACGCACCGGGGCGAGGGAGTGGCCGCAGTTGCCCGTGACCTGCGTCGTGATCCCCTGCTGGAGGCTTGCCAGGCCTTTGTTCTGGTCGACGAGCGACCGGTCGCTGTGTGAGTGGATGTCGATGAACCCCGGGCACGCCGCCAGTCCGGCGGCGTCGATGCTCCGCCGGGCTTCCGCCGCACTGAGGTCGCCCACGGCCGCGATGCGGTCGCCGGTGATGCCTATGTCGGCGCGGTACCAGGGATTGCCCGACCCATCGTAGATCGAGGCATTCAGGATCTTGATGTCTAGCACGTGTAGCTGCTCCTTTCGACAAGCGTGGCAATGGTCTCCGGATTCGTTGCCATGGCAATGATACCTGCCCGCGCGAATCCCAGGTTGACCGCCATGGCTTGTCCCCCGCCGGCATACAGACCGCCGCGACTCGGGGTATAGTGAGGTGAGCGGAGAGCGGGAGGCAGTGCCATGCGGGTCGACACGAGCGCCCTTGAGCTATTCCTGGAGTACCTGGACGGCGGCAGGACTGCTGCGGCAGTGCTTGAGCACCCGGCGTACCGCGCTGTCAAGTTACACGCTCGCCATGCCTACGGCGTGGACCTTGAGCCACGCCACCTCGACGCCGCGGTAGGCGGCGAGGAGTCGCCCTTCTATGGCTTGGCGATGGTCAGGGAGCGGCTCCCGCGCATCTCGCGCTTCGCTGCCGTGGCGCGCGAGTCGGCCAGGGGCTGGGTCGAGGACTGCCTGGACAGCCTGGCGGCGATAGCTGCCCCCACCGAGCTCGCCCCCATCGTCATCTATCCGATCGTCGGCTACGACGTCGGCATTGGCCTTGCGGGCGTCGCCTGCCTCAACGTCAACTGGCCCCCGTACCTGGGCGATCCGGCGCAGTTCGGGTACACGGCCATCCACGAGTGCTGCCACGTTGTATACGGACGAACCCGGCCCATGCCCTCGCTCGCGGAGATCCGCACCCCTGGCCAATGGTTCGCCTTGTTCTCGCGGATGACCCAGGATGAGGGGTTCGCGGTTTACACTCCCTTGAGGCTGCGGATGGCACGCGGAGCGATGGGCGGCTCGGCACACCCTGTGCTCGCAGACTACACGGTTTTAGATGACCCTGCCGGTATCGCCGCGCATATCGCCAAGTTCCGGGCGGTTGCCGGAAGGCTGGCGGCATCCTTGAGGGCCCCCCTCACCCGGGACGAGTACATCGAACTCCTTTTCGGTCCCGATCGTCTGACCTACCGAGTGGGGTGCGAAATCGTCCGCAGAATCGAGTCTGCCGGCGGCGAAGCCGCGGTGCGAAGGGCGTTTTTACTGCCGGGCGAGGAGTATCTCGGCGCTCTGGAAGGAATGGCCCGCGATGATATGGAAGATATTATCATCCCGGAGCTTGCGCTGTTGTCGGGCCACAAGTACGCGTAGTTGCGTTGTCCACTTGTCGATGACTGTCATAACTTGCCAGCAACTCCTGTCATTCAACCCGTCAAATAAGCCCGTCGGGCCATTACCTCGATGCCTGCGGGAGCCGATGCTCTTACCAAACAAGTCGATTACTTGAGGAGGTTTCCCTGCTGCCTACCCGCTGTGATATCGCTCAAGGCGCAGCCGGGCTGATCGCAGAGGACGTCCGCTCGAGGTTTCCTGGTTCGCTGGGCATCTACTGCCTCGATCGGGCGCTATGTGCCCCTGCCGGCAGTGACCTCGACCTGATGGTCGTGGATCACCCGCAGGGTCCGCTCAGCCCGCCGTCCCACATATCCAGCGCAGGGTTCCACGTCCACATCCACCTTCGCAGTCCCAGGCTGTACTTACACTCACTGGACCGCTTGGTTCTGACTCCCTGGGGCCGCGCCAGGCTGGCAACGGATGAGGATGCCTGGGAATTGACGCGAGCGGCGGTTCTGATCGACCCGGAGGGGACCCTGGAGCGCACAAGGACCAGAGCGGTCGAATTGCTGTCCCGCAGAGGCATGGGCCGCGCCAGGGTGGCGGGGACGCTCGCCAGGCTCGCACCCGTGGAGCGGCGAACGGCGGCGTTGGCTAGGGTAACAAAGGGGCCGGACCGCTCGCGCCTGGCCCTGTCATTCGCACGGGGCCTCTTTGCCCTCGGCCCCCGCGATGAGTACTCGGGGTTGATTGGGCTGACGCTGCGCCTTGCCAGCCAGATGGCAGGCGGCCAGGTGCTAACCTGGTACCTGCGCGAGGAAGCGGCTCGGGGTGTGGCGCTCGCGCTGCCGCAGCTCGACCTGAGAGCGGCGCTCTCCGAGGCCATGGGCACCTGCGGTCTGACCGAAGACGAGACAGCCGATCTCACAGCTCGGACTATCGCGGCGGCGCACGCGGAAGCGGAACGGTCCCTGCCGGTGTCGCCGCAGGTGCTCATCAACTTGGAGCGCTACGAGCGGATGGCCCGCTGCGGCAAAGCGGTTGAAGCGCTGCTCCTGCTAAGGGGCGACGCGGCGCGATGGTTGGGCAGGCACCCCGCATACCTCGCCCTATGCGGCGTGGTCGCTCCCGGCGAGCAGACAGAATTGGCGGCGGCGTGGCCGCACCTGTTGGCGGTGCTGTCGACCTGGTTCGCTGCGTTGCAGATGCTGAGCAAGTGCGCTGCAACCGCGGACTTACCCTTGGGGCCGCCCGCCTAAGGAAGTCGGCCGGGGATCTTCAGCCTTCTCCCGTCCGCCCGAGAGCAGCCGCCGCTCCTCAACCTTCTCCGGCGGCACGCCCAAGGCCAGGTACTGCGCAAACAACGCCGGCTGTCCCTGACTCGCGTACAAAAGGTCGCCGATCGACGACTTTAGCCGCAGGCCGATCAGCCCCAGTAACCCGAAGCCCAGCGCGATCGCCTCAGCGGTGCGCCCTGTGACCCGGTAAATCACAGGCAGGAGCACGAACGAGAGACCGAGGGCAAACGAGATGTTGCGCGTCACGAGGTAGGCCAGCCCGATAATCGCCGCGACCCAAAGGGCTGCCTGGCCGCCCAGCGCAAGGACAACGCCGACGCCTGTGGCGGCTCCCTTGCCTCCGCGGAAACCTGTGAACACAGGCCAATTGTGCCCCGCTACCGCCAGCAACCCACACGTCGCCATGGACTGGGCGCCAAGCCCTTCGGCCTCGGCAAGGACCACGGCGAATGCTCCTTTGCCGGCATCGATGAGGAATGTCACCAGGCCCCAGAACGGACCGAGGACGCGGTAGGCATTGAGCGCTCCCATGTTGCGGACGCCGACCTTGCGGATGTCGATCTTCCTCAGCCACCTGCCGAGCAAATGCGCAGTCGGAAAGGAACCGAGGAGATAACTCGAGACAGCGGCTGCGAACATGTACTCCTCCCCCTCCCCCGGCGAGAGGAATAACCGCTCATGTACGCTGGAACGACCTAGGTGGGGTCAAATTGAGCAGTCACTCCTGCTCACCGCTTCCAGTATATCATTGTGCCGATGGGAGATGCCCCTTAGACGTTCCAGTGAGGGATAACGTTGCAACCATATCGCCACAACCCGGTATTGCATTGTGTGAGGGCGCGGCGGCGGAAGTGGAGGGCGGGTTTTGACTGCGGCAAAACGCAACAACCGGGACCGTGAGATAATCGCCCTCTGCCGCGAAGGCAAAGATGAGGGTTTCCGGCGACTGGTCGAAGCCCACCACGATTACGTGCTAAGGCTCTGTTGGCGCATGCTCGGGGACCGCGAAGAGGCCCGGGATGCCACCCAGGAGGTGTTCATCCGGGTGATCAAGTCCCTGGCGCGGCTGAATCCCAAGCCATCCTTGAGGCCATGGCTGAGACGTGTCGCCACCAACATCTGCATCAACACGGCGGGAAGACGCACGAGACAGGCGACGGTCGCGTTCGAGGAGGAGGACGCTGAGATGGCCATAGCCCTTGAATGCGGCCGCGAAGCGGGCGACCCGG
>JAXGPL010000009.1:0-121237 GCA_040766985.1 Bacillota bacterium
CGGGTCGGGAATGGCGACGGCCCTGGTCACGACGTTCTACGGGGCGCTGGCCGGCAACCTGATCTTCATCCCCATCGCCAATAAGCTGCGCAACCGCAGCGCGGGCGAGATCTTGGTCAAGGAAGTCATGATCGAGGGCATCCTGAGCATCCAGGCCGGCGACAACCCCCGGATCGTCGAGGAAAAGCTCAAGGTCTTCCTTGCGCCCAAGATGCGGCGTCCCGTGCGCGGCGCAAAATCGGCAGCCGGCGCCGCGGGCGCCGCCCAGCCGCAGCAGGCAGGGGGCGAGTAGCAGTGGCCCGCCGGAGGCAGAAGGGACAGGATGCGCCGTCTGCGGGGGCGCCGGCGTGGATGACGACGTACGGCGACCTGGTCACGCAGCTCCTGATCTTCTTTGTTCTCCTGTTCGCTATGTCATCGGTTGACATTGCGAAGTTCCAACAGGCCTTGATCTCGCTGCAGGGTGCCTTGGGGTTTCTCGATGGCGGCAAGACGATCGATCCCGAGACGATCCCTTCGGACCCGCTGCCGGAAGGCTGGGAGGACATCGACCAGCGGGACTACGGGCAGATGCTGGAGATAAAGCGCCAGATCGAGGAAGGGCTCAAGCAGGCCGGCCTCGATGCTACGGTCGCCCTTTCGTTGGAGGAACGCGGTCTCGTGATCCGGTTCAACGACAGCGTCCTTTTTGACCTGGGCAAGGCGGACATCAAGCCGATGGGCCGCGCAACGATTGACCGCGTGTCCCAGACGATCAAGGACATCCCCAACCAGGTCCGGATTGAGGGCCACACCGACAACCTACCGATCCGCACGGCGGGGTACCCGTCCAACTGGGAACTGTCGACGGCGCGGGCGACCAATGTCGTGCGGTATTTCATCGAGGGCCTCGCCTACGAACCCAATCGCCTCTCTGCGGCGGGCTATGGCGAGTACAGGCCGATCGCCCCAAACGACACCGCAGAGGGGCGGCAGCTCAACCGGCGGGTGGACATCGTCGTGCTTTACACGTCCAAGGGCCGCCTGGAGCCGCGGTAAGGAGTGCATGAGGTGAATAAGCTACTGCGTTCAAAACTGGTGATTATCATCGGGTTGCTCGTCTTTCTGGCCGGCTCCGGGGCCCTGGTCTGGTTTCTGGTCCTGTCGCCCGGGGTGCATGCGGCCAAGCCTCCGGAGAAGCCGATCGAGGGCAAGTCCGTCCTACTGGATCCGTTCCGCACCAACCTGGCCGACGCCGGGGCGCGGCGGTTTATCCAGCTTGAGGTGGAGCTGTACGTTGCCGACGAGCAGGCCGTCAAAGAGGTCACCAAGATGGCGTCACAAGTGCGCAGCGAAATCCTAACGCTCCTTCGCAGCCGGTTCATCGCCGACCTTGACGGGCAACTGGGAATGAACCGTCTGGCTGCCGATATGGTGGAGCGCGTCAACGGGATCCTTAGCAGACCCAGCGTGCTCAATGTCTTCTTCACCGACTTCATAATCCAGTAGCCGGCAAGGCAGGAAGGAGGGCGGGTTGTGAGCAGCATCGCACCGGGTACATTTGCCGAGGGAATCCGCAATTACGATTTCCGCAGGCCGGACAAGTTCTCGAAGGAGCAGCTCCGTACGCTGCACATGCTGCACGAGAACTACGCCCGCATGGTCAGCACCCTGCTGTCGGCGCAACTGCGATCGACGGTCGAGGTCACCGTTACTGCCGTTGAGCAGATGTCCTACGGGGAATTCAGCCGGGGGCTGAGCAACCCCGGCGTAATCACGGTTATCACGCTCGCACCGCTTACGAGCAACGCGGTTTTCGATATCGAGCCGACCTCCGCGATGTTCTTCGTCGACCGGGTCCTCGGCGGCACGGGTAACGCGCTGGCGCAGGCCCGTGAACTCACCGAGATCGAGCAGATGGTCATCCGCCGGATGATCGCCGGCATGCTCGAACACCTTCGCGAGGGCTGGCGCAACATCGCCGACGTCAAGCCCCGCGTCGAGTCTGTGGAAACCAACCCGATGTTCGCGCAGATCGTTGCGCCGAGCGAAATGTGCGCCGTGATCTCGTTCGCGCTCTCCTGCGGCGAACTCGCCGGGCACATGTCCTTATGCCTTCCTTATCTGATGATGGAACCCGTGCTGCCAAAGCTATCCGCTTTTATCTGGTTCGCAGGGGCACGGCGCAACGACGGTCCCTCCGCCGCGGGCAAGGTGCAGTCGCGGCTTGAGGAAGTCGAGGTAGTCGTCGCCGCAGAGCTCGGATCGGCCGAGATCAGCCTGCGCGAGTTGCTTCAACTGGCTCCCGGGGATGTGGTCCAGTTGCGCCGGAACATCGCCGAGCCCCTGCCGGTATCGGTCGGCGAACAACTGGCGTTTGTGGCGCGGCCCGGGACGCACCGGGGCCGGATGGCCCTGCAGATCATCGGACGAATCGAGGAGGTCAAGCAATGAGCGCCTACCAGCTTGACGAGTCCACCCGCAAGGAATTCGAAACTATCTGGGAGCAGGCGATCGGAGGCATCAGTCTGGCGCACCCCACGGTCGATCTGGTTCCGGGCGCGCCTGCCTCTGGCGTGATGCGCGACCTTGTGCCCAACTACCCTTCGATACTGGTGGTCGCCGGCAGCACAGGCCCCGCGGGCGAATTCAGTTGGGGGATCCTGTTGGATGCAGCCGCGGCTGCTGCCGCCGGCGATGTTGCCGTAGCCCTGGCGGGCCCGGCCGGAGTCGGCTCGGAGGGCTCGGAGAACTCGCTGGTCGCGGTCGCCGCCTTCGCGGCCGACATCGCCCAGATGGTCTGCGCCACGCTCGGCGGGGACTCCGGCTGGCAGACGACGCCTGGATGGCAGGGCTTGCTTGAGCGGGGGCATTTCGTGGACGTGCCCGAAGGCCAGATGGCGCCCGCTCCCGGGCTCGAGCGCCTGCTATCGCCGGGAGCGCGGGTGATCATGGCCGACGTGGCTGTCTCCGCGGGCGAAGACAGCGCGCCGACCCTGCACTTTCTGTTTGAGCCGGCGATTGCCGAGTTGCTCAACCCGGCATCCGCCGGACCTGTCGAGGAAGAGGCGCCGCTCCCTGAGCCGGCCGCCGAGCCGGCCGCCGAGATGGCCGTCGAGATGGTCACGCCGCCCACGGGAACAGCCGCAGCGGAGCCGGGTGAACCCGGTTTCCAGGTCATCCGCGGTGAGAAGGGACCGGAGAGCGGCCATGACCGGGTCATCGGCGTTCCGGCCCCGCGGGTAACTGCCAGGCGGGCGGCGTTCGAGCAGTTGACGGAAGGGCAGGCGCGCCGGTCGCCGGAGGAGTTGCAGGCGGGGATCGGGCTGCTCATGGACGTGCCGCTGCAGATCAGCGTTGAGCTTGGCCGCACAAGGCGCAAGGTGAGGGAGATCATGGCCCTCGCCCCCGGCTCTGTCGTCGAGCTTGACCGCCTTGCCGGAGAGCCGGTGGACGTGCTGGTCAACGGAAAGCTTCTCGGCAAGGGCGAGGTCGTTGTGATCAACGAGAACTTCGCGATCCGGATCACGGACATCGTAAGCCCGGCCGAGCGGGTACAGGAGCTGGCGTAGCGAGTGGACGGCTTCTGGGCTGGCCTCAAGGTCCTGGTCGTCACCGGCCTCGTCGTCGGGGCCGCGGCGTATACCGCGCGGGTCGCCGGCAGACGGATGGCCGTGCACGGCCGCGGCCGGCACATGGCGGTCGTTGAGACGATCTCGCTTGGTTCCCAGCGGGGGATGTTCCTCGTGAGCGTGGCCGAGCGCCTGCTGGTGGTCGGGGCAAGCCGCGACGGCCTGGCTCTGCTGGCCGAGATTCCGCCCGAAGAAGCGAAATCGCTGGGGATCGACCTGAGCCCAGGCGACCCCTCGGCAGACCGGGGCGCCGGCGGTGAGGGCAGCGGCCGCGGAGCGGGCGGCGACCAGTTGTTCTCGCGCCTCAGCACGCAGATCGGGCAGTTGCAGCGCAGGCTGGGCCGAGATTCCGACCGCGCGTCGGCGGAGGCCACCGGCCTCTGGGGAAGGAGTCCGCGGTGACAGGATTGCCCAGCGTTACTATCACCCCAGGTGCGGGCGGTGCGGTGCCGGTATCCACGGCGCTGCAGATAGTCTTCCTGCTTACGGTGTTGACCCTTGCGCCGGCGATCCTGATCCTGATGACCAGCTTTACGCGCATCGTGGTGGTCTTGGGGTTTGTCCGCAATGCTCTCGCGACGGGGCAGATGCCGCCCAATCAGGTGCTGATCGGTTTGGCGCTGTTCCTGACCATGTTTGTGATGGCCCCGGTTTTCGGGCAGGTCAACCAGCAGGCTTTACAGCCATACCTGGCGGGGGAACTGGAGGCCGGCGCGGCGCTGGCCAAGGCCGAGGAGCCGATCAGGGAGTTCATGCTCAAGCATACCAGGGAGAAGGACCTTGCGATGCTCGCCGGCGTGAGCGGCGGAGAGCAGCCCGAGGATCCGGCGGCCGTCTCGACTCTGGCTTTGATACCGGCTTTCGCAATCAGCGAGCTAAAAACGGCCTTTCAGATCGGGTTTGTGATGTTCGTGCCGTTTCTGGTGATTGACATGGTTGTGGCAAGCACCCTGATGTCGATGGGCATGCTGATGCTTCCCCCAATGATGATTTCCTTACCGTTCAAGATTGTCTTATTCGTCCTGGTCGACGGCTGGCATCTGGTCATCCAGTCGCTGGTGACCGGGATCCGGTAGGAGGGTCACACGTGACACAGGAGACGGTGTTGACGATCGGCCGCACGGCCATCTGGACGGCCTTGACGGTGTCGGCCCCAGTGCTCGGGCTGACCCTGGCCGTTGGGCTTGCGGTGAGCATCTTCCAGGCGACGACGCAGATCCACGAGCAGACCCTGGCTTTTGCGCCCAAGATCGTGGCGGCTCTGGTGTCGCTCCTGGTCTTTGGGGCCTGGATGCTGACCAAGCTGATGGACCTCGCGCGGTATCTGATGGGTAACGCCAACTCGTTCATTCACTAGAGCGCTTGCCGCGATGCGGCCGGAAGGGGAAAGGACAGCCTGATGACCATCCAGTTCGGACCGGACCTCACAGCCCTCGCTGTGGTGCCCCTGGCGGCGCTACGCTGCCTGGGCGTGTTCGCCGTGGCGCCGCTGTTTGGCAGCCGGTTTGTGCCGGCCCAGGTCCGCGTGGCGCTCGGGCTGTGCTGTGGCATGTTGCTGGTCCCTCTGGCGACTGCGCGGTTCGGCGGCGCAGGGGTGCCCGATACGGTCAACCCATGGCTTGGCCTTGCAGCGGCCCCGGCAGGCTACGTCTTGCGGTGCGCGGGCGAGGTCGTCTTCGGGCTAGGCATCGGCTACCTCGGCCTCCTGTTCCTGTCGGCTCTTCAGGTCGCGGGCCAGATCATGGACACCGAGATCGGTTTCTCTATGGTCAACGTCCTCGACCCGCAGTTCGGGGTGCAGTTGCCGCTGCTGGGCAGCCTGTTCAACGTGCTGGGCATCCTCGTCTTCCTGTCCCTGGACGGCCACCTGATGCTGCTACGCGCGGTGACCGACAGCGTCAGGCTGATCCCCCTTGGAGGCGTCGGGATGCCGCCGGGTGTTGGTGACCTTCTGATCAGGGCCTTTGCCGGTACCTTTGTGACGGCCCTCAAGATCGCGGCGCCGGTCCTCGCTGCCCTGTTGCTCACCAACGTCGCGTTGGGCATCGTAGCGCGCACGGTTCCACAAATGAACGTTTTCGTCGTCGGGCTCCCGCTTCGCGTAGCCGTAGGCCTGGGCGTCCTGGTGGTCTCCCTTCCGTTTGCGGCGACGGTCGTCGGACCGGCGCTTTTCAGGTGCTTTGACTTTATTGACCGGCTGATTGCCGCGGTCGCGGGGTAGGTGAGGGTGAGTGTCTGAGTCCAGCCAGGAACGCCGCGAGCCCGCGACTCAAAAACGGCGGGCAGATGCGCGCAAGAAGGGCCAGGTGTTCCGCAGCGCCGAGATGACGGCGGCGTTTGCGCTGCTCGGCGGCATGGGAGCCCTTGCCCTCGGCGCCGGCCGGATGCTCACGCTCCTCAGGGGCTACCTGGTGACGGCCCTCGCAAGCAGGCCCATTTCCGCCGACCTCACGCCCCAGACTCTGGGCGGGGTGCTCTCGCCGGCGCTCACGGTCGCGGTGCAGTGTTGCCTGCCGGTAGTGGCCGGGGCTGCGGCGCTCGGCCTGGCCGCGGATTACGCTCAGGTGGGCTTCATCTTCTCCGGCGAGCCCATGACCGCAAAGTTCGAGCGCCTTGACCCGATCGCCGGCGCCAAACGCATCTTCTCCCGCCGGGCTCTCGTCGAGTTCGCCAAGTCACTGGCCAAAGTCGGATTGGTGGCCGCCGTGGCCTTCTACTCAGTCACGCCGCAACTGCGGAGTTTCGGCGGCATGGCCCTGCTTGACGTTGAACAGGCCATGTCCCTGACCGGCAGGATCGTGTGGTCGGTTGTCCTGCGGACGGTGGGCGCGCTGTTCCTCGTCGCCCTCGTTGACTACGTTTACCAGCGGGTGGAGTACGAACGGAGCCTGCGGATGACGCGCGAGGAAGTCAAGAAGGAGCTCCGTGAAACCGAGGGCGATCCGCAGCTTCGCGGCCGGATCCGGCAACGACAGCGCGAGATGGCAAGGCGCAGGATGATGGCTGCGGTGCCCAAGGCCGACGTCGTGGTGACCAACCCGACTCACTTCGCCTGCGCGCTGGTATACCGCGCGGGCGAGACCCGTGCGCCCAAGCTGGTCGCCAAGGGCCAGGACTACGTCGCGGTCCGGATCAAGGAGATCGCCCGTGCCAGCAGGGTTCCGATCGTCGAGAACCCGCCGCTCGCGCGGACGATCTACGCCACAGTAGAAATCGGATCGGAAGTGCCGCCCGAGCTGTACCGGGCGGTCGCCGAAGTGCTCGCTTACGTGTACCGGCTCAAGGGAAAGGTGGCCTGACGAGTCTTGACACCCAGGACGGCGATGCCCGCGATCGTCTCCCGCTACGGTGACCTTCTGGTTCCGGCGGCGGTGATCATGATGGTCGTGATGATGGTCATCCCACTGCCGCCGGTGGTCCTCGACCTCCTGCTGGCGTCAACCTCACGCTCGCCCTTGTCGTGCTGCTCGTGACGATGTTCACGTCCGAGCCACTGCAGTTCTCGATCTTTCCGTCCCTGCTCCTGGTTACGACGCTGTTCCGCCTAGCCCTGAACGTCTCTCGTCGACCAGGTTGATCCTTCTCAACGGGTACGCGGGCGAGATCATCCGCAAGTTCGGGGAGTTCGTGGTCGGCGGCAACGCGGTCGTCGGTTCATCGTCTTCTTAATCCTCGTGATCATCCAGTTCGTCGTAATCACCCGCGGCGCTGAGCGCGTCGCCGAAGTCGCCGCGCGGTTCACCCTCGATGCCATGCCTGGCAAGCAAATGGCGATCGACGCGGACCTCAACGCCGGGCTGGTCAGCGAGGAGGCCGCAAGGCAGCGCCGACGCGACATCGAGCGTGAGGCGGACTTCTACGGGTCCATGGACGGCGCGTCCAAGTTTGTCAAGGGCGATGCGATCGCCGGCCTGGTCATTTCCATAATCAACATCCTCGGCGGCATCATCATCGGCGTGGCGCAACGGGGCATGGCCGCCGGAGAAGCCACTGGCCTGTACTCATTGCTGACCGTGGGCGGCCTGGTCACGATCCAGCCCTTGCTCATCTCGACCACCGCGACCGGCATCGTCGTCCCAGGGCGGCCTCGGAGGCCCTCGGCCGCGATCTCGTTGGCCAACTGCTCTCGCAGCCGAGGGTATTGCGGATCGCCGCCGTGCTTCTCTTGGGGTTCGCCCAAGTCCCCGGACTGCCCCACCTGCCGTTCTTCGCGCTCGGTGGAGCAGCGTACGCTGAGCACAGCCATGCACCGCGCGGCCGCCCGGGCGGAAAAGGTGGAGGCGGAGGCCCGGCGGCAAGAGGAACTGGAGGACTTCCGCAGGCCGGAGTCCGCGCTTGCAGTGCTCCACCTCGACACTCTGGAAATCGAGCTCGGGTACGCCCTCGTCGCCCTCGCCGACCGCGACGGCGGCGACCTTCCGGAGCGAGTCAGCGTCATTCGCCGCCAACTCGCGTCTGAACTGGGCATGGTCGTCCCGCCGATTCGCATCGTGGATAACATCCAGCTCCGCCCGAACACCTACGTCGTCCGCCTCCGGGGCGTTGAGGTGGCGCGCGGCGAGCTGTTCATGGACCGCTACCTCTCCATGAACCCGGGCCAGGAAGACCAGGCGATCGACGGCATCCCCACGAGGGAGCCGGCCTTCGGCCTGCCCGCCCTGTGGATCGGTCAGGACAGCAGGGAGCAGGCGGAGCTGTCGGGATACACCGTCGTCGACCCGCCCTCGGTCATGGCGACCCACCTTACCGAAGTGATCAAGCAGCATGCGCACGAGTTGCTGGGAAGGCAGGAGACCCAGGCCCTGCTCGACACCATCAAGCAGCGTTCGCCGGTCGTGGTCGAGGAACTGGTGCCCAATCTGATGACCCTGGGCGAGGTCCAGAAGGTTCTGCAGAACCTGCTGCGTGAAGGCGTCACGATCCGTGACCTGGAGACCATCCTGGAAACCCTGGCCGACCTTGCCCGCAGCACCAAGGACCTCGACGTGCTTACGGAACAGGTGCGCCAGGCGATGAGCCGTATGCTCAGCAAGACCGCGGCGGGCGAGAGCGAGATCCTCCGGGTGATCACCCTTGATCCGGCCCTCGAAGAGCAGATCATGGCCGGCGTCCAGCACTCGGAAACCGGCACCACCCTCGCGGTCGAGCCGGGGCTCGTGCGAAAGATGCTGGCTTCCCTGGCCGAGCAGACCCAAAGGCTGGCGGACCGGGGCTACCTGCCGGTTGTCCTCTGCTCGCCGCTCGTCCGCCTTTACTTCAAACGCCTTACCGAGCGGGTGGCCCGCAAGCTTACCGTCTTGTCGTACAGCGAGCTTGACCCGGACCTCCAGGTCGAGGCGCTCGGGGTGGTGAGCCTGGCATGAGATCGATAGGCGCGTCGGACCCAATGCGGCACCGTGGCAGCCGCGGCAGCGCGCGTACCTTCCGCGGCCCCACCCTCGGGGCGGCGATCGAGCGGGTGCGCCTGCACCTCGGAGATGCCGCTGTCCTGTTAAGGACGCGCAAACGGAGACTGCTGTTCGGCCTCGGCCCGGATGTGGTAGAGGTCACGGCCGTTCCGGGCCAACCTGCTGCTGCGGAGCGGCCCGGGCCGCAAGAGCAGCCCCTGCGGCGTTTGCAGGGCGTGGCGCCCGAGGAGCCGGTGGCGCCGGGTACCGTCAGCCAGGCCTTGGCCGAGTTGCTCGTTGCGGGCGGTGTCGGGGCCGACCTGGCGGGGCTTCTGGCTGCCCGCGCGCTTGAGGGCAGCCGCAACCTGGTCAGCACGAAACAACTGGGGACAGTCCTGGGCGATGCGATCGGACACTTCACGGGCGGTGCCTACGCAATCGACGTGGTGCCGGGCAGCAGGCGGGTGGTCGCGTTCATCGGCCCGGCCGGAAGCGGCAAGACCACCTCGCTGGCCAAGCTCGCGTGCGAATCAGTCCTGGCAGCCGGCCGCTCCGTGCAGGTCATCTCGACCGATACAGTGCGCCCGGGGGCTGCCGATCAACTCGCTCGATACGCCGCGATCCTCGGCGTCCCGTTCGCGGTCGCCCACACGCACGGCGAACTGCGGAGGCTGTGCGCCGGGGCGTCTGCTGACCTGGTCTTTGTCGATACACCGGGGTGTACGTGGCGGAGCAGCTCCGATATTGCGGCCCTCGCCGCGACCCTTGAGGCGGCTGCGCCGGCGGAAGTGCACGCCGTCATCGCGGCCACGACAGAGCCGGATCTGGCAACCCGGATGATCGCCGCGTACCGCCCCCTCGGGGTGGACCGCCTGCTGTTGACCAGGCTCGATGAAGTTCGCACTTACGGGCCGGTCGTCAACATCGCGTGCGGCGTCCGCGTCCCGTTGTCCTATCTGGCGATGGGGGCGGAACTCCCCGGAACACTGCAGGTTCCGGCGTTCCCAGCCCTCGCTGGCGCCCTGATCCGCGGAGAAGCGCCGGCTGACGCCCGGCCTTCTGCAGGCGGCACGGAGGTGACAGCTTCATGAGTGATCTGGAACTAGACGTCATCCGGGTCAACCTGTTTGAAACGCAACCGCTCGGCAAAGGCCGTGCCGCGCGCATGACAGTGCTCTCCGGCCCGGACGCTGGCGATTACGAGGTCAAAGTCGACGGGGCGGACCGGCGGTACCTGTTCGTGGCAGTCCCCGCCTCCGGCGGGCGCATGCTCAGGCCGGCCCCCGGCACTGCTGTGAGCATCGTGGTCGCAGGTCCCGGGGGGACCTGCGCGTTCGAAAGCGTGGTCGCTCAAGTGGGCGACGAGGAAGGCGAATGCATTGCCGTCCTGCTTCCAGCCGAAGCCCAGCGAATGCAGCGGCGCAGGCACATGCGCATGGCGGTGAGCCTTCCGATCCGGGTCGCACGGCTGCCCCGGGACGGGGAACCGGCAGGCGAAGGCCTGCGGTTTCTCCGGGCCCGTACGAGTAACAT
Source organism: Bacillota bacterium (assembly GCA_040766985.1). Lineage (GTDB taxonomy): Bacteria > Bacillota > Sulfobacillia > JAUYEG01 > JAUYEG01 > JAXGPL01. Next base: position 10,532 of record JAXGPL010000009.1, read on the forward strand.
CGCCGACGGCGGGCTTTCCTTCGCCTGCCGCGGGTTCGAATGCGGCCCGGGCGACCTGATCGCCCTCACGGTGGATCTCCCTTCCCGGCGCCAGGTCACGGCGACCGCCGAAGTGCTGCGAGCCGAGGAGGAGCACGGGTTCGCCGTGCGTTTTAGCGATATCGATGAACGGGCGCAGAACGAGATCGCCCGCTTCATCAAGGACAGGCGCCGTGAGGCGAGGTCTGCGGCCTCCGGCGCGATTGGGAAGGCAGGCGGGAGGAGACGGTGACCAAGTCCAGGCCCAACACCGGCCTACCCTTGGCTGCCCTGGCGGCGCTGCTAACCGCCGCAGGCTCGATTTGCGCCGGGGCAACCACGGCGGGCATGGCCGTACGCGTGACCGTCGCGGCAGCGGGCTTTTGGGCCGTCGGCATGGTTCTGGACCGCGTCCTCGCGTGGGCAGTGGGAAGCGACCCACAGCCAGGCGCTTCCGACGGCGACGCGTCCGGAGACGCAAAGGGTCAACGACTTGACGTCCGGTTGCCGGCGGTTGCGCCGGGTCCCGGAAAAGACGTATAGGCACTGGTCTTTTGAAACGGGGGAATTGCGATGAGCGCAGTAGCACCAAGCCGCAAGGACCAGTACGACATTTGGCGGGCGTACAAGACAACCCGCGACCCGCAGGTAAGGGACCGCCTGATCTTGCGGCACGCCTCGCTGGTTAAGTATGTCGCGGGCCGGCTGGCGATGGGCCTGCCGCCGATGGTCGATGTCGACGACCTCATCAGCTACGGGGTATTCGGGCTGATGGACGCGATCGACAAGTTCGACCCCGACCGGCAGGTCAAGTTCGAGACCTATGCCATAGCGCGGATCAGGGGCGCAATGCTTGACGGCATGCGGGCGTACGACTGGATACCTTATTCGGCGCGGCAGAAGGCGCGGGAACTCGAGTCAGCGTACGCGCGGGTGGAAGCGGCGCTCGGCCGGTCTGCTACCGACGAGGAGATAGCCGCCGAGCTTGGAGTGACGACGACCCAGCTATCACGGATGCTGCTGGATGTCCGCGCGCTGACCCTAACGTCCCTCGACGAGACGTGGGGCGGGGGCGATGAGGATTCCGGCGGTGTTCGGCCGATCGAGGTGCTGGTCGACACCAACGCAGAGGATCCGACCAGTAACATGGAGTTCGAGGAGCAAAAGGTCATCCTTGCGGAGGCGATCACCAAGCTACCCGAAAAAGAGCGCACCGTGATAACCCTTTACTACTACGAGGGCCTTACGGCCAAGGAAATCAGCCACATCTTGGGGGTTTCGCAGTCGCGGATCTCCCAGTTGCACAGCAAAGCGGTATTCCGCCTGCGGGGCAAGCTCCGGGAGTATTTTCAAGGCTAGCCCCGGCACCGCAGGGGCGGGGGCCCGGGAAGGGATGGCCGCGGGGAGATGAGAGACGGTGTCCATGAAATCACTGGACCTGCAGATGTTGCTCCCGAAGTCGACCGAAATCGCCAAGTCGCGGCACCTCGAGCAGAAGGGGCCGGAGACGACGCAACAGCAGTTCGCGCTTGAGACGCGGCGGCAAGCCGTTACCCAGGGGCGGACAGTGCGCCGAGCCGAGGGCACGCGCGGCGGCAAGATCAGCCGGGACGGCAGGCGCGGCGGTTCCGCCGGGTCGGACGGCTCCGGCAATCCCGAAGGCGGTTCGAAGGGCAGTCAGGCCGCCGCAGCGACCGCCGGGAGCGCCATCGCGGACCACGAATCCCGCTCCGACCGTGACGGTAAGGGAAAGTTCATCGACATCGTACTGGGAGCCACGGGCAACTGGGGGGACCGCTGATGGCATCATTTGCAGCCTGGTTGGCGCTGTTTGCGGCAGTCTGGGCCGTCGTGGAAGCCAGACGGGCCCGGGTCCGGGCGCGGGTGCTCATGGCGACTCTGATTGAGGTCGTCGACCTGATTGAGGCCGTGACGGACGAGGGCAGGGCGTTGCCCCTGGAAACGCAATTCGCGGAAGGGGCTGCCGCCGAGGGCATGGCAGAGATCGGCGGCCATGCCGTCTCCGGCGATCGCGTGCAGGTTCAGTACCATGCCCCCGCCGCGCAGGGCCAACCCGGCAGCGGCATCAGGGGTCGCATCATGGAGCTCTCGCTGCAAGGGGCATCCATCACGCAGATCTGCCGGGCGCTGGGCTTGAGCAAGCGCGAAGTGGCTTTGGGGCTCGCCCTGGAAGGGCAAGGAAGGAGCGCTGCGAGATGATCAGGGGGCTATACTCGGCCGCGTCCGGGATGTTGACCGGCATGGCGCGGCAGGATGTGTGGGCCAACAACCTGGCCAACGCACAGACGCCTGGTTTCCGTCAGGATGAGGTGATCCTGCGCAGTTTCCCGGAAACCCTGCTTCGCCGCTACGAAGCGACGGCTCCTCAGGGCGTCGCCGTCGGCACGCTCGGGCAGGGCGCAGACGTCGCCTCCGTGGTAACGGCGACAGTCGCGGGGCGGTACGTGCAGACCGACCAGCCGCTCGATGTGGCGATCCAGGGCGAGGGATTCCTCGCGGTCGCGACGCCCGGTGGGACCCGGTACACCCGCCACGGCCGGATGCTCGTCGACCAGGCGGGGTACCTGTCGACCGCGGCCGGCGACAGGTTGCTGGGACGGGACGGGCAGCCGATCGCGGTCGGGACGGGCAACGAACCCGCTATCGCGACGGACGGGACGGTTTCCCTGGATGGCCGTGTCCTCGGCCAACTCGGCCTTTGGCGCTTTGGCAATGTCGCGGCGTTACGCAAGCAGGGCGACAACTACTACACCGATGAGGAGGCCCTGCCCTCGGAAGGCGAGACGACCCTCCGCCAGGGGGCCATCGAGATGCCGAACACCGACATGGCCACGGCGATGACCGAGATGATCTCCATCTTGCGGGCCTACGAGGCCAGCCAGAAGGCCCTGCAGGCCCAGGACGAGACGCTCGGCAAAGCGGTCAACGAAGTAGGGAGGGTCTAGGCGATGATCCGTTCACTTTGGACGGCGAGTTCGGGAATGCGCGCAGGGCAGCTGGCGGTTGACAACGCAGCTCACAACGTCGCCAACGTCAACACCGTCGGCTACCGGCGGTCGGAGGTCGACTTCGCGGACCTCCTGTACCAGACCTCGGCGGCAGGCCGGCTGGAGACAGGCAGCGGCGTATACCCGTCGGTCGTGACCCGTGACCTGACCCCGGGCGCCCTGGAGGCGACCGGCGGCGAGTTCGACCTGGCCATCGCAGGCGGTGGTTTCTTTGCCGTACTGGTGGATGAGGGCGACTTGCTTTATACAAGGGACGGGTCATTCCATCGCGACGCCGATGGGTCGATAGTCAACGCAAACGGGTACGCCCTCGATATCCAGCCGCCGGACGGTACCGCCGGCCCGGTGCGAATTCCGACCGATGCGACGGCGATCAACATTGCCGAGGACGGTACGATAACTTACCTGTCCGCGGGAGCGGAGACGCCCCTGACCGCAGGACGAGTAATGCTTTGGCTGCCGCAACCTCTCGTCCCGGGGCGGACGGCGGAGATGGTGCCCCACGGTCAGAACCTCTACGGCCCCGCTGAAGGCACCGCGATCGTCGCCGCAGGGGCTGATGACGAGGGAGCCGGGACCATCAAACAGGGGTACCTGGAACGTTCCAATGTGTCGCTGGCCGACGAGATGGTAGGCCTGATCGTCGCCCAGCGGGCCTACCAACTGAACGCCCGGGCGGTCCAGACGGCAGACACCATGTTGGCGCTGGCCAACAACATCCGGCGCGGCTGAGTTAGGAGAGAGTGACAATGGCCATCAATAACTGCCCGATCTGCGGGAGCCTTTACGTCCCTAACGGGCGCGGCATGTGTTCACACTGCGCTGAAGCCGAGGACCAGCGGTTTGAGATCGTCAAGCGGTATCTTGAAGATCGGCCCGACGCAAAGCTCGAGGAGATCGCCGCCGACACGGGCATCGATCAGGCTGCCGTCCTCCGATTCATCCGTTCGGGGCGGTTGGTCGCCCGCCCGCAGGATGGGCTGACCTGTGAACGGTGCGGCCAGCCGATCGAGACCGGAGTGGTCTGCGCGCGCTGTGCGAAAGAGATGACGATGGAGATCCGTTCGTTTGTCGGCAGCGGGAACCACAGCCTTGGCGCCAAGCGCGGAGTCCGCATGCACGTGCTCGATCAGAGGCCAAGGCGGCGATAGCACGAAAGTGGCAGGTCGATTGGCACCGGCGGACCATAAGACGGATGCGCATTGTGACCGATGATACTCACGACGGGTTCTTAGGTCCAGGAAGGAGAGATCGTGTTGAAGATCTCGCGCAGCCAGATTGACCAGGTACTCAACTCGCTCTCGGCACCTTCGTCCCCCACGGGGGACAAGGCCCAGTTGCGTGCCGTCGGCGGCACCAAGGATCAGGTGGCGCTATCCCGCGACGCCGAGAGGATTCGCGATATCTGCAAGATGATCGCCGATATGCCCGAGATCCGCCCCGAGAGGCTTGCGGAACTCGTGGCATCCGTCGACCGCGGCGAGTATAACCCGTCGGCGCTGGACGTGGCTGAGAAGATGCTCGGCCGGCTTATCGCCGACAAGCTGAAGTGATCTAGAGTGCCGGCGTCACGACCAGAAGGGACGGTCGGCGCAGCTAACGCCTTTGTGCTCGCGCTCGATGACAGTGTCCAATCCTGTGGGCGCTTGGTGCGCCTGGGGGCGCGCAAGCAGGAAGCCCTGACGGCATGGGATCTCAGGACGATCGAAGAGGTCCTCGTCGCCGAGAGGGAGGCCCTCGCCCGCCTCGCCGCCGCAGAGTCCGCGCAGGCGCGGGCGGCCGCGGAGTTGGCAGACGCGGGCGGGCCTGGCGTCCCGGCAGGTTACCACGCCGTCGCAGCATCTCTTGCGGAACCGGGACGGTCAGAGGCCACGCAACTGCTTTCCCAACTGGCCGAGCTTACCGCGCAGTTGGCGGCAGTCTCCGAATGTAACACGCAGCTCATCAGGCGGGCTCAGAACTATGTCGAGTTCCGGTTGGCGCAGGCGGGCAGGGCCATGGGCGGGGCGAACGGCGCCCCCGCGTACGACGACCGCGGTGTTGCAGCTGCTGCCGGCGCGCATCCGTCGGTCAGCGGTCACTACTAAGGGGTGAGGGAATGCGCACCACCTTTTCAGGTTTTGAACTGGCGAGCCGCGCGCTAGCCGCCCAGCAGCGCGCCCTCGACGTTACCGGCCACAATATCGCGAATGCGAGTACGGCCGGCTATGTGCGGCAGCGGGTGGTCTTGACCGCCACCGATCCGTATACCTTTGGCAGCTTCGGCAGGCCCGCGCAGGCCGGCATGGTCGGAACCGGAGTTGAGGTCGCGGAGATCCAACGCCTGTCAAGTTCATTCCTCAACGCCCAGGCGAGGATGGTAACCTCCGATACCGAAGCCTGGAACTACCGTCACGAGGCGCTTTCGCGGCTTGAGGCACTGACCAATGAGCCGGGGGACAGCGGTCTTCACGTTTTGCTGGACAGGTTCTGGTCAAGCTGGCAGGCGCTTTCCACCGACCCGGGCAGCACCGCCCTGCGCCAGGGCGTTGTCCAGGCTGCGTCCAGCCTGGCGGACGGGTTCGCAAGGACCGATCGGCAGCTTCGCGAGTTGGTCGCAAACGCGGACCAGGGGATCCGATCTGAGGTCGCGCACATCAACTCCCTGGCCGACCAGATCACGTCGCTCAACCAGACCATCCGTGCCGCGCGTGGGCTCGGCGATAACCCCAACGATCTCCTGGACCAGCGCGATTTGCTCCTCGAAGAGCTCGCCGGGGTGACGAATATCCAGGTACGGGAGTACTCCGACGGTTCCGTGGCGGTTTCCATCAGCGGGTACGACCTGGTCCAGCAGTTCGGCGTCAACCGGCTGCAGGTCCTGAACGAGGACTTCACCGGATACGCCAAGGTGGTGTGGGAGGAGAGCGGCGTCCCCGTCGGATCGACGGCGGGGTCTCTCGTCGGCCTCACCGAGATGCGGGATGAGATCTACCTCGGATTCAAAGCAGACCTCGACAGCCTTGCCGACGCGATCACCGGCGCCGTCAATGCCGCCCACGCGGCCGGATACGACCTTCAGACGCCGCCGCAGCTTGGAGGGGAGTTCTTTGACACCTCAGTCGGCGGAGCGGCCGGGATGCGGGTTTCCGCGGCAATCGCCGCCGACGTCCTGCTCATTGCCGCCGGGAGTACCCCGGAAGCGGGCGATGGAAATAACGCGACGGCAATCGCCGGCCTCGAGGGGCAGGGCCTCGCAGCCCTATCGGGCGGGACGGTGGGCGATTTCTATCGCGGCGTCATCTCGGCCATGGCCATCGGGGCCCAGGAGGCGGAACGGGCGGTGTTGACACATGAGCTGCTTGCCCGCCAGATCGAGAACCAAAAGTCCCAGAGCAGCGGGGTTTCCCTCGACGAGGAGATGGTCGAGATGATGAAGTTCCAGCATGCGTACACCGCCGCTGCTCGAGTGCTGACCGTGATGGACGAGATGATCGTGACCCTGATCGAGCGAATGGGCGCCGGGCGGTAGAGGGGTGATGTGAGTTGCGGATTACCTGGGGTATGATGCTGAACAACATGCTGGCGGGGATGAACCTTTCCTCCGCCACGATTATCAAATACCAGTCTCAGCTTGCCACGGGCAAGCGCATCGGCAAGCCGTCGGACGACCCCACGGGCGTGGTCAGGGCGCTTTCACTGCGGACCACGCTGAACCAGACCGAGACCTATCTGAACAATGTCTCGCAGGCGCACGAGTGGCTGGCGGTCAGCGAGAGCGCGTTAACGCGTGCCCACGCGGCTCTATCGCGCGCCCTTGAACTGGCGCAGATGGGGGCCAACGATACCCTGCCGCAGGCATCGCGCGTCGCCCTTGCAGCTGAAGTGGACGAGTTGATTGCCACGGTGGCATCGGCGGGCAATACCCGGTACGCCGACCGGTTCGTCTTCGCGGGCACGCGGACGCGCAACGAGCCGTTTTCGCTTGTGGGCACTCCCCCGACTGGTTACGCCTACGACGGCAACGACGCGGCCATTGCGTGGGAAACCGAACCGGGTGTCCTGCAGCGGGTCAATACGGACGGCCAGGCGGCCTTTGGTCCCGCGATTGACGCCCTGATCGACCTCCGCGACCATCTCCTTGCAGGCGATGTCGCGTCTTTGGGTAATAACGATATCACCCAACTGCAGGTAATCAGCGATGACGTGCTCCGGGCGCAGACCGATATCGGGGCCAAGACCAAACGGTTGGATGAGAGCAGGGACAGCCTCACCCAGCTCAAGCTCACGGTCTTCGCATTGCTGGAGAAGTACGAGGGTGCGGACATGGCCGAGGCCATAATGCGCCTACAGATGGCCGAGGCGTCATATTCCGCCGCGCAGGCGGCGACGGCACGGATCATTGGGCCGACTCTGGTCGACTTGATCCGATAGACGGTTTCCGTGGCAGGGAGGCTCGGTTGATGAGTGTTGCAGTCAGTATCAAACCCCTCGGCACCTTCGACGTGCCGGACGACAACGTGTACACGTTCCCGTCCGGGCTGCCCGGCTTTCCGCAGTGCAAGCGCTTCGCCCTCGTCGAGCGCGAGGAGTTCAGGCCGTTTCTGTGGATGGTCAATCTCGACCAGCAGGATCTCGCGTTTTTGGTGATCGACCCGGCAGCTTTCTTCCCGGGCTACCGCCCCCGTCTCGCCCAGGAAGATCTGGAGGTAGTGGGGCTGTCCGGCAACAGAGATGGGCTCGCGTTGCTGGCCATCGTCACGATTCCACAGGACCCGGCCAGGGCCACCGCGAATTTGAGGGGGCCGGTGATCCTGAACCCGGCCACCAGGATGGGACGCCAGGCGATTTTAGCGGGACAGGAGTACTCAACACGGCACCCCCTATTGGGTGGCCCGGAGGGCGGCACCGTACCGCAGCCGGCCACCGAGGGCATCGACGGAGCAGTGCCGCAGAGCCAAGGAAGGCGTGATCGCAGTGCTGGTCCTGACTCGTAAGCGCAACCAGAGCATCATCATCGGAGACGAGGTTGAAATCACAATCATCGAGGTCCGTGGGGATCAGGTGAGGCTGGGTATATCAGCGCCGCGCCGGGTTTCCGTACACCGTCGTGAGGTGTACGACGAGATCCAGCAGGCCAACCAGGAAGCAACGGCATCGCGCGGCCAGTTGGCCGGGATCCTCAGCCTGGTCCGCAAGCCTTAAGATTACTAGAACGATAAAGCTATCCTTAATGGCCTGGTTACCCCTTCGGGGCGCCGGGCCTTTTCTTTTTTGTCTCACGCCCCCTAAGCGCAGCCTGAATTGCGTCTGAGAGTTAAGATTGGCGGATCGATGCCCGATGCATTGGCCAGAACGCGGTTCGCCCGACCGGCCGGAGGGTAGAAGACCGCACGAGGCACGGAAGCCTCGAGAAGACCGCAAATCAAGGAGGATATCCACCCAAATGAGGATCAACCAGAACGCCGCTGCCTTCAACGCTTGGAGAAACCTTGGTGTCACCGATGGGCAGATGAACAAGTCGCTCGAGAAACTGTCGTCAGGCCTGCGCATCAACCGCGCCGCCGACGACGCCGCGGGATTGGCCGTATCGGAGAAGATGCGGAGCCAGGTGCGCGGCTTCATGCAGGCCATGCGCAACGCGCAGGACGGCATCTCGCTGATCCAGACCGCGGAAGGTGCGCTGAATGAGACCCACTCGGTCCTCCAGCGCATGCGCGAACTGGCAGTCCAGGCGGCAAGCGACACCCTGACCGACGACGACCGGGCCCAGCTGCAGCTTGAGGTCGCAGAGTTGCTCTCCGAGGTCGACCGTATCGCGACCGGCATCACCTTCAACACCCAGGCGCTGCTCGACGGCACCTACTCGGCCAAAGTGCTGCAGGTCGGTCCCAATTCGGGCGAGACAATCACGATCACGATTGCCGACATGCAGGCCGCATCGGGCCTGTCCGTCGACGGTGTCGACATCAGCGACCAGACCGGCGCCGACGGAGCCCTTGCTTCCATCGACGCGGCGATCGAGACGGTTTCCGGCGAGCGCGCCACACTCGGCGCCATCCAGAACCGCCTTGAGCACACTGTCGCGAGCCTGGGCGTCAGCGCCGAGAACCTGCAAGCCGCTGAATCCCGGATCCGCGATGTCGACATGGCCTTGGAGATGACCCAGTTCACCCGGAGCCAGATTCTGATCCAGGCCGGCACGGCCATGCTGGCGCAGGCCAACAGCAAGCCCCAGTCGGTGCTGCAACTGCTCCAGTAACCCGGTTTCCCATATCTGAGTCGAGTTCGATGACTAAGCAGGGATGCGCGGGGCCGACCACGACTCGGCCCCGCGCTCCGCAAGACGGGAAGTGAAAAAAGAAGTGGTTTCCACCGACGGCATCCGCACCGCGGCAACTGGCCGATGCGTGGCTGCCGGCGGGACCGCGGCTCAGGGTGTGTCTCCCAGTAGGACAGCTGCCCAGGGACGGGCTCCGGCTGGTTCCCCAGCCGCAGGCCATCCGCCGGCCCAGCCGGGAGTTGCAGACACCGCACCGACGGAAACCGGGGGGGCCTTTTCGTCCGACGCAAGGCCAGCCATAAAGCGCCTGTCGTTTCTGTTCTACGGAAAGAGCGGCGCGCCGTGCCTGAGGATCTACAACGCCCGGACCGGGGAGTTGCTCAAGGAGATACCTCCCGATCTGCTCGGCAAGCACGAAGGCGGCGATCAGGCGACGGGGCAGGCGGCAGGGACGCCGCGCCTTCCGCTCGACCAGAAGGTCTAGTACGTGAGGACGTCAAGTACGGAGGTGTTCTAGGTGGGCACGATGAGAATCTCCGGAGCGGTATCGGGACTGGATACCGACACGCTGGTGACTCAACTGATCGCCCTGGAGCGCGGGCCGGTACGCACCCTTGAAGCCAAGCAGAATGCGATCACCAAACAGCAGGAGGCCTGGCGTACCCTCAGCACCCGCCTCCACGAACTCGAATCCAAACTTGACGTCCTCAGGGACACGGCCGTGTGGCGGCGCACGACAGCGACTTCCGCCAACGCGGCGGTTCTGATGGTCACAGGCCAGGGCGGCGTTGCCGGTGCCTACAACGTAGCCGTCACCGCCCTGGCCAAGGCGCACAGCGTCAGCTCCACAGGCCACGCCGATGCGGACTCCGCGCTGGGGCTTTCCGGCATGCCCAGCATCAACGGGCAGGCGGTCGCCATTGCCGCCGACGATACCCTCCATACCATCGCCGCCAAGATCAACGGCAACAGCGAGGCCGGGGTGTCGGCGGCGGTAGTTCAGGTTTCTGCCGCGGACTTTCGCCTTGCTCTGACGAGCAAGACCAGCGGGGTGGCGGGAGAGATCGTGATGACCGATGACGGCGGGGTCCTCGCCGCGCTCGGGCTGGTCGACGCCGGCGGGCTTGCCAACACGTTCAGGCCGCGCAGGACGCGCAGCTCTCGGTCAATGGCCTGGCGATATCCTGGGCACGAATACCATAACCGACGCAATCCCCGGGGTCACGATCCGGCTTGCCGCAGCCGGCGATTCGGTCGTAACGGTCGCCGAGGACACCGGGGCTATGGTGGCCGCGGTGAAGGACTTTGTCGCCGCCTACAATTCGGTGATTGACTTTGTCAAAGAGCAGAATTCCTACGTCCCGCGGGCGTACGGCGAGGAGACCGCTGCCGAACCGCCGCCCCTCTATGGCGAGGTCATGCTGCGCCAGTTATCCGCCAAGCTGCGGTCTCTGGTAACCGACCCCGTGGACGGCCGGCCCGCCGAGCTTAGTTCGCTATGGCAACTGGGCATCAACACGGGCGCCCGGGGATCGGAAACCGCAAAGGACGGCAGGTTCGTCGTCGACGAGGCTAAGTTGCTCGAGGCGCTCGGCGCGGACCCCGAGGGGGTGGCAGACCTCTTTGGAGCCGGCCAGGCGGCCGGAGTCGCGGACCGGATCAAGGATCACCTGGCCGCGTACACCCAGTCGGCCACCGGCTTTGTTGCCGCGCGGACAGGCTCACTCGACCGGCAACAGCGTCAACTGAGGCTACAGCTCGACGCAGCTGAGCTTCGCCTGGAAATGCGCGAGGAATCGCTGCGGCGGCAATTCACGGCGATGGAACAGGCCCTGTCGCGTATCCAGAGCCAGTCCAGCTGGCTCACCTCGCAGCTGGCGTCGCTGAGCTGGAACACCAATAACGGCAAGTAGTACGGCGGGGGAGAGAGACGATCCATGCCAGACACAGCCCAGCAAGCTCAACTTTCGTACCGCAGGGCTCAGGTTATGACCGCCAGCCCGATGCAGCTGGTGCTGATGTTGTATAACGCCGCTAAGCTCCGGGTCCGTCAGGCCCGCACGAGCATGGCTGCCGGCGACAAGGCCGGGGCCGCGGTGCAACTGCAGAAGGCTCAGGAAATCGTCGGCGAGTTGATGTCGTCGCTGGATATGCACGCCGGCGAGGTGGCGGATAACCTGTTCCGGATCTATGAGTTCCTCAGCCACCGCCTCATCGCGGCCAGAATTGGAAATCGCCCCGGCGACCTCGACATCGTGCTTGAGGTCCTGGGGACCTTGGAGGACGCCTGGGCCAGGATCGGCCCGGGCGAGGCGCCGGCTCATTTGAGCGGCATCAGCGTTGCAGGATAGCCAGGACAAATCATGGGAGAAGCTCGGCATGCCGGCAGGCGCCATGCCGGCTGCCACGCAGGCCGAGTTGACCGGCTCTGCCGTTTGATCGCGGACCGCGCCGGGCGATCGCCGCGGTCCAGGAGGTGCATGGAGAACTCGATCGAGCCCGGCCGGGCCGAGATGATCTGCAGGGTAGACGAGGCGGCGACGAGTTTTCTTAAGACCAGGATCAACTGCCGGGCGATGAGATCGCGGCGATACCGAGGGCGGCGCGCCGCCCTGCCTGCATACCGCGCTGGGCACACCCAGCAACCCAGATTCGCTTGACCGGCGGGGCTAGCCCGTACCAGCAATCGCCAGAGTCCTTTGAGGGACGGGAATTGGCGATCCAGGCCACGCGCAGGCCTGGTGGCTGGCAACGATGCTCCTGATGGCGCTTTCACCCTTGAACGGCCGCCCGGCGGAGCGCTGCTGACAGATCCGTCCGGCAGGATTACGGCATCAACGGCGTCACAGGTAAGGCCATGTTTTCCGGCTCAAGACCTGAAGCCGTAGGAACGCCTGCGTCATGCATCAAGGCGATTCCCTTGATCGCGGCAGAGCATCATCGACCGGCCTGCCTGTGCTGGCACTGCGTCTGCTCGACGACACCGTTTACGTCCGCATGGAGTTGCCGGTCTTCGTGACGGCAGGGCGTGCTGGCGCACTTCTTAAGCAAGAGACGGCATCTCCCGGAGGTCCTGCCAAAGATGCCGGGCGTGGAAGGCGGTTTCCGAAAACCGATCCCTCGAGCCGCGCACGACGCGGAGTACGACCAGGTTTGAGCGTTCTCAGCTCCGCCGCTTGCCGACGTCAAGGGCAACTCATGGGCGATCCGTGAGGCGAAGACGCTCGCTGCGCGGCGCGGATTTTAACATGCCGGTGCTGCCATCCTGCGCGAAGCGGGACGACATCGAGCATTTGCCCAGGCCATTCACCAGGCAAGCAACAGGCCGCCGCAGGCTTTCGTCACCGTCAACTGCCGAGCGGCGGCTGGAGAGCCTGAAAGAGAGCGTTCGCCGGTCGGATGTATCCTGACCGCGCGGAAAGCTGGATGAGGCCCACGGCGGCACGCTTTACCCGAAGACATCGGCGAGATGCCGCCGTGGCCGCCGTCCAGGCGAGGCTCTCCGGGTAATGCAGGCCCGCGATGATGGCGAGCGGGACGACGGCATTAACAAGGTTTCGATTGCCCTCTATCACGCCACGTGAGATCTGGCAACGCTTGTCGCCGCGGGCCGTTTCCGGGAAGACCTCTACTACCGCCTCAACGTGATCAGGCTTGAGATCCCGCCGCTGCGGGCACGGCCGGAAGACATCCGCGCTCTGGTTGACCATCACCTCGGCCACCTCAACCAGCTCTACGCGAATCAGGGTTGGTGCAAGCGCATCGCACCGGACGGAATGGAAGTGCTGCTCCGATACAGCTGGCCCGGAAATGTCACGGAACTGGAGGGCGTCATCGCCAGGGCCATTGCATGAGCGAGGGCGACGAGATTGAGAGCAAGCACCTGCCTTCGGCGTTGCAGCAGATCGGCAAGGTGCCCACCGAGGTCGTGGGGCGGAAAACGCTTGACGAAATCGTGGCCGAAGTCGAGCGTGGGGTGATCGGTCGAAGGCTATTGGTGGCCGACCGGGCAGAAATCAACCCGACCGCCAAGCTGCTGGGGTTGCCGAGTCGGCTTTGCAGCTTGGTCGCTACGGCCTGATGGGCGAGGACGACGACTAGAGCTTCAGGCACGCCAAGCCCAGCATCCCCGGACCGCCGTGCGCCGCCAAAGCGCTGCCGATGTCCGCGATCATGGCGTTGACCACGTTGAGTTCGATCTCAACTCGCCTTCGAACCCCTCCGCCGCCTCAGGCGCAGGACAACGGCGACCTGCACCGCGGCCTTGCCGACCTGTTCCTCCACCAGGGGTGATGGCGCGCGCCCAGAGCGCCGGTGGACCTTCTCCGCCACCTGGAGCCAGCCGTCCCTCATGGTCAGAATCGGCTTGACGGCCAGGAGATCCGCCAGGGCAGCCTGGGCAAAACTGACGCGACCGCTCCGCCGGAGGTACTCCAATGTCGGCACACAGACATACACGGAAATGCGCTCGCGCGCCTCGTCAATGGCCCGGAGGATCTCCTGCTTGGTCTTGCCCAACTGCGCAGCCTTGGCCGCGACAAGGGTCAAGAGCCCCATCGCCGCGCTGGTGAACTGAGAATCCACCACTTCGATGTCGGCATCCGGGAACATCTCGGCGGCCAGCTTAGCGCTCTGGACCGTCCCACTGTGCCTGCCTGTGAGGTGGATCGAAATGACTGAACTTGCCTGCTCTACAAGCTCTCTGTAAACCCGGTAGAAGGCGCCGGGGGCGGGTTGCGAGGTCATCGGCCGGGCGCCCTTCTCGAGGGCCTCATAGAACTGGGCCTTGGTGATCGTCACGTCTTCCTCGAAGGTTTGGCCGGCGATCTGGATGGCTATGGGAATGACCGTGATCCCGTGTTCCTCGACCACTTGGGGAGGAAGGCTCGCTGTGCTGTCCACAACAATGCGGATCGGCTTATCCACTTGGCCCACCACTTTCCGCTGCCGGTGCCATCGCCCGGCGGCTAGCCGTCGCGGCTAAGTATCCGCCCGCTACGGCGTTTTATGCTTCGCTTCCCGCCCGCTGAGTCCTGCACGTTGCCAGGCCGCGCGGCATCCGCCGCCGGGTCACCGCCGGTTGGCGCCGGGTCACCGCCGGGTCGGTGCCGGGCCGACGCGCTGGGTTTGCCCTGTATACCTGAAGGCTACGTGCGGAAACGTACGAGGAGAACACCTCCGGAGGTGGCAAGATGAGTTCTGTTCAGTCCCGCAGCACTGATGAGCCCAAGGTCAGCCGAGAGCGGGCCAAGGGAACGCAGGTCGAGGAGAAGGCTAAGGTCAAGAAGGAGAAGCCCCTTACCCCAGAGGACTTATTCAAGTTGAGTGTCGCCGACGAACTCGGATTGGGCGAGAAAGTCCGCCGCGTGGGCTGGGGTGGTCTGAGTGCGGCAGAGACCGGCCGCGTCGGCGGCTACATCACTAAGAAGGCCCGGGAACGCGAAAAGGCAGGCGTAGAAGACCAGACCAAGTAGATGGAAACCAAGCCCCTCCCCGCCCGGCGACCGGGCGGACAGGGGCTTTTCCATGCCCTTTGGCAGGCAAAGCGGAGTACCGCCACGAAGAAGCGAGGATAACATTGCCGGCGGCCCACCCCGTTCCGAGGCCGCCAAGGAGTGACGGTTTTTCGCAAATGGGCAAATACACTGTGCTCTACGACGGCACCCTCATCGACTGCGTGACAACCGAACCCCAACATCATATGGCCGTCCTGATCAACGACGGCAGGCTCGAGGCCATCGGTAAGATCGGGGAAATCAGCCTGCCGACGGACGCCCAGTATGTCGACGCCCGGCGCAAGACCATCATGCCGGGTATGATCGATTCCCACCTGCACATTTCCGGCGACGGTAACCCAAATGTGCTGCGCCGCATGAAGATGACGGTGCCGTATCAGGCGATTGCAGCGACGAACAACGCCAGAGCCCTCGTGGAAGCCGGCTTTACCTCCATCCGGGACGCCGGTGCGGACTTCCTGATCGACATCGGGGTACGCGACGCGGTCAACGACGGGCTGGTCCCCGGACCGCGCATGAAGGTCAGCGGCAGGGGGCTTTCGATCACCGGCGGCCACGGAGACAACTTCTTCCCGCCGGAGATTGTCTTTACCAGTCGCTACGTAGTTGACAGCCCGGACGAGGCCAGGCGGGCGGCCCGCGAGCAGTTGCGCTCGGGTGCGGATTGCATCAAGCTGCACGCCACCGGCGGCGTGATGTCCGAGAAGGATGAGCCAACGTCCCGCGGCCTGACCCTGGAAGAGATGCGGGCTGCAATCGAGGAAGCCAAAAACGTAGGCGCAAAGACGCTGTCTCACGCGCAGGGCACGCTTGGCATCAAGAACGCCATCCGAGCCGGGGTCAGTTCGATTGACCACGGCTTCTACCTCGACGACGAGGCCATCGAGATGATGCTGGCCAACGACGTCTTCATGGTCCCGACACTCGCGGCAGTCCACCATATCGTCGTCAACGGCGAGAAGATGGGCATCCCCGAATACGGCGTCCGCAAGGCCAAGGTGGCCCAGAAGGCCCATATCGCTAGCTTCAAGAAGGCCCTCGCCGCGGGCGTCAAGATCGCCATGGGCACGGACGCCGCCACACCGTTCAATTTCCACGGCAAAAACGCCAAGGAGCTCGAACTCATGGTCGACGCGGGGATGACGAACAGCCAGGCCCTGCTATCCACCACCCGTATGGCGGCGGAGTTGCTCGGGACGCTCGACAAGGTCGGCACGATCGAGGTCGGCAAGCTGGCGGACGTCATCCTGGTATCCGGCGACCCGCTCGCGGACATCCGCGTGCTCCAGCCGGCCGAAAACATCGCCCTCGTGGTCAAGGGCGGCGACATTGTGATCAACCGGGGCGTCAAGGTTGGCTGCAAGGACGCCTAGGTCTTTGACTCCAAAGATACAAGCCATAGGGAGGGGACCCGTACCAAAGTGAGCGGTAGACTTTCCAAACGAGCTTTGGCTGTCGCACCATCGGCGACTTTGGCCGTCAACAACAAGGCCAATGAGCTGAGGGCACAGGGCGTCGACGTCGTGAACTTCGGCGTCGGCGAGCCCGACTTCCAGACGCCGGCCAATATTGCGGCCAAGGGCATCGAGGCGATTGAGAAGGGGTTCACCAAGTACACCCCGAGCGCGGGCATACCCGACGTGCGCAAAGCGATCTGCGCCAAGCTCAAGCGCGAGAACGGCCTTGAGTACGCGCAGAACCAGGTCATGGCGTGCGTCGGCGCCAAGCAGGCGTTGTTCCTGGCGCTGCAGGTTTTGGTCGGCGAAGGCGACGAGGTCGTAATCCCCGGGCCGTACTGGGTGAGCTACACCGAGATGGTCAAGTTGTGCGAGGCCAGGCCCGTGTTCGCCGAAACCACACTAGACGAGGGGTTCAAGCTCACGGCCGCCAAGCTTCGGGCGGTCGTGACGCCGCGGACCAAGGCGCTCCTTCTCAACTACCCCAACAACCCGACCGGCAGCTCGTACACACGCGATGAACTCAAAGCCATCGCGGACGTGTGCGTCGAAAAGGGCATCTTTATCGTCAGCGACGAGGTGTATGAGCACCTGATCTACGACGGGGGGCCCCATGTTAGCATTGCCAGCCTCAGCCCCGAGGTGTACGACATCACGGTGACGACAAACGGGGTTTCCAAGGCCTATGCCATGACCGGCTGGCGCCTTGGTTACGCAGCCGGGCCGCAGGACGTCATCGCGGCGATGATCCGGATTCAGGAGCATATGAACACCAACACCAGTTCAATCACGCAGTATGCGGCTGTCGAGGCCCTCAACGGCCCGCAGGATACCGTTGGGGCGATGGTCAAGGAATTCAAGAGGCGGCGGGATTATATGTATAACCGGCTCGCGGCGATGCCGGGGATCAAAATCCGCAAGCCGCCTGGCGCGTTCTATATGTTCCCGGACGTCTCGGCGCTGTTCGGCAAGACCATCCGGGGCAAGAAGATCGAAAGCGATATGGACCTCGTCACGGTCATCCTGACCGAAGGCCACGTCGCGGTGGTGCCGGGCTCCGGTTTCGGCAGCCCCAACAATATCCGCATATCTTATGCAACATCGATGGAACGGATCACGACCGGTATGGACCGGATGGAGGTCCTGCTCAAGGAAGCCAGATAGGGTGTCTTGGGTAGAGGATGGCAAGAATACACGCAGATAGGCGCCGGTCCGGGGTACCGGGCCGGCGCCGTACCCGGTTGCCGCCCTGGCGACCGGATATGTGGGGGTAGTCGAGGGTGGGCCAACCCGTACGGCAGCAGCGGCCGGCAGGCCGGCGTGACGGCGGCGCCGGCGGCATTGGGGCCGGCCGGCGGCTTGGTGACCTGCGAGGGCGGAAGGTTGCTGTACTCGGGCTGGGGATGTCCAACCTCGCGGTCATCCGGCACCTCGCAAGGGCTGGGGCGATGATCACGGCCGCCGATCGCAAATCGCAGGAACAGCTCGGCGAGCGGTACCGGGAATTGATCGGCTATCCAGTCCGCCTCGTCCTCGGCCCAGAGTATCTGGACGCGCTGGAAGGGCAGGAGTACGCCTTCTTGACGCCGGGGATGCGACGCGACCTTCCCCAGCTGATCAGGGCCAAGGACGCCGGGGTCGTCTTTTCAAGCGAGATCGGCCTGTTTTTTGACCTCTGTCCCGCGCCTGTCGTTGCGATTACCGGCAGCGCAGGCAAGACCACCACTACCACCCTTGCCGGGTTGATGCTGCAGCGAAGCCGCGAGGATGTCTGGGTTGGGGGCAACATCGGGCGGCCCCTGATCGGCGAGGTTGACCGGATCCGCCCCGACTCGCTGGTAGTGCTCGAGTTGTCCAGTTTTCAGTTGCAGGACCTTGCGGTCAGCCCGCATATCGCCGCCATACTCAACGTCAGTCCCAACCACCTCGACATCCACCCGACGATGGAGCACTACATCGACGCCAAGCGCAACATCTACCGTCACCAGGGCAAGGGGGACTTCTGCGTCTTCAATTACGACAACGAAACCGCGCGCCAGATGGCTCGCGAATACGACCGCGAAGTCCGGCTCAGGCGCGGCTCGCACCCGCCCGTCGTGTATAGCCGCCTCCAGCCCCCAGGGGACGGAGCCTTCCAGGACGGCGATGAATTGGTTTTGCGCCTCGCGCGCTACGGAAAAGGACTGCCCGAGGGCATGATCTGCCGCCGTGATGAGGTTAAGCTGCTGGGAGAGCACAACCTGGACAACGTGTTGGCCGCGGGCGCCGTCGCGGGATTGGCGGGGGCGGGGCTTGACGCGATCAGGGCGGTGGCGACTTCCTTCCGGGGCGTCGAGCACCGGCTCGAGCCCGTGCGCGAGCTCAACGGAGTCTGGTACTATAACGACAGCATTGCCACGGCTCCGGATCGGACGATTGCCGCTCTCCAGGCCTTCGCCTGCCCGTTGGTGCTGATCCTCGGCGGGTACGACAAACGAATCGGTTTCAACACGCTGGCAGAGGAGATCTTGCGGTCCGGGAAGGTCCGGGCGATCATCCTAAGCGGAGCCACGGCGGACCTCATCGGGCGGGCGTTGTCTTCCGAAGCGGGCCGCTTAACGGCCGACGGAGTGCCGATCAGGCCGCCGGAAGTCGTTCGGGCGACCGGCGGGTTCCCCGAAGCCGTAGCCGCCGCGGCCAGGGCGGCCTTGCCAGGGGACACTGTGCTTCTGTCGCCGGCATGTGCCAGCTTCGACCAGTTCGCCAACTTCGAAGAGCGCGGACGGGTATTCAGGGACCTGGTCAAGTCCCTGCCGGAAAGGGCTCCCGGCGAGTGAAGGCAAAGGCGCCAGCTCCGGCTTTGCCGGGCCCGGACATCATCCGCAGGGCAGCTGCGGAGCTCAGGGATAGGTATGCGGTGACGCGAGAGGATCCCTCCGGCCACCCCCTTGACGAGCTCGTCGCAACCATCCTGTCCCAGCACACCTCGGATGCGAATAGCCGTCGTGCGTTCCGGTCGCTCAAACGGCGGTTTCCAAGGTGGAGCCAGGCCCTGCGCGCCGGACCGGGCCTGGTCGCGGAAAGCATCCGCGTGGGCGGGCTGGCCGAACAGAAGGCGCCCCGGATTATCTCGCTGCTGGAGAGCGTGCCCCGCGACGAGGCAGGCGAGCCGAGCCTCGATCACGTGCGCTCGATGACCCCGCGCGAGGCATACGAGTACCTGCAGGAATTCGCGGGCGTCGGCCCCAAGACCGCCGCGTGCACTTTGCTGTTCGCCTACGGTTGGCCCGTGTTTCCGGTGGATACGCACGTGCACCGCGTAGCGAAAAGGCTGGGGTGGGCGGGGCCGCGCGAGCCGGCGGACAAACTGCAGGCCAGGATGATCGGCGAGGTGCCGGAGGACGTCACGTATGACCTGCATATGGGTATGGTCCGGCACGGGCGGTTGACCTGCCGGCCGAGAAACCCCCGCTGCGGGGACTGCCCGGTCCGGTGGGCGTGCCCGCAGGCCGCAATTACCGGGGACGGCAACGGAGGAGAGGAAGAGGCGTAGAGCTGTGCGCGGCAGCCGCCCCGTCCCGACACGATCGCGCGGAGGAGGATAAGCAGTGCCCTTGGTAAGTCGAGCTTCAGTGATGCCTGGCCCCATGCAGCCGCTTGAGATCCGGTCCCTCGATCTGCCGCCGCTTGAGCCGGGAGCCGTGTTGTTGCGGACAATCGCCAGCGAGGTCTGTGGCACCGACGTGCATATCTGGCACGGGCGCCTTTCAGGCGTGCCCTATCCGATCATCCCGGGCCACGTCAGCGTCGGGGAGGTGGCCGAAACCGGCGGCTCCGTAGCCGACGTCGACGGCGCTCTGCTTGCGCCCGGTGACCGCGTGACCTTTCTCGACGTCCACGAGACATGTGGCAGATGCTGGTTCTGCACCGTGGCCAAGGCGAGCACCCGGTGCCCGCGGCGCAAGGTGTACGGGATCACATACGGTGTCGCGGACGGGGTGCTGGGCGGTTGGAGCGAGTACATCTACCTCAAGCCCGGCGTCAAGGTCATTAAGTTGCCGGAGCAGGTATCCCCCGAGAGGTTCATCGGCGGCGGGTGCGGCCTTCCGACGGCGTTCCACGCGGTCGAACGGGGTGGTGTGAGCCTCGGTACGACGGTTCTCGTGCAAGGCAGCGGCCCGGTCGGCCTCAACGCGGTGATCCTTGCCCAACTTGCCGGGGCTGTTAAGGTAATCCTGATTGGGGCTCCTGCGATGCGGCTTGCGATGGGCGGCGCGCTCGGCGCCGACGCCACACTGGACGTCACAGCCACGACCGAGAGCGAGCGCCGGGAGGTCGTGATGGAGCTGACCGGCGGGCGCGGAGCGGACATATCGATCGAGGCCAGCGGCAACCCCGCCGCGTTGCCGGAAGGCATGCGGCTGACCCGCGACGCAGGGGTATATGTCGTGGCCGGGCAGTACACAGACGCGGGCGACGTAAATCTGAACCCGCACTTTGACCTCAACCGCAAGCACCTCGATGTGCGCGGGACTTGGGGCACGGATTTTCCGCACCTTTATAAGGCCATCCTGGTGATGGCCAAGCATGGTGACAGGTACCGGTGGGAACGGTTCGTAACCAGACGATACGGCCTTGAGGGCACCCAGTCGGCGCTGGAAGATGTCGCGTCAGGCAAGGTCATCAAGGCCGTAATCGACCCCACTGCGTGAAGGGCAGGGCCGAAACTTGAGCGCTGAGCGCTACTATGACGAGCCAAGGTACTACGATATCGCATTCGGCTGGGACCACCAAGCCGAAGTGGATTTCCTTGCCGCCGCGTTTGCGGCCAACGCCGAGGGCGATGTAAAGTCAGTTCTTGAACTCGGTTGCGGCACCGGCCAGTGGCTGCTGGAGCTTTCCAGACGGGGCTATTTGGTCGCCGGCGTCGACATCTCCCGCGACATGCTCGAATTCGCCCGCGCCAAGCTGGCTGAGGTCGGGCTGACAGCTGAGTTGTTCTTGAAGGATATGGCGGAGTTTTCGCTGTACCGGCGCTTCGATGCCGCAATCTGCATGCTCGCCACCTTTTCGTATCTCTATCCTGACGAACGGGTCAGAAGTCACTTCCGGTCCGTTGCCCAACACCTCCGGCCGGGTGGGGTCTACGTCATCGACCTCGCGATCGTCCCGGCCGGCGGCCAGCCCGAGGCAGCCGCGCAGGAATGGTCTTCGCGACGCGACCAGGTCAGCATCCATGCCAGATGGGAGTTGATCGGCCCTTGGGATCCCGCCAGCCGCACGACGTCCGAGCGGCTGACCCTGCGGGGCGAGGAACGAGGGTGGCAGCGGGTATGGGAACAGGAGTCGCTGCTGAAGATGTACTCGCTTCCGGAGATTTCAGCGGCGGCCAGAGAGGACGGCTATTTTGAAGTCGCGGCTGTCTACCAGGGATTTGACATCGCCGGCCAGTTCGGCGACGATGAGGCCGGCGGTCGCGCGCTTGTTGTGCTGCGGCGCACCGACAAGCCCACGCCGAGGCTGGAGGGGGCCGCTGAACCGGCTGAGTCACAGCGGCGTGATACCCGCCGGACAAGAAGGCCACAGGGCGGTAACCGCAGCATGAATACGGGCCGCAGAGCAGGACAAGAAGCACGAGGCGAGAAGAGCGATCAGGGCGGTGGGCGGCGGAGGCCGCGCCAGCGCCGGCCTCAATCGTCCGGTCAAAACGTGGAAAGCAGACTGCCTGCGGTTGCGCCGGATGGCAGGCCGGTACCGATCAGCGGGAATGAAGCGCCACCGAGACGCAAACCGCACCGCAGGCGGCGCCGGGCGAAGCGAGCCGCCGGAGCGGAACAAGGCCAGACCGGCGGCGGACTGCCGCCGCAGAACGATTGCTAGAGTTGCCAGGAACGACGCCCGGCGGTCCTTCGCCGGGCGTCAACGCTCCTTCTACACGACGCCCATAACCATCCAAACGCGTTTAGCAGGCCATATTCGTGCAGGAATTCCATCAATCCCGAATTCGTCCAGAAGGAGCGGATGCTATGCCTGCCGAATTAACTAGTCGGGTCAACGCGCGTATGTATCACTCGCGCTGATCGGTACCGGATGCGGACGGGGCGGCATTTGAGCCCGTCCCCGTATCTTTCCGTAATCGACGGCAGACGCAACGACATGTTGGAAGGGAGGAATGTCCTCGACCGGAGCCTTTTAAACCCGTCTTGAAGAGACCGAATCGATCCGAAGCTCACGTTTGGGCAAGTGAGTGTAAGCAGAGGAGGGACAAAGGGTTGAACGAAGGCGTAACAGTCAATTTGATCGTTTTTGCCATATTCGTCGGCGTCTTCTACTTCGCCAGTGCCCAGTTTAAGAAGACCGGCAAGTTCAGTGCCCGCAAGTTCGACGCGCTCGGCAAGATGGAGGAGGCCATCGGGCGCGCGACCGAGATGGGCAAGCCGGTTCACTGGAGCTACGGCATGGGTGCTTTTGACGCCCAGTATCTTGCGGCGTTCGTGCTCCTCGAGTACGCCGCGAGCCTGTGCGCCAAGTACGACACCCGGATGATCATCAGCATTTATCTGCCCGAGGTTGTGCCGATGACTGAGGAGATCCTCCGCAAGGCGTACACCGAGCAGGGTAAGCTGGATTCGCTGCACCCTGAGGATGTGCGGTTCTGGGGCGGTTCGCACAACCCGGCAATGATCGGTACCATCTCGCGTGAGCAGGTCGCGGGCAACTTCATGATCGGCTCGCTGTTCCACGAGTCGGTCCTGAGCATCGAGGCAGCGGCCCGCTACAACGCAATCCAGGTCATGGGCACGCAGAACACCCACCAGTTGCCGTTCATCGCGGCAGGGTGCGACGCTATCTTCATCGGCGCGGAAATGTTTGCGGCGGCGGCCCAGCTCGAGCCGACTCCGGTACGTGTTGGATCGGTGTGGGCGGCAGACGTGCTCAACGGAGTTTTCGTGGTCTTAATGATCCTTGGGGCTCTTCTGGTTACCGTAGGCAACACCAGCCTGAAGACCCTAATCCTAAAGTAAGGTGGTGAACGGGCATGCAGTTTGTCAAATCTAAGTTGCCGATCGTAGTCACGTTCTGCGCCGCGTTCATCATCGTCGCGCAGTATTACTTCAACATTCCCGCGTGGAAGAACCTCGCCGCGGAGTTTCTGCGGTGGAACGTTATCCTGGCAGCCTTTGCCCTTTGCCTTGGCATCGGCGGTATCGTCAAGCTCCACTGGGGCAGGATTGCGAGGCGGCAGCCTACTGCTCTGTATAGCTTCGCGACTTTGTTTACGCTGGCCGTCTTCCTGTTCTACGGCATTTACGAGACCACTCGTGGCACAACCTACACCTGGCTCTATGACTACATCTACAACCCGGTGTCGGCGACGTCATACGCCACAACGTTCTTTTTTGTTACCTCAGCGGCGTACCGAGCATTCCGCATCAAGAACAGCTATGCAGCCGTTCTGATGGTTTCGGCAATCCTGATGATGCTCCAGGTAGGGGCGTTTTCGGTCTTCCTGCCGGCTGCACCTAAGATTGCCGCATGGGTATGGGACATCCCGACGACCGCGGGCATGCGTGCCGTAACCATCGGCGCAGCCCTCTCCGTGGTTGGCAACTCGTTCCGGGTCATCACCGGACTCGAGCGCGGCCACCTCGGTGGCGGCGAGTAGGGGGTGAACAGGGATGCTACAGAAGCTTAACAACATCGACGTAAGATGGCTTTACCTGATCATGGTCATCTTTGCCATCTTCCCGTTGCTCAAGCCGATCGGCCTTCCGTTGCCGATCACGGAGCGTACCCGGCACTCGTTCGAAGTGATCGATGCCTTGCAGCCTGGTGATCTGGTGTTCTTCGGAATTGACTACAGCCCGACCCAGGAAGCCGAGATGTGGCCGCAGACTCTGGCCATCGGTCATCACCTGGCACAGCGGGGCGTCAAGATCGTGCTGCTTAACATGATCGAGGGCGCGTACCGCTACGAAGAGAAGATCCGGGACGTGATTCTCGAGCAGTACCCGAACTACACGTACGGCGAGGACATGGTTGCGCTGCCGTTCACCGCCGGCCGTGAAGCGGCGTTCAACTCAGTCGCCGCGGACCTCAAGGCCCTGTATCAGGTTGACCTCGCCGGAGCGCCGCTTAACACTCTGCCGCTCTGGAATGAGATCACCTCGGCGCGCGACTTTGTGATGTACGTCGAGCTCGCAGACGCCCCCGACTGGTGGCTGCGCCCGATGAGCCAGGTGCCTGGGCTCAAGCTGTGGAACGGCACCGTGGCGAGCGGCGCGTCCACGATGGCGCCCCTCTATCAGTCAGGCCAGATGGTTGGGTTCATCTACGGTATGGCCGGCGCTGCCGAGTACGAAGCTCTCGTCAAGAAGCCCGGCTCCGCAGCGGCAGCCATGGACACGCAGTCCATGGGGCACGCGCTGATCATCTTGTTCGTTGTCCTTGGCAACATCGGCTACATCGTTCAGAGGAACGCTGAAGCCAAAGCCAAGGCTCGGAAATAGGGGGTGACTGCCATGTTGACACCCACAGTTGGTACATGGCTGGCCGCGTTCTTGACGCTTGGTCTGTTTAGCTGGATGTACATGGAGAACCCGTGGTTCCGCCTCGTAGAGCACATCTACGTCGGCGCGGCGCTCGGCGTTCTCGCATCCCAGGGCTACCAGAGCGTCGTCGACATTGCCTGGAAGCCGGCAACCCAGCAGGGCAAGGCGCTTCTCTGGGTTCCGCTGATCATGGGCGCCCTGCTGTTCTCCCGCTGGTCCAAGAGGTACATGTGGGTCAGCCGGTCGTCGATGGGCTTCCTGGTCGGTACGCTCTCGGCTGCCGTCATGAACAACACAATCACGGCTCAGTTGACGAAACAGGTCGCCGCGACGATGATGCCGCTCAACAACGTCAATAACATCATCTTCTTCATCTTGACCGCAACGGGTACGGCGTACTTCATCTTCACGTTGCAGGCCAAGTGGGCGAGCCCGCTCATCGACCTCGGCAAGTACGGTATGATGATCGCGTTCGGCGCGACCTTCGGCAACACCGTCATGTCACGTATCTCGCTGTTCACCGGCCGGCTTCAGTTCCTGCTCTTTGAGTGGCTGAAGCTGACGCCCGGTGGCGGTTAACAGGTACCGGCAGATCTAGGGGGGGCATCGCCCCCCCTTCTTCCGGCGCTATATTTCGCCCCACTAAGGAGGTTTGGTTTTGAATAAGGTTACATCCCCACAGGAGTATTTCGGTTTCCAGATGGGAGCGGACCGCAAACTCGCCCGATGGGACAAGATCGTCGACTACTTCAATAAGCTGGCGAGCGAGTCGGACCGGATCAAGGTCGTCAACATGGGCCCATCGACGGAGGGAAACCCCTTCCTGCTCGCAATCATCACCTCGCCGGCAAACCTCGCCAATCTCGAGCATTACCGCCAGATCAGCCTCAAGCTCGCGGATCCGCGCGGCCTCGACAAAGCAGCCGTTGACGCGCTGATCGCCGAGGGCAAGGCCGTCGTCTGCCAGAGCATGAGCCTGCACGCCACTGAAATCGGCGGCACCCAGATGGCTCCGGAGCTGGCATATGATCTGTTGGCCAAGGACGACGAGGAGACCCGTCTGATCCTTGACAACGTCATCTTCCTGATGGTCCCGTGCTTCAACCCGGACGGCGAGATTATGGTGACGGATTGGTACAACAAACTGCTCGGCACCGAGTATGAGGGCTGCAACCTGCCGTGGCTTTACCACAAGTACGTCGGCCACGACAACAACCGCGACGCTTACGCCCTGAACATGCCTGAGGGGCAGTACATGGGCAAGATCCTGTTCCGCGACTGGAAACCGCAAGCTTACCAGGACCACCACCACATGATGACCGACAGCGCGCGCCTGGCGATCGCTCCCTACTGCGAGCCGATCCACCCCAACCCTGATCCTCTGATCTGGCGCGAGCTTTCGTGGTACGGCGCGCACATGGCGTATAAGCTCGAAGAACACGGCAAGACCGGCGTCATCAACGATGCCATGTTCCCGGGCTGGGGGCACCTTGGTTTCCACTGGATAACCAACCACCACAACATCGCCGGCATGCTGACCGAGTCGGCAAGCGCCAAGCTGGCGACGCCGCTTTACGTTCACCCGAAGCAGCTTCAGGGAGCGGGGATGTTCTCGCCGAAGTCCTTCCCCGAGTACGAGCCACAGACCAACTTCCCGCACCCGTGGCCAGGCGGCTGGTGGCGGCTGCGCGACATCGTCGAGCAAATGTACGTCTCCTCGTGGGCGCTGCTGGAACTGGCGGCGCGGCACCGCACGACTGTTCTCCGGAACGCATACCTGAAGGCAACCCGCCAGACGGAACGCGGCTCCAAGGAGGAAGTCAAGGCTTACGCAATCCGCCCCGATCAGCATGACCCGTTGACGGTTCGCAAACTCGTCAACGCCTTGCTCAACCAGGGCATCGAGGTCAAGCAGGCTAAGGCGGCCTTTGAGGCCTGCGGTTGCCTGTATCCCGAGGGAACCTGGCTGGTTTCGCTCGCCCAGCCCAAGATGGCTGTCATCAAGAGCCTCCTTGGACGGACGTTCTACATTGACAACTACTACAGCCGCAAGCTCGATGACACCCCGTGCGTGTTCGACAACGCGACCGACGCGCTCACCGAGTTCATGGGCGTGACGGCGGATCCCGTGTACTGCGTGCCTGATATCCAGGCAGAAACCGTAAGCTGCGCAAGTGCGACGGCAACGGTTGAGAACGGAGCGGGCGGCTGGCTGCTGGATGGAAAGCTCAATGACTCCTACCGGGTCGTCAACCGCCTGCTCAAGGCGGGGATCAAGGTGTCTCGTCTTGGCGGCTGCGAGTGCAGCGGGCCGGCGTGTTACGAGGCTGGGGCTTTCTATGTCGAGCCCGGCGCGAAGGCTCTGGAGATCCTGCAGAAGTCCGCGAAGGAACTCGGCGTGCCCGCGAAGGCCCTGGCAACCGCGTGCGAGTCGGCCTCCGTGCCCGTTAGCAGCAAGCGCGTTGGTATGTACCAGCGCTACTACGGCGGCAACGCCGACGAGGGCTGGACCAGGTTCATCTTCGAGACCTGGGAGTTCCCATACGAAACCATCATGGACGAGGACATCAAGGCGGGCAAGCTCAACGACCGCTTTGACGTGATCATCCTCCCGGCAGACCGCAAGGAGATCATGGTCGATGTCAGCAAAGCGGACAAGAACAACCCCGCGATGCAGATGTTCTTCGCCTTCTACGCGTCGGCGACTCCGCCGGAGTATAGAAGCGGTTTCGGGGATGCAGGGGTGGCCGCCCTACGGGAATTTGTCGCCAACGGCGGGCGTCTCGTGACCTTCGGCCAGTCGTGCCACCTTCCAATCGAAATGCTCAGCCTGGGCGTGCGCGACATTGTCAAGGGGCTTGACGCGACGAAGTTCTACAGCCACGGCGACACGCTGCGGATGACGGCCAATACGTGCGACCCGCTGGCGTGGGGTATGCCTAAGCAGTTCCTCGGGTTCAGCTGGGATACCTCGGTGTTTACCGTGACCGACCGGTTCCACCCGGAGAAATACCGGGTCATCGCCAGCTACGCCGGAAGGGACGTCCTCCGGAGCGGCTGGCTGATCGGCGAAGACGTGATCAAGGGCCAGGCGGCGATGGTTGCGGCGGCATACGGTAAGGGCGAGGCCGTTATGATCGGCTTCCGGCCTCAGAACCGCGGCCAGACCCACGGTACGTACAAGCTGGTCTTTAACTGCCTGTACTAGATACTAGGTAGCACCGTATAGCACCAGATAGCACAGTAAGGAAAGGGCCCGGCTCGAGCCGGGCCCTTCGCTATGGATTGAATGAGTGTGCTTGTGGCGACCTGTGCGCGTCGGCACAGGTTGTCCGCCCGAGCTGTGCTGACCTGCTCAAGTCGCATCCTCACTTGTGCTCCTCGACTCAGCCCTCGCGCCCGACCTGTGCCCACGAGCCCAGGCCGCGCGCGCGTGTGCTTCTGGGCTCAGCTCTCCTGTGAGGGTTGAGCCCAGAAGCACAGGTTCGCCCAGGAGTTGCACCCTCCGGCGCAGTGCCGACATACATGCTCGTCGTACCATACTGACATACCGCGATTCCGTGTCGTCTAGCTACCGCAGCAGCTCTTCCCACATCCTGAGGTAGGTCTGCTTGGTGTATAGCGGCCTGTAGCCCGCCACAATCTCCTTGGCCACTGCTGCGTCGTCCCAGAGCAGGTCGATCACGACGCCGGCCATGGCCTTGGCCGAGGTGACGTATTGCAGGACCTCGTCCTCGATCCGCACGTTCTCGGAGTGCCCTTCGCCCCGTACGCCCGCAACGCTCAGAGTCGCCACCGGCATGAGGTGCGAGATGTCGCCCAGGTCGCCCGACGCAGTCGTATGGCCGCGCGGGCCGACCGCCGCCGGCCCGACCAACGCCTCGGCATTGGTGCGCAGCAGGGCGTCAAGTTTGGGCTCGTCCAGCTTGGGCAGGTATCCGGGCAGGGTTTCGACCTCGACTTCCGCCCCCACAGCCATCGCGCCGGCCTTAAGCGCGCGGTCGACCTTGCCTGCCGCGTCGATGATCGCCTCCATGCTCTTGCCCCGCACGTACATCTCGAGGCGGACGTCCGCCGGTACGATGTTGACCAGATCGCCGCCCTTGGTCATGATCGGGTGGATACGGACGGTGTCGTCGTCCTTGAGGGTTTCCCGTTGGGCGTGGATGCCCATCAGGCCCAGCATGGCCGCGTTGAGGGCGTTGACCCCCGCGTGCGGCGCGCCGCCGGAGTGGGCCTCCTTGCCCTGATACCGGACGAACTTGCCGATGAACCCGTTGGTGGTCCCGCCGTAGCCCATCTTGACTTTGGGGGGCTTGCCACCCTCGTCGAACATCGCGTGGATCATCAGCGAGATGTCGATGTCGTCCATCAGACCGCGCAGGATCCACTCCTGCTTGCCGCCCAAGAAGGCGATCTTGCCCTCTTTGCGCAGTTTGGAGCGGTATTCGATCTCCACGTACTCCTCGGCAGGCACCGCGATCAGCACCGCGTCGCCCCCGAAGTACTCTGCGGCGCCGGCGTCCACCAGGCCCATGCCGACGCCCAGCATCATCGCCAGTTGCCCGTTGTGTACACACGAGTGTGCGGCGCCTGTCTGGGGGTCGGCGTGGGGGTGCCCCGGGCAGAGGACTGAATCCAGCTCGCCAAGCACGCACAC
Organism: Bacillota bacterium; assembly: GCA_040766985.1. Lineage (GTDB taxonomy): Bacteria > Bacillota > Sulfobacillia > JAUYEG01 > JAUYEG01 > JAXGPL01. The sequence goes on from JAXGPL010000009.1 coordinate 40,005, forward strand.
GCTGGGACCGCCGCCGACCGCCGCCTTCTTGCCCTTGATCCGGGCCTTGAGCCCGGTCAGAGCGAGCCCCTTTTGATAGTTCAGTCCCAGGGCCGCGAATTTCTCCTCGACCTTGGCGGCGGTGCGGGTTTCCTTATAGCCAAGCTCGGGATGCGCGAAGATGTCCCGCCCAAAGGCGATGATCTCGTCCGCCCGCCTGTCGATGGCCTGCCATACCTGTTCTTTGAGTGCCCGCTTGTCCATGTCCAACTCCCTCCGTTCCATGAGGCAGGCTTCCGTCCGTCAGTCCATCCGCCCGGCTAGCCGAGCGAAACCACTGCCGTGTGGTTGCCGCCCTTTTGCGAGCGGGCCCTTACGGTGACCTTGCCGCCCTCCGGTGTGCGAACCAGCCACTCCAACGTCTTGCGGTCCGCCGCCGGCCTGGCACCGAACATGCCGCCGCTGGTCGCCCATTTGCCCTCAAGGTGGCCGACATCGGTGACCTCCCGGCCGCTAAGGAGTTCGGCGCCCTGGGGCAGCCCGACTTTCACCGAAACCGGCTTGGCGATGCCCAGGTCAATGGCCTGCTGTGTGAGGTTGGTGGACATCCAGCCTTCGTTCTGCACAACCGCCTTGACCCGGTAGACCCCGTTGCCCAGGTCCACTGCACTGGTCTCGGCGACTCTCACCAGCGGTGAGAGCGCGGCGTGCTTGAGGCAGAACATGAAGGTCCGGTCGATTTCCTCCTTGAGCAGGTGGTGCGGCGGGTTCTGGAACGTGTACTTGAACTTCCACCCGCCGATCTCGACCCTGCCCAGTTGCGGGTGCTCGAACGGCGTCCACGGTTGGAAGCCCTCGCCGCCCAGCTCTTTGTCGTTGTACTGGAGCAGCTTGATATCGTCTTCCTCGCTCCGCGCGCCGAGGAAGCCCATATAGTCCTTGACCTGGATCCCGGCGTGGTTGGCGAGGCTCCACAGCTCGATGCAGAACACGTACGCGCCGAGGTCCTGGTACCACCAGTCCTTGGAGTTGCCGTGGCGTGGGTTCTTCCTGTCGCCGGTCAGCCCTTCGAACACCGATACGTTGTCGTACCCGGTGATCTCGCTGCCGATCTTGCCGATCGCCTTGTAGGCAGCCAGGTCGCGGTTGTCAAACGCTTCGTCCGGCTTGGTCACGAACGTTCGGATGATGACCCCGCTGAAGGTATGGTAGGTCATCACCCCGGTGAGGTTGGGGTGGTCGCGCCAGAAGTCGGCCATCGCGCGGTTCTCCGGCTCGCACAGCGGGTACGGACCGGCGCCGTCTTGCGTGACTGCCCAGTTGGACGGCCAGTTGCGGTTGAAGTCGAGGTTGTACTGCGGCGGGGCCATCTTAACGGGGCCGCCGTCGTAATTCCGGATCAGGCCCTCGGGATAGATGCGGTAGAACGGGCCTTCCTGGTCCTTCGGCTGGCGCTTGAGCATCACGCGCGGGTCTTTGGTCGAGGCTTTCCACTCGCCCTGCGGATCTTCCACCCGCATCTGGAGAACCCAACCGTCCCCGTTGACGTCGGCCGGGTAAAGACCGTCGGTCTCAAGCCACTCCTCTTCGCTGTACGGGAACGGCCGCATGCTGCTCCGGCACGTGAACGGAGTTGTAAGGTAGTACTCCGCCCCGTCCGCCGCGATCCGCGGGATCACGTAGACGGCCCGGGCGTCGAGCAGGCCGGTCACGAAGTCGTCTTCGCCGTACTTGGACAGCAGGTAGAAGGCATCGTAAAGAGCCACGGCGCAGCCGGTGACCTCGCCCGCGTGCGTGTTGCCGTCAATCTGGAAACCGGGCTTCTCGGCCGCCGCCCCGGTCGCCGAATTGGTGATCTCAAGGCACCAGATGTCGCGGCCTTGGTAGGTCTTGCCGATCGAGTAGAGCTTACACAGGTCCGGGTATGCAGCGGCCAACTCGTTGAGGACTTGCGTGAGTTCGTCGTACTTGTGGTATACGTCCCAACGGATCTTGACTCTCTCCGGCACCACATCAAACCCCCTAACGAAAAGATTCGAATGCCGAAATAGCTACTTCGCTATGGCAGACGGATTACCCTTCCGCCCTGAAGTGTGCCCCGCATTGCCGCCCTGGACTACGTACCACGCTTCGCTCATAGCCGTGGGTTCATGACCGCCGGAATGGGCAGAATTCCCGAATGGGCGGACCCCAGGCGGTCGACCCCGGGGCGCAGGGTTTAGCAGGCCAATGACGAACAACGTATGTGGCCTATTTCGCCACGCTAAAAATCTCACTCAAGAGGAGGGGAAGTTTGTTGGCGCAAGGCAGAGTCACAACGCCGGAGGAATTCTTCGGTTTCCGGTTAGGTGACGACCGCAAGATCGCACGTTGGGACAAGATCGTCGAGTACTACACCAAGGTGGCAGCCGAATCCGACCGAATCAAGGTCGAGAACCTTGGTCCATCGACCGAGGGCCATCCGTTCCTGCTGGTGACTATCTCCTCTCCAGCCAACCTTGCCAACCTGGACAAATGGCGCACGATCAGCGCGCGCCTCGCCAATCCCGCCGGCCTGACGGAAGCCGAGGCGGCCGCTCTGGCCGAGGAGGGCAAGGCCGTCATCGTCCAGAGCATGAGCCTGCACGCGAACGAAATCGGCGGCACACAGATGGCCCCCGAGCTGACCTGGGACCTGCTGACCCGCGACGACGAGGAAACCCGCAGGATCCTCGACAACGTCATCTTCCTGATGGTCCCGTGCTTCAACCCGGACGGCCAGATCATGGTCCACGACTACTATCAGAAGACCATGGGCACCGAGTACGAAGGAACGACGATGCCCTGGCTTTACCACAAGTACACTGGACACGACAACAACCGCGACGCCTTCGCGCTGAACATCGTGGAGTCGCAATACATGGCCAAACTGATGTTCCGCGAGTGGTACCCGCAGGCATACCAGGATCATCACCACATGGGCAGCTACGGCGCCCGCCTGTACGTTGCGCCGTACTGCGATCCAATCCACCCGCACGGCGACCCGTTGGTCTGGCGCGAGCACTCGTGGTACGGGGCGCACATGGCCTACAAGCTGGAGGAGCAGGGCAAGACAGGCATCCTCAACGCGGCGCAGTACGCGGGCTGGGCGCACATGGGTTTCCACTGGCTGACGATCTACCACAACATCGCCGGCATGCTGACCGAGTCCGCCAGCGCCAACCTCGCGACACCGAAGTGGATCGATCCCGGCCAGCTTCAGGGTTCGCACGCGCGCACGCATCCGACATACGACCCGCAGACCAACTTCCCGCACCCGTGGCCGGGCGGCTGGTGGCGGCTTCGCGATATCGTCGAACAGCAGAAAATCGCGGCGTGGGCCCTGCTCGACCACGCGGCGCGCAACAAAGGGACCGTGCTGATGAACGCCTACCTTAAGGCCACGCGGCAGACCGCCCGTGGGGCCGAGAGCGAGGCGCGGACGTACCTCATTCCGAGCGAGCAGCATGACCCGCTGACGGTCCGCAAGTTCATGCAGCTCCTGCTCGACCAGGGGATCGAGGTCAAGGTCGCCGGCGGCCCAGTGACAATCGAGAACTGCAACTACCCGGCCGGCACCTTCGCGGTGGATCTAGCGCAGCCCAAGATGGGCGTAATCAAGACCCTGATGCAGCGCACCTTCTTCCCCGACAACATGTGGACCCGGCGGCCCGACGGCACGCCGCAGATCTATGACACAACCACCGACACCGTCGTTGAGTTCATGGGCGTGCATTTCACGCCGGCCAAGTGTGCAGCCGGCTCCGATTTCGTCGCCATCAAGAGCCTTCCGGCCCTCGCCGGGCGGGTGGATGGCGGCGCGAAGGCGGGCTACGTCTTCGACGTCAGGCTCAACGATTCGTATCGGGCGGTCAACCGGCTGCTCAAGGCCGGGGCAAAGATCTGGCGTTCGACCGAATGCGTAATGGTCGGCGAGGCCTGCCTGCCCGCGGGGACGTTCTTTGTCGAGACGGCTGGGCTCGATCTTGCACGGCTTAAGGAGATCGCCACACAGACCGGTGTCGACTTCACCGGCCTCGACGCCAAGCCGGCCGCCTGCACCGTTCCAGTCAAGCCGCTGCGGGTCGCCATGTACCAGCGGTACTGGGGCGGAAGCATGGACGAGGGCTGGACCAGGCTGTTGCTTGAGAAGTTCGAGTTCCCGTACACAACCGTTATGGACGCCGATATCAAGTCGGGCAAGTTGGCGGATAAGTTCGACGTTCTGATCATCCCGGACGACCGCAGGCAGTTCCTGATGGGGCCGCACGAACTCAAGGACGACCCGCAGGTCAAGGTGATGCTGCAGTGGATCGGCGACATGCCGCCGGAGTACCGCAGCGGGCTCGGCCAGGAAGGCCTCAAGGCCATCGGCGCGTTCGTAGAGGCCGGCGGCCGGTTGGTCGCGATCAACCAAGCCTCCGACTTCGCCATCGAGGCCTGCGGCCTCAAGGTTCGCAACGTGGTCGCGGGCGTCGATACCAAGGGTTACTCCACGCATGGCGCGACCTTGAACGTCAATGTCGACAACACCAACCAGTTCGCCTACGGAATGCCGTGCTCGGCCTGGATACTCAATGAGGACAGCCCGGCGTTCGAGATCAAGGAAACCGTCCACGCCTACCGCTACCGCCGCATCGTCGAGTACGTCCCGCGGGATGTGCTGCAGAGCGGCTGGCTGATCGGCGAGGAGAAGATCGCGGGCAAGATCGCCATGCTCTCCGCAGACAAGGGCAAGGGCCAGGTGGTCTTGATCGGCTGCCGCCCGCAGTTCCGGGCCCAGACTCACGGCACTTTCAAGCTGTTCTTCAACTGCCTGATCTAGGCGTCGGAAGGAGAGCCGGGCGGGGCCAGTTCTCCCCTCCCGCATAGCGCAAGCACAACCAAGCGGGGCGGCCGTCAAAGGCCGCCCCGCCGGATTTTCGGCGCGCCCGCCGAGTCCGGCAGGAGGGGTAGGGGGACCGTCAAAGTTGAGAGGAGTGTGGTGTCCAATCATGGGATGGGAGGCTGATGGCACATATGGCCGCGGGCAAACCTGCCCTCAACTGGATTGAAGAGCACGGCAAAGCGTTGACCGACCTGAGCGACCGGATCTGGGAGTTCGCCGAAGTCGGGCTGCAGGAGTTCAAATCCGCCAAAGCACAGGAGGACTTCCTGCGCGAGCAAGGTTTCCAGATTGACAGCGGTGTCGCAGGCATGCCCACCGCCTTCGTTGCGACCTGGGGCAGTGGTAAGCCGGTGATTGGTTTCCTTGGCGAGTTCGACGCCCTTCCCGGCATCTCGCAGAAACCTCTGCCGACCAAGGAGGTACTCAAAGAGGGCGCCCCGGGCCACGGGTGCGGGCACAACCTCCTCGGTGTCGGTGCGCTGGGAGCAGCGGTTGCCATGGCCAAGGAGATGGAGGCGGGCGGTATTTCCGGGACGGTCAAGTACTTTGGGTGCCCGGCGGAAGAGACCCTGGTCGGCAAGGTGTTCATGGCACGCGCCGGTGTATTCGAAGGCGTAGACGCCGCGATTACTTGGCATCCCGGTACCCTCAACGGGGTTTCGAACAACAGCTCGAACGCGATGAACTCGGTCAAATTCCGGTTCTTCGGGCGCACCGCCCACGCGGCCGGTGATCCGCACCACGGCCGGTCGGCTCTTGACGCCGTCGAATTGATGAACATCGGCGCGAATTACCTTCGGGAACACGTCATCGAGAAGGCCCGGCTGCACTATGTGATCACGGATGGAGGCGGAGAGCCTAACGTGGTCCCGGCGCACGCGGAGGTCTGGTATTATGTCCGGGCGCCGGAACGCGGCCAGGTTGACGAGATCTATGAGTGGCTGCTCGACATCGCCAAGGGCGCCGCCCTGATGACCAAGACCACATTCGAAGTGCGCCTTTTGGCGGCGTGCTACAACTATCTGCCGAACGCGGCGATCAACCGCCTGCTGCAAAAGCACTTTGAGGCCCTCGGTCCGGTTACGTGGACCGAAGAGGAGCTTGAGTTCGCCCGGAAGATGAATGAGAGCTTCGCCCCCGGCCAAAGGGAGGCCGGCCTCAAGGCCATGAAAGCACCCAAGGAGCTATACACGCAACTCATCAACGACACCATCATCCCCTGGCGCGACGACGAGCCTCCGATGGCCGGCTCGACCGACGTCGGCGATGTCAGCTGGGTTACCCCGACCGGCCAGATGGGCACCGCGACGGGCGTGCTCGGTCAACCCGGCCACTCCTGGCAGGTGACAGCCTGCAGCGGCATGAGCATCGGACACAAGGGTATGCTCTATGCCGCCAAGGTCATGGCCCTGGCGGGATTGGACCTCGCAACCGACCCCGAGCAGCTCAAGGCGGCGAGGGATGAGTGGCGCGAGGCGACCAAGGACAATCCCTATCAGTGCCCGGTGCCGGAGGGCATCGAACCGCCGCTCGACCAACTGCCGAAGCACTGACCCGGACCGGCGAGCGACGAGCGACGAGAGTGATGCGGGCAGGGCGGCACACGCGCAGGCCCTGCCCGTTGTATGAATCAGGTGGATGGTATCGTGGAGGGAGGCTCGGCAAGCCAATGGCAATTGCGCACAAAGCCAATCCGGCATCGGAGTACACCCCCAAGATCCTGCCGGAGCGGGAGCGGGCTGCAATACGCAACCGCTGGCTCAAAGAACGTCTTGACAACCTGGTACCCGCGCTCATGGAGCGCGAGGGTTTCGACTGCTGGATCATCTCCGCCCGCGAGTATAACGAGGACCCGGTGATCATGTCGTTGCTCCCCGAGCCGATGATGTACGCGCGGCGGCGCACTATCCTGGTCTTTTTCCGGCGCGACGACGGATCCGTTGAGCGGATGACGATCTCGCGATATGGCATGGGCGATTTCTATCAGGCTGTATGGGATCCCGACCAGGAGGAGCAGTGGGATTGCCTGGCGCGGCTCGTGCGTGAGAGGGACCCCAAGGTTATCGGGATCAACGTTTCGCAGACCCACGCCTTCGGCGACGGTCTCTCGCACGCCGAATACTCCGAGATGGCAGGCGCTCTGGGCGAGGACTACATGTCCCGGACCAGGGGCGCCGAGCGGTTGTGCGTCGGGTACCTTGAACACCGGACGCAGGCGGAGATCGACACTTACCCGGGCATCGTGGAGATCGCGCACGCGATTGTCCGGGAGGCGTTCTCGAGCAAGGTTATCCTGCCTGGCGTCAGCACGACGGACGACGTGGTCTGGTGGATGCGACAAAAGGTCACCGATCTGGGGCTCCGGACCTGGTTCCAGCCCAGTGTGAGCATTCAGGCCCCGGGGATGGGCGTACCGCAGCCCGGCGGGCAGCCTCGCAGGCAGGTCGGCGGTGCCGCCGCTGCGCCGGCGCCGGCGGATGAGCGCAAGCTGATCCTGCCCGGAGATCTGTTGCATTGTGACTTCGGCATCATCTACCTGGGACTTTTTACGGACACCCAGGAAGACGCTTACGTGCTCAGGCTGGGCGAAACTGACGCGCCACAGGGCCTGCACGATGCCATGGCGGCAGCCAACCGCGTTCAGGATATTCACCTGGAGATGATGGTCACCGGGCGGCCGGGCAACGAGATCCTTGCCCTTGCCCTGGCCAAGTGCAAGGCTGAGGGGCTGCGTGCGACGATCTACACGCACCCGCTCGGCTACCACGGCCACGCAGCAGGCCCGACGATCGGCCTCTGGGATGCTCAGGGCGGGGTGCCGGGGCGCGGGGACTATGAGCTCTTCGATAACACCGCCCACTCGATTGAACTCAACGTGAAGCACGCTGTGCCCGAGTGGGACGGCCGGGATGTCCGCATGGCTGTCGAGCAGGACATCATCTACCTCGGCGGCGGCCGGGCAGTCTGGCTGGACGGCAGGCAGACGAAGCTGCACCTGATCGGATAGCGGAGCGGCCGGGCGGGTCGCCGTCAGCGCCGCCGTCCGGCAGTTCTGACGGCCGATAGCGGGCGACTTGCACCAATCAATGTGTACCAGCGGAGCAGGGGCGGCGGGGGAACGGCGCCGGACGGCGCAGTCCTTCGCAGTCCCTGCTCCAAGGGCCTTCAGAGCGCCTGCAGAACATCTATCCGTGCCGCGTTGTGCAACCTCTCCCCGCTTCCAAAAAGGTCCCCCCCGCACTTGCGCCTAACTAAAGGGGAATCATAGGGCTAGCAAGGCGCGGGGGGAAACCAGTGAACGAACTCCTTTTGATCCTCGATTTTGGCGGCCAGTACACCCAACTGATCGCCCGCCGGGTGCGTGAGCTCAACGTCTACGCCGAGATCCTGCCGTTTGACACCACGCTTGCCGACGTGCTCAAGCTCAGACCTAAGGGCATCATCCTGTCCGGCGGACCGGCGAGCTGCTATGCCCCCGGCGCGCCACAGGCGCCCACGGGTCTTTTCCAGGCGGGCATCCCAGTCCTGGGCATTTGCTACGGGGCACACCTGATGGCCAGGGAATTTGGTGGCCAGGTCACCCGGGCCACGGCGCGCGAGTACGGATCGCAGACGGTCACTCTCAAGGCGCCTGACCACGCCTTTGTTGCCGGTATTCCTGACCGAGCCACCTGCTGGATGAGCCACGGGGACTATGTAGCCAAGGTGCCTCCCGGCTGGGAGGTCCTTCTAGAGACGCCGTCGTGCCCGGTCGCCGCGATGGGCGGTCCCGGCGGCCTGTATGGGGGTGCAGTTTCACCGGAGGTGGAGCACACTCAGTTCGGCAGGCGGATTCTGCGCAACTTCCTCTACGAAGTCGCCGGTTTCAAGGGCGATTGGACAATCGGCCGTTTTATCGAGGAAGAGGTTGGCGCCATCCGCGAACGCGTGGGCGATGCCAAGGTCGTGTGCGGGCTATCGGGTGGAGTGGATAGCTCCGTCTGCGCGACACTCGTGCACAGGGCGATCGGCGACCAGTTGACGTGCATCTTCGTGGACCACGGCCTTTTGCGTAAGGGCGAGGCGGAGCAGGTGGTTCAGACCTTCGGCGAGCAAGGGTTGGGCTTTGAGCTTGTCTTCGTCGACGAATCCCGGCGGTTCCTGAGCGCCCTGCACGGCGTAGCGGACCCCGAGCGCAAACGAAAGATCATCGGCGAGGAGTTCATCCGCTGCTTTGAGCGTGAGGCGCGCAAGGTCGGCGACGCCCGGTTTCTCGTGCAAGGGACGATCTACCCGGACGTCATCGAATCCGGGACCCGCACGGCAGCTACAATCAAGACCCACCACAACGTCGGCGGGCTGCCGGCGGACATGAAGTTTGAGCTCATCGAGCCGCTTCGCCTTCTTTTCAAGGACGAGGTGCGCAAGGTCGGTACGGAACTCGGCCTGCCTGAGGACATCGTCTGGCGGCAGCCCTTCCCCGGACCCGGCCTCGGCGTCCGCGTCCTCGGCGAGGTCACCGAGGAGAAGCTCGCCATCCTGCGCGAGGCTGATTGGATATTTCGTGACGGACTCCGCGCGGCAGGCCTTGAGCGCGAGATCTGGCAATCGTTCGCCGTCCTGCCGGATGTACGCAGCACCGGGGTTATGGGCGATGAACGCAGCTATGCCCATCCGGTCGTGCTCCGCGCCGTGACCTCAACCGACGCCATGACCGCCGACTGGGCACGCATTCCGCTCGACGTCCTGGCACGCATCGCTACGCGCATCGTCAACGAGGTCGACGGTGTCAACCGGGTCGCGTACGACATTACGACCAAACCTCCCGGGACCATCGAGTGGGAGTAGTCAATCATGGGGAGAGTGACGGGCAGTGACGGCTAAGTCGGCGGGCCGCGTGACCGCGCGTAGGCCCAGCGTTGTTCGTGACCCGGGGCTCGCCCCGGCGGGCAGGCTCAAGATTGAATGGGTGCGGGCGCACATGCCCGTTCTCGCCGCCGTCGCCGCCGATTGCCGCGATACCGGAGGCGGCTCCACGTCCCTGGCCGGCTTGCGCGTTGCCACCTGCCTGCACCTCGAGGCCAAGACGGCGCAACTGCTGATTACGCTGCGTGACCTCGGCGCCGAGGTCGTCACCTGCGGCTCCAATCCGCTGTCAACCCAAGACGATGTTGTGGCCGCGCTCGCCGCCGAGCCCGGGATAACGGTCTACGCCTGGCACGGCGCTACCCCGACGGAGTACGCAGACTTCGTGCGCATGGCGGCGGCGACGGAGCCCGACCTGGTCGTGGACGATGGGGCGGACTTGATCACGATGCTGCACACGGAGTTCGCTCAATCCCTATCGCGCATTCGCGGGGGCTCAGAGGAAACCACGACCGGCGTCATCCGCCTCCGCGCCATGTCGGCGGACGGCACGCTGCGGTTTCCGGTCCTCGCCGTCAACGACACGCCCATGAAACGCATTTTCGACAACAAATACGGCACGGGCCAATCCGTGTGGGACGGCATCCTGCGGACGACCAACCTGGCGATCGCCGGACGGGCCGCGGTTGTTGTTGGGTACGGCTTTTGCGGCAAGGGCGTGGCCATGCGCGCCGCAGGCCTCGGCGCCCGGGTCATCGTTGTCGAGGTCGACCCGGTGGCGGCCAACGAGGCCCTGATGGAGGGCTTTGCGGTGATGCCGATGCTCGACGCGGCGGCAGCCGGCGACATCTTCATCACCACCACGGGGTGCAGCGGAGCCATCCGCGGCGAACACATGGTCAGGATGAAGGACGGCGCGATCCTCGCCAACGCCGGGCACTTCAACGTGGAGATCGACCTCGACGGTCTTGCGGCCCTCGCTGCTCCCGGCTCGACCTGCCGGCGCGTCCGCCCCAATGTCGATGAATAACTGACCCGCGCCGGGCGGCGCCTATACCTGCTTGGCGAAGGACGCCTCGTCAACCTCGCGGCCGCAGACGGTCACCCGACGGAAGTCATGGACCTGTCATTTGCACTGCAGGCCCTGGCGGCGCTGCACATTGCGGCGGGCGGCGTTGAAGGGGCAGGGGGCGTTGTCCTGCCCGTACCGCCCGGCCTTGACCGGCGGGTTGCGCAGTTGCGCCTCGCCAGCGTTGGCGTCGCAATCGACGAGTTGACGCCGCGGCAAAGCGACTACCTCAACAAGTGGCGGGTGTGAGCGGATGCCCAGAGTAGCCATCATCGGCGGCACGGGGGTGTACGAGGCGGGAATCCTGCGCGATGTGTCGGCGCAGCACCTGGCTACTCCCTACGGTACCACTTCGTTTGAACACGGCATCTACCAGGGGCCTAGCGGGCACGAGCGGGAAGTTGTATTCCTCCCCCGGCACGGAGCGGGGCACGCCATCCCGCCGCACCGCATCAACTACCGCGCCAATATCTGGGGTCTTCACCAGATCGGCGTCGAAAGGATCATCGGCACCGGCGCCGTTGGTTCGCTGCGCGAGGATTTTGCCCCGGGTCATTGCGTTCTGGCCGACAGCTTCCTCGACTTCACACGGGGGCGGCCGTTGACCTTCTACGAAGGCGACCCGGTCGTTCCCGGCGGGCCGGCCGGTGTCGTTCATACCGACATGACCGAACCGTACTGCCCCGAGCTACGGCGCCTGCTAAGCGACGCGGGCCAGGCGGAGCGACTCGAGCTGCATGACGGGGGATGCTACGTGTGCACGGAGGGCCCGCGCTTTGAGAGCGCCGCAGAAATCCGTGCCTACCGCAGGTTGGGAGCCGATGTGGTCGGCATGACCAACCTGCCCGAAGTTGTCCTTGCACGCGAACTCGGAATGTGTTACGTCCTAATCGCTATGGTAACTAATTATGCTGCCGGCATGACCGCCAACCGGTTGACTCATGCCGAGGTCGTCGAAACCATGGCCGAGAACGTCCGGAAGATCAGGATCATGGCCTGGCGGGCGCTCGATCACCTGCCCGACGTCAGGGCCTGCAGCTGTGGCGAGACAGAACGGCCGCTCCGGACGGCCGATGGAGTGGATTGAATGCCAGGTAAACAGAGCCTGTTGATCCGCGGCGCGACCATCGTGACGATGAACGACGACCGCGAGATTCTCCGTGACGCCGAATTGCTCATCGAGAAGGGACGCATCACTTCCGTGGGCTGCGCCTGCGACCCGCCCGTCGGTTGGCGGGCGAGCAAGGCCGAGCGGGTCATTGAGGCCAAGGGCAAGGTGGTCCTCCCGGGCCTGATCAACGGCCACAACCACGCGGCGATGAGCCTGTTCCGCGGCTACGCCGACGACCTTCCCCTGATGAGTTGGCTAACCGACCGCATCTGGCCCCTCGAAGCGCGCCTGACGCCCGAAGACGTTTACTGGGGCACTGCGCTGGCCGTGCTTGAGATGGTGCGGGGCGGCACAACGGCGTTCGCGGACATGTACTTTCACATGCCGCAGGTCGCCGAGGTCGTCAAGAAGACCGGTGTTCGCGCCGTACTCTCGCGAGGCCTGACCGGCGTCGGCACCGATCCCGCACAGGCGATCGAAGCGACGCGCAAGCTCGCGGCCGAATGGCACAAGGCGGCCGACGGACGGATCAGGGTGGCTGTCGGCCCCCATGCGCCGTATACATGTCCGCCTGGTTTCCTCAAAGAGGTGGTTGCTCTCGCCCGGGAGCTCGAACTGCCGGTGCACATCCACATCGCGGAAACCGCGGACGAGATCAAGATTGTTCATGAGCAGTACGGCGCCACACCCGTCCAGTACCTCGAGCGGGCGGGCCTGTTCGACGGTCTCCGGGTGACCGCAGCTCACTGTGTCCACCTGACAACCGCCGACATCAAGATCCTGGCGGATCGTAAAGTCGGCGTCATCAGCTGCCCGGCCAGCAATCTCAAGCTTGCCGCCGGCATCGCCCCGCTCGCGGCGCTACTGGAAGCCGGGGTGACGGTCGGCCTGGGCACCGACGGCCCGGCCAGCGCCGGCGCCCTTGATATGTGGGAGCAGATGCGCCTCGCCGCCAACCTGCAGAAGGTCACAACCGGTGAAGCCGACGCCATAACCGCCTACCAGGCCCTTGAGATGGCCACACGCGGCTCGGCCAAAGCTCTCGGCCTCGATAGCAGGGTTGGGGCGATCATCCCTGGGATGGCCGCCGATGTCATCATCGTCAACCTTGAGCGGGCCCACCTCTACCCGCCCCATGACGTGGTTTCGTCGCTCGTCTACGCCGGTCATCCGGAAGACGTCGAGACTGTCATTGTCGCCGGCGATCCGGTCATGGAAGAACGGTTGATGCTGAACTTCGACGAGCGCGAAGCGCTCGCGACTGCGGCAGACAAGGCCCGGCGATTGGTGGCCGCGGCACTCGACCAGGCCGGCAAGGCACAGGCGCCCGATTCCGGGGAACTCGTCTGACGGTATACCCCTCCCTGCACTGAGCAAGCTTCCGAATTCCAGCCCCCGTGATAAGGCACACTAGTCCCGCGCCAAAAGGGGGCGGTGTTTGTCTTGCGGCGGTTGTTGCAGAGGTTGCGTGGATCAGGACGCGATGTCAAACCATTGGAATTCCACGCCGAAGGCTGCGGGCTCGGAGGTCGGCTGGAACCCGACCTTGACAAGAACGTAGCAGCGCTCCGCGCAGCCCTTGGAGATGGCAGCGATGTTGTCTTCCACGAATTCCGGTTCGGCCCAGGCAGAGGATGCCGCGGCGCGGTCATCTATCTCATGGGCCTGGTGGACCGGGAATCCGTCCACCGGGATATCCTGCGGGCGCTGATGTTCGATGCCGAGGGAGTCTCGGCGGACGCCCTTGAACGGATCGATATTCAGGGCGTCCAGCAACGTCTGTTGTCCGCTACCGATGTGCGGTCTCGGACGGAGATGGGCCCGATTGTCGACGACATCCTCTCCGGTTTCGTCGCCGTGCTGATTGACAGAGCTGCGGGGGGACTGGTTGTCAACGCCAAGCAATGGGCCAGCCGGCCGGTCGACGAACCGAAGACCGAAAGGCTGGTTCGCGGTCCCCGGGTGGGCTTTACAGAGGACATCGCCGTGAACACGGCCATGCTCAGGCGGATCATTCGCGACCCTGGCCTGCGGGTGGAGACGGTGACCATCGGCTCCAGGACGCGGACCAAAGTCAGCTTGGTCTACCTCCAGCAATCGGCCAGGCCAGGGCTCGTCAGCGAAGTGCGGAGGCGGCTTGCGTCCATCCGCATCGACGCCGTGCTGGAGTCAGGGTATATCGAGCAGCAGATCGAGGATTCCCACTGGTCGGTCTTCGCCACGGTGGCCAACACGGAACGCCCGGACAAGGCCGCCGCCAAGATACTCTCCGGCAGGGTGGCCATACTGGTTGACGGCTCGCCGGCGGTCCTTACCGTACCTGCCCTGTTCGTGGAGAGCTTCCAGACCGCCGAGGACTACTATTCGCGCCCCCTGTATGTGGGCACCGTGCGTATGCTTCGCCTTCTGAGCTATTCTCTGAGCGTGATTTCGCCTGCAGCATATGTCGCACTGACGACGTTCCACCAAGAACTGATCCCTACGCCGCTCCTGATCACGATTGCCACAGGGGTGGAGCGCGTTCCCTTCCCTGCCTTAGTCGAGGCGGGGATCATGGTCGTCATCTACGAAATCCTCCGGGAAGCTGGAATCAGGCTGCCGCAGCCGATCGGCACATCAATCAGCCTGGTTGGAGCCCTGGTCCTCGGCCAGGCTGCAGTCGCGGCAGGCCTCGTCAGCCCGCTGATGATCATCGTTGTATCTCTGACCGCCATCGCCAGCTTCGCCGTCCCGGCCCAGGCCGATTCTATCGCACTGCTGCGATACCTGTTCCTCGTCCTAGCGGGGTTGGCAGGCGGATTCGGCATCATCATGGGGCTCTTGGTGGTTCTGATTCACCTGGGGTCCCTCAGGTCATTTGGAGAGCATTTCCTTGCACCCATTGCCCCGCCTCGGCGTGGGCTGCTGACCGACGTGTTTGTCCGTGCCCCGCTACCATCCCAGGAGATGGGTGTCCCGGTTCAGGAGGAATCCGGCGAATGATCGCGGCCGCTATCCGCAGCCCAAGAGGGAGGCTGGCCCGTATTTTGGTGGCGTTCGCGGTGCTGTGGAGCCTGATGGGATGCGGTGGCCGCGAAATGGCCCAGTTGC
The DNA here is from genome assembly GCA_040766985.1 of Bacillota bacterium. Classification (GTDB taxonomy): domain Bacteria; phylum Bacillota; class Sulfobacillia; order JAUYEG01; family JAUYEG01; genus JAXGPL01. Next base: position 55,005 of record JAXGPL010000009.1, read on the forward strand.
CCATTGTCCTTGGGATGGCGGCAGACGTTGAGCAGGCCGGTATGCTTACCATCACCGTCCAGATGGTCCCGCATGGAGACCAGGGCCAGCCCACGGGAGGTGGTTCAGCCCGGTCGGAACCCAAGGGTTTCTGGAATGTGCAGGGTGTCGGGCGAACGGTGCTAGATGCCTGCCGTCAGATCACCAAGGTCATCGGTGAGCGGCTCTTTGTCTCGCACTGCCAGGTCATTATCCTCAGCCGCGCGGTTGCGGAAGCGGGGGTGGAATCCTGTGTCGACGCGTTGATCCGCGACCGGGAAGCGCGTTCGACGTCCCTGATTCTCGTTTCAACGGGCGACGCGGCGGAGATTCTTGACACTGAATCCGCCATTGAACGGCAGCCGGCGTTGGCAATCGCGAATCTGGTTCGCCAATCAGGCTGGGTGTCAGAGGCTCGAATCGTACGGCGCAACGACTTTGCCCGAATGCTGCTCTGCCCGACCACGGCGCCCACTGCGCCGTTGATCAGCGTGGTGCCCGGGCTGGCAGACAGCCCGGTACTGGCCGTATCGGGCACGGCCGTCTTCAGGGGGACCAGAATGGTCGGCGCCCTCGACCCTGTGCAGAGCCGCGGCCTCCTGTGGGTCCTTGGCGAGGTACGGAGCGCGGCCCTGGTCGTGCCGGCCGGAGACGGCCTCGCCACACTTGAGGTGATCAGTGTCAAGTCAACCGTCAGGCCAGAGGTCCGGGACGGACGGCCAAGGATAGCGGTACATATCCAATGCAACCTTGCCCTTGCGGAACAGACGACAGCCCAAGACCTGGCGACCCCCGTCCAGTTCAGCGACCTCGAGTCTGCCGCCGAGCGGCTGATTGGGAGCGAGGTCCTAGCGGCGTTCGAGCATTCAGCGCAGCTTGGGGCGGATATCTTCGGCTTCGGCGACTTGATCCGAAAGAAGCTTCCCGGCTATTGGCAGGAGGTTGCGCAGGACTGGCATGCGGTCTATCCCGCGGTCGACCTTGCGGTTCAGGTCCAGACCAAGATGCGGGGCACCGGCAGCATCACGCGGCCGGTCTTCTCCATCGGCCAATGAGACACGCGAAGGACGCGATCTCCGGTTGGCAGTTGGCGCTCTTAATGGGGGCCTTTGTGCAGGGGTCGATCCTGCTCATCGGATTCGCCGCCGACCTGACCTCTCACGACACATGGCTTGCCCTGTTGGCAGGGTTCGTGGTCACCCTGCCCTTTGTGCTTGCTCAGGCCAAGCTTGTCGACCGTTTTGCCGGCCAGACTGTTCTGCAGATCATGCGAGCGGTATTCGGCAGATTCCTCGGACCGGCCATCGTCGCTTACTACCTCTATTACTTCACCTTCACCTGTATCGTGAATGTCGCGGACGTCAACGACTTCTACACGCTGTTCCTGCAGCCGGATTCACCGCGACTGCTGTTCTTGGCGGGCTTTGCGGTGGTCTGCGGTTTTGCTGTGCGCAAAGGGCTCTCAAATCTCGGTCTTCTGAGCCACCTCTTCGTGGCGACGGCTGCGATAGTGCTGATCGTCACGCTTGCGCTCTTGGCAAAGGACATGGATTTCTCCAACTTCCTGCCGCTGTTTGAGGTGTCTCTACCAGACTTTCTCAGGAGCACGCACATCATCTCGGCCATCGGGTTTGGTGAGCTGACCGTGTTCCTGGCGGTCATGGGATCGGTGCGGGGAGGCGGTACGCTGGCCAAGCCGGTTCTCCTGGGGATGGTGATCGGCGGCGCCAGCCTGCTGCTCGCGACCATCAGGAACACCGCTGTGCTTGGCCCTCTGGAATGCATCCTCGTATCTCCGTCTTTCCAGGTCACGCGGATGATCGACTACGGTCGCATCTTCAACCGTCTGGACCTGCTGGTCGGCATCGCCCATACGGTTGTGGTCTTTGTCAAGACGACCATCCTGCTATACGCCACAGCGGTAACCCTTGCGGAGTTGCTCGGCCTGAAGGAGTACCGTCCCCTGGTCTGGCCCCTGGTGGGCCTTGTGGTTGTCGCCGCCGCCGGCATGATTCGCGAATCGTCGATCATCCCGGCCATTACCACCAAGAGCCTGACGATCATCTTTCAGATACCGCTTATCTACATCTTCCCGCCTCTGGCGCTGGGGATCGCAAGGCTGGGGAGACTGCCCACAGGGAGGGCGGGAAGATGATCGCCGGCGCCGTGGCAGTCGCTGTTGTCTACGTGCTTGTCGCCTGGTTCGAGGTGCCCGGCCTCGTCCAGAGGCGGCTCTGGGGAGAACTGCGGGCCTTCCTGGTTCTCGATGTCCTGGCGATGGTGCTCTCCATCCTCTATGCCCTCGACGTCCCCTTGCCCAACATCATTAGGGGCATGCAGTATCTGATCGAGGACGTCCTACACCTCACCTACTAGGTTCTTCGGGTTCCGGATCGCCTGTGAGCGGCTCCAGCATCCTGCCGCAATAGGGGCATTGCGAGGGGGCGCTGGATGCCGAGTACGACGGCAAACCGCACGCCGGGCAGGTGCATTTGATCACGTCCTATCGCCTCCCCGGGGCCCCTGACGGGCCCGATGGCTCTGATACTCCCCGCACCGGGCTAGTGTATGCGAGGGCAGGCAGTGACAGGCGGGCCGGCGAAAAGGTCTCCCACGGAGGGTGATCATGGGGCGACCGTTTGTTCATTTGCACGTTCATACCGAATACAGCCTGCTTGATGGCTATTGCCGCCTTGACCGGCTGGCCGAGGCAGCCGCCGGCATGGGCATGCCGGCCGTGGCTATGACCGACCACGGGGCGATGTACGGGACGATCGACTTCTACAAAGCCTGCGAGGCTGCAGGCGTCAAGCCCCTCGTCGGGTGCGAGCTCTACGTAGCTCAACGCACCCGGTTCGACCGGGTGGCGAAGCAGGATGACGACCCGTACCACCTGACAGTCATCGCCGAAAACCAGCAGGGCTACAGCAACTTGCTCAAGCTGGTTTCGGCTGGTTTCACCGAAGGGCTCTACTACAAACCGCGCATCGACGAAGAACTGCTGGCACGGTACAACAGCGGCCTGATCGTTCTTTCGGGGTGTATCGCGGGGCAGATTCCGCGCCTGATTCTCGCCAACAACCTCGCCGAGGCCAGGTCGCTGGCTGCACACTACCGCGATTTATTCGGCAAGGGCAACTTCTTTCTTGAGCTGCAGGACCAGAGGATCGACGGACAGCGCCAGGTCAACCGGGCCTTGCTGGAGATGGCGAGGGGTCTTGACCTCGGAGTCGTCGCAACCAATGACGCGCACTACATCCGGCGCGAGGACGCCCGGGTCCACGATACCCTGCTTTGCATCCAGACCCTCAAGACAGTGGACGATCCGGACCGGATGCGGTTTCCGAATGACGAGTTTTACCTCAAATCTGGCGACGAGATGGCCGGCCTGTGGTGGGATCACCCGGAGGCGATCGACAACACCCTGGCGATCGCCGAGCGCTGCAACGTGACATTCGATCTGGGCAAGGTCTTCCTTCCGCACTACGAGATCCCGCCTGGTCACGATGCGGATTCCTTCCTGCGCCACCTGTGCATGGAGCGGATCGCGAGTCGCTACCCGGACCCGCAGCCCCTGCACCTTGAGCGGCTGGAGTACGAGCTGGGACTGATCAAGCGTACCGGGTACGCGGGTTACTTCCTGATCGTCGCCGACTTCGTCGACTTCGCCCGCCGCAACGAGATCCCGGTCGGGCCGGGCAGGGGAAGCGGCGCGTCGAGCATTGTCGCCTACATCCTGGGCATCACCAACATCTGCCCGCTCACGTACAATCTTCAGTTCGACCGCTTCCTGAACCCCGAACGCGTGGACCCGCCGGACTTTGATATCGACTTCTGCTACGAACGTCGCGACGAGGTCATCAAGTACGTGTTCGAAAAATACGGGCGCGACAGCGTAGCCCAGATCATCACGTTCGGGACAATGGCCGCCAGGGCTGCGGTGCGGGACGTCGGGCGCGCGCTGAATATGACCTACGCCGAGGTCGATAGGATCGCCAAGCTGATACCATTCGGGGCGCCGACGGTCGAAAAGGCCCTGGAGATGTCGCCCGAGCTGGCCGACGCGTCCGCCAGCGACGCCGCCGTCAAGGATCTGCTGGACCTGGCGGCCAACGTCGAGGGGCTCCCGCGCCACGCCTCGGTCCACGCGGCGGGCGTTGTGATCTCGCCCGATGCGATCACCGAGCACGTGCCGCTGCACCGTACCGGCGACGGCGTGGTGATGACCCAGTTCGGCATGGACACCCTCAAGGAAATCGGTCTGCTCAAGATGGATTTCCTCGGGCTTCGGACCCTGACCGTGATCGACCATGCCGTCAAGCTGATCAGGCACTCCACGGGCCGCGACTTTGACATTGAAACCATCCCGCTCGACGACCCCGAGGTGTACGCAATGCTGCAGCACGGCGACACCCTCGGCGTGTTCCAGCTCGAGAGCAGTGGAATGCGCGACCTCGTCCGCGAGGTCAAGGCCAACTGCTTTGAGGACATCGTGGCCTGTGTCGCGCTGTATCGCCCCGGACCGATGCGCAATATCCCGGAGTACGTCAAGGCTAAGCACTCACAGGTGCGCCATTACCTTCACCCGTTGCTTGAACCGGTTCTCCGCGACACCTACGGGGTAATTATCTACCAGGAACAGGTCATGGCTATCGCCCACATCATGGCCGGATTTACGCTGGCCCAGGGTGACATGCTCAGGCGGGCCATGGGCAAGAAGAAGAAGGAGATCATGGACGAGTACCGGGCCAAGTTCGTTTCGGGATGCATCGCCAACGGGCACCCCGAGGAGTTGGCCGGCAAGCTCTATGACCTGATCGAGGAGTTCGCGGGTTATGGTTTCAACAAGGCTCACACCGCCCCGTACGGCCTGCTCGCTTACCAGACGGCGTACCTCAAGTGCCACTATCCCGTGCAGTTCATGGCGTCGTTCCTGTCGAGCATCATCGGCGATACCGACAAGATCGCCCGTTACGTCGAGGAGTGCCGGCGGCTCAACGTGGCCGTGCTGCCGCCCGACGTCAACCGGTCGGAGGCCAACTACACGGTTGAGGACGGCAAGGTTCGCGTGGGTATGGCGGCACATTAAGAACGTCGGCATCGGGGCGATCAACAACCTCGTTGAAGAGCGTACGGCCAACGGCCCGTTCCGCGGCCTCGGCGACCTTTGCCGTCGCGCCGACACCCGGCAGCTCAACAAGCGAGCTCTGGAGAGCCTGATCAAGGCGGGGGCGATGGACTCGTTTGGGGCCACGCGAAGCCAATTGCTGGCCGTACTCGACCAGACCCTTGAGCGTTCGGCCGCGGCCCAGCGCCGGAGGATCAACGGGCAGGTATCGCTGTTTGACATTGCTCCGTCCGAAGCAGCCGCCGTCGTGGACGATGACGTGCCCCTGCCGGCCGATCAGGCCGAGTTTCCGACGAGCATGCTCTTGAACATGGAGAAGGAGTTGCTCGGCATCTATGTCAGCGGCCACCCTCTCGGCCAATACGAGAGGGCCATCCGCGAGCGGACAACGGCGCAGGCGGCGGATCTGGCGGAGATGGCCGAGGGCGGCAGGGTGACCCTCGGCGGCTTGGCCGTCCAGATGCGGCGCATCACGACCAAGAACGGCGAGCCGATGGCCTTCCTCACCCTCGAGGACATGACGGGGCAGGTCGAAGTGGTGATTTTCCCCCGCGTCTACGCTCGCTCGGCGAAGGCCCTCGACGGGGACTCGCCCGTCCTCCTGGTGACCGGCAAGCTCCAACTGCGCGACGACGAGCCGAAGATCCTCGCTGAAGAGCTCATTCCCATCACCACCGCGGGGCGTTCAAAGGTGTACCTGCGCGTTCCCAAGAACGACCAGCGCCTCCTGGAGCGGCTACGCGCCACGCTGCAGCTGTGTCACGGGGCTTCGCCGGTTTATCTGTGTTTTGTCCAGCCCAAAAAGACGCTTCTCACCCACGAGGAGTATTGGGTTGAGCCCGGTCAGGAAATGGTGGAGATGATAGAGGATGTGCTCGGCAGAGGGGCGGTGAGCATTGTTGGACCATGACCGGCAATGGGAGGTCGTATTCGACGCCCGCAACTACGCTCAGGCGGGAATGGTCAAGGGGCTCTTGGAGGCCGAGGGGCTTACCGTCACCATGCGTTCACTTCTGGGGGTCCCCCATCTGGGCTCCAGCGGGCAGGTAAGCGTGCTGGTACCTGACGGGCAGGCGGGCCGTGCCCGCGACCTGATCTCGGCCTACCTCCGCCATGCGCCCGGGGACCGGCAGGAAGGGTCCGATCCGCAGTGAGCCTGCGGCCCCGCGCGGGGCAGGGCGCCGGACTCCTTGTGCGGTTTGGAGCAATTATCATCATGCTGGGCGTGGGATTTGCGGTACCGGCCTGCGGACCCAAACCGCAGGCCCTGCCGGTGGCGTCCATTCCGTGGTCCGACGGCGAAACCTCAACCTACATTTGGGTCGAAGGCGGCAACCAGATCGGCACGGGGGTTTTCAGCCAGAGCCTGTCCGAACGCGGCTGGCTGATTCACAACACCGCCGTGATCGGGGAAATGCGGCATACCGGCGATGTCCTAGCCGACCAGCAGACGTGGGCCCCGGTCAGCTCGACGGTGGCCAACGAGGGATCGCTCCCCGAGTTCGCGATCGAAGCAACGTACGACGGGGCCGCCGGTCGGGTTCAACTCGTGGCCCATACCCTCCAGGGCGATCACGAGTTGGCGGTCAGGCTTCCTGCGGGGCACTACATCGATAACGAGCAACTCCTGACGACGATCCGCGCGTTTCCCCTTCGCGAGGGCTATAGGTTCACCGTCAACCTGATCAACACCGCCGGAGGGCAAAAGGTCACCGTGCCCCTTGAGGTCAAGGGTGTCGAAACCGTCGCCCTCGCGGTCGAGGGTTTGCCCGGCGAAGAGCACCAGGCGTACCGCGTGTCTTTGCTCGGCGGCGTGCAGACAGCGTGGTACACGGTTGACCCGGCCCATCTCCTGCTGAAGTACGACAACGGTCAGCGGCAGACGTTACTGACCGGGTATATTCCGGGCTTGCGCTAAGCTCAGCTCCGGGCTGGAGTGGGTAAGTCCGGCAACTCCGAGGCCTGTCCTCGGGGCACGCTAAGGACATGGAGGTTCCGGGTCGCATGGGTCCCGACGGTCTTCGTTTGTGGCCGGCCGCCGAATGGCTCCGCCCGCTCCTGATTGTCGCGGGAGCGCTCGAGGTCGGCCTGTTCGGTCTGCCCCTGATGTTCTTCGGCCAGTACATCCAGCCGTTTGTTAGGCACTGGGACCCCCACATTTACAAGGAGTACGGCGTCGCCAGGATCGTGTTCGGCATTGCGTTCCTGCTGGCAGCGCGCCGCGATGCGGGGGCGCGCCGGTTTGGCGGGATTGTGGCGCTGCTGTTCTATGGCCTCAACATCGCAGTCTCGCTCTTTGACCTCGCCACCGGCAACGTCGCGCGGATTGAGTGGGCGGTCGTGCTGTATAGCCTCGTCTTGGCCACGGGCTTTGCGGCGGCGACTGCCCGCGGCCGCTGACCAGGGGTGGACCAGGCCGGGGGGAGCCGGCCGTGGGGAGCCAGGCTAGCGGGCCATGGTGGTTTTCGTCCATAGTGTACAGGTCATTGTCGTGAGCACCTCGCTGAAAAGGGGTATGTGGACATGGAAGTGCAAGAGGCCATCCGCCGCCGGCGGTCGATCCGTAGGTTCGTAAGCACTCCGGTGCCCGAGGAGGCGATCGAGGCCATGCTTGAGGCCGCCCGACTGGCGCCATCGGGCGGCAACGGGCAGGGTTGGGCCTTTGGTGTCGTGACCGACAGGGGACAGATCGAGCGCCTTGCGCGGGCGGCCGGCAACCAATCCTGGATCGCCTCGGCGCCCCTGGTTTTCGCACTCTGTGGCAGGATCGACTTCGTCCTCGCCGACCTCCCGGAAGACGACTATGCTCTCGAGGTCAACCGGGACCGCTTCGGAAGAGATTTCATCGACTACCTTCGGGCGTTCCCGGGTCAAAGGCAGGTTTCCATGCTCTTCAACAACGCGGCCCCGGTGATCCCGGGCGAGCATATCGCACTCACGGCCGCATCGCTTGGCCTCGGCAGTTGCTGGATCGGGCACCTCAATGTGCGTGAGGCATCTGCAGTGCTCGGGCTCCCACCTGAAATCGCCTGCCTGTTCCTGTTGCCGGTCGGCTACCCCGACGCGCCTCCGCGACCGCTAACGCGCAAGCCGCTTGCGGAAATCACCTTTAGGGACCGGTGGCCAGGGCCTGCCGCCGGTTGACGTAACACGTCGGCGACCGGCCCCATTGCCCAGATATATCAGACAATTACGATTTGTCCTCTCACCTTTGAGTCAGTACCGCAAGTAATTGAAAAACATGGCGGAATTGCCCCTTAGAAAATGAAACCCCTTCCCGCACGACTCGTATCACTTCAGGTTTTCACACACACCGGACGCGAAGAAGAGGTTGGACATGATGCTCACACCCACCGAAGTCGTCCACGAAGGCACGATCGCCCCCGAGGTCGTCACCGGGCTGGTTAGAGACCTCGGATCCCTAGGATACGAAGCACGGCCCGTACTCGTCCAACCCGGTGTCGCGGCCCGCGGCCCGAGGTGTGGCAGGGGATCCCGGTTCGGGCATGGCGACCAGTGGCAAGTGGCGAGTTTCGGGACGCACAGCAACCTGTAGCAGCCGATACTACACAGTCGACACAATCCTCAGCACGTATAGCAGAAGGGAAGGAAGAACATGGACATCCAGGCGATCATCTCGAAGAAGCTCAACTCGTTCTACATTCCGAGCCTCAACACGACGATCACCACCGGCGATGATCCGACCGCCCAGGCCAATTGGCTTGACGGGACCCGGCTTTCCCGGTAAGACACTGAAGGGAAGAACGACGCGGCACAGAACAGGAGAGCCCAAGGCTTTCCTGTTCTGCATCTTGGCCCGACGGAGGTGCAAGTGGTGACCGGCCTTGATGGCTTTCGCAAAGCGCTCAAAGCTAAGGGCAAGAAAGAGCACGTCATCGACGACCTCTGCGCCCGGGTCCAGGCATTTGAGTCAGCATTGGCAGTGGCGCGGATCCCGCTCAGCGAGGCCGGATTGGAGGACGTCCGGGCTTGGGGATCATCCACAGCGGGGCCCGGCGCAGCCGGCCCCTCCAAGAACGACCTGCGCGCGCTGGCTCTCTACTACAGCTGGGCGGGCCGTACCGAGTTCGCCAAGGAGCTCTCGCAGTTGCGCGAGGCGGCCATCGCCAAGACGCGCAAGACCTTTGCGATGCGCGCTTTCCGTGGGGTTGACCAGGACCATATGGACCGCCTCGAACGCGAGGGTATTGTGGACGTAAGGCAGATGATCGCTGCGGGCGCGACGCCGGCCTTGCGCCGCGCGCTGGCCGACCGCACGGGGATACCTCCGGCTGCCATCGAGGAGTACGTCAAGCTGGCCGACATCAGCCGCATCGGTGCGGTCAGGGAAGTTCGCGCGCGGTTGTACGTGGATGCGGGCCTGGATACCGTCGACAAGGTCGCCGCTCTTGACGCCGAGGAGTTCCGGCGGATTGTCCTCGACCATGTCGAGCGTACGGGCTTTGACGGCGTCGCAACGCTGCCCAAGGAGGCGGCCAACGCAGTGGTGACGGCCAGGGCGATTCCGCGGCTGGTAAAGTGGGAGTAGGGACCGGCCCTCACTCACGCCTCCCCGCCCGCCGGCCTCAGCCAAAACCTGTTCGTCGTACGACAGACGGCCCTCCGGTCCATCGCCGCGTCCGGACTGCTCCAGCGCAGCGGCTGGCACGTCCGCTCTCTGCGGGTCATAGGCTCGCGATGCTCGCAGCAGTCCCTTTCCGCTCCCCGACCATTGGCAGTTCGTGGCGAGGAGAATGGTGGACCAGGTCCGACCCTTCCCCTCTTGTGGTGGGCTGACGAAGACATTCCCCTCGCCGGCGTGGCGGGGACTTCCCACCGCCTCTCTTGCGGCCCTGCCTGTCCGGACAACTTACGTGCGGCGGCAGGGCATATACTTGCCTCACGGCTGGGTTACGCTCTGATTGAAGGGAGCCTATCGACCTGCTGTCACTGATTCTCGGTATTCTGGTATCGGCTGCCATCGTCGTCAAAGGGGCGGATTGGTTCGTCGAGGGTGCGGTGTGGCTCGCGCAGCGGATTGGGATCTCCGAGTTGGCCTGCGGCGCGACGATCGTTTCCTTCGGGACCACGCTCCCTGAAGCCGCCGTATCCACATATGCTTCGTGGTCCGGCCATCCTGAACTGGCTTTGGGCAACGCACTGGGTTCCTGCATGGCCAACGGGGCGCTGATTCTCGGCGTCTCGGTGGTTCTCGCAGGTTTCACCCGAGCCGGCCCCGATTTCCGGCGGCGCTGCCTTCAATTGCTGCTGGTGAGCGCCGGCATCTTCGTGGTTTCCAGGCACGGAGCGTTGGGGCGCCTCGCGTCGCTGGTGCTTCTTCTGGTCATGATCTGGTCCACGGCCAGCGCCTTGCGGAGTACAAATGATGGGAGGGTGGCCTCACGGCCGGCCGAATCCCCGCCAGGCGAGGAGCATGAAAAGGGCGGTCAAGTGCTCCGGCTCCTGGCCGGCTCTCTCATGATCGCCCTGGGCAGTCGCCTGTTGGTCGGTGCTGCGACGCAACTGGCGGCGGGGCTCGGCGTAAGCGAGTCGGTCATCGGCCTCTCCCTCGTCGCCGTCGGGACGTCACTCCCGGAACTCGCAACCGCCGTAACCGCGGGCGCAAGGGCACACGGACAACTGGCGCTGGGCAACGTGCTCGGCGCGAATTTCCTCAACCTGACGCTTGTGCTCGGGCTCGCCGGAGTGATCCGGCCCGTGCCGGTGGACCAGATCGCAAGAACCTCTTACCTGCCGATTTTTGCGCTGCTTACCTTGGCCCTGTGGGCGATGGCGAAATGGCGGCGCGGCTTCGGCAGGTTCCACGGAGCTATACTCCTGGGGGCCTATGCGCTCTACATCATGTCGTTGTGGAGGTGAGGCTCAGCGGGCGCGGTCAGGCCGCCCGCACCAACCCCCTGGCGCTCAGGCCCTCAGTTGGGCCGCGAAATCCGCCGCCACCGGTTGGCCGCTGATTTCTTCCAGCAGGCAAAGGAACCGCTCTGTGTTGTTCACTCCGCTCAGGTACATCTCGCGTAGGAGGCGGGACATCGCCGCCTCGCCGATCCGCGCCGCCAGGTCCCAGAGCAGGACGCAGCCCTTGCCATACAACACCGGGTAGGCCTTTTCGTGGCTGCGCGGCAGCCTGAAGATCGGCGGAAGTCCAGCCGTCGCCTCGCGCTTAGCGGCGATCAGCTCCTCTGCCGCGGCCGACCCGTAGCGTTCTCTGACTGCCGCCAGCGCACTGTACTCAGCCACAGATTCGTTAAGCCAATCCTCCCACGTCGTCACGTCCGCGCGCCACCACCACAGATGCGCAGTCTCGTGGCCGACCCACTTGAACATTCGCTCCGGCTCGATCTTCTCGGGAGTCAGTACAACCAGCCCCGGCCGAGTATAGCCCCCTCCCTTCTCACGTGGAGCGAGGACGATCCGCAACTGGCCGCTGTGCCGTCCGAACCACCTACCGAACCGTTCCATCACCCATTTGCCGTCGCTCAGAATGGCGGAAGCCAATTCCCCATCGGACGTCCGCGTGTGAACGACGCTCAACTCCGCCTCCCGTAGTTCGCGGAGCTCCGGCGCAGCAATGATAACGCAGTCGTTGCCCGGCCCGGCCGAAGCCAGGCGCCAGCCCTTGTTGCTGAACTGGATGGTGCCGCTGCCCGTGACCTGGTAACCCGGTATCGGCCCGATCTCGACGATGTACTCAAACGGCGCGTATGCCACGTCAAACGGAAACCAGGGGGTATACAGCCCCAGCTCCACCCATTCGGGCGTGAGCCGGTTAACCTCCCAGGTCTGGACGATACCGAACGTCAGCCGGTACGCCATCTCAATCCGCAGGGAGGACCTCAGGGCAAGCCCGTCCTTAGGTCTCAGCACAAGCGTGGATGCCTCCTCGGCATATTGAGCCGGCGAGCCGGGCCGCAGTTCCCAGGTCACAGGAGGGTCGCATTGCAGGCGGAGGATATCCGCGCTCTTGTGCAGGGCAAACACTGCCTCGCGCGCACCCTCGGGCCACTGCCATTCGACGGCCGCCGTGACCAAAGCAGTTCCCTTCGCAGGTTCGAGGTTGACCTCGAATCGGTAACGATTTGGCTCAGGCTTGGAGTGAGTCATGCGGGCAGATAGTCCTCTCGTACCGGCGTGAACGCGTCGGTGATCACGCAGTCCTCGACCACAAGCGCGCCGTGCGGTTGATTGGGCCGGAAGATCATGCAAGTACCGGCAAGGCCGTCTATATCCCTCCCGTCCACGGTCCACCTTACCGATCCGCTGATGATGTAACTGGACTGCTCATGCGGGTGCGAATGGACCGGCAGGCGGGTACCCTGCTTCATGGCCGCCCAGCACTGCATCAAATTGGCGCCGACCGCCACGACGTGGACGGTGATGCCGGGGGCCAGTTGCTTCTGGCAGATGTACTCGGCGGGTTGGTGATCCACTTGATCAGCCTCCTTGGAGGAAAGGTCCATGGCCGCATACCGCCTCCGGTGAAGGGGCGCCGGCGGGTCCCTTTGGTCTTCTCTTCCACTCCGCTCCGTTCCTCGTCTCTATTCCTCACCGGCGGCCGGCTCGATGGCCTGAGAGAGGGCGGCAATGGTTACCCCTTCGAGGACCTCAAGCATCCTCGCCTGGGCCTGGGCCCAGACGCCGCGCAGGGCGCACGAATTCCGGCTGGCGCACGCCTTCTCGTCGATCAGGCAACGTGTGATCCCAACCGGCCCGTCGATCAACTCGATGACTTGACGCAACGTGAGTGTCGCCGGCTCGGCCGCCAGGCTTACCCCGCCGCCGGCGCCCCGGCGGGTGGCGACCCATCCAACCTTGGCCATTGCCGCAACAATCTGCGCGATCAGAGTGGCGGGTATGGCCCGGTTTCTGGCGAGTCCGGCGGAGGTCAGGGCCTTTCCGGGAGCGGCCTGGGCGAGCTCGACCAGAGTCGCGATGGCATACTCGGCCTTGCGGCTGATCATTTCGGTTTCCTCCATGGTCCTTTGGGTGGGAATATTACCAATATCGTTATAGATTGTTTCCCCCCTTACGGTCAACTCCGCCGGCCGCATAACCCACACCAGGCAAGTCGCCCCGCGCACGCCAAGCCCCGCGTCTCCAACAGGTAACTCCTTACCGGCGCGGAAATCGCCTCAATGGCAGGGGCAGCCCGGCTCCGCCCCACCGAAAGGAAGGAGTGAGTGCCGTGCAGCCCCTGCTCTATACCGATCTGGCAGAGTGGTTTCACCTTCTTACCCGGCCGGAGGACTACGCCGAGGAGGCAGGCATGTACGCACGGGCGATCCGCGACACCGTGCCCGGCGCCCGGGAGGTGCTTGAGCTTGGGTCCGGCGGCGGCAACAACGCGTGGCATCTCAAGCGGCACTTTCAGATGACCCTCAGCGATCTATCGCCGCAGATGATCCGGGTTTCGCGCCGGCTGAACCCGGATCTGGAGCATATTGAAGGCGACATGCGCAACCTCCGCATCGGGCGCACCTTTGATGTCGTCTTTGTCCACGACGCGGTGATGTATCTGACCGGCGAGGACGATCTGCTGGCGATGCTAGCCACAGCTAACGCGCACTTGGCGCCTGGCGGGTTGGTCTTGATCCAGCCGGATTGCACAAAGGAAACCTTCCGCGAATCCGCCGTTTCGGGAGGCCACGACGGGGGCGACGTTACTCCGCCCCAACCGGGCAGGGCTCTCCGCTACCTGAGTTGGACCTACGATCCCGACCCCGGCGACACGACCTTCATCTCGGACTTCGCCTATCTGCTGCGGGAAGGGACGCACTCGGTGCGCGGCTTGACCGACCGGCATATCAACGGGCTGTTCCCGCGTGCGACATGGGTTGCGTTAATGGAGCATGCAGGTTTCGACGTCACGGTACGCCCCTTTGACCACTCCGAGGTCGAGGGGGTCATGGACACGTTCGTCGGACACAAACGCAGGTGATACCGGCGTTACTGCTACCGGAGCATAGAGGCGACTCCGTGGTGGAGCAGGTACGCTATTGTGGGTACCAGCCCGGCGATGTTGGCGGCGGGCACCACGCCTATCTGCGGCACGGGGCCGGAGGAAGGTGAGCCCACAGGGCTGATAGCCACGTGGCCTGAGGCGACCTCAATCCCGGCGGCCGGTTCCACCTGACCGTCGCTTCCCCCGAGGGCCACGACACGGCCGATTGCGATGGGCGAGGGGAGGACCGACCTGCGGCGGAACGCAGGCGCTTCCCTGTCCTGGTAATAGGCCACGAGGTCGCCAACGGCGGGGCCGTTGCGCAGGCGCAGCACCGGCATGGTTGACCCGACACCCGCCATGGCGGTGCCGAGCCTGGGCAGTTGCTCCAACACGGAAACCACGGCCGGATCGGCGCCTAGCGCCGCGTGCAGGTACCAACCGACATCGGCGGTTTCCGCCTCCTGAATCAGACGGGCACTCCCCAGAGGCAGTGCCAGGAGCGACGCGATGAGGATGATTGCGAAGGCTCCTCCCCAGGTAACCAGATAGGCGGTCCGTATCAGCCGAAGGGTGAATACCCAGGACCAGACTGTGCCGGCGATGGCAAGGCCGGCGACGGCGTAGAACACCGCGCTCGCCAAGCCGATCGAGCCGGTGTGCAGGGCGGGAATGAGCACCCACTGGAGGGCTCCAACCAAGGCCGACGGCAGGCCAAGATACCCCCCCATGCGCATGAACGTAGAGAACCGCCCGCCCATCACCGGACTCGGCCCTGCACGCCATTGCAGCACGGCGGCGGCGTGCATGGTGAGCATGTCGACCAAGAACATCGCCGCCGCGCAGGCGATGCCGGCCAGCACCGATGCCCAGAGCGGCTGGGTGTGTCCGGTCGCGGCCTCAAGGACATGTCCCGCCGACCAGCCCCAGGCGCCGACGACCGCGGCCGTCGCGACCGACATCGGGATGGTGCCGTCTTCGCGCAGTTTCCACATCGTGGCCGAAGGCTTCCAAATCAGCCCCCGGATCGTCGTGTAGGGATTCATTTGCCCACCACACCCGAGGGCTCCGCTGCGCCGTTGACCGGTAGGACCTCCGCCCGCGCCGCGTATGCCGACCGGTCGGGCCCGCGGGCAGGCCGTACCTCGACCGGCTGCCCTTCGCACCATGCCCGGAGCGAGCGGTCGATCGCCGCAAACTCCCGGAGGCCGGACCGGGCTGCTGCGTCGGAACCGAGCAGCCGGCTGGCCCTGCGGAATGCCCAAGGCGGGGCCTGCTTGTCGACGATTGCCCAGAGCAGCAGGTCAACCGTGTCCGTAACTGCGCTGTGTGGCGTATCACCAGGCCGACGCATTGCCGTCACCTCCGCCGGATGGTTCGGATAGCGCCTTCGCAAGCTTACCCCGTGCTGCCGCCAACCGTGACATCACCGTGCCTACCGGGCAGCCCAGCAGCCCGGCTATTTCGCGGTAGCGCAATCCCAGGAAGTAGTGCAGGACCAGAGGGACGCGCTGGGCGATGGGGAGTGCGCCGATTGCCAGGCGCAAGTCCAGATGGTCGTCGTCGGTTTCTACCATGGATGATCCACCCTTGGCGACGACTGCATGGGCCAGCGCAGCCTCTTCGCGGTATTTCTTGCGGAGCCAATCCCGAAACCGGTTGCGCGCAACCTCCTTGAGCCAGGGCCGGAACGCCTGGGGGTCGTGCAGAGTGCTGAAATAGCGGCAGGCGACGGTCATCACTTCTTGCGCGAGTTCCTGACCCTCTTCGACATCCCCGGTGAGAGAGGCGCACATCCGCTGGACCCATGGGTAGTGGGCTTCGGCGAGGGCCTCGATAGAGCGGGCAGAGACAGAAGCTGTAGCGGTTTTGCCGCCGAGGATCTCGGTCACGGCGAACCCCCTCCCAAACCCATTCTACTTACAGAGACGGACGGGGAAGGTGTTCTATTCGGCGAGGATTGCGTCTGCGTGGTAGTGCCAGAAGGACACACAGTCGTGTGGCGCGCTGTGGATCTCCCTCAGTTGACGGTGCGCCCTCAACGGGGCATTGAACCCTCCGGCGCCGGGTGGACGCCAGTAGGGTCTTCTGCCCTCCAAGCCCGATGCAGCTGGGCCGGCCCTTACCACCAGCGGCGGTGGAACGGCGGACGGAACCACCAGAACCACGGCGGGAGAAAAGGCCAGCCGAAGAAGAACGGAAAGCCGAAGAACGGCCGCCTCCAGAACATGAGGGCACCTCCTATCTGCGGGTGACTACACTATCATGGTAGAACGCAGTTAGGAGTCGGTAACTCCTCCGGCAGGGCTAAAGCCGCGGCCCCAGGAGGTTGCCGGATTCGTACCGCCGCAGGCCCGCCCGAAAGGCGAGCTGTCCCGCGGCGATCCAGCCCACCGCGACGAGCCAGAGCAGGCCGAGGAAGGCGAGGTTTCCGTGACGCATGACCGTGACGGGGACGCTGTTGATAAAGCCCGCCGGGATCACCGTAAACAGCACCACCCGGACCGCACCGTCGAAGATTGCCCCGGGATAGGTGCTGAAGTGGATGACTGCGTTCTCCACCTGGTGCGCCAACGACTCGGCGCTGCCGACATAAAACGCCAGGCTGTGCGCTACGATGTTGAAACCCAGCAGCACACCGCCTACCGCCAGGCAACATAACCCGTACACGATCGTTCGCGGCCACGTCGGCCCGCCCCAGATCGCGAACACGACGAGGCCAAACACCAGGTCGCCCCAGCCGGTGGGAGCCGCCCGGCTCATCAGCGCATGCCAGAGCGGGCTCTTGGGCAGAACGAGGTAGTAGTCCAGTTGGCCGTTCGCGATCAACCCGGACAACTCGCGCCAGGCCCCGAACAGGACTGTGCTCAGGCCAAACCCGGCCGCGATGACGGCCCACAGCATCAGGACGTCGGCCCGCTCCCAGCCCTTGACCACCGGAAACCGGTAGAAGAACAGCGCCCAGTAGGCGAGCCAGAGCGAATTGTTGAGGAGCATGCCGAAGACCTGCGAGAAGAAGGCCGCCCGGTATTCCATCGCCATGGACAGGTTGGCCCCGAGGTATGTCAGGAGTAGCCGTGCGTGGCCGGCGAGGCGCTTACCCGCCATTGACGTTCACCCGCCTGACCCCCGCCCTGAAGACCAGCGCGCATGTCAGTGCGGAGATCGCGAGCCAGGCCAGTTGCGTTATGACAATGCGGCCCGGCTGGAGGGTCTGCGCACCGACCAGAAGACGCGCCGGGGCATAGATGATCATGCTCATCGGCAGCCAGGCGGCGATTGACCGCAGAAAGCCCGGGAATATCTCCAGGGGCAACATCATCCCGCCCAACAACATGAGCAGGCGCTCCTGGATGAAGGCGAAGGGGCCGGTTTCCTCGACCCAGAATGCGAGGAGGCCGACCGCCAGACTGAACATGAAGTCGATCGACGAACCAAGCCACAGGACCACGGCGAAGATTCCGAGGTTGGCTACGTGGAATGGCGGCGGGCCCACCAGCATGCCCACCACCGCTCCACCCACGCAGAAGCTGAGCAGCCCTCGCGCCGCAGCCTCCCCCAGGGTCTGCGCGTAGTGAAACCAGACGTAGCTATACGGCCGCGCCAGGGTATATGCAAGGCTGCCCGATTTGACCTCGGCATCGATCCGGCCGGCAAGGCGGGGCCTGGCGAAGATGATCGATTCGGTTATCACCAGGTACCAGAGCATGTCCGGCAACGCGAACCCCTCGATCACCGTCGCACCTGTCACCCCGTATACCGTGCGCCAGAGGACCGTGAACACGTACAGCACCAGGACCAGAGTAAGGCAGCGGAGCAGGTACTCTCCGCGGTAGGCGATTGCTGTGGAGAATCCCACTCTGCCAACGGCGAGGTATTTAGCCAGTTTACGAGGCATGACCGTTGCAGACGGCAGGTGACTAGACAACGCGCTCGCCTCCCCCCGCTCTGTCCTGGGCCCCTCCGTCTCCGCTGCCGCTCACGCCGCCGGCTTCACCCTGGACGGCCGGGTCCGCCTGCCGGTAGATCATCCCGATTACGCGTTCGAGCGGGGGATCCGTAACGCTCACATCGAGGACGTTGTTGACCTCGAGGAGCCGCGCCACGACCTCCCTAATCGGCTGGACTGCCGCGTTGACCTCTAGCTTGATGCCCACCTGGGTATGCTTGAGGACTGTAACGCCGCCCATCTCCGGGACCGACCCAGGGCCGTCGAGCAATAGGTCGATCACCTTCGTGCGAAGCAGCATGTGTTTGAGGTGGGAAACCCGGTTGTCGTAGATTACCTGGCCGTGGTTGATCACGATCACCCGCCTGGCCAGTTCCTCGATATCGCCGACGTCGTGCGAGGTGAGGAAGACAGTCACCTGTTCCCCGCTGTTAAGCTCGCGCAGGGTCGAACGGATGGTCCGCTTCGCCAGCACGTCCAGGCCGATGGTGGGCTCGTCGAGGAACAGGACCCGCGGCCGGTGGAGCAAGGCGGCAGCCAACTCGCACCGCATGCGTTCGCCAAGCGAGAGTTTGCGGACAGGGGTCGTGAGGTAGTCTCCGATCCCGAAGACTCCAACCAACTCATCGCGGCGTGTGCGGTACGCCCGTCCGTCAAGCTCGTATATTCTCGCCAGCAGGTCGAAGCTGTCCAGTGGCGGGAGATGATACCAGAGCTGCGACTTCTGTCCGAACACCGCTCCGATGTGGTATGCGAGCTGCTCGCGCTGAGTCCAGGGCCGGAGGCCAAGGACCGATGCAGAACCCGCGCTGGGATGGAGGATGCCGGTGAGCATCTTGATGGTCGTGGACTTGCCGGCGCCGTTCGGGCCGATGAACGCCACCAATTCGCCCGGCTCAACCGCGAGGCTGACGCCGCGCACCGCCGGGACGTCACGGTACTCGGACCGGAACAGGGCCTGGACGCTGCCCCGCAGCCCCGGTTGCTTGACTCTGGTCCGGAAAGTCTTGCTCAACCCCTCAAGGACGACGGCCGGCATGCGTTAGCCCTCCCGTGCGGCGCTTTTGGCAATTATAGCACTCGCTCGCATGGTCCGGGATAGGACTGCGGCTATCTGTGCCGTGGCTATCCTGCTGAGGCTATCCATAGTGCAGGAGCTATCACCAACGGGTCCTCGGTGTAACCGCCGCAGGGGAAGGAATAGTGAGCGAGAAGCAGTAGGCACGAGTCTGATGGCATGCTGGACCTCGAGGCCGCCGGTCGGCCCGCTACGGGAGGTGCCGAATCGAATGCCGGAACTCCCTGACATCACAGTCTACACCGAGCGCATCGCCGCCGTTGCGGGCGGCTCGCCGCTGCAGGCCGTCCGCATCGCCAATCCGTTCATTTTGCGCTCCGTCGATCCGCCGCCGGACAAGCTTGGCGGCCGCATCCTGCTCGGCGCGGGCCGTATCGGCAAGCGCATCGTCCTCGAGTTCAGCGATGAGTACTTCGCCGTGATCCACCTGATGATCGCGGGCCGGCTTCATTGGCGCAGGCCGGCTGCGCCGATCCCCAGAAAGAACGGTATGCTGGCCTTCGACTTCGAGCCCGGCAGCCTTGTATTGACCGAGGCCTCCACCAAACGCCGGGCTTCCCTTCACCTGGTCAGGGGGCGGGATGGTCTAGCCGCGTTCGACCGCGGCGGCGTAGATATTGTGCGCTGCAGCGCGGTAGACCTGGCCGCGGCTCTGCGCCGCGAGAACCGCACCCTCAAGCGTGCGCTCACCGATCCGGCGATCGTCGACGGCATCGGCAACGCCTACTCCGACGAGATCCTCTGGCGCGCCAAGCTTTCGCCGTTCTTCCTCACCGGAAACCTGCCCGACTCAGACGTCGCCCGTCTGCACGCCGCCGCCCGCGAGGTGATCACGGAATGGGTTCTACGGCTGCGGGCGGATGCGGGAGACGGGTTTCTGGAAAAGGTGACGGCCTTCCGTACCGAGATGGCCGTGCACGGCAAGTACGGGCGGCCGTGTCCCGCCTGCGGCGCCCCCGTTCAGCGCATCGTCTACGCGGAAAACGAAGCCAACTACTGCCCGGGCTGCCAGACCGGCGGCCGGGTCCTGGCTGACCGCTCGCTGTCCCGGCTGCTCAAGGACGACTGGCCGCGCACCCTCGACGAACTTGAACGGAAAAGGCCATGAAGTCGGTCTCCGTATCGCGCTTGCTGGCCTCCTCCTGCCATGCTCTGCGCGCGGCTGGGCAATCTCGGTCTTGCCGAGCCGTATTGACCTCACAGTAACCCCTCCCATCCCCACCGCCGAAGCGGGGCCGCTATGTGCTGATCACAGGCAAACGGACGCCCAATCGTCCGCGACCAGCGAGTTGTAGCGCTCGACGGAGGACAGCGGCCCCGCGGCTATTGTCTCCGGGGCATCGTTGCTCCTGCTCACCCAGGGCTGCCGGCAGTCCAGCGGGTGCAACATTACCATTCAGGTTAGATTCGTGGGAAGCACCCATCCTACCCCGTTTCACGGTGGACAGAACGGTAAGAACGAGTAAGATGGAGGTAAGAAAAAGCACGATGGAGTGAACGCTATGCTGTTAAGCGGACGGACGCGTGTATCGAGCCGAGGGCAAGTGGTGATCCCAAAAGCTTTGCGGGATGTGGCTGGGCTGGTCGAGGGCGATGAGGTTGACGTGCTCTTCGACGGCGAGAGGATATCGCTCTCCCGTGTTGAGCCCGATCAAGCAAGTAACCCTGCGGCTCCGGCCGGCCCTTGCGCGGCCGACCGGCTCGCTGAGGCCCGCACTCGGTACGGTCCCAGGCGAAGAGCACAGGCGACGCACGGCATATTGGGCGCGACCCCTGTCTCCTCCATCTGGGCGGACCGCATCGCGGCAGTTGCCGCGATCAGGCAGCTCTCAACCGAGTTCTCGGGGACCTCCGCAAGTGAGATCCTTCGTGAGTCCCGTGACGAGCTTGAGAGGCGGGGGTAGCTAGATGGAGCTGCAGCCGGCGGTATCCGTTGACGCAAGTGTAGGGGCCAAGTGGTTTTGGCCTGACGAGGACGATTGCGGTGAGGCCTTGGCCCTTCTGGAGCTGTTCGGCGCAGGCAGGATTGCCATTATCGTGCCTGAGCTCTTCTTCTCTGAGATGGGCAACCTGTTGCTGTCGCCGCCCGTCGCTTACAGGTACCCGCGGCCACCGCCCGTTGCGTCGCTCCAAGAGCTCGACCGGCTGGGGCTGGAGAGGTTCTCCTCCGCGGGTCAGCTGCGCTCGGCGATGGCTTTTGCCCAGCACCTCAGAGTGTCATTCTATGACGCCCTATATCTCGCCACCGCCGAGGTGGCCGGAGTACCCCTGGTCACCTGTGACCAAAGGCTTGTCTCGACGGTTTCCGGCCAGTTGGATTGGGTGATGAGCCCCACGGCCGCCCTCACGCGGTTCTATCCCAAATAGCCATTGCCGGCAAGCCATCGGAGAGATGCTTCCTCTTCGGCACACTCCAGCGTCATCGTGGCGGCCGGGGCCGAGCACGGCAATCCACTCCGCGACGGGCACCCGCGAGTTCTTGTTGGCGTGCCCCACATCCAGACATGCGGCGAACCGTCTGTCCGCGACCGCATCGACGAGGTCCCGCAGTATCTCGGGCCGTTCCTCACTCACGTTCTCTGGCCGGATCGACAGTGCCGGGATTAAGGTCGTCAAACGGGCCGTGAACCATCAGGCCTGTCTGGCCGCCCGCGGCGTAGCGCTTCGCGGCGTCTACGTGACCCGGATCATCGAGCCGCGAGGCAATAGAAAAGAGTCGAGGATCTCCAGTCCGAAGCCCCAGCGACCCGCGATTTCCTGAGCGTCCGCCGCAAACGTGTCGACATAGAGGCGCGACGTAATGTCGCAGTGCGCCATGGTCTCTCCTCTTTCCGGCATAGATCAGCCCCCGCTCTCTTATGCGCCCGGAGCCCGGGTTCTCCTCTCTTGCAGGATCTCTCCGAATCGGAAACCCGCCGCTCACCTGAAGCGTAGTACTCGTGCACCGACCTCACTTCGTGCCGGCCCAACCTGATTCCCGGTCCCGGCAGGTGTCCCCGCGCAAGATGTTGTTCCCAACATTAATTTTTACGTTGTTGAGGGTGCATTTTTTTGAACAAGGCGAAACAAATCATCAACTACCCAGTAGTACAGAGCACAAGTCACTCCAACGAGAGGATCAGGAGGTAGCCCCATGCTGAGGAACATCGAGGTCATCTGCGACGGCTCCATCGGCCCTCGACTGGCCACAATGATGGTTCGCGACCGGGGGCAACTCGCAGGGGTGGTTGAGCCGGCGATGGGATACGGACGACTCTACGCGCCGGGCACTCGATGCGCTCTCGGCACGCGGCTCGATCAAGCAGGAATGCACCACGCGGTCGAATCCGGGGCGTCACAGCAGCTATAGCAGCGGCGACCCGATACGATATCCGGCAACCACGAAGGGACGGGACACAATGGACATCCAGGCAATCGTCAACCGCAAGCTCGCTCGCAAAGGCAACGGCTTCAGCCCTGTATATGGTCAGACGCTCTTTGCCAACGACGACCCGCTCAGCCGATCGCACTGGCTCGACACGACAGGCCCCCGGTAACTGGTAGCAGGGTCATGCGCAATCAGGGAGGTGTGAGCCCTCCCCGATTGCGTCTTTACCTCCTTACCTGCCGGGCGTTCGCGGACGGCTCGCCGGGCATGCTGGTTCAATGCCGGCAGAGCTCCCTGGTCGAAAACGGAGATCCGCCAGAAGTACGCCTCCATGACCATCCGAAGCGCCCTTAGGGCGGCTTCTGGGGTCATCAGCCCCTCGCTTGCAGAGGAGCGGCCGCTGCTATCCCGGCAGTCTCTTGTGAAACCGTCCAGCAACGCCAGATAGCCCCGTAAGGGCAGTCGGACGGGCCGAATACCACCCGGCCATCGCACCTTACACTCTCGGAAAGCCAGTCGACCAGCACGAACCCTTGTCCCCCTCGATCTGCAGGTCTTTCCCAACCACGCCATGGCTCTTGCCCACGGAGAGCGTTACAATCGTGCCACCGGACTCAGCAGACGCCTCAAAGGCGGTTTCCGTGCGGTCTGGATGTGCGGGATCGTAGCCGGCCGCCTCGGCCCTAATAAAGCGCCAGTCTCTTCCCGGCATCAGCGTTAACAGGACCGACGCCAGATGGAATCCTGTGTCGATCCAGACCCCGCCGCCGGAACGCTCGGGGTTGCGAAGCCACTCCCGGCCAAGAAGAGTGCCGGGGTCCTCAAGGATCCGTCCGCGCACCTCGCGGACCGGCCCGATGGAGGCCACCAATTCGCTTCTGTGGCCGGTCAGAAATCGCGACGCGGGTTTTGCCAGATAGTGGTCCGCCACCCACAGTTGCGCTTGGGCCGTGCGCGCGAGACCAACGACCTGTTCTGCGTCCTTCAGCGTGTGCGCGATCGGTTTCTCCACAAGGCAAGGGCGGCGCGCCGTCTCCACTGCCCAGCGACTGTGGCGAAGGTGCAGGTTGTTAGGGGTTGCGACGATGACGCCAAGGTAGTCGCCCGGCGCCGGCACGCTGTCCAGTGAGCAGTAGTGGGCAATGACGTTGGGCGGTAGCGCGCTCCCCAAGCCCCGGGGGTCGACAACATCGGCCTGATAGCCCATCTCGCCCAGCGCGGGTAGAATCCGCTTGCGCCCAAGGTCTCCGGCTCCACCGATGACCAGCAGTCTATCACCCATCCGCGCACCCTCCCCTGGAACGGACATCGCGCCTGCGTGACGACTAGCGTTCCGCCCAATGGCTGACGACTCCTGCTCAAGGGAGCTTCCCTGCCGGCCGACATGAAAAAGCTGCCGGGCGAGGTCTTCTTGACGAACCGCCGTTTACGGCATAGACTCAGTGCCAACAACACCACAGCGAAGGCAAAGGCAATGACCAGGGCTAGTAGGCCCAATGCGGACGTCTCAGAGAGCCGGCGGACGGTGCGAGTCCGGCGACGCGAGCAGGGCTGAATGGACCTGCGAGCCGCGGCCAGAACGGCCGCCACCGCCAACATGGGCGGTGGGCGACCAAGTAGGAGCCGCCGGGCAGTCCCACCGTTGACCAGGGACGCGGTATTGCACGCCGCCTCGGTTGAGGCGAGTGGAAGTACCGACATGAGCGAGGCGCCGCCGACGTAGCCCGAGTACGCCGCCGGTAAGCCTAAGCGGGGTGGCACCGCGACCGGGCATTACTCCCTTCGTCCCCAAGGGGATGAAGGGCGTATTTTGTTTGCCAGGTCCTGCCGCCAGGGGCCCGAGGCCGCATGTGGTCAATAAAGGAGGATATTCGAATGGATCAGTACCACAAGACCCACCGGGGCCCCGACGCCGAAGGGCGCTACGGCAAATACGGGGGGAGTATCGTACCAGAGCCGTTGCGCGCAGCGCTACGCGAACTCGAGATAGCCTATCGCGAGGCGGCGGCTGACAAGAGTTTTCGGGATCAGTTGGAGCAACTCAGCCGCGACTACATCGGGCGTCCCACCCCGCTCTACGAGGCCAAGCGCCTCTCAGCCGAATGCGGCGGCGCGCGCATTTTCCTCAAGCGCGAGGACCTGGCGCACACCGGGGCGCACAAGATCAACAACGCCATTGGGCAAGGCCTGCTCGCTGTGCGGACGGGGAAGCGGCGGGTCGTCGCCGAGACCGGCGCCGGCCAGCACGGCGTGGCCACTGCGACCGCCTGCGCAATGCTCGGGCTTGAGTGCGTAGTCTACCAGGGCGAAGAAGATGTCCGCCGGCAGGCCCTCAACGTGCTTCGCATGGAGATCCTCGGGGCAAGAGTGCATTGTGTCCAGGAAGGCACGAGGACACTCTCGGACGCAGTGAACGCGGCGTTTGCCGACTGGGCCGAAACCTACCCGCACACCCACTTTCTTGTCGGGTCAGCGGTCGGGCCGCACCCATACCCCATGATCGTGCGGGACTTTCAGAGCGTCATCGGCCGCGAAGCACGGGAGCAGATCCTAGCTGCGGCCGGGCGGCTCCCTACCGCAGTAGTGGCGTGCATCGGGGGCGGTTCAAACGCCATCGGGGTATTCTCGGGTTTCCTTGACGACGCGGGAGTACGGCTCATCGGCGCAGAGGGAGGCGGCTGCGGAGTAGAAACCGGTGAGCACGCCGCAACGCTTACCCTTGGGCGGCCGGGCGTGCTTCACGGCGCCTTGACATACGTCATCCAGGACGATGCCGGTAACGTTCGGCCGACGCACTCCATTAGCGCCGGCCTTGACTATCCGGGTGTCGGCCCTGAGCACAGCCAGCTCAAGGATACCGGCCGGGCGCAGTACGTCGCCGTGACCGACGGGCAGGCGCTGGAGGCGCTGCAGCTTCTGTGCCGCACTGAGGGGATCATCCCGGCCCTCGAATCATCACATGCCATTTACCACGCCGTTGAATTGGCGCGCGGACTGGCGAAGGACGACATCGTGCTGGTCAACGTCTCGGGCCGCGGCGACAAGGACATGGAAACCGTTGCAGCACGCCTCCATGGCTCCCAATCGGAAGGCCAAGACCTGCTCAGGCGGCTCGCCGGGCCGATGTGCTAGGGCCCAAAGCTATCAAGAAGGCGATCGTTGGTGATGACCAGGCCGGGCTGTCCGGCCTGGTCGTTTTCACTTGTCACGACCGGGAGAGGTTGCGGCAGGAGCCGGGAAGAAGACCAGTCTTGCTCTAGCTTGTCGCCCTTTCAAAACATCTGGTTTCGTAGTATAAAGGTATGGGCGTATTGCTAGAAGAATAGGACCATCGCTACTTCAAGGAGGACCCAACTCCATGTCCTTTGAGATCAAGCGCCCCGGCGACACAACGGGAGATGGGGCCCGGCTCTCGGCCCTCGGCAAGCGTGTCGTGATCGCCTTGGTTATTCTAGCAGTTGTGGTGAGCATCTTGGTCTTCTCGCGGGTCCAGGCCAACCGCCGTCTCAAGGAGTTGGCCGACGACGTGCTCGCCGCCATCGATCGTGCCGAGTTGGTGTGCACGAACGCTCTCAGCGCTGTGGGGGCGGGGGATCAGGCCGTTGCAACGTTGCGGGATTTGGCTGGGCGGATCGCCGGCGCGAAGCAGTTGGAGGACAAGGTTGCACTGGCGCAGGAGATGATCACCTATGCTCTTGCGCAGGCGGGCGGGAGCCAGGCTCAGGTAGACGAGCTCAACGGTGCGCGCAACCGTATTCTGCTTGCGATGCAGGAGTACGCAAAACAGCAATGAGATGCTTCATCGCTGCAAGAGAATAGGCTATCAAGTGCGTCATACCAGTTTGGGACTGTTCCGCGGGCCAATCCGCGGACAATTGATGGTTGAGGTGTTGACCAGGTGAACCGGCTGAGGCATGTCATGCTTCCGATAATCGTTGCGCTGCTCTTGCTGGCGGCCCCGGCGCATGCTCTCACGCCCCAAGATGCCTTCTACGTGAACGATTACGTCGGCCTGCTCAGCGCGGACAAGGCTGGCTACCTGGTGCAGAGGGGCGAGCGGCTGCGCGCCGAAAACGGTGTCCAGGTCGTGGCGGTCATAGTCGACAACTTCATCGGCGAGTCCTTCGACAGTTATGCCAACAAGGTGTTCAACGACTTCGGTATTGGCTCCAAGGGCGACAACAACGGCGTCATGTTGATCGTCAGCGTAGACAGCGGTGACGTCCGGATCGAAGTCGGCGATGGGCTAAGTGGTTTGATCCCGGACTCCAAGGCCGGGGCCATCTTGATGACTACTTCTGCCTCCCGCCCGGGAAGACGATCTGGAGACGGCCGTGTACGACACATACCTCAAGCTGGTCGCTGAGGGAGCCGGCTAGCACCGGCGGAGTGCCGGTTGACCCTCCCGAGACATCCGGGTCCAACGCGTTCCTGTTCGCGATTATTGGCTTTGTGCTGGTCTTGTTCGGTATCATGCTGGTGATGGCGGCGCGGCGGACGTCTCGCCAGGCCGGACCGCCGTCGTATCCGCAGTACCCTTCCCAGGGACCGAGCGGTAACCGGCCGAGCCAGACGAGCCAGCCGCAACATCCGGCTGGGGGAGGGTACATACCGATCGGGCCGATCCTCCGTGGCTATCGGCCCAGTTCAACCAACCGGCAACCGCAGTCCCGGCCTTCCACCGGCGGCACGCGGCCGGCGGGCGGCGGGACGTCAATCCCCTGTTCCCGGGTCGGCTCAGCAGAGATACCAGCAAGAACCGGGGTGGGGGCGGTCAATCGTCTGGTGGAGGGGCGAGCCGGGGCCTGTTCGGTGGGTTCGGTTCCGGGTCGGCCGGCAGTAGGGGTTCGACCAAACGGAGCGGCGGTTCGATTTTCGGCGGCGGCGGCAGATCGTCGGGCCTCGGTGGTGGCGGGCGTTCATTTGGTGGCGGCGGGCGTTCCTCCGGCGGAGGCGGTCGCTCGTCAGGCGGTGGGGCAGGGCGCGGTTTCAAATAGGCATCGACATAACCAACAGAGACAAAGCCGAGGGGGAAGAAGCAAATGGGTAAGATGCTGGACAACTTCAGGGCATGGTGGAACTCCGTTGCCGATTCATTGGGGGATCCCGGCAAGCTCGCTCAGCTGTCGGTAGCCGACCTTGAGAGGGCCATTCGCAAGGCCAAGGAAGCGGCTGCGCCAATCATCGGTAGGCCGGCTGCGCTTGAGGATTCCGTCAAGGACCTGGAGAAGACGGACGAGGAATTGACCCAACGGATCACGGCGTTGATCGCAGCAGGCGAAGAGGGACAGGAAGCTGCCCGCAAGTACGTTACGCGTCAAGTCGTTGTGCGCAAGCAGTTGGAGGCTACCCGTGAGGACTTTGCGGACGCCACCGCTGCAGCGGCGGAGTGGCACGACAAGATCCGTGTGCTGGAGCACGAGCTCTACAACCGCCGCCACGAAGCCAACAGGCTGCAGGCGGAGTACGAGACGGCAAAGGCTGAGCAGCGGCTGGGCAGGGAGATGCGCCGGGCCGACGCCGTGTACGGGTCGGACAACTTCAGCTCAATCAAGGCCAGGGTTGATAACGAGAAGGCCAAGGCGGCCGGATACTCGGTGATGTCAGGCCTGTCCGAAAAGGCCAAAGAAACCCGGCTGATCGCCGACTTCGAAACCGATGCCCTGATGAAAGAGTACATGGGCAAGGCCAAGAAGTAGTCAGCTCACAGAAGTGCCGGCCGCGGCGCGCAGGCTCGTCGCCGCGGCCGGTGCCCCTACTATCGAGGTGTGATGACTTTCATGGACAAGCTGGAGCGGGCAATTGCCGACGCCAAGGTCGTGATGACCGACCTGGGGATGAACTCCATCAACACCGCCGGCACCAACCTTAAGGTGGCCGGGCATCTCGGCCAACTCGAAAAGCATCTTGCGGTCCTGGACAAGTTCCGCAATCTGCCGTTGCTCGCCAGGATCAAAGATGCCATGTACGACACCAAAGAGGACGTCGAGCGCGAGAATGCCCTCCGCCACGTCGTGAACCTTACCTACCAGCTTAATCGGTGCCTGCGTTGCCGCTGTATCACCTGCCCGATGATCGACGAGCACTGCCGCTGCGAGGGTTGCCTTTACGGCTCACACGTCACGGAATGCGAGGGCGGCCAGGGCATGGAGACGCGCAGAATTGAAAAGGGCGTCTACATGGTCGACGGCAGGCCTGCTGTGGCAGCAACATTCAACCGAAGAGATAAGGGCACTATCATCACGCTGGTAGACCGTAACGACGTCGAGCGGCGGTATCGATTCGACCCGGCGACGGGCAGAATGTTCCCGGTTTAGGCCCACGACGCAAGCTGGTCGCTTCGTGGGTGCCCGGGACAGTGTTAACCAGCTTGCGTTCTCCTCCCCCTCACCCAGACGGGCTAACCAGGGTTGGCGCCGATCTCGCTTGCGCAGGTTTTCCATTTACCCCTCCCAAGCCCGCACTCATCTGCGGCCCTGCTACATACAATGCAGCAAATCCTCGTAAGGAAAGAAGGATGACGACGCATGAGTCAAGTCATGTGCCCGCCCGGCAGTGTAACCCACACCATTGTGGCCGGTGACACCTGCTATCTGCTTGCCCGCCGCTATGGCACCACGGTCCAGGCAATCATCGCCGCCAACCCAGGTCTTGACTGCAACAACCTGCAGATCGGAAGGATGATCTGCATCCCGGGCCAGCCGGTCACATGCCCGCCCGGCACCACACCCTATGTCATCAGGGCAGGAGACACCTGTTACCGGTTGGCGCAGCTTTCCGGCACTACCGTCCAGGCGATCATCAACGCCAACCCCGGCCTCAACTGCAACAACCTGCAGATCGGCCAGACCATTTGCATCCCTCTCGGTGTCCCCGGCGGGTGCCCTACTGGGACCATGCCCTACGTCATCAAGGCCGGCGACACTTGTTGGGCCCTCGCCCAGACCGCCGGCATCTCAGTCCAGGCGCTGATTGCGGCCAACCCCGGCATCAACTGCAACAACCTGCAGATCGGCCAGACCATCTGCATCCCGTTTGGAGCGCCGACCGGTTGCCCGCCGGGCACCAGGGCGCACGTTATCGTGGCCGGCGACACCTGCTACAGGCTGGCCCAGCAGTACGGCACGACGGTTCAGGCGATTATCAACGCCAACCCGGGCATCAACTGCAACAACCTGCAAATCGGCAGCACCATCTGCATCCCGTAGATGTGACAGGATCTCGACCTGCAGACCGTTCAGGGCCCGGCCACATTCGCCGGGCCCTGCGGCATGTCCGGGCCTTGCGGCACGTCCGGGCCTTGCGGCATGTCCGGGCCTTGCGGCACGTCCGGGGCCCTGCGGCACCCTGCGGCAGATCGGCCGACCGGCGGGTGACGATGGCGTTGGCGAGGCATGTGGGCTGGGGGAGTACTGGTTTCCCGGAAACCAGGGCGCTTTTGAGCCCCTTTCTCCCAGAACCTGTGCATTTCGGGGCCACGAACGGCCTTCAGGGGCGTTTGGGGTATCGGGTTCCCAAGAAAGGGATCTTGAAGAGCCATGTCTTTGCCGAATCTGTACTCGCCAGGTCCATGTCCCAACTCCGCCCCGGGCACGGAGCCGGATAGCCGGATACCCGAAACGTTGCCGCCGCCGCCGCGCCCCCTTTCCGCGAGGGTCTTTGAGTTGCCCAGATCGCCGGCGCTACTATCCGGCAGGATAGCAGGAGAGAATCGTAGTTGCACCAAAAGGGCGGCGCCCGGAGGTGTCGTCACGCAGGTCATTGAAGATGAGCTTGAACACATCATTCAGCCACGTTGTCAGGGAGGTTAGGGTCGGCGGTGTCACTCTGGAAGAAGATCAAGGCAAACCGAACAATCGCGACCCGGTCCGCCAGGTGCTTTCGGCTGCTGGGGACCGAGGACTTCACATATGACGTCCTGGGGATCCTCGGCTTGGAGCGAAGGTATGAGGTCCTGCTGTCCCCCGGCGATACCAAGCTGTACCTCAACGTCCTCGCCTTCGGCGCCGACTGCGAGGGCAAAGTGGGCGTCCTTGAGCAGCGCCGCAAAGAGGACGTCGCTACTCCGGCTGTGCTCGCCTGGAAGGCCTGCGAGCCGCGCCTCAACGGAAACCCGTATATCCTCTCCGACAAGGTCATCTGAACTCACTGAATGGCCGCTCCACCGGCGCTCGGGTGACTGTCCTGGTGGCCGCCCCCGCGGCCGCTCGGCGGGCCGCTCCGCGCGCCGAACCAGCCAACGGGTAGGGGGGCATGAAGGCATGATGGCGGATCAACCGCCGGGCCGGGAGTTCCGTAAGGCCACGTCCGTCGCCGTCATGTCTCACAGCCGGCGAGCGAAAGCAACTCCTCAGACTGCTCCGACGTGTCGAGCAGCACATCTCGGCGCTCACCCAAAGCGCCGGCGCGGAAGGTATGTCGAGCGATCATCCTGAAAGACCTCCTTTACTTGAGCAAAGCAGATAGAGCAGGAGCAGGAGGAGGATTTGACCATGGGCAGCACAGGGAACAGCGCGGGCGGACACCTGGCCGTACTCAAGAAGGCCGTCGCAGCCACGATAGACAGACTCGCGCCGCAATTAATCGCCATGTCCGACGACATCCATGCCCACCCGGAAATCAAGTTCGAGGAGCGTTACGCCGCAAAACTGCTGGCCGACGCGCTTGGCGACGGCGGTTTGGCCGTTGACCGTGGTACAGCGGGCATGGAAACCGCCTTCCGGGGGCAGACCCACGCCGGTCAGGGCGGCCCGACGGTCGCCATCCTCGGCGAGTACGACGCCCTTCCCGGCCTTGGGCACGGCTGCGGACACAACATCATGGGCACCGCCGCAGTCGGCGCAGGGCTTGCTCTGCACAAGGTGTTCGGGAGCGACGAGGCCAGGACGGCCGGCCTTAACGGGCGCCTGCTGGTTCTCGGCACCCCGGCCGAGGAGGGTGGCGGCGGGAAGGTGATCATGCTGCGCGAGGGCGTATTCCAGGGAGTGGACGCTGCCTTGATCGTCCATCCGGGCAACGCCAACCGGGCCCACGCGGAAAGCATCGCTTCCTACGGCGTGTACGTCCGCTTCCGCGGCCGTCCCGCCCATGCCGCCGCCTCGCCCCACGAAGGGGTCAACGCTCTCGATGCGCTCGTGATGACCTACAATGCGGTCAGCACGCTTCGCCAGCAACTCAAGCCGGACGTTCGCATCCACGGGATCATTACCAAGGGCGGCGATGCGCCAAACATCATCCCGGAGTACACCGAGGGCGTCTTCATCGTCAGGTCCGCCGAAAAGGAGTACCACCAGGAAGTCATCGCCAAGTTCAAGGACTGCGCCCGTGGCGCGGCGCTTCAGACCGGGGCGACGGTCGAGTTTGCGGACATGGGGATTCCCTACGACCCGATGAAGTCGAACAGGGTGCTTGAAGACCTCTACCGCAAGAACATGACGACACTCGGCCTCCGTGAGCCGGCCGTGCCGCGCAAAGGAGCGGGTTCGACCGACATGGGCAACGTCAGCCAGGTTCTTCCGGCCATCCACCCGAGCATTGCGATCGGCCCGGAAACCCTCGTCGGCCACACACAGGAGATGTGCGAGGCATCACGCTCGGAGGACGGGCACCGGGCGGTGGTCAATGCCGCCAAATGCATGGCCATGACCGCGCTCGACCTGTTCATGCGGCCTGAGTTGGTCAAGAAGGCTTGGGCCGAGTTCAAGGGTTAGGAAAGACCGCGGGCCGACTTCCGAGCCTGCTTCTCTTGTTGCTGCCCAGACCCGCAAGGAAGCCGAGCACTGCCGTGCTTGCCGCTTGTGGGTCAGCAGCCAGCTCGCAGGTGGATCCAACCCCGGGACCTCGACGATGCTCGCCCGGCCGGTCAACTGCGCCAGCCCACGTAGTACCGCCCTGGCGAGCTGGTCGCTGCTCTCTTGGGCAGACGGCAGGAATAGGACCGGGCAACGAATCCGCCTGTAGTACTCCTCGAAGCGGTAACCGAAGTAGTGGCGCATGTAATCCAGCAGGTATTCGGCAAATCCATAGCAGAACCGCCCGGGCTCGACCTCCCGGATTCCATACCGGACCATCGCCTCGAACGAAGGGTTCCAGAAGCCCTGGTTTTGGTACTTCTGCCTCTCGTGGACCAGCGATTCATCGACGGTCCCGAAGGTTGGCCTGCTCCGTGTAGCAATCTTGTCGATCGTCGCGGCGGCGTGGGCCTGAGAACCCAGCTTCGCTTCCCTGCCACAGGCTGTAGGGGCCGTACTCACTCGCGCTTGCCCCATCGCAGGTGATGGAGATGATCCTGTCCGGGTGGTTGGCGGCCAGAGCGACCGCGGTTTCTGCGCCCATCGAGCTGCCGACAATGTGCGCGCGCTCAATGGAGAGCACATCCATTGCCGCCACCACATCCCCCGCCAGGCTGTCGATGTGGTAGCCGGACGTAGGCCTATCCGACTTGCCATGTCCGCGCAGGTCGAGAAGCACCGGCCGGTATGGTTCCGTGAAGAAGGGCACGACCCCGTCCCACACCATGAGGTTTCCGCCGCCAAAGTGGAGGAAAACGATTGCTGGGCCTTCGCCAGGGTATTGCCTGACCTGCAGCCGGATATCGCCGACTGCCACCGTGTGATCGTGCATCGGCAGACCTCCTGTTGCCAGGGCTTTGAGGGTAGCGGTGATACTACGGGGTATCCTGGCGATTGGTTCCGGTCCTTCACGGGTGCGCGACGGTTGCGGCGGCCTCCGCCTGCCTCCGCCTGCCTCGGCCGATTTTTGCCGTCACTGGAGATCGATTGGCTAGTTGTCGCCCTGGTTGAGAAGGCCGGCCTTTTCAAGGGCGCCGCGTACCGCGGTGGACAAGGGGATCGCCACGATCAGCCCAGCAGCGGAGGTCATCAGCGACGCTGGAGCGTTGCCCAGCGCTGCCTCCCAACGGCCGATCACGGCGGACCACGCCACGAGGTATCCGACGAGGGTCCACGCCGCTCCAGCGACGCACGCGATCAGGTTGAGGATGATGCTCCTCCCCCTGGCGCCGCCCGAGTGAGCGACGGAACCGACGACAAGACCAGCGATGCCCTTGATCACGAACGACCAGAGAGTGTAGGGCGAGAACCCCATGATGATGTCGAAGAACGCGGAGCCGATCGCCCCCGCGTATCCGGCGTAGACACCGCCGAACAGGATGCCCGACGTGAATATCGCGGCGCTCCCCAGGTGGACCATCGCACCGCTGCCGAAGGGAATCTTAATCATGGTGGCGATGATCAGCAGGGCAGACAGCATGCCGATCACAGCCATGTCGCGGACCGTGAGTTTGGGTTTCACAGCCGATACCTCCTCAAGATCTGCTATCAGCAGTTGTGCCGTCGCACGCCAGGAAGCTCAGGGCCTTTTCCAGAAGGACGCCTTCCCGCGCCGGTGCCTGGAGCTGATGTGTCAGGGCGATCGTGTGTGACAGGAACCTGGTCGCCAGCGCGGCGCTTGCCGCAAGGCGGTTTCCGGATAGAAGTCCTCCGATGAGCACGCTTGCGAAGATGTCCCCGGTACCAGGGTAGTTGACTGGTAGGCGGTCGAAGGGCACTTGCCACAGCCGGCCCTCTCTTCGGCTATAGGCGATGTTCGCGTGCCGTCCGTCCATTGTCGGCACGCTCTTGACAACTACCGTTTCGGGACCGAGGTCGGCGAGCCGCCCGGCCATGTCCAGGATGGCTGCATCGGGCATCGGATCATCGGAGAACGGCTGACCGAGCAGGAAACATGCCTCGGTCAGGTTGGGTGTGACAATGGTCGCCCTGGCGACGAGCCGTCCCATCAGATGCTGCATTTGTGGGGTGTAAGTGCGGTAGAGCTTGCCGCCGTCGGCCATCACGGGATCGACGACGACGAGTTGACCTGGTCCTCCCCGGAAACCGTCGATGAACCGTCCGACCACCTCGATCTGCCGGGCCGACCCCAAAAGGCCGCTGTAGATGCAGTCAAAGCTTAGGCCGATCTCCTGCCAGTGAGCCGCGTACCCCTCCATGCCGTCAGTGAGGTCAACGAACGTCATGTCTCCGAACCCACCGGAATGCGTACTCAGGATGGCTGTCGGGAGGGGACATACCTGAACCCCCATCGCTGAAAGGACCGGGATGATCACTGTCATCGAACATCTCCCAAAGCCCGCCATCGAGTGAATCGCCGCGACCTTCGGTACCGCGCTACCGGACAAGAAGACCCCTCCGCGCAAAGCAAAATGCCCCGGGAGAAACCCCAGGGCATAGGTCGTCAGGCGATCCATCGGAACGCAGTGAGACTGCGTTTGGTGAAAGTCTCCGCCCATCCAGACTTTACTGCCGGTACCGGATTCACACCGGTTCAACTGCTGGGGCTGTTGGACTTGTCCCCGCCGCCAGGCGAGGCATCACCGCCGATTGGGAATTGGGCCATAGCCCTCACCCTGCCCTGAAGACTCCGCACTCACATTATAGCGCAAGAGGTTCCTTCTCTGCAGGCGCTTCTTCACGCCCATGGGCGCACGATCTCAACCGCCCCGATGATGATATCCACGACCTCGTCGGTGATCCGCTGGGGGCAGGACTCGATGTACGTTGCGTTCCGGGCTGAGAGGTCCAGCGATTTAGCCTGTTCGCACATGACTGCTCCGCTGGTCTTCGTGCTATCGCCGAGAGAGACATGGAGCGGGAATCCCCTGTCCGTCGACGTAATCGGGCACACTATGGCGAGGTTGGTCAACTGGTCCGCGGATTGCCTATATGGCGACGAGTACCGTGCTGTCTTCGCCGCCCTAGGCGATCTTGAGCTTGCGGCGGTGGGAGCGGCGGCATTTAGTAGACTGGCCCACTTTGGCGGGCTCAGGCTGGTGCCAGACGAGCTCAAGCAGCTACGACGCATAACCGGAGACGAATGGCGACAACGCCTGGTCGACTATCTCCTCCGTCCGGACGAACCGCGGCGATGCCGGCTGGAGGGGTTGATCGGCCGGGTCAGAATCGCGGACGAGCAGCAGTCCAACTAGGCCAACACCCTGACAAAGAAGTACACAACCATCGCAACCGCGATGCCCAGCTTGAGTACCGTACCGCCCAACGCCCCGATCAGGGTGCCGAAGCCCACGCGCATGGCTGCGGCGGGCTGGGCGCCCCTGGCCAGCTCAACGGCCACCGCACCCACGAACGGGCCGACTACGATGCCCAACGGCCCCAGGAAGATCAGCCCGAGGATGGTGCCAATGACCGCTCCGATGGCTGCCTGCCTGCTACCGCCGAACAGCTTCGTGCCGACGGCCGAAGCGACATAGTCGATCAGAAGGGCGATGGCCGTCGCGGCTCCCTCCATGATGAAGAAGCTCACATCCAGCGAGGCGAAGTCCGTCATTACGCCGTAGAGGAGCATTCCGGCGAAGATGAGGCCGGCTCCGGGCAGCACCGGCAGGACGGTGCCAACAAGCCCTACGATGAAGATGATGATCGCCAAGATCAGAGCTACGATAGCCAAGCGATCCCCCTGCAATCAAAGACGCGGTTCCTTGAGATCAATGTCTTAACGCTCGCCCCAGCGGTATTTGGGGTTCCGGCGCAGCGTTTCAAGGCCGCAACCAAGGCACAGGCCGTTGTGGCAGGAGATCACGTCACCACAGTCGGGGCAGCGCCATTTGGCCTCTTCGGTTTCCAGAAACCGCGCCATGCCGAGCTCTCTGATTTGCGTCAGGTTTTCAATCATGCTCATGTGGTACTTGGTGCGGTAGCGCTTGTCCAGGTCTTTGAGCCGCCGACAGGGGAAATCGTCGCACTCATAGCAGAAGCGGACAAGCCCCTTGCCCACGACCTCGCACCGGTTCGCCATGTGGGTGCAGTGCTCACCGCGTGGTATGCAGCCGGGGCAGTATTTGCGGCGGAAGCCTTTACGCTGGAGGTCATTCTTCATAGCGAGATAGCTGAAGCATACACTGCAGTTCATACCGCAGGGAGCTATTAGTTCCTCGCGCACTCTGGTCACGCCCCATCCAGTCGGCATTGTTGCATTGTAGCGCGCAATAGGTGTCACGTCTGCTTGGCCGCCGTGACGGTGGCCGCCGTGAGGGCTTCTACTCCCTAACCTCGACCTTGAGGTAATCCGGGTACTCCTTCGGCCCCCCTTTGTACCTCAGTAGGCATCGCTCGCCGTCGCGGCTGAGTTCCTCGAATCCCATCAGCTTATAGGTGATGTACATAATGCGATTGCGTCCGGTTTCGATGAAATCGGCCAGAAGCTCCACCCCGTCGCTATGGGCGGCGCGCGAAAGATGGATTAACATAGCCGAACCGATGCCACGGGTCATAACGCGACAGGACATCAAGAGCAGCTTGATCGTCAGTGCAGTAGTGGACTTCTCCGCCAGAGCCAGGCCGATCTTGCCGTAGCTGCCGAACCTGTCCGTCAACTCAGCGATGAAAAAGAGGTGCCTGGGCGAATGGATCAATGCGCGAAGTTCCTCGTAGCCATACGTGATCCCGGTGGAGTTGAGCTGGTTGGTCCGCAGCGTCAGCTCCTCGACCCGCTCCAAGTCGCCTTCCGCGACCCCGGAAAGGGTCAGGCGCATGTCAAGCGTCTGGAGAAAGGCGTCGGCATTGTCGCCGAAGCGCTGCTCCTCCTCCTGCCGCCGGAAATCCTCCACGTACATGCGACGGCGCAGCCTGGAGTCTTCACTGACGATGCTCGGCGTGAATTCCGGAAGCGCCGTAAGCCCAAGGTAATCGGCAGCATTGTAGACGCGGACCTGCGGGTGGTGAAAACGGACTTCCTCGCGCTCAAACGGTTGGTCGTCGATGAAGGCGAATGCATCCAGCCCGAGGTTTAGAAGCCTGGCAATCTCCGCGACGGAGTCCGATTTGCTGTACCAGCCAATCTGCGGTACCAGGAAGTATTCCTCCAGCCCGAAGCGCCGGAGCGCCGCGAGCGCATCGGCAGGCTCGTTCTTGCTGGCTATCGACAGGAGGATGCCGCGGCGGTCAAGCTCCTGGATGACCTCGGTCACGCCCTCGCGCAGGGTAACCTCCTTGTTTTCCAGGAGGATTCCGTCCCATAGAGTGTTGTCCAGATCCCACACCAGGCACTTGATCGTCTTTGGTTTGGCCTTGGCCTTTGGTTCAGCCACGGTGCTCCCCCCTAGCCCTGTTGACCACGCCCGCGATAGACGAGATGGTTCGGAAGTTCTCCTCAGTGATCTCGGCGTTGGCAATCCGTATGCCGAACGTCTTTTCCAGGTGGACCACCATTTCGAGAGCAAAGAGCGAATTGATGTAACCGCCCCTGAAGAGGTCCGTGTCGTACCCGAGCCCCGCAGCCCTTCCCTTGTTCCTAAAGAACTCCAGGATCCTCTCCCGTTCGTCAGGGGGAGGTGGCCCTTGTTCCCTGTCGATCCGATTCGTCATCCTAACGCAGCCCCTCCACGTACGCGACTAGTTGCTCGGGAGTGAGGTCGTTGCCGACCGTGTTGCGTCTAAGGCACAGCAGGCTCTGCGGCAGGCCCTTGACCACGGTGTTCACGCCCTCTTCGACTGTGAGCGAGATCTTGATGCCCATCTCCCAGAGCAAGACCTCCGCCAGTTCCGTGTGGATCCCGAACGGATAGGCGTAGGCCGTGACCGTGGTGCCGAGCGTGCCTTCGATCTCCTCCCGGGAGGCTCCGAAGTCGGAACGGAACGCCGCGACGTAGTCGGCCTCGCTCTCATCCTGCATCCTGAGCACACCCCGCCGGAAGTGGTCGGCGTCAAGCCGGGGCGAGTGGTGCATGTCATAACTATGGCTCTGGATGTCCAACACCCCGGCCTCGATCCACGGTCTGGCCTCTTCCAGCGAGAAGTGCGGGATTATTTCCTCGTCTTTGTCCTTGTACGTGTCCTTGCCGATCGACACCCCGATGACACTAACCGTGGCACACATGCCATACTCGGCCAGGATCGGTGCCGCAACCTCAAGGTTGCTCCGGTAGCCGTCGTCAAAGGTAATTACAAGCGGCTTCGTCGGCAGAGGCGTCCCGCGCTCCACGAAGTCAACCAATGCGGATAGCGGGACGGTTTTGAAGCCCGCTTCGCTAAGGGCCTTGATTTGGGCACGGAAGGTCTGCTCCGTGACCGTGCTCTCGCCCGGCTGATCGCTGATATGGTGATAGAGCAGGATCGGCACCTGCCGGTCGTGCCCAAGGTCTTCTGGAGGAGCGCTCAAGTACCCTTTTAGCCTGGCTTCGACGTTATCTGCAGTGACCTTGACGCCGAAGTCCCCTGGTACGTAGACGCCCTCGTCGCCGAACATCCTTGCCAAAGCCATAGCCCCGACGGCGTTGCGGTGATGGTACATGTCGTAGAAGTATCGCGGTTCGTAGGCCACGCTGTGATAGCCTGTGAAGTCCCAGAAGTCAGTTACCGCAGCCAGCCTGCGGAAAAAGGCCATGAGTTCGCCCTTGGGAAACAGGTCTAGCTCCTGAGCAGACATCGGTGAGATGATCAGGGTAAAAGTCGCTCCGGCCGCCTCGCTGCACTGCTTGATAACCGCGATGGCCTCCAGGCAATCGTCGATATGTGGGAGCGATTCGTACGGACCGAATCCCCGCCCGAACTCCGGGTACTTGGCCATGTACTCCTCAAGGGAACCGACCGGCTCCGTGTCGCGGAGGGATTTGTCGTAGACGCCGGTCTCCGGCTGGAAGACCCTGTTGGCGTCAACCAGATAGGATCTGGAGAGCAGGCCTCTCAGTTTCTCTACGCTGTAGCTGGGATTCGATAGAAGATACCGTGTATAGAAACGGACGAGGTTGGAGCCGTCGACTTTAGCGTGCAGGTTTCCCTTGACGGGATCGTCCACGTAGCCAAACCTGGCCAACTCCTCGAGCCCCATGTTGAGCACAATGTGGTCGGCCTTGTATCGTGACAGGACATACCTGGCCGTCATGCAGGCGTCGTAGAGGTCGCCGCCATACATCGTCAGATTGTAGAAGCTGGCCCCGCCGAAATAGCGGTTGAGCAACTCCGTTGGGTAGGAACTGGTCTTGGAGCAGCCGATGATGTAGGAATCGTAGTTGTCATGGTACCGGTCAAGGTAGCCGATCTTGGCCGTCCGGGGGTTCTGGGTCATGTCGTACGCCCACCATTCGACGAGCTTGTCCCCAAAGACTCCAAACGGGTCGACCAACGCGTTGAAGCCGGCGAATATCCCTGCGAAAAGAATGGAGCTGGCCAGAAAGACCAACAGCCACTTGTTGAGCGGCATTCCGGCCACCTCCCCTAAAACTCCATGTAGAGGAAATTCGAGACGGTCCCCATCAAGAACAGCGAGGCGACCAGCGCAGCCCCGGCCAGCGCCGCATGGTACCACCTGGGGGCGAACCGCTCGGAGATATCCCTGGTGCTTGGCGCAAAGAAGCAAATGCCCGCGCCTGCCAACAGCAGGGCAACCGCCGGCCCGTTGGCCCGGACATAGGCCAGTCCCTGGGCGAAGAACGCGGAGGTTTCCGTGAACAGGGGCCGGATATCGAGGATTGTCTTATACACGGAAACCGCTTGCGACACCGAACTGCTGTCGAAGAGCACGCGCGTGAGGACCATCAGGGTGAAAGTCGTCGCCCAGCCCCAAAAAGCAGGCAGGCGCTTGCCCTTGAGGTTCATGATGTTCGCCACGCAGACCAGCACCCCGTTGGCGGCTCCCCAGAGGACAAAGTGCCAACCCGCACCGTGCCAGAGCCCGGAGACAAGAAAGGTGGCCATGATGGCCAGTACCATCTTGCCGATCCGGTCGCCGAAGCGAAAGATGCTCCGGAAGATGTGCTCGTAGAAGAAATTCGACACCGTGATGTTCCAACGCCGCCAGAAGTCGGCGAAATCGACCGCCTTGTATGGGGAGTCAAAGTTGTGGGGCAGCTTGATGTTGAATAAGAGGGCCAGCCCCAGCGCCATGTCGATGTAGCCCGAGAAGTCAAAGTAATAGGCGAAGGTGTAGGCGAGGACACCGCCCCACGCCGCAAAGAAACCTCCGGCGGCCCCGCCGTAGAACGCCCGCGCATGGGCGATCAACGGGTCGGCCAGGATGATCTTTTGAGCGCAGCCAAGGGAGAACAGCACAATGCCCAGGGCGATGTTCCTGCCGTCGATGCCTGCGCGGGCGCCCGGCCGCGGCAGTTGAGGAACGACGTCGCCGTGGCGCGAGATCGGGCCGACGATCAAATGCGGGAAGAACGTGACAAAGGCGCAAAAATCGAGCAAAGGGCCCGGCTCGGTCCGGCCCCGGTAGGTGTCGACCACGCACGTGATGATGATGAAGGTAAAGAAGGAGATCCCGAGCGGGAGCCCTGTGTTTTGATGCGGGATCGCCAGCCCGAGCAAGTGATTCAGGTTGTCGATGAAGAAGTTGGCGTACTTGAAGTACAGTAAGAACCCCAGGTTCTCAACGATGGCCCCCGCGAGAACGAGCTTGGCCGTTGCGGTGTCCTTTGGGTATCGGCTGAACAGGCGGACCGCGCCGTAGTTGAGGAGCACGGTGAAGACCAACAGGGGCAAAAAGCGCGCGCTGCCCTGTGCGTAGAAACACAGCGATGCCGCCACCAGCCAGACCTTTGCCGCAGCCGCGCCGAGATACCTGGCGGCCAGCCAATAGCCGGCCAGAGCCAGGGGGAAGAAGACGAAGATGAATGCGTAGGAAGAAAAGACCACTGCATCCTCCGGCGACCGACGTCGCAATACAGTATAGCACTAGTAGACATAAGTCGCCAAGCTGGCCTTTTGCGCCCATGCGGCACTGCGGACCGCGGTGGGACGGGCTGCGCGCAAAGGTGTGCCGGCCGACGTGACCGTCAAGGCCGTGCTCTTAGCTATGGAGCTGGCCGCGCCGGGCCCTTCGTTTACTGATGCGGTCTTTGAGGCGGCTCTGGCGTGCGTTGGCGAGGGCGAGGCCACCCGGATCCTATCGTACGGCCGTCGCCGCGACCGGGAAAGGTCACTGGCCGGCGCCCTCCTGTCGCGGCGGCGCTGGCCGACGCGCTGACGCAGGAGGACCAGGGCAATGGCTGTACCCCGGCCCCGTGGGAATTCTGCATCCTCCGCGGGCCGACGGGCCGCGTCCCTCGCCTGGGGGCCGGCAAGGCACCCCGCGCCGATTTCAACCTGTCCCATGCCGGAGCGTGGGTCGGTGTCTCGCGGCGCGGAGAATCCCGGGTCGGGGTGGATGTCGAGGGGTCCGCCCTGTCGAGCCTGCACTGCTTCGGCGTTGCCTTATGCCGGATGAGTATGAGCGGGTGATCGCCCTTCCGCCCCGAGAGCGGTTGGCGGAGTTCTTTCAGGCCTGGACGGCCAAGGAAGCCCGGCTCAAGGGTACCGGCGTGGGGCTTGCGACACCTCTGGATTCGGTCCCCGCCGCTCCGCCCGACGGCTGGAGCCTGGCCCATCTCTGGCTGGATCAAAACCACCTCGTCGCGATGTGCGCTGAGCAGCCGGCTGTGCCGCCGCGGCGGGCCGGACGTCGTGACGATGGCTATGCTCCTTCAACGCCTGCCGGCGTTGCGTGGCGCCCTAGACCCTGGTCCGCGGTTTGCGTTTGCGCAAGTAGAGCCGCAGGTGGAGAAGGGCGCCGATTCCTGCGGCCGGCACGAGAAGCACCGCGGCCGCGGTGAGCGGTGCGCGCTTCAACAGCGGCGGCCTCGGGTCGGGCGAATCCCCCGGTTCCACCGGCGGCAATTCGGGCTCTTCCGCCGGGGGGGTCCCAGCGGGCGGGTCAGCAGGCGGCGCGGCGCTTCCGACCTTGATGTAGTCCGGTTTGACCTCGCTATTGCTTCCCGCCTCGTTGGCTACGGTGAGGCGTACTGTGTAGGTGCCTGGCCCGTCATAGGTGTGGGACGGATTCCGGGCGGCACTGTCGGGAGTGCCGTCGCCATCGAAGTCCCACTGCCATGAGGTCGGCCCGCTGGACGACCGGTCCTCGAACTTCACGGTCAGAGGCGCGCTGCCCGACGTGACATCGGCGGCGAATCCCGCCACCGGCGCCTCGGGGGCGTCAGGCGCGGGCTCCGCGCTGCAGATAACCAACTCCGCAACGCACTGGATCGAGAGCCCGGTCGTTGTCGGATACTTCTCCCCGCCGTTGTGGAAGTAGTACCAGTACTCCTCCTCAGCCGCCTCGTGCCAATCCCAGTTGCCAAAAGATGTGCCTCTGCCACGGGTTGGCCGAGTGTCCGCAAACCAGATCAGGCATCCCCTCGCCAAACCCGCTGTCCGGCATCTGCCCGTCCTTGCACCAGCAGATCACCATCGGGCCCTCACGTTCCGAGTACTCATAGACGTTCTTGTAAGCAAAGTCCTGCTGAGGCCGTCACTCGCCTTGACCCTCAGTTTGTCGCCCTCTGCCATGCCCCCAACCAGTTCAGAGGTCCCTGACATTGGTGCCCTTGAGGGCTCCCATGTCCTTGACATTGGTGTCTTCGGCAGGATCCAGCGCAGCGCCTGCTCGATTGTTTCGTCCGGGCCGTTGGCAAACACCGGGCCCTGGTGGTAGTAGTGCGTAACTCCATCTCCGAGGACCGGCATGTTGCGCGGGTCCATCAGCCAGCGGTAGTCCACTGTCTTTTCCGCCAGCACCGTCTCCCCGTCGGATGCCAGCTTCTTGATAGTCAAGGCTTTGAGTTGGGAGGCGGCAGCTTGGCGGTCGGTGGAAAGATGACACCCAGCACCATCGACAAGACGAGGGGCCCCGCAGCAGGAACGCCACAGGTTCCCGCCGGCTGATCCGGCGCTGACGCAGAGCCTCTCCCTCCTTCCTTCTCCTGGGTTGCCTAGCTTCTGAACAACGACACCGATGCCGGCGGGATAGTCAGGTAAACCTGCTGTCCCACCTCAAGGGCCAGGCGCTCGCAGGTGTGGCGGGTGATCAGGCAGGTGAAGGCCGGCAGCAGTCGACCACGACATCGACGATCGAGCCCTTGTTGACGATGCGCGTGATCGAGCCCGGGGGAAGACGTTGGCGGCCGCCGCATCTTCGGGCCCGGACCTGGAAACGGATATTCTCCGGCCGGATCGCGGCAAGACAATCGCCGGCGATACCGGTTTCGGTGATCAGCCTTATCCCCCCGGTCGTAAAGACCGCCGTCCCACTGTCGTCCACCTCCGCAACTCCGGGGAAAACATTGACGGACATGGTGAACCGGGCCACAAACTCGGAACCGGGCC
Organism: Bacillota bacterium; assembly: GCA_040766985.1. Classification (GTDB taxonomy): domain Bacteria; phylum Bacillota; class Sulfobacillia; order JAUYEG01; family JAUYEG01; genus JAXGPL01. The sequence goes on from JAXGPL010000009.1 coordinate 98,680, forward strand.
GGCGGAATACCTCGTCGGGAGTGCCCACTTGCTTTATCGACCCGGCGCAGATGACTGCGATACGGGTGCCCATCGCCACTGCTTCCTCGAAGTCATGGGTGACATGGATGATTGTGGTGCCCAGCTCGCCGTGGAGTTGCATGATTTCCTCTCTGACCTTCTCGCGAGCCTGCGGGTCAAGCGCACCGAGAGGCTCGTCGAGGAGCAGAACCGATGGGTTGGTCACCAAGGCGCGGGCCAGGGCCACCTTCTGCTTCTCGCCCCCGCTCAGGTGCTGGGGCCTTCTCGCGAGAAGCCCGCCAATGCCGAACAAGTGCGCGACGCGGTCGAGCTCGCTACTGATTTCCGCTGCCGGCCTGCGCCGGACCTTCAGTCCGAAAGCGATGTTCTCCGCTACCGTGAGGTGGGGGAACAACGCGCAATCCTGATAGACCATGCCGATGTTGCGCCTCTCCGACTCCAGCGAAGTCACGTCCCGGCCATCGATCCAGATCCGACCCGAGGTCGCCTTGCGCAGTCCCGAGATGGTTTCCAGGAGCAAGGTCTTGCCGGAAGCGTACGGTCCGACCAGGACGAAGTACTCACGGTCAAGGATGTCCAGGGTGATGTCCTGCAAAGAAAAACCGGGCATCTGCAGGCAGAGACGCTCAAGCTTGATCATGGTCGCGTCCTCCGCAACAGGGCCTGCACCCCGATGAAGACGACCGCGCTGATGGTAATCATGATCGCCGCGACTGAGACCGCCGGCGCCAATCCGTAGGTTTCAAACCGCTCGTAGATCAGGACGGGGGCGATGGTCGGGTGGTAGGTCAGGATGATGACCGCTCCGAACTCGCTCATCGCCCGGGCCCACATCATCAGGCTGCCGGCGAGGATGCTCCGCCAGGCCAGTGGGAACGTCACCCGGGTGAAGGCTTGCCAGGGCGAGGCCCCCAAGGTGCGCGCGACCTGCTCAAGCCTCACATCAACCTTCCTGAAGCTCTGCTTGGCGGAACTGATCAGGATCGGAACGCTGACGAAGAGCATGGCGATGACGATTCCGGCCACGGTATCCACGAACTCGACCCCGATCGCCTTGAATCCCTTTCCCACGAGAAAGTTGCTGCCGAAGATGAACAGTAATGCGATGCCCGCGGCGGAATGGGGGACCACGACGGGCAGGTCGAGCAGCCCCTCGATGATGCTCTTGCCGGGAAACTGATAGCGGGCGAAGATGTAGGCCAGCGGCACTCCCAGGACGAACCCGATCCCCACGGCGATCAACGCGGCGTAGATGGTCAGCCAGATCGAACGGATCGTGTCGGAGTCGGCCAGGGTCTGCCACAAGGCTTGCTTGTCGGAGAGAAAGACCAGCTTAAGCAATGGTAGGAGGATGAACAGCACGAGAACGACGCCGAGGACGGCAAAGGCCCCGGCAAAGGTGGCGCGGCGGACACCTGTTGCCCGTATCTTTTCCTTTCGTTCGTTTGGCTGCATTCGCTTTCCTAACGGACGAGCTGCCGAAGGGTCTCGGGCAGGCTGGCAGGGTTGTCGCACACCGGCGCCGGGATCAGTGGCTGCCATGATTCCTCGAATATGCGCCGCCCGTCCGGGCCGAGCAGGAACTCGATCAACCTGGACGCTTCCTCGGGATGAGGGGAGTTCTTCGGAATCGTCAGCGCGTACATGATCTGAGTGCCCTCAAAGCTTGGCATCACCGAGGCGAACCTTCTGAAATCGAGGTTCACCCGGACGCGCTGGTACTCCTCTTCAAAATCGGGGCTGCCGAGGTCGATGGCCGGCGGCAGGGCAACGAATCCCAGGCCGCGCTGTTTGGCTACGCTCTCGTACTCAAAGGAGTAGTCGAGGTCGCCTGACTCCAGCAAGGCCATCAACTGGATACTATAGCTTCGCAGCTTGATACGGGATTGGGTCGACTTGACGACTTCCGGAACGGATATCGTCCGGATGCCGCCATCTTCCGTGATGGCCATCGGCGGATCGAATGCGGCGCCGATCGTCTTCTCGAATAAGGCATCATCCCGGTAGTGATCCTCGGCCATCTTCACCGCCATCAAGGTCCGGTACCCCATGGCGTCGATCCGGGGATCGGCCAGGCCGATTGTCACGTCGGGCCGCGAGAGAATCGCCGGCCAGTGCTCGGCGTCCATTTCGGCCGCATGGGCGCTCGTGGGCTGGCACGCAATGCCGAGCCGGTTAGTGGAAAACTTGATCGACCAGTCGGCGTACGGCGTGCCGCCGCCCGGCAGCGAGGCCGAGTACATCAACAGCGGTATCAACTGCGCGTCGGCCACGGCCACGACGTCAGCGATCTTCCCCAATTCGGTGACGCTGCGGATGACCTGTACGCTGCCGTGCCCCTCCAACTGCACGTCGATGCCGGGATTGCGGTTCTCAAACTCCCGTTCAAGGGTCTGGAAGGGCACAAGGAGGCTGCCGGCGATAATAGCCTTGACTTGCACCCGGTTGTCCTTTTCGCGTCCCCCGCAAGACATACAGCCGGCCACAAGCGCTGCGACCAAGACCAAGGCGACGGCAGTCGGCAGGAGGCGAAGCTGCCGGCGCATATGTGTTGCTCCATCTCTGACCTGGCTCACGGGGCTCGGAGGACCTCGATTTTGGTGACCCATTTGACCCAGTAGCTGCCCTCGGTCAGGAGCCCCCCTGCGGGGCTGACCACTGCCAGCCGCAACGGTCTGCCCCCTTCATCGTCCAGCGGCTTGCCATCGAGGCGGTACATCAGGATGGTCTGTAGCTCCGTGTCGGGCACCTCCCTGAGGTCGGGGGTATAAGCGATGAAATCGCCCATCACCTGCTCGTAGCTCAGCACCGTCGAGTAGCCGTCCCTGGCTGAAACCATGACCGCATCGCCCTGACCCACGCCTCCGACCTGATTGCATAGCTCTTCGACGGTTACCCCACGCACAGGGTAGGGCCCGTAGACGATTCCGACGGACGAGAAGAAGCCCCCGTCACCCGCGTACGCCGGCAGGGAGGTTACATCCTTGTACGTCAGCGTCTTGCTGGAGCCGTCTTTCCCGACCAGAGTCAGCCGCCAGGCTCTCGTATCGGCGTCCACCAGCAGATTCCATGGCTGGAGATAGGCAATCGCCGAGGCCAAGATGAGAAGCGCGCCGGCGATCAGGACGAGCCCGGACCTGTCCCTCCTCATGCCGGTCGTCTCCGTGCGTAGCAGTACCACCCGACCAGCGCGAGCCCTGCCAGGCCTAATGCTGGCGGCAGCCAGGGCGGTGCGCCGCCGCGTTTGGCCGGGACATCAGGCGCGCCTGTCACAGCAGTCAGGTCGGCGTTTTCTGGAACGCCTCCGCTGTAAATCCTGACTTCGCTGATCCACTTGCCCGACAGGCCGTTGGTGCTGGGGTATTGCCCCTCGAAGAAGTGCTGGTACTCCTGCTGGGGCAGGGCAATCTTCATGTCGATGTTGCCAAAAACGCGTTTTCCGGCCTGGTTTGGCTGTTCCACCATGAAAACGATCTGGAGGGCGCTGGCGTATGCGTTGTTCGCCGGGTATCCAGTGCCGAACCGCTCCCCTTCGCCAGCCTCTTCGCCGCAGAACCAGCAGAGCGCGATGACCCCCTGTCCGGGCGGGGGCTCATACACGTTGCCGTAGGCAAACGTTGTGTGCCAGTTGTCGACGGCGATCAGGACGACCTCATCTCCTTCTGCCATGCCGCCCACCAGGTCACAGAGATCCTTCACCGCGGTACCCATCACCGCGCCCTTGTCCTTGAGGTTGGTGGTTTCGTCGGGATCCCATGAATCACCCTCGAAGACGGGGCCCTGGTGGTAGTAGTGCGTCTCGCCGTCTCCGTAGACCCTGAGGTTGTCCTCCATCCACCGGTAATCGACTGTCTTTTCCGCCAGCAAGGTTGTGCCGTCGGCGGCGTACTTCGCGGCACGCACCGCGGTGGTTGCCCCCGCGGCAACCACGGGGGCTGGAGATAGGACCTGGGACAGGAGCAGCAACGCGATCAGAGCCACGTGGCGCAGCCGCCATACGTTCTTTGTCATGATCGGACTCCTATGGAAGATGGTGGATAGGGGCGCGCAAGGCCTATCCCCCTGGTTATACGCCAAGCCCTGATATCGCTCTCTCAGGGCAGCGACGGTCTCAGATATCCAGAGCGTTGACCAGAGCCGTGAGAGCTTCCGCCCTGGTGGCGTTGCCGTGAGGCCGCACGGTGTTGTCGGGATATCCCTTCAGGATCCCCGCCTCTGCAGCGGTAGCCACTGCGTCAACCGCCCAATTCGAGATGTCGTCTCCGTCCGCGAAGCCGGTGGCGCCGGTGACCACGTCAAGATCCAATGCCCGGACAATCATCGTCGCCATCTGCTCGCGGGTGATCCGGTCGTCGGGGCCAAAGCTGTTGCCCCCGTATCCCTCGACAATCCCCAGGGCCGCAGCCACGGAAATGCTGTCCTTGGCCCAGTGATCGGCGGTGTCGGCAAAGACCGCGCCCGTCTCAGCAGTCAGCTTGAGGGCCTTTACCAGGATGGTAGCAAACTCCGCCCTGGTAATGGTTGCGTCGGGCCGGAAACTGCCGTCGGGATAGCCGGTTACCACCCGTGAGGACACCAGTTCTTCGATATTCGCCTGAGCCCAATGCCCCGCGATGTCATTGAGGGCGGGAAGGGCGATCAGCTCGATGCTCGCGATCTGCGAGACCGACATTGAGCCGCTCACAGACGGGCCCACCAGCCGGAGCGGCCAGTTGCTGTCCGACTCGGGAATCGCGGCCCCGTTGAGCGTGTTGGCCACTATGTAGTCGCTGTTGCGGATGATGTCCCTGCTGCTGATCGTGACCGAATACCCGTCCGCAGCCGTGACCGCCACTAGGTATCCCGTCGAAGCGAGTTGTTGGTTGAAGGCATTGTCGGTGTGCTTATCCGCGTCATCAACAAATCCCGCGAGGAACCAAAGGGGCATGCCTTCCCAGACGCGACCCTTCGAGTCCGTGAACGACGCCTTGTGGTTCGCTCCGAACTGGCATGCGAGCGCCTGTTCAAAGTAGGTCTTGTTGATGTCTTCCTTCAGGCCGCCGACGGATTGGCCATCAAGCTTCAGAGTCCAATCGTTCACGGGGACCGCGAAGACCTCAATCTTGGTTATGTACTTTGCGGACAGGCCTGCGCACGACGGGTACTGGACGTTGTCGGCGTAGTAATAGTGCCAGTACTTCTCGGGCAAGGTCTCGTGCATATCCCACTGCCCATACACGTGGTCGCCGCCAGGCGCGAAGAACAAACGCATGCCGTCCTTGTACCCCGGCACGTATTCGCCGTCGCCCCACCAGGCCAGAATGGCGTCGCCCTGGCGAGCCTGGACCGCCGGATCCGGGTAGATGGAGGAGTACGGCAGCGTTGTTTCATAGCCGTCATCGGCGACGAACACGATCTCCGTGCCTGACCCCATACCGCCGACAAGGTCGCAGAGGTCGCTGACCCGGGTGCCCTTGACGGCGTTCTCGATCTTGAAACCGCCGGGATAGGTCTCCGCCTGATCCCAGACGTCAGCCGGATTGCTGGTAATTCCCTCGTAGCGGTACTTCGTCACCCCGTCGCCGACTACGGGAAGGTTGGCTTCCATCCATAGATAGTCGACGGTCTTTTCCTCGACGACGGTGGTCTGGTCCGCGCCGTACTTGACGATATGGAGCTCCGGTATCGGAAGAGCCGTCTCAAACTCGATGAGTTCGATCTCGGCGATATTCCCGACGCTGGTTCCGCTGAACGTGCCGTCGGGCCTGATGACTCCCTGACCGACTAGCCGTAGCGGCCCGGACTCCGTCAGCGCCTGCCCATTGAGCTTGTCAGCCACAATGTAGCTACTGCTGTTGGCGATGTCCGCGCTCGCGAACTCCTTGGCGTATCCATCCCCGGCCTTTACTACTACGGTGTAACCGGCCTGAGCTTGAGTGAAGCTAAACGAGTGCGGCTCGCGGTCATCCACCCAGCCGGCCAGGAACCAGAGGGGCATGCCGGACCAGACATTGCCGTCATTGTCCGTCCACTCCAAGAGGTGCCCCGAATTCGGGCAGGCGAGGCCGGCCTCGAACTCAGCCTTGGCGAAGACATCAGTGATCTTGCCGGTCAGGCTAAGGTTCCAGCTCCCGGCCCCGGCAGGGGGCGTAAGCAGTTCGGGGATCGCAATCTTGGCGATCTGACCAACCGCGGAGCCGCCGAGGCTGCCATCGTCCTTGGTGACGCCGGAACCGACCAGGCGGAGCGGCCACGCATCCGTGAGCGGCGCTCCGTTGACCTTGTTGGCGACGATGTAGTCGTCGCTTCCGGCGATGTCGGCACTGGTGAACGTCTTGGTAAACCCATCTGCAGCTGAAACCTCGACGCTATAGCCGTCGGCCGCCAACTGCTGGTTGAAGGTCCACCCGCTGCCCGGCTCGATGTCGTCGACTACGCTCACCAGAACCCAGAGCGGCACGCCCGACCAGACGTTACCGTCCTTGTCGGTCCACTCGCGGTAGAAACCCGAAGTCGAGGAGGCCAGATCGCTCTCAAACTCCTCTTGGGTGAGCGTGTCTCCTATCTCGCCGGACATTTCCAGGGTCCAGCCCTCGGTGGGCACGGGGAGGTCGGAAAGCTCGATCTTGACGATGTTGCCGACCTGTTGTCCGCCGAGCACCTCGGGGCCCTTAAGGTGAAGCGGCCAGCAATCCTTGCCGCTCGCGGTCTGCTCCGGCAGGGGATCTCCGTTGAAGGTATTGGCGACGATGTACCCGGCGTTGCGCGCGATCGCCGAGCTGTCGAACGTGGCTGACCACCCGTCGCCCGCGATGACATTGACCTTGTAGTCCTGGGCGGCCAGGCTGTCGCTGAAGTTGATGTGATCGCTGCCGGCATCAGGGTCATCGTCGACCATGCCGACCAGCAGCCAGAGTGGAACCCCGCCCCAGACGTTGCCTTCGGGGTCCGTCCAGTTGACCTGGTGCCCTGAGGCCGAACACGCGAGGCCTTGCTCGAAGTACGCCCTGGTAACGCTGGACGCCTTGGCCCCAGTGAGCTGAAGCGTCCAGTCTCCGGTGGGCGCCGGTGGCGCAGTCCCGGTGGATGCGACGGTCTTGACGGCCGCTGTTGCTGCGGCCTTGACGGCGCTGAGGTCTGTCTCATCGTCGATGCCGGCGGCGTAGTAAAACTCAACCCGGTCGCCGGCATGCAGCTCGATGAGGTTGAGGGCGCCGGCGGCGTTGTTGTAGCCGTCCTTGAAGACGTCGTTGACATAGGCGAACCACTTGCTGCCGCCCTTGACGTAGCCATAGGTGCCAATATTGTCCAGCAGGAGTGCGCCGGATGCCCCGATGTTCTTGTCTGTCACATCAAAGGAGAACCCTCCGGCGACACCGGCCGCACGAAGGGCCCCAAGCGGCGTCGCTTCGCTGACCTCGTACGAGGCTCCGGAGTTGTAGGCAGTCACGCTGAAGTTGCCGGTGGGGGACAGCACAACTGTGCCTTCGAAAAGCACATCGATTGTCATTGCACTCGCCTGCGCCGGCGACAACAAGACCGCTATCGCCAACAGCAGGGTAAACAGCTTTCTGCCGAATCCCTTTCGCGTAAGGTAGTTCAACTACTCTTTCCTCCTTCAAACCTGTACTTCCAGTGGCTTGATCTCAGCCGCCGGCCGAGAGTCTCCGGGTCCCGACAACAACGGGGCCCGCCGACGTCCCAAACCACGCCTCAAAGCCAAATTCGTTGGCCCAGCGTGGCATCTTCGTGAGAGAATCAATATGCTCCTGCAAGCATATCCGCGGGCGGACCCTGTGCGGCATAGAGACCGGTTGGGGTGGGGGGGGTAGGCCTTCAGTCTGGCCTTGGCGCGGCGAGGGTTCCGAGAGCGCGGGGCGGCTCGCGCTTTCCCGGGCCGCCCCGCGGATGCCTTTGAGTAACCTCAGTGGTTCTGGGCGTCGGCTTTCGTGAGGTGGACTGTACCCCGCGGATGCTCAGGGGGTGCGTAGATCACGTAGACCCTGAGTGGTTTCGAGCCTATGTTGATCACGTTGTGCCACTTGCCGGCCGGTATGAAGATTGCGTAGTCATCGGAGGCCCCGGCCTGATAGGTCAGCGCGTCCGGGCTGTCGCCCATCAGAACAACCGCCTGGCCCTCCTCGACTCGTATGAACTGATCGCCGTCCGGGTGCACTTCGAGACCAATGTCGTCCCCGACGTCGATGCTCATCACGGTAAGCTGCAGGTGTTCTCCCGTCCACAAAGCCACACGGAAGGCTGGGTTGTCAGTTGTTGCCTCCTCGATGTTGATGACAAATGGGTGCGGCCCGTAGTCCGTCAGCCCTGGGGGGACCAGCGGGCAGGGTTTGTGGGAATACGGCGGACACTTGGCTGCCGGGCCGGCTGAGTAATACGGATTCCCGGGGTAAGCGTTGTACATCTATCTCCATCCTTTCGCGGGTTGTTGCTGCATTCTACGTTCAGTCCCGCGAAGGGTGAATAGCTGGGGGTTAGGTGCTAGCCATAGCGGCATCCTCGGCTGCCTGGATGGCTTGGATCACATCCGCTGAGAACCGGGAATTGTCTCCTCGCGCGGCTATCTCGCTATAGGCCTGCAGGAACCGCGCGGGGGAGCGGAGTAGCTCCACCAGCCCTTCCTCTCCTCGTTCCGCGGCTATCCGCCTGCACATGTCCACGCCGAGGATGTAGATCGCCGGCAGGTGCCGGCCTTCGTATGCTCCGAGAAATCGTGCGGGAAGGGTCTTCATCCCCTCGGAAACCTCAAGACGTCCCCCGATGAGGTCGCAAAGGCCGTTCTCCAGGTCCCGGTAGTGCATCGGGAGGTCCTGGACTGTCTTCTCCCATCTCTTGGGGTCCGCCATGGGGGCGTCATAGGGGGTGAAGAACATCGTGGCTGAGCCCTCCCCGGATACGGCCCCGACAAGGGCCAGGGCCAATTCTCCCGGTGTGCTGGGCGTCCTGTCCGAGGAGTAAGGCTCGGGGAGGACGGAGGCGAGCCCGATGTGATGGAGTTCATGTTTGAGCACGTTCTCGACAGGCATGCCGGTACACACCGGCCGTCCGCCTGCCAGCTTGAGAGGCCAGAAGCTGATGACCACGTCTCGCTTGAAGGCGTAGGCGTCAGTATGGGTTTCAGCGAGGAAATAGGCCGTGCTGTCAATGCTTGCGCCCGTGGGCAGGCGATTCAGAACTTCTTGCTCCAGGGTACCAGGTTGGAGTCTCCCGACGGCCTCGTAGACCTCACAGTGCCGGGGCAGGTCTTGCCGGGCTTGCTCCAGGGCCGTAACGAAACGACTGAAGAAGCGATGCCCTTCCCAGGCCCGCCCTTCGGAGTAATCATCAAGGCAGCGCTCGAGTTCCTCCGTCGTCAGCCCCTCAGCGTCCGAATCCTTGCCGCCGAACTGGCGGATGATCGCCCGCGTCCGCTCAAGGAGAAAGACGTAACCTGGATCGAACGCGATCTCCCGGATTGCCTCCCGCGAGAGTCTCCGCCCCGACCCAAGCGTGTGTAGGTAGTCAAGGACAAGCCCGGTACCACGGTGGTCGATTCTCAGCAAGGCCCACATCCTCCAAGACTAGCGTGTTGTTGGCTAACAGGAGATGTTTACTGCCCGACAGGGCAAGGTCCCTACAGTGCGGCTGGGACCGAGTGCCGCTGGGACATGGTTGCTCCGCCTCGTGGCCGCTTTGCTATAATCATCTTGAATGAAATCGTGGGGGCACCGGATATGAAAAGGTACCTCGGTCTGATTCTGGCGATTGTGCTGTTTATCACCATTCATGAAGGCATGCATGCCTTGATGGCCCTGGCGTTCGACGAGTACCAGGCTTTCCGGGTCCGTCCATATGGCTACGAGGTCATCTTCAAGACCCCGGTCGCGGAGCGGGTCGGCGTCAAATGGGGTTACATTTCCGGCGTGAGCAACCTGGTCACGCTGCTGTTGGGCTATCTGTTCTTTGCGTGCAGGCATGCCTTCTCGCGTGCCAAGAACCGGTTCATCAGTAGCTCCGGGTACTGGCTGGCCTTCATCTTTATGTTGTTTGACCCACTTAACCTGTCGCTGATGCCGTTCGTCTTCGGTGGGGATATCAGTGGCATTGTCGCAGGCTTCGGTATCAACAGGTACGTGGTCCAGGCGATCGCCTTCCTGTTGCTGCTGGTTAACCGTGAGCTGATCATCCACCGGCTCTTCCCGGCGTTCGGCGTTACGACCAAACACCCTCTGTTCCAGCCCGTCGTCAGGGGCTAGTTGCCGTGGCCAGCTCCATCTCCCTCTCTGGCGTGCATTCTTCTGCCATAAAGAAGGGGAGCCGCCGGCTTTGGGCGGCTCCCTTCTGCTTCGAGGCACCGTGTATACGGCTGCATGGTCAGGGTATCAGCCGGACCTCGAACTGCTCTACCTGACCGGTCTCGTTGCTTGTGATGCAAATCCGGTACACACCAGGGTCAAGCTTCTTGGTGGACCAGTTGAACACCCACATGAGTTCCTTGGCTTCATACCTGAGACCTGTCTTGCCAGGCGTGGCTACGGGGCGGAGTTCGGGCCCCCCAACCAAGCTGATGGTGATCGCCGGATTGGCCGTTGAGCTAGGTACGACTGCGCCCTGGAAGTCGGTGTACCGCCATCTCAGCGGTAATACCGCCCCAACCTTGGACACTCCCTCCGCGTTGTCGAAGGGGGCCAGGAGGCCTGTCATCCCGTAGTGGATCGAAAGACTGTCTCCGCCGTATTGGAGATCGTAGTCGGCCGGCAACGCGAGCGTTCCCAGCCGGATAGCGTAGATACCAGGTTTTTCGCCCGGATCCCTTGCCAATGTACCGGTGAAGTCGTCTCCGGTGACCAAGCTTCCCGATGCGACCCTGTAGGTCAGGATCGGGTCGTCCTCACCGTACAGCTTGGTCTGGGCGTCCGCGACGACCACGACCTGCCGGTGCATGATCGTTAACTGTGCTGCCACGTAGGTGAGTTTGTAGTTTGCGCTCAGAGCCAGGCTGCCCTGGCGGATTTCGTAGCGCCCGACGGCCTCGCCGGTTTCCCGGGTCAAGGTGCCCGTGAATCCGTCTGAGAACGAGAGGCTGCCGTCCGCTATATGGTAGGTAAGGTCGGGGTCTGACTGGCCGTAGATCTTGGTCTTCGCGTCCGCGGTAACGGTGACGGGCCTGGGAACGATGCTAAGGGCCGCAGGCTCGAACCGCAGATCGTAGTTGCTGTTGATGTCAATGTCGCCCCGCGCGATGCAGTAGGTGCCCACATCTTCGCCGCCTTCGCGGCTTGGGCTGCCACTGATCACGTCCCCGGGCACCACACTGCCCGAGGTGATCTGATAGGTCAAGGGCGGGTCGTCCTCGCCGTAGGTCTTCGTCTTTGGTTCGGCGGCAATGCAGATGGACCTCGGCGTAATGGTGAAGTCTGCCGGCACATAGGTGACGGCATAGTTGTCGCCGAGGGTCAGAGTGCCCTGCAGGATCTCGTAGACGCCCACGTTCACGCCGGCCTCACGGCTCAGCGCCCCTGTGAACGTGTCCGCAAAGGCTATGCTGCCGGCCGTGATCCGGTACGTGAATTCCGGATCGCTATCGCCGTAGATCTTGGATAGCCCGGGATCTGCGGCCACCGTAACCGGCCTGGCTGTGATCGTGAGGGCCGCCGGTACGTAGGTCAACGTGTAGTGGTCGCCAAGGGCCAGGGTCCCCTGGTTGATCGAGTAACTGCCGGCATCTTCGCCCGCCTCGCGAGCGAGCTCCCCAGTCAAGTCGGCGGGCGAAACCAGGCTACCCCCTATGATCTGATAGGTAAGGGCCGGGTCGCTGTCGCCGTAGGTCTTGCTCTTGGCGTCGGCGGCAACGGTGACGACCCGCCGGGCAATGGTCAGGGTGCCCGGGACGTAGCTCAGCTGGTAGTTGGGGCCAAGCGCAACGCTGCCTTGGCCGATCGTGTATTCACCCGGCGCCTCACCCTCCTCGCGGGCGAGCGCCCCCGTAAAGGCGTCCGCGAACGCGAGGTTTCCGGACATAACCTGATACGTCAGGTCGGGGTCGCTGTCGCCGTAGGCTTTGATTTTGGAGTCGGCCGCAATGGTCACCGGCCGTGGCGAGATCGTCAGACTTGCCGGGGCATAGCTCAGCGTGTAGTTGGCGCTGAGAGCCAGGCTGCCCTGTGAAATCGGGTAGGTACCTACTGCTTCGCCTGCGGCACGGCCGAGAGCGCCGCTGAATCCGTCGGTGAACGCCAGGCTACCCGACGTGATCGTGTATGTCAGAGGCGGATCGAGGTCGCCGTACGTCTTGCCCGCCGCGTCGGCGGAGACCGTGACCGGTTTCGGCGAGATGGTCAGGTTGGCCGACACGAAGGTAATCGCGTAGTTGTCGTCAATTGCGACTGTGCCCTGCTGGATCGAGTAACTGCCGGTACCTTCGCCGGCCGACCGGGTTAGGGCGCCGCTGAATCCGTCGGACGGCAACAGGCTTCCCGAGGCTATGTGATAGGTGAACGGGGGGTCGGCATCCCCGTAGACCTTAGCCGCCGGGTCAGCCGCGATGGTTATCGACCGCAATGAAATCGTCAGATCGGCCCCCACATAGCTAAGCGCGTAGTTGGAGCTGAGGGCAAGGTCGCCCTGCCTGATCGGATAGGTCCCCGCTGATTCGCCTGCATCCCGCGTCAATGCACCGGTAAACTCGTCCTGTGAAACCACGCTTCCCGACGTGATCCGATACGTTAGCGCCGGGTCAACCTCTCCGTAGTCCTTGGCCTTGGCGTCGGCGGTAACTGTAACCGGCCTCGGCGATACGGTCAGAATACCCGGCACGTAGGTCAGTCTGTAGTTGGAGTTGAGCGCTACCGTGCCCTGCTGGATCTCGTAGCTCCCGACGTTATCTCCGGGCTGGCGAATGAGGGTCCCCGTGAAGGTATCCGCCGACACGAGACTCCCGGAGGTGATCTGGTACGTCAGGGCCGGGTCGGGATCACCGTAAGCCTTGGCCTTCGCCTGGGCGGTGATCGTCACAGGCCGGGGCTCGATTGTCAGGTTGGCCGGAATGTATGTCAGGGCGTAGTTGTTGCCCGGCGAGACGTAAAAGTAGGTGTTGGATATCTGGTACTGGCCCAGCTCCTCGCCGGCGACCCTACGCAAGCTGATCCATATGCGGTCCGAGCCGACCAGATCTCCAGATGAGATCTGCCAGGTCAGGGCCGGGTCCGCATCTCCATAGGGCTTGTTCCTGCCGTCGGCGGCGACCGTCAGCGGCCGCTGCTCAACCGTCAGGTAGGCCGGGACAAACGTGACGGCATAGTTGTCACCCAGGGTCAAGGTTCCCTGCCCGATGGTATAGCTACCGGTGTTCTCCCCAGCGGCCCGGGCCATCGCGCCCGAGAACGCGTCACCTTCAAGCAGGCTGCCCGACGTGAGTTGGTACGTGAGTTCGGGGTCGGGCTCGCCGTAGACCTTGGATTTTGCATCCGCGGTAACGGTCACCGGACGGCGGTTGATCGTCAGCCATCCGTCGGCATAGGTGACGGAGTAGTTGGCTGCCGCCAGGTCACCCGAAAGACCAATCCGATATGTGCCGGCGTCGAAGGCAGCGACGGCGTCGCCGCTGTACGTGACCGACCCAGAGAGGACGCCGCCGTCCTCGCCAGTGATAAACCCTGAGCATCCGAACTCAAAGCCATCGTACGGGAATACCTGACCATCGTAGAGCTTGCTCCTGTCAAGCGCGGCAACGGTCAGGGCTTTGCGGTTCACGGTCAGCCTTGCAGGGCTGCTTGCTGCCGGATCACCGAAGCCATTGTCAAAGATACACCGGTAGAGATACCCGTCCCAAGCGACGGGCGGCCGGGTGATCGTCATCCGGGTTGACGTCTCCCCGGCGACGTCGGCCCAGGTCAGGCCATCGTCGGCGCTAACCTGCCACTGTATCGCGGGCCAAGGTGCGACAACGCCGTTGACCGCCGCGTAGAACTGGGCGTCCTGGCCATAGGTGACCGTCTGATCAACCGGGTTGACTACGACGACAGGTGCTGAAACGCCCTCGGGGTGGACCGCGATCATCTCCGCCAACCAGTAGTCGCCTGAACCCGTGGCGATCCGGCTTCCCGTCAGGCCTCCTATCCGCTCTTGCGTGGAGGCCAAGATACCCATCTGGGGCATGTGTGCGTAGTAGTGGTATCGCACGGTCATGCCGGCGTCGGTGGGGGCCATCGAGGTCCCATACTTCATGGCGTAGACTGCCTGAATCACTGTGCCGGCAGGGACATTGATGTCGGGAGCGAGCATTTCGCCCCCGGCCCCCATGTTGATCGAGGAGCCGTACGCGTCATGGGCGCCTGTATATCGGATGATCGCCCCACACCAATCCAGAAATCCTGTTTCATAGCCGGTTGCCGAAAACATATACTGGCTAGGCTCGTCGGGTCCGGCGCGCCTTACGAAAGTCGCCATCTCATGCAGGTCCAGATACCTGGACACGCTTAGCCGACGCCAGCCGTTGGGTGTGTCAATCCAGGGACTTGAGTAGTCGAGACGATACACTATCTGGGCAACCAGCAGGTCGCCTTCCACCGTGTTGGCCGGTTTGGCCAGCCAGAACTGGCTGGAGTTGCGCACTTGGGAAGCGGTGACGTCGCCCGGCCCGGACCACACCGTCGGAGCCGCCTCCGCCGCAACGGTGACTCCTAGCAGTACCAATGACAGAATGGACGCAATCAACAAGGTTCTTCGCATCGGCATTTCCTCCGCCTGAGCCCGGTATCCGGCAAACCCACACTAACGGGCTCATCTAGTTGCCATACTTCGGAATCCAGTATTAAGAGTAGCGGAGCTTGGGGCGAACGATAACTATCGGAAGTGATAGTAGAGCGGCCACAAAGGTGACAGTCTGCTAGGGAGTCTCGGCCTAGCTGGCTTTTTCCCCAGTCGGCCGAATTAAACCGCAGCATGCACATCCGTCGCGGTCCGCGAAGAAGCGCTTGAGATTTGCAGGAAGTTCGAACTCCGTCGGCCGTTGTTCGCCCGGTCCCTGCTCAGGCGAGAAGACCTCCCTCAAGACCGCCTCGATGATCATCGCCTTCGGCGGAACGGAAGGATGCTGCCTCTGGCAGTATTGCTGCAGGTCATCGAGATACTGGTAGTCAATGATGGTTCCCAACCGGTCAAGTTCGACGCGACAACAGCCGAGGAGTTTGGCCTTGAGCTTCTTGCGGGCACGCTGGACGCGCGCTTTGGCGCCGGAGACTGAGAGGCCGCACCTGGCGGCATACTCGCGCTGGGTCATCCCGTCCTGTTCGACGAGTGTGATTGCCTCCCGATAAGGCGCGGGGAGTTCATCGATCATCGCCGCAAGACAGCCCGCAAGCCGCCGGCCCGCGTCTGCGTCCGGCTCATCCTCAGGTGAGGCCATATTGCTGTCCAGCACTTCCTGAAGGATGTCCTCAGCGTCCTCAAGGTTTCCGACACGGTGACGGATGAATGACCCAAGAGCGCGACGGAGGCTCTGCCAGATCTCGTCGGATTCCAGGATCAGCACCTCCATGTCGTCACGATCACGGCCTGCCATATACAGGGCGCGGCTGCAACCAGTGTGCCTCCCTCGGACACGTTTGGATGATCCATCGCCTAGGTCAGCCTCCCAGCTCAGAGCAGATTGACAGCTCCGCGGCAGAGTGATACCTTGAGGGTCGAGGTGTATCTCTGTGACGAAGGATTACACGGCCAGCGGGTACTGGACCTCGATCCTCAATGCAAGTCTATGTAAGTTCTTCATCCTGCGGGCGCTCTGTGAGGGCCCGGCTCACGGATACGAGATTATCCGCCGCGTGGATACGATGACGAACGGTTTTTGCGTTCCCAACGAAGGTACCGTCTACCCCGTGCTCCGGGAGTTCGAGCAATGCGGATGTGCCACTTGTCACCAAGAAACCGTGAGCGGTCGAGTTCGCAAGGTCTACTCAGTTACGCGGAAGGGACAGGAGGCATACATGGCCGGCAGGGACATCTGGCAGAAGGGCTTGTGCTGTGTTGGCCAGGTAATCGAGGATCCTGAAATCCCAACAGGTCATCTTCCCGATTGCTAAGGAACCGAGGACCACGCATGGTGAAGGAGATCGTGAGTAGTGAATGCGCTCTATACTTCGCTCAAGTTCTTTGCCTTGATCTTCGCGGAACTAACGGTCTTGTTCTTAGGTATCAGCACGCTAGTCGGGCTTGTCTTTGCCAACCTGCGCGATGAAACCTTGCGCCGCTGGCTCTCAAGGAAGGGCATCCTCGGCAACATCCTGGGCGCCGCGCTCGGAGCCGTAACGCCGTTCTGTTCCTGTTCGACAATCCCGATGACCGTAGGCCTCTTGCGGGCCGGGGTACCCTTCGGGGCGACTATGTCCTTTGTGCTGGCCTCGCCGCTCCTCAATCCGATCATTCTTGCCATGTTCCTGGCGCTGTTGGGACCCAAGACTTGCGTTGTATACGCTACAGTCACTTTCATCGTATCGGTCCTTAGCGGCTCACTGCTGGCCAAACTGGGCTTTGCCAAGTACGTAAAGAAGGTCCGCGTCATCGGAGGACGCGCCGAGTCTGATGTATCCGACACGTTTGGTATGAAGCTGCGGGCGGCATTTTCCAGCGCGTGGGCTGACTTTCGCGGGGTGCTCCCATATCTGATTGCTGGAGTAGCGGTCGGTGCGGTCGTCTATGGCTACGTCCCCGGCGACTTTGTCGTCAAGCTGGCCGGCCCCCGAAACCCGGCGGCAGTACCGGTTGCGGCGGTGGTAGGCATTCCCCTGTACGTACGCGCGGAGACCGTCATACCCATTGCTGTGGCCCTGACGCAAAAGGGAATGAGCATTGGAGCTGTTATCGCTCTAGTGATTGGCGGCGCGGGGATGAGTGTGCCCGAAATGAGCATGCTGGCTGGAATCTTCAAGGCGCGCCTGGTAGCAGTGTTTGTGGCAGTCGTCTTCATGACGGCTACGTTGGCTGGTCTTGTCTTCAATATAGTCTAGGAAAGAAGGTCATCGCGTTGGCACAGGAGACCAAGAAGGGTGGCATCTTCAACCTGTTTGCGCCCCGGAAGAAGGCGTGTTGTTGTGATGTCAAGATCGAGGAAGTGGAAGACGAAGAAGCAGACTCCGGGCCTGCGACCGTGAGCGAGAAAGAGGAAACCATCAAGAAGTAACAAGCATTTTCAACCAAAACCGCAGCGCGGAGTAGAGAGGGGCCGCCGCAATGAACACCGACCACCCGATTGCTGATCCGTCCGGCGACCGCGTCAGGCGCCTGGAGACGGCCAGGGACCTTGGCTTCTTCGAGCGGTATCTGACGGTTTGGGTCTTGTTGTGTATGGCAGTAGGCATCGGCCTCGGGGCTCTGCTCCCTGGGGCCGCCGAAACCCTCAATAGCCTCAGCATTGCCAACGTCAACTTGCCGGTAGCGGTGTTTCTGTTTGCCATGATGTATCCGATCATGGTGCAAATCGATTTCAACGAGGTAGTCGAAGCGGTCCGCAATCCCGAACCGGTGCTGCTAACCCTGGCCGTGAACTGGGCGATCAAGCCATTTAGCATGTTCTTCTTTGCTTGGTTGTTCATGCAGCACATCTGGCGAGGACTGATCCCATCCGATATGGCCAGCTCATACCAGGCGGGGATGATCCTCCTTGGGATTGCTCCTTGCACAGCAATGGTATTGGTGTGGAGTTACCTCGCGCGGGGTTTTATGGGCCATACCCTGGTGATGGTTGCTGTCAATTCGCTATCTATGCTGGTCCTCTATGCACCGCTTGGGAGTTGGCTGCTCGGCGCGTCCGACATCGCAGTACCCTTTGCTACTCTTTTCTTCACAATCATGTTCTATGTCGGCGTTGCTCTCGTTGCGGGATACCTCACGCGCACCCACCTTGTAAGGACGCGAGGCATTGAGTGGTACGAGAGCGTGTTCCTCAAGCACACGGGTAAGGTTTCGATGACAGCGCTACTCTTGACCCTCATCTTCTTGTTCATGTTGCAGGGCGGGGTGATCCTTAAGCAGCCGGCAGTCATTGGGATGATTGCACTGCCCTTGATCTTGCAGACCTTGTTGATCTTTACCACCGGGTACGTCGCAGCCAAAGCGATTGGCCTGACATATGAGGATGCTGCTCCGTCTGCGATGATAGGCGCCAGCAACCATTTTGAGGTTGCCATCGCGACGGCATCCACTCTCTTTGGATTAGGCTCCGGTGCTGCACTAGCGACTGTGGTTGGAGTTCTAATTGAGGTTCCGCTGATGCTGCTGTTGGTCAGGATATGTCTTGCCACAAGGTCAAGGTTCCGTTCCCGACTCGACGCGGCGTAGCCGGGGCTGGTCTGTTGATAGAGCACGACCATTCCAGGCGCTCCTGTGATGCCGGTTCTTCTGCCATCCGCCTCCCTCCCGCGATCCCTCGAGACATATCGACTCGGATCGGAATTGCACCGCGTCCTGGCTTTGACAGTGCCATCCCAACAGCGGTCAAAAACGATGTCACTCCTCCCCACTGTCGCGCCGATCGGTTGAGCATCGGTCCAGGCCTTCCATTGAGGGCAGAATCCAGATGACTAGTCAACTAATACGCGGTATGATTCACTGGTGAGTCAGGGGCTTGTTATGTCATCGATACGGGACATTTGGCTTCACGCGCATGGCATCATCCGTTCAGCCAGGCAGCTCATCAATTCCGAACTCAGACCGCTGAATCTCTCCAGTGCCGAAGGGAACATCTTGCTCCATCTGTTGGTGGCCGGTGACGGATTACGCCAAGAGCAGCTTGTCGCGCAATTGGACATCGGTAAGGCTGCCATATCCCGAGCGGTCGATTCCCTTGAGGATAAAGGGTATGTAAGACGCATCAGGCAGGTGGATGATCGGCGAGCCTCAAGCATTTCGCTTACGGAGAAAGCGATTGACGTCGGACCTGACGTTGAAGGGATCTACGACCGCGTCTACGCTCTAGCGAGGCAGGGCATAGCGGACCACGAATTCGAGCGCATCGTCGCCATGCTCTCCCGGATAGCAGGCAACTTTTCCAACAGACAGACTGTGAAGGACAACTAGGTGTGCTCTTGGAGAACGCGCTCGGGTTCGGGATTCTGATTGGCTACTTTGTGGTCATGGTTGCATCGTTGCTGGTGCTGAGAAGGCACCTTACGCTGCCACAGGAACTATTCCGGAAAATGCTGCATATCGTCGTGGTCCTGTCCGTGATTGTCTTCCTGTATGGCTTCCACACCTGGTATGCGGCAGCGATTTCGGCAGTCGCCCTTATTGCGCTCATCTATCCAGTGCTCTACTTTGCAGAGCTCTTACCGGGATACAGCGCCTTTTTTGCCGAGCGAAGCAGTGGCGAAGTAAGGACAAGTCTGATCGCCGCATTTCTGATGGAGGCAACCCTCATCGCAGTCTTTTGGGGATTGAGGGGCGCTGAGTCAAAGTTCATCATCCTTGCTGCGGTTATGGCCTGGGGATTTGGTGATGCCGCTGCCGCGCTGATCGGTAAGTACTACGGGCGCCGGTACATCACACACCGCCGGGTCGATGGCAAGAAGACACTCGAAGGTACCCTCGCCATGTATGGGGTTTCACTCCTCGCGATCACTGTGACGCTGTCGGTGTCAATGGCACAGCCTTGGTATGTCTGCCTCGGCATTGGGCTAGTGGTCGCGCCGATATGCGCTGCCGTCGAGCTATTCACCCGCCGTGGCATGGATACGGTGACAGTTCCTTTTGCCGCTGCGGCCGCCGTATTCGCTCTCACCATTCTCCTTGAGCACATGGGGTTGTAAGTCATGCAGAAAGAAGCCAGCAAGGGCGAGAAGACGCTCCTTAGCTCACTGCTGCTCAGCGCCCCAGGGCCGCTGGTTACGGGATATGCGGTACTGAACAGCTATTCTGCAACCCAACTGGCAGACTTCCTGAGACGCACAACCGAATTGGGAGTCATCTTCATCTCCTGGTTGGTCTATCGCTTGGTCCGGCGAGGTGACGTAGATGTAGCGGGAAAGGACCGGCTTGAGCGATCCGCCAATCTGAGCGTTGGCGGAGCGATGTGCTTCTCAGGGCTGGCGATGCTCTACGTTGCTCTTCACAGCTTCTCCCGGTACTCGGAGAAGGGGAACGTTATCCCGGGGCTAATCATCGCGTTTCTTGGGCTTGTGACAAACACGTGGTTTTCTTTTCGCTACCAGGCAATGAACAGGGAGAAACACGACGCGATCCTCTCTGTCCAGGCCAAGCTGTACCGGGCCAAGTCCTTTGTGGATTGTTGCGTGGTTGCGTCGCTGACCGCCGTCGCCTTCGCTCCGATGCATCCGGCGACACGCCACATAGATGCTGTTGGTTCGATTGTCGTCGCCTTCTACCTGGTATGGAACGGCGTAACGACGATACGAAATACCCCCCGAGGGTGATGGACGTTGCGCAGGCGGGCAACATCCAGTAGGTACTGCCCCCCGCAGAGCGAACAGCACGACAGGCACGGCCTGCTATCTCCGAGCCCACGTCTGAAAGGCCCAGCGATGACTGTACTGGCCAGTGTCCTGCTCCTGCGCACGGGATGTTGCGCAGTCCAGACTCGGTCATGCCACGGCCGCATTCACGCCGCTGGATGTGTATGTGCATGTTGACGGCCGGTAGTCTGAGGGCATTGAGTCGATCGCACGCCAGCCACAGTGGCTATGTTGGGCTCTGCTCGCCACCGAAGACCAGCTACAGGAACTGCGGGCAGGGGAAGCCCTATATGACCACCGTGCCTACCGAGGTTACGCACAGTATGGGGCCGTCACAGGGAAATAACTGCTGAAGGGAACTTGGCAGGTTCCAGATCCCAGATGATCACTAGAACTCCAAAGTTCTGTCAGCTGTTGGTACCTCAGCAGCTACCCTCTTTGTGGAGTTCTCCGCGATTTTCACCTCTAATCTCCCGTCCTCCATCCTGAGGACCCTGCCCGCGCGGTCGGCAACGGTTGGATCGTGAGTGACTATGACAACTGTATGCCCCTGGTCGCATAGATGAGCCAGTAGGTCAAGAAGTTGCTCCCTGGTCGCAGAGTCCACATTGCCTGTAGGCTCGTCAGCCAGTACTAGACGCGGCTCGTTAGCCAATGCCCGAGCGATAGCTACGCGCTGTTCTTCCCCACCTGACAGCTCAGAGGGGTAGTGGCCTAACCGGTGAGCTAGACCGACCGAAGTGAGTAGTTCCTCGGCTCGCCTGAGGCGCTTCTGTTTCGATACTCTGGCGTAAGCCATCGGCAGCGCGACATTCTCCAGTGCCGAGAGATCGGGAATCAGGTTATAGCTCTGAAACACAAACCCCACTGTCCGCAGGCGCATCGCCGAGAGCGCGTAATCGTCAAGCTTGCTGACATTCACTCCGTGCAACCACACCTCGCCTCCGGATGGTCGCATCAACCCACCTAGCAGGTACATCAGCGTGGATTTGCCAGACCCGCTGGGGCCCATGATTGCCACAATCTCACCCTCATAGATGGCGAGACTCACGCCGTTGACCGCCTTAACCAGAGATTCACCTTTGCGGAAGTACCGGTGGACATCCTTAAGCTGCGCTATCACTGGCTACTCTCCTCTCCCTAGTGCTTCCGCCGGGTCCAGCCGCGAGGCCTGGAAAGCAGGCAGCAGGGTGCCCGCGAGCGCCATGATGGATGCAGCCCCGAAAGAGATAGCTCCAGCCCTGACATGACTGACCACCCCAGCAGACTGTGAGCCGCAGACCATCACCACAGCCGCCGTTGATACGAGGAGCGCCATTAGGCCACCCAGAGAACACAATGATAGGGCTTCCTTGATGAGCAGAGCCGCGATAGTACCACGGCTGCAGCCGATTGCCCTGCGTATGGCAATCTCCCGCCGCCTGGCCCTGACATGAACAAACATGTAGTTTGCTAGGTTGGTTATGGCCATCAACCCGGAAAGACCGGCGAAAACGAGAAAGGCGCGCTCCTGTCCCACACGAACGTCGCGCATAGCTCCCACCTCGACCAGAGGTCTGGTGACCTGAGTATCGACATCAAACCCCAAAGCCGCCACGGCCGCGCGCAGTTCCGGTTCGCCGGCGGCCAAGGCTGCGTCATCGACGAACTCAATCGAGACCTGGTGATGTCGGTTTCCTGGGATGAACGGGAATGTGCTTTCTTGACTGGCGGGGACAATCACCGACCAGTCGGGGAGCCAGCTCCCGTCCGAAAGGTCGCTAAGGTGGTCCTCTAGGAGACCCACGACCTTATATGACGTAGGACCGATGGTCAGTGTCTGGCCGACTGCGTCGCCACGGCCGAACAGCTTCCGGGCGGCGACTGGACCTACAACGCAAGCCTCACGGTCGTCGTCGCTAAGCACTCTGCCGACATCAAGTGAGAGGCGCTCGACAGCGAAGAAATCACTGGTAGAGCCAACCCCATAGAGAACGGTCGGTGTACCATCCACCGATGTTACAGCAAACTGGCCGGACACCTGATAGCACGCCGACTGAATTCCTGGCGTGCCATCTAGCTGCGCCAGCAAACGAGCGTCAACCTTTTTGCCGCCCGAT